>NZ_OY782854.1:0-600000 GCF_963678425.1 uncultured Bacteroides sp.
TTTGTTCTGTCATTGTATACCAGCATTCCTGAGCTGCAGGTGCCAATATAGAGTAATCCGTTTTCCTGATGTAGAGCATATATGTAGGGCTTTCCTTCAGGCATTTTAATGTTTTTGAATTTTCCGCTCTCTTTGTCTAATATGTACAGACCGTTGTCGCAGCCAATCCATAGGTGTTTTTCATCTTTCTCAAGAATAACTTTTACCGAACTTATTCCAGGATAAATACAGGGCTTTTTATTTTTTAAATCAATTCGTGCCAGATTATAATGACCGCCAGTCCAAACATATCCATAGTTGTCTTTGATAATGGAATAAATATACTTGTCAGGTTTTAATGTATGACCAGCATAATTGGAAGGAGTTAAATAGCTTATTTTCAGACTGTGCTTGTTTATCTGGTATATATTAGAAGAATATCCTCCAGCCCATATCACTCCCGGAGTTACTTCACAAAGAGTTATGAAAACATGGTTCTTAATAATTGAATGAGTATTTGACTCTGTTAGCAGATTTGTCCATCTTTCCTTTTTTGAATAATATATGCTGATACCATTATTTGTGGCAAACCAAAGATCTCCTTCATTGTCTTCTATAACTGCATTTACCTGGTTATTAACTAAGGAATTATTATTGCTAAAGCTATGTCTGAACCATTTATATTTAGGAGACCCGGAATATAGAATGGTTATTCCAATAGGGTAATTAGATAACCAAATGTGTCCTTCATTATCAATATACAGATCATTTATAGTGTTACCATTCATGCCATTAAGCTGATTGTAATCGGCAACAATATAGGGCGATAACTGATAGCTGTCTGTATTCATCTTGTAAACGCCTACTCCACCGGTTGCAATCAGAACTTCATTTTTGTTCAACGCTTTTATGGCATTAATGCTGATGTCATTGAGCCCACTCTGAGTTAACTGTAGCTGTTGTTTTTGAATATCATAAACATAGATTCCTTTATCCAGGTTTACGATGAATAATTTCTTATTATCCTTATGATAATATAATTTTTCAATTCTTACAGGCAGATTATCTAATCCTTTTTGAGGTATTCTCAATAAAGTATTGTTTTGTAATTTGGCAGCATATACTCCTTCATTAGTCCCAATATAATAGATATCACTGTCAGTCTGGACAATATCATTGATTGGTTTATTATTGAGATCCCTTATTAGTATAAGTTTCTGAGAATTGATGTTGTAAAGATATTGACTATGTGTAGTGCATAGCCAGATGTTATTATGATTATCAATATATGAGTAAATAACAGGTCCTTTATTCTTTAGGAGGAATACTAATTGAAATCTGTCAATTTTAATATTGTATTTGAAAATCTGTCCATTTTTGGTTATCTCCCATAAAACATTTTCTTTGTCCATGAGAAGCTGGTTCATGTCTGTAAAACAATTTATCTTCTCCTTATTTGTACTCAGATCATAATGTTTGAACCGTATTCCGTCGTACCTGTCTATTCCTTCTTGTGTGAGAAACCACATATATCCTTTTTTATCTTTACTGATGCAGTATACGTGTCTGTTGCTTAGCCCGTCTTCTACGCCTATATATTTGTAGGCTTGTGAGAAGCTTAGAGAGCTTACGGAGAGAAGTAGTATAAACAGTAATTTTCTCATTTTTAGGAAAATTTATGTTGGCTGATCACAAAAATCAAAAAAAAAAGTGATATATCAAAACATTATAAGCGAAATTTGTGAAAAAAGATAAAATAATAATCTTGACAGTCTTATAGTGGCTGTTTGTATACATAATTAGACATATTTGAATATCTACTATATCAGCGGAATGTTCTAAATGGCTAACCCTGCTTTGCAACATGTTATTTCTATATTCGTGTATAGTAGAGATCTCTTGTATTGTTTATATGATGAGTATTTATGGAGAACGTCTCTTCTGGTTTAGAAATTGATTTAGTACTATTATTCATATATCTAGACTGTCTTTTTCTTAAACTTATAATTTAGTTAAGTCTATTTGTATAAAAAAAGAGGCAAAAGTTTTAAACTTTTGCCTCTTTTTTTATATTAATAGATTGTTCCTATTTATGTTCTTCGACCCACTTGCGTGCATTTACAAATGCTTCCATCCATGGAGTAATCTGATCACAGTTTATTCTATCAGCAGGATAATAAGCATTCTGCCAAGGGAAGATAGCTCTTTCAAGGTGAGGCATCATTGCCAAATGGCGACCGTCTTCAGAAGCAAGGCCGGCTACACTGTAATCTGAACCATTTGGATTACCAGGATATTCGTCATAAGAATATGTAGCTACTACATTGTATTTATCTTCCTCATAAGGTAATGAGAATTTCCCTTCTCCATGAGCTACCCAGATACCTAATTTAGATCCGCTAAGTGAACCGAACATCACACTACGGTTTGTAGGAATGGTTACACCGATAAAGGTAGATTCAAACTTATGAGAATTATTGTGTAGCATTTTTGTTTTCTTTTCGTGCTCAGGATTGATTAACCCCAACTCAATCATTAACTGACAACCGTTGCAGATTCCTAAACTTAATGTGTCCTTACGGGCAAAGAATTTATCAAGAGCAGATTTTGCTTTTTCATTGAACAGGAATCCTCCGGCCCATCCTTTGGCAGAACCAAGTACGTCTGAGTTAGAGAAACCTCCGCAACAAACAATCATATTGATGTCTTCCAATGTCTCGCGTCCGCTGATTAAGTCGGTCATAGTTACATCTTTCACATCAAATCCGGCAAGATATAATGAGTAAGCCATTTCTCGCTCACCATTGGTTCCCTTTTCACGGATAATAGCTGCCTTTATGCCGCTTGGAGTGCGGCGATCCGGAGAGATGCCATATTGAGAGAACTTGCCTTTGAAGTCTTTGTTGTATACAAATTCCAGCGGCTGCATTTTGTAATTCTCGAAACGAGCTTTGGCACAACCGTTCATGGACTGCTTCCTGTCTAATAAGTAAGAAGAAGAGTACCATACATCGCGCATATAATCAATACCAAACTGATAAGTCGCATCGTCTTTCGATACAAGAATGTGACGTTCGTCAGTTGGTTTGGCAATCATAACAAAACCTACTCCAGCATCTTCCAGAATCTTTTCTACTTCTGCTTTGTGTTTCACCTGAATAACAATTCCCGGGTTTTCTGCAAATAGAATCTTAACGAGGTCAGTTTCTTTTAGTTTGTCCAGATTAACTTCAAGTCCGCCTTCTGTATTTGCAAAGCACATTTCAAGTAAAGTAGTAATTAAACCACCGGCAGAGATATCGTGGCCTGCCATGATTAGTCCTTTATTTACTAATTCCTGAATAGCAAGGAATGCATCGCGGAAATATTCGCTGTCTTGTACGCAAGGTACATCATCACCTATCTTATTTAGTGATTGAGCAAAAGCAGAACCACCAAGTTTTAACTCGTCAAAGCTAAAGTCTATATGATAAAGGTAACTCTTTTCATCATTTACCAGTACAGGAGAAACTACCTTCTTGATATCAGAAACCTCTGCTCCGGCAGAAACGATAACTGTTCCCGGAGAAACAACTTTGCTTCCGTCTGGGTATTTCTGAGTCATGGACAAAGAGTCCTTACCTGTAGGTACGTTGATTTGCAAGTCACAACAGAAATCCGATAACGCTTTTACAGCGGTGTAAAGACGTGCATCTTCACCTTCCATAGAGCGGCAAGGCCACATCCAGTTGGCAGATAAAGAGATGCTATCCATTCCTTCAGCAAGCGGAGCCCAGACAAGATTGGTAAGAGCCTCAGATACAGCAAGAATAGAACCTGCAGCAGGATCTGCCAAAGCAGCCTGAGGTGCATGACCTATAGAAGTAGCGATACCTTTTTCTCCTCTGTAATCGAGCGCAACCACACCACAGTCGCTCAATGGCAACTGAAGTTCTCCCTGACATTGCTGACGGGCAACCTTTCCGGTTACCGAACGGTCTACCTTATTAGTTAACCAGTCCTTACAAGCAACAGCTTCCAGTTGAAGCACGCGGGTAAGATATTCGTCCAGGTTGTCAATATTGTAAGTAGCATTCTCGTAGTGAGCTTCTACTGTCTTATCAATCATGTAAGTTTTTGGAGAACTACCGAACATCTGATCAACAGATAAATCGAACGGACGAACACCATCAGCTTGTTCAAATGCGAAACGTGCGTCGCCTGTGGTTTCACCCACTACGTACATTGGAGCACGTTCACGTTCAGCAATCTTACGTACATGCTCGATTGCTTCTTCCTTTATTAATAATCCCATACGTTCCTGAGACTCATTGGCAATAATTTCTTTTGCAGATAAAGTCTTGTCGCCGATAGGAAGTTTATCCATGTGAATTACTCCACCGTTTTCTTCAACTAATTCTGAAAGACAGTTTACGTGACCTGCGGATCCGTGGTCGTGAATAGAAACAATAGGGTTTACATCTTCCTCGCAAAGTGCGCGAACTACATTGTTTGCACGTTTTTGCATTTCCGCATTAGCACGCTGAACAGCGTTTAACTCGATTCCGCTGGTATAACGTCCTGTGTCAACAGAAGAAACAGAGCCACCACCTAAACCAATACGGTAGTTGTCACCACCCAGTACTACTACTTTGTTTCCTGTTTCAGGTTTACCTTTCAGGCAATCGCGTTGTGTGCCGTAGCCTACACCGCCGGCAAGCATAATTACCTTGTCGTACCCATAACGAACATCGTTTTCGTTATGCTCGAAAGTTAGTACAGAACCACAGATGAGTGGTTGGCCAAACTTGTTTCCGAAGTCAGAAGCACCGTTGGATGCTTTGATCAGAATCTGTTCAGGAGTTTGGTATAACCATTCGCGAACCGGAAGAAGTTCTTCCCATTCTCTGCCTTCGTCTGTGCGAGGGTAAGAAGTCATGTAAACAGCTGTTCCTGCAATAGGCAAAGAACCTTTTCCTCCACCCATACGGTCACGGATTTCTCCACCAGTTCCTGTAGAGGCGCCGTTGAATGGCTCTACAGTAGTAGGGAAGTTATGAGTTTCCGCCTTCAGTGAAATAACTGTTTTAATATCTTTGATCTGGAAATAATCAGAAGTTGAATGATCAGCTGGTGCAAATTGCTCTACTACCGGACCTTCTGCAAAGGCAACATTGTCTTTGTAGGCAGAAATAATCTTATTAGGATTCTCTGCAGTAGTCTTTTTAATCATCTGGAAAAGTGAAGATTCCATCTCTTTGCCATCAATGATAAACGTTCCGCCGAAGATTTTGTGACGACAGTGCTCTGAGTTGATCTGTGCAAAACCAAAAACCTCAGAGTCAGTAAGCTTACGTCCCATGGATTTTTCCATGTTGATAAGGTAATCCATCTCTTCTTGTGAAAGAGCTAAACCTTCTTTTTCGTTATAAGCAGCCAGATCATCAATATAAATGATGGCTTCTGGTTGACGATTCGTTGTAAACACGCCTTGATTCAAACCTTTGTACATACGTTGCAGCATCGGATCACGATCAGCATTCTCATCTTGTACAGGGAAGTATTCTTCTATACGGAGAATACCTTCAATACCCATGTTCTGAGTAATTTCCACGGCATTTGTGCTCCAAGGAGTAATCATTTCCTTACGAGGGCCAACAAAATAACCTTGTAACTGGTCTTCGCTTTCCACATTTGCTTCACCTAAAAGCCAACTGAGTTTTTTGATGTCCTCAGAAGAGAATTCATGGTCGGCTTCTACTGCCACCACGCTCTGAGAAGGGGTTCTGAAAAAAAGAATCATATCACTTTAAGTATATATGGGTTATTATAATTCTGAAGAATTATTTTCTATTTTGCACGCAAAGTTACGTAAATCCCTCGGGCTGTGAAAGAAATGCGTTTATTATTTGTGCTTTATCCAATTCATATAGTTCTTTTATGGATATGATATATATCAAAGCACTATTATGATATATATCATAGTGTATGTTTGATATATATCAAAAGGTGTGTTAGATATATATCAAACGTAAATTTATTGACGGGAGATTTACAAATATCTGACGGTGAACTTACCAAAGATGGAAGTTCGTATTATTTAACCCCTATTCCAGATTATGTATTTGCATGTTTTCTGGTTGGCTGTTTATTATTAAAAATGACTTAAAGGTATGAATTTGGACAGCATAACCATATTATTCTGCAAGGTATATCTGTTTTTGTGAAAATGGGATTTGCACAATTGGCAATGTTAATGTATTTTTGGCTCAAAATTTTAATATTATTTTAAAGAAAATAATATTCATATAGAATGTAATCCTAAAAAGTGTTAGATTTGTGTCCTAAAGCGCAATATAACATTAACTCATGTTAATTAACACAGTATAGCCATGATAAAAAACTATTTGAAAAAATGTCTTGTAAGTTTATTCGTTTCTTCGTTTTTATTTGCCTCATGTGTGGATCAAGGCTATGATCTGAGCAAGGATATAAACTTGGCTATTCATATTGGAGGAGATGGACTTGCTCTCCCTGTGGGAAGTACAGATTCAATAAAACTAAGTAAAATTATTAAAGTGGATGAATCAGATGTACTTCATCTCAATGGCGGAGAATACTCTTTGATGAAAAAAGACACGATCGATCCTGCCGTTAATGTCAGTATTCCAAGTGCAAGTGATATTAGTATACCTACTATAACATGGGAATCAAGTAATTTGTATACACTGGCTGGCTTGTCTACCCGCGCCTCACGGAGAAGTAGTTTAAGTATGGAACTTCCTGTTCCTGCAACTTCATGGAATTTGGCTCTGTTAAATGAAGATATGCCAACAGAAGTAAAGTCCATTAAAACAATTACTCCCAAAAACGGTGGAGTAGATGCAACTATTACACTAACTCTTACTGGCGTAACCTCCGCTGTTGGTTATGTATTTAATGATCTCGAATTGGTCTTTCCTGATTTTATAGTTTCTCCGCAATTAACCAACCATAAACTGATCTTAAACGGATCTACCAAAGTGGTACAAATAAAAATTACGTCTTTTGATTTCTCTAATGAACCAGGCGGTGCTTTAGCTATAAAAGTTGTAAATGGTAAAAGAACTCTGAGTCTGAGCAAGCCGGTTACTTTCTCGGGCGCAATTACTGTATCGGGTCTAAGTGCTTCTACAGGAGATGTGAAACTGAGAGCTACAGTTCAGATACCCTCTGTTGCTATATCAGAAGTTGACGGAAAAGTAGATCCTTCTATTAATGTAAATATCAAACCAATATCTTTGGATATTCCTGAGTTTTTGGAAGATGATAAGGTTGAACTGGATGTTCTAGACCCAATGATTCGTTTGAATGTAACCAATGAAACAGCAGTTCCAATTATAATAGATGGATCGTTGAAAGGATATAGAAATGAAACATTAATAAGAAATATAACAGTTAAAGATGATGATTCTAAGCCTATTACGATTGGTGCAAGTGGAAATACAATTATTTGTCTTTCTCGGACAGGCAAAAGTGGTCCTGCTGAAAGTGTAAAGTATAAGATTGATAGTCTGAACTATTTTATTCAAAAGATACCTGATCAGATTAAGTTTATCATGAATGCTCATGCTGACCAAAGTACTACACATAAAATAAAATTAGGTACAAATTATAAAGTAAAAATTGGTTATTCCGTTGAAGTACCATTTAGATTTGGCCCTGGATTAGCTATTGTTTATAATGATACCATTGATGAGATTAATAAGAGTATTAAAGACCTTGATGTGAAAAAGGTGACTATTAACACAACGATAGAGAATAATATCCCTTTGAATCTTCAACTTCAGGTTTCTCCTGTGGGAATAGATAAAAAGCCAATTACAGATATAAATGTAGAAGTGAAAGGCGAAAATGGAAACACATCGGGAATTATTCAATCCTGTGATAAGGATGGGAAAACACAAGAGTCTCCCATAACAATAGAACTGACTGAAACTACTAGTGGTGCCATTAAGAAATTAGATGGTTTACTACTGAAGATAACTGCGAAATCGACTGAGACAGTGAATGGCATGCCTTTGAAAGATGTCCAATATATCCGGTTAAAGAATATAAAAGCAAAAGCATCCGGTGGAATGAATATAGATTTAAACGATAAGTAATCAAACACCTATTAAAACAGATAAAAAATGAAATCACGTTTATTAATCATTATATTGACATTTCTTGCAGGAGGGGCGTTTACAAATATCCCGGCACAAACATTGAACTCTTCATACTTCCTGGAAGGGGCGACATATCGCCATCAACTAAACCCAGCTTTCATGGGAGATAGAAATTATATTAGTTTTCCAGCACTTGGAAACATAAATGTGGGAACCACCAGTACCATGGGACTGACTGATTTTATCTATAAATTCAATGACCCAACAGGTAAATATGATCTTACCACTTTTATGAATTCAGCGGTTGACAGGAATCAATTTCTGGGAAAACTGAAGACTAATAATCAGATAAACACGAACGTGGGATTGACTATTCTTTCTACCGGATTTTATGCGTTTGGAGGATTTAATACTTTTGAACTTAATCTGAAATCTAATACTTCATTCAACCTTCCATATGAGTTGTTTAACTTTATGAAGACAGGCATGGATCAGGACGTTTACCACATTAATAACTTTGCTGCAAACTCAAATAATTATGTGGAGTTAGCTTTAGGACATGCTCATAAGGTTAACGATAGGCTAACGATTGGAGCAAAATTGAAATTTTTGGCAGGTATAGCTAATGTTAATGGTAAGATTGATAGTATGGATATTGCTTTGACTGGTGACAAGTGGGAAATTATGGCAAACGGAACGCTAAACACAGCTGTAGGCGGCGGACATTATAAAACAAAAGCAAGTAATCCCGGTGAAATAAATGGTTTTGATGTAGAAGGAAATGCAGGTGCTGCTGGTTATGGAGCAGGTGTTGATTTAGGAGCAACTTATAAATTACTGGATAATTTAATCTTGTCGGCTTCAGCGCTCGACTTAGGATTTATTTCCTGGAATAATAATCAGAAAGGGGCTACCCATAATAAAGAATCATTTACTTTTGAAGGTTTTAACAATATTGCAGTAGATCCGGAAGAAGGAGATCCAAATGATGTTGATACACAGTTTGATAATATAAAAGATGACCTGAAAGCTATGACTAAGTTTTATGACGAGGGGAAAGTTAGCCGCACTACCATGTTGGCAACTACGATTAATCTGGGAGCGGAATATAAACTTCCTTTTTATGATAAACTTTCGGTGGGACTGCTTTCTACTACTCATGTAAATAAGCCTTACACATGGACTCAGGCTATGTTGGCGGCAAATATAAGTCCATTGCGATGGTTGGGCGCATCGGTAAACTATTCTTATTCCACTTTTGGCTCTAATCTGGGATGGATGCTCAATTTTCATCCTAAAGGATTTACTTTCTTTGTCGGGTCAGATCGCATGATAACAAGTGTAACCCCTCAGTATGTGCCAATGGGTAATGCGAATGCAAACCTCTGTTTTGGTTTTAATATTACATTCGGACGTCACAGAAATTAGAATTTAACCTATAAAATGATTGTTTAAATCGGTCAGGTTAATTCCTGGCCGATTTTTTTTCACTTTTGCAGAATGATTGCTAAAAAAGCTAAACCGAAGTGTGATAAGGTAAAAAACGTATAAGGAATGCTTCAAATTTCGCAAAAAAGTGCCATCTTTGCAAAATGTTAGCTATAGAAGTATCGATATTAGACCTGTTGATAAAAGGATTTATCATTGGAGTGGTAGTTTCTGCTCCTCTAGGCCCCGTAGGGGTACTATGTATTCAGCGTACTTTAAATAAAGGACGCTGGTATGGATTTATTACCGGTTTGGGAGCAGCGTTAAGTGATATTGCTTATGCTCTGTTAACGGGCTATGGCATGAGTTTTATTTTTGATTTTATATCTGCAAATCAGTTTTATCTTCAGTTATTTGGGAGTGTTATGCTCTTTGTTTTTGGGGTATATACTTTTAGAAGTAACCCGGTGCAGTCATTGCGACCGGCATCTACCTCTACAGGTACATATTTGCATAATTTCATTACAGCTTTTGCAGTAACGCTTTCTAATCCATTGATTATATTCCTGTTTATAGGACTTTTTGCACGCTTTACCTTTGTGGCACCTCAGATTCACCTTTATGAACAAATTATTGGTTATTTAGCAATAGCTCTAGGAGCCTTTACCTGGTGGTTTGCCCTTACCTTCTTTGTTAGTAAACTGCGGACAAGATTTAACGTCAGAGGTATCTGGGTGATTAACCGTGTAATAGGGGGAGTGGTAATAGTGGTCTCTGTTCTTGGATTAATCTTTACCTTGTTAGGAAAAGCACTTTACTAATTAAAAGAATATGTTAATAGCTCAGAAACTAAAGCAAACCAATATTGCAGAATACCTCATATACATGTGGCAGATTGAAGATCTTATCCGTGCTGCCGGATGTGATATCGAAAAGTTGAAATCAGACTTTATCAGCCAGTATAAAATCAATGACGACGATAAGGCGAAATTAGTCCAATGGTATGAAGACCTTATTGGAATGATGCGTGATGAAGATGTGCAGGAAAAGGGGCACTTGCAGATTAACAAGAATGTGATTATCTCATTGACAGATCTGCATCTGCAGTTACTTCGTTCTACCAAAGAGCCTTTTTATGGTGCTGCTTATTATAAAGCATTACCTTTTATTGTGGAACTACGCAACAAAAGCGGAAACACAGAAGAACCTGAACTGGAAACATGTTTTGAGGCACTTTATGGAGCCATGTTATTAAAGCTTCAAAAAAAGGAAATTTCTCAGGAAACAGGTAAAGCACTTGAAGTAATTGCTAAGTTTCTTTCACTATTGTCGAATTATTACGAAAAAGATAGAAACGGAGAATTAAAATTAGACGATTAAGTCATGAAAAATATATTGATAACCGGTGCCAATGGTCAATTAGGCAATGAAATGCGTTTGCTTTCTTCGGAAAACAATCAATACAACTATTTTTTTACGGACGTACAGGAACTTGATATTTGTGATGAACAGGCTATACAAGCCTTTGTTACTCAGAATGAGATTGATATAATTGTGAATTGTGCGGCATATACTGCTGTTGATAAAGCTGAAGATAATCTAGATCTATGCAGAAAACTGAATGCTGTAGCTCCCGGATATCTTGCAAAAGCAGCTCAAAGCAGAGGCGCAGCCATGATACAAATCTCTACAGATTATGTATTCAACGGAACAAATCATATTCCGTATACGGAGGAAGAATCGACTTGCCCTGCATCTGCTTATGGAGTCACTAAGCTGGAAGGAGAACAGAATGTGATGAATAACTGTTCAGAGGCTATTGTGATAAGAACCGCATGGCTTTATTCTACTTTTGGCAATAATTTTGTAAAGACCATGATTCGTCTGGGCAAAGAAAAAGAGAGTCTGGGTGTTATATTCGATCAGATTGGAACTCCAACTTATGCACGTGATTTGGCAAGAGCTATTTATGCAGCCATCAATAAAGGAATTGTTCCGGGCATTTATCATTTCAGTGATGAAGGGGTCTGTTCATGGTACGATTTCACGCTAGCTATTCATCGTTTGGCAGGGATCTGCACCTGCAAAGTGAGTCCACTTCATACAGCTGATTATCCTGCAAAAGCAGCACGTCCACATTACTCAGTATTGGATAAAACTAAGATAAAAAAGACTTTTGGCATTGAAATACCTCACTGGGAGGTGAGCTTACAAGAATGCATCAATGATATTAATTAAACAAATATGCTTGACGAAATAAAAAGAAGGCGTACTTTCGCTATTATCTCTCACCCGGATGCGGGTAAAACTACTTTAACAGAGAAGCTTTTGCTTTTTGGAGGGCAGATTCAGGTTGCCGGGGCTGTGAAGTCTAATAAGATTAAAAAAACGGCAACTTCCGACTGGATGGAGATTGAGAAGCAACGTGGTATTTCTGTAACAACTTCCGTAATGGAGTTTGATTATCGCGACTATAAAGTGAACATCCTTGACACTCCGGGTCACCAGGATTTTGCTGAAGATACATTCCGTACGCTGACTGCCGTTGATAGTGTTATTATCGTTGTAGACGGTGCCAAAGGTGTTGAGGCTCAGACTCGTAAATTGATGGAAGTCTGCCGCATGAGAAAGACTCCGGTAATTGTTTTTGTTAACAAGATGGACCGTGAAGGACGTGACCCATTTGATTTGCTGGATGAGATTGAAGCTGAATTACAAATCAAGGTTCGTCCGTTAAGCTGGCCTATTGAACAGGGAGCCCGTTTTAAAGGGGTATATAATATATATGAAGGCAAGTTAGACCTTTACCAGCCAAGCAAGCAAGTTGTTACTGAAAAAATAGAACTTGATATTGATAGTGAGCAACTTGATAAAAGCATAGGAGAAGGACTGGCAAATAAACTTCGCTCTGATTTGGAATTGGTTGACGGAGTATATTCAGAGTTTAATATAAACGAATATCTTGATGCAGAGGTTGCTCCTGTATTCTTTGGCTCTGCTCTTAATAACTTTGGTGTAAAGGAACTACTTGACTGCTTTGTGGAAATAGCTCCGTCTCCTCGGCCAGTGCAGTCTGAAGAAAGAATGGTAGAACCGGAAGAGGATAAATTTACCGGTTTCATTTTTAAGATTACAGCGAACATTGATCCTAATCACCGTTCTTGTGTGGCTTTCTGCAAGGTTTGTTCAGGTAAGTTTGTGCGTAATGCACCTTACAAACATGTTCGTCATGGAAAGACCATGCGTTTTTCCTCGCCAACCCAATTCATGGCTCAGAAGAAAAGTACTATTGAAGAAGCTTATCCCGGTGATATTATTGGTCTCCCCGATACAGGAAACTTTAAGATTGGTGATACAATAACGGAAGGAGAAGAGCTTCACTTCAAAGGCTTGCCTAGTTTTTCTCCGGAAATGTTCAAATACATAGAAAATGCCGATCCGATGAAGACCAAACAGCTCAATAAAGGTGTTGATCAGCTGATGGATGAAGGTGTGGCTCAGTTATTTGTTAATCAGTTTAATGGCAGAAAAATCATCGGTACAGTAGGACAGTTGCAGTTTGAAGTGATTCAATATCGTTTGCTGAACGAATATAACGCCGCTTGTCGCTGGGAACCGCTTAGTTTGTACAAAGCATGCTGGGTAGAAAGTGATAATCAGGAAGAACTGGAAGCATTTAAGAAACGTAAGTACCAGTTCATGGCCAAGGATAGGGAAGGACGCGATGTTTTCCTTGCTGATAGTAATTATGTGCTTCAAATGGCACAAATGGATTTCAAAAGCATTAAGTTCCATTTTAGCAGTGAATTTTGATTTATAAGTTACTTAGAATATATAAAGTTGAAGGCTGCCAGAATTATTTCTGGCAGCCTTTGACTTTATTGGTAAATATACAGGGTTAATAATATTATTCGTTTTGCTATAATGACGATAACTGATACTTAGTATTATAGGTGTTGTCTAGTGGAAAGAAATAAAGCCTGCATAAGCAGGCTTTATTTTATAAGCGATTAGCTATAAGGATTTACACTAAATGCATTCCATCTATAACCATCTTTATCAGGAATAATAAAGAGATAACAAATACGGTAATAGATACTTTCTTTGCTTGTCCTGTGCATACTTTCAGGAAAGTATAGCTCAGAAATCCGAATACAATACCTTGAGCGATACTGTAACAGAATGGCATCATTACAATTGTAAGGAATGCAGGCAGAGACTCTGTCATGTCGTCGAAGTTAACTTTAACGATTGAAGAGATCATAAACAGACCCACAATGATAAGCGCTGGAGCTGTTGCCGAACTAGGTACCATCAGGAACAGTGGAGAAAGGAATAATGCGATGAAGAACATAAAGGCTGTACTTACAGCTGTTAATCCGGTTCTACCGCCAGAAGCTACACCAGCGCAGCTTTCTACGTATGAAGTTACAGTACTTGTCCCTAAAACAGCTCCGAATGTAGTTGCCAATGCATCAGCAAAAAGAGCTTTCTTCACTTGTGGGAAGTTTCCGTTTTCATCTATAAACCCAGCTTTTGAAGCTACACCAATCAGAGTTCCTACTGTATCGAACAGGTTGACAAACAAGAAGGTGAATACCACAACAAGCATATCGAATGAGAACAGGTGATTCCAGTCAAACTTGAAGAATATAGGTTCAATGGAAGGAGGAAGTGAGAATATCCCGTCAGCAGGAGTGTGCACTTCTCCGAAGAAGATCCCGCAAACTGTTGCTACAACAATACCTATCAATATGGAACCGTGAACGTTCTTTGCAAACAAAGCACCGGTAATGATAAGACCAATTACCGCAATCCATACGTTGTGATTAGCTAAATCGCCCATACATACAAGTGTATGAGGATTACCAACAATAATACCGGCATTCTTCAATCCGATTAAAGTGATGAAAAGCCCGATACCAACTGGAATAGCCTCTTTAAGTGTCTTTGGAATACTTTTCACAATCAATTCACGCACGTTAAAGAAAGTAAGAATTATAAATATAAGACCTTCAATGAATACCGCAGTAAGAGCCATTTGCCAGCTGTATCCCATGGTAAGCACCACGGAAAAAGCAAAGAAATTATTAAGCCCCATTCCCGGTGCCTGAGCAATAGGAAGATTTGGTAAGAAAGCCATTAAAAGCGTTCCGATAATTGTAGCTAAAGCTGTTGTGGTAAATAGGGCAGATTTGTCCATTCCTGTTGCACTAAGAATGCTTGGGTTAACAGCTAAAATGTAAGACATTGTCAGGAATGTGATTAATCCTGCAATGATTTCTTGTCTGACGTTTGTTTTGTTCTCCGTCAGCTTAAATAGTTTTTCGATCATTAGGCTTATCTTTGTTTATTTAGAAATTCCATTTGGCAGCAATGGTTGGGAATACATATAATCTGCTATCATAACCTGCGGCTTTAGTATAGAAGTTATTGCTGATTTCTATTTCACTACCAAAAGATAAATTGGAATTTACATTGTACCAGATTTGTGGTTCTGTTAGTAATATTACCTTTTTCCCGGATTCAACTCCTGTGCGGTCTTTATTCTCTGTCCATACATCAATGAACCCTGACAGAGTCATTTTGTTATCAAACAGAGGAATGCCCCAGGTACCAGTCCACTGAACGTCGTTGCTGGTTTTGGTAAATGCATTGTATTTGTAAGCAAGGTAAGTGCTGAAATTGGCATTTCCGCAACTAAATGGGTAAGAAGCTCCTAATAGGTAAGCATTGTCGATAGGGAAACCATTAAATTTACTTCTACCTGCACCACCATTATACTCAATATGAGGCATAATAGGGCATTTACCAATCTTAAAGTCACGGGCGATTTCCCAGTATGCAGTTCCTATATTTCCTTTGGCCTGGTTATAATCCATATCCACGAAGAAGAAAGTGGAACCCCATTTATCGGGTTTGAACATCTCAATAGTAGTAGTCAGATAGTTTCTTGAAGTCGGAATATTCTTATTTAAAGAATTTCTGAGGTCATAGTGGAACTGAATGTTTTGTGCGGTAGCAAATTGGCACACTATAGTTAAGATAATCAGGAGTAATTTCTTTTGTTTCATTGTTTTTTGCTGCAAAAATAATTAAAAAAAAGACAAAATGGACTTATTCTAGCTGAAGTTTTTTTGTGGATAACTAAATGCAGTCTTTATTGATTGGTTATATTTTGACTTTAATTAGCTCCCCGTTATTATCTTGATTATATGTGGCTTGTTACTATAAACAGTAAAATGAGGAA
The DNA here is from genome assembly GCF_963678425.1 of uncultured Bacteroides sp. NCBI lineage: Bacteria > Pseudomonadati > Bacteroidota > Bacteroidia > Bacteroidales > Bacteroidaceae > Bacteroides > uncultured Bacteroides sp. Next base: position 15,784 of record NZ_OY782854.1, read on the forward strand.
TTCTAAATTCTATTTTATAGAGCGCTTTTCATTACAGTAATATGGTTCAAGTTAAATAGTGAATAATAGAATTATCCTCCTTGTTTAATTCACCCACTTTTAGTGCGCGGGCAACTACGCCATTTTTTTGTTTTCTAAGGGGGTATAAAACTGGCCTGAATAAGGCTGATTATTTTTAAATAATTAAGGACGCTGGATGTGTATTATATACATATATTTATAACCCCACGATTTTGTACTGGTAAGCATTGATTATTAAATAGTTACCCCTTGTAAATAAAATACATGGACAAATGATTCAGTTATAAGTTGCCACTTTTTTGGCAGTGTTTTTTGCATTTTGGTGCCTGTAGTCCGTTATAATTATTATTTTAGTTATTCTTAAACCTATTTTATAAAGCGTTTTAAATAAATATTTGTTATAAGTATTTTGCGGGTTTGCTTTTATAAACTGATCATTCATTGCTTTTGCAAAATAAGATATAAATGGTCTGAAACTCCTTGCTGGAAGGCTTTAAATGTCTTGAGACTTTCTGAAAACATCAAGACTTATTCTTCAACATCACTTGAGACTTTCAGAAAAATTATTTGGCAACTATTCTTAATCGTCTTTTCTGAAAAATAATTGGTCAATCATTCAGATTTATTCTCCAATGATTTTTATTTATTAGAGAATAAAATCAAATAATTCAGCAATTTCTATGGGGCTGGAAGGGTTTTTGATTGATTGATAAATGAATAGTCTCCTTATCAGTCTATGTAAATATGATGTTGGACCAGAGATTTATTTGTGGAGAATAGAAATAAGTCTCATCGATCTAAAGTGTCAAATTAGTACAAGCTGACTAATTAACCTCACAGCATAAATTAGTCAGCTTGTACAAATTGGTTTTATTCATTTAGTAAACCAGATAGCAATGCATATTAAGTTGCCTGATTAAATCCAGACTTCACTCTTTATTTCTCCCTGAACAGATAGAACGATGTTTTTAATTGGGATATGCCTTGAAGCTTTTTCTCTTGCTATTTTTGCCATCTGTAGCAAACCTCCGCAGCAAGGAACCTCCATAATTAACACTGTAAGCGTGTCTATTTTTGAATCATCAATCATAACCCGCAACTTTTCAATGTATGATTCTGTATTGCTGTCCAGTTTGGGGCAGGCAATAGCCAGAATCTTACCTTTCAGAAAGCGGTCGTGAAAATTGCCGGCGGTAAAAGAAGTACAGTCGGCTGCTAATAAAACATCAGCCCCCTGAAAATATCCTGCTTGCGGATTGAGCAAGTGCAGTTGTACGGGCCATTGACGAAGCTCTGAAGCCTGAGGTGCAGTAACGCCACCTTGAGTAGGAGCAGAAAAACCGCTTTGAACTATCCCTGCAACGGAGGTAGCCTGTACGGCAGGTCTCAGTGTACGAGCCATGGAACCGGGGCATCCGCTATGTGCTCCGCCCGTATGCTGTTGACCGTGTATCTGAGAAAGATCCACCTGGATATTATTTCTTCTGAGATAATCTACGCCCTGCATCAGCAAACCCTTCTCACCGTGTTCCTTTAAATGCTTTAAGTGAGCAAGAATAACCGTTTCACCTTTTGGAGAAATACGTTCCATAACAGCTTCTTCGCTGTAAGGTTCTGCTTCACGCTCTTCCAATTCAATTGCGCCTTCGGGACATTCGCCAATGCAAGCTCCCAAACCGTCGCAATAAAGCTCGCTTACCATTACCGCTTTACCATTAATAAGCTGCAAAGCCCCTTCATGACAACCTTTTACACACAATCCGCATCCGTTACACAATGCTTCGTCTATTTTTATCACAGTTCGTTTCATTCTCTTCAATATTTAGGATGATGCTGCAAAGGTATGGTTATTCTTGGTTCCCGACTTGTAACAATGGTTACAATGAACTGCTTTTTTATATATTCAGTCTGTTTTTTATCTTAAAAACCGGAAACTAGGATGTACAACGTTTATTTTATTATCGGATAAAATTAGTGTAGATCTTACTTACGGGAGCTGGAGCAGGAATGGTGTCTTTAGTTTGCTCACGCATTTTAAGTATCCATGCCATATTTCTTCCCAGAACTTCCATAATCTGTACGCCTTCGCCATCCTGTAAAGCCTCTCCCTTAGACAGCCCGTGAGTAATGTTCCAATAGTTTGATGTGGCAAGAATCATTTCCGAATAATTGAGATAATGGTTCAGGCTATCGAATGTGGAAGAACCTCCGGTACGGCGTACAGCAACTACTGCAGCACCAACTTTCTGACGGAATAAATTGTCATTACTTCCCGACACAAAGAAAGCTCTATCCAGAAACGATTTCATAGTTCCCGGAATACCTGCATAATAAACAGGTGAACCAAGTATAATTCCATCGGCATCCTTCATCTTCTGAACCCATTCATTCAAAGGATCAGTTGTAATAACGCACTTCTCGTCCTTGTTTCTGGAACATCCTCCGCAGGCCATGCATCCTCTCACAGCTTTATTGCCGATGTGGATAATCTCGAACTCAATACCGTTTTCCATTAATTGCTTGCCAACACCCATCAATGCATGATAAGTATTACCCTCTTTACGAGGACTTCCGTTAATTGCTACAACTTTCATTTCTTTTCTCCTTTTAATTTTGTTTCTTTGTGGCTGCAAATTACGGATATTAATGCCGATTGTACAAGTACCTACTAAAAAGTAGTATAGTAACCAAAAGGAGTGAATTGTGGCAAATGAAGGGCGTATAGACAAATATATTTTTAAGGGAAAGGACTATTTTTGTTCTTTAGAGTTAGTTATGGATATGATTGGTGGTAAATGGAAGCCGATTGTACTGTATCATCTCAGAGATGGAGTAATGCGTTCGGGCGAACTTCAGCGCAGCTTAAATGGAATAGCCAACAAAATGTTTACCCAAACAGTAAGAGAACTGGAACAAACCGGACTAGTGGAACGAATTGTCTATCCAACCGTTCCTCCAAAGGTGGAATACAAGCTAACTCCAATGGGAGAATCTGTTATGCCCGTTATTGAAACTCTTAACAATTGGGGCAAAGAAATCAGCGTAAAGTATAATAAGAATAAATAATTCTCAAAATGCTGAGAAATAATTGGAAGATCAATACTTTGTGCATATCTTTGTATTGCTAAATAAAGTGGTTACATCACACATCCTTCGGGGTTGACTGGATTTGACAGCGGGCAGAAATGGTATGTAAGCATGCAGTGCGTCGGTGATTTGCACTTAAATCTCAGTTATCAAAATTTTATCTGGCGAAAACAATTACGCTCTTGCTGCTTAATCGAATCACAGTAGATTAGCTTAATCTCTGCACTAGGTGCGGAGACGAGACATCACTCGGTTGCTGTTGTTCCGAAGCGTTCCGGCTCAGTGGTGCAGTTATATCGGAGATAGCTTGAGTCCTTCCTCGTGGCTCTGGTGAAACTAAAGGGGATAAGGTACTGGTTGGTGGCTTCGGTCTTGCCGTACTCGAAAAATTAGGCGAAGATAAGCATGTAGAAAGCTTATGATTTCCTCGTTTGGACGAGGGTTCGATTCCCTCCAGCTCCACTTATTAGCAATTCAAGAAATAAAATCTGCATAGACATTGTTTGTGCGGATTTTATTTTTGTAGATAGCGTAAAAAAGAATAGCTTTCATTATATTTTCAGAGATGTATCTGTATTCTAATATACAAAAATCCCCCCGAACAATAAGTCTGGAGGGATTATACTATTATTCGAAACCAACCGTGGTTAGCGAATATTTATTTTGCAATTGGATAAATCATCTATAATAGCAAGCGATTCAACGTGAACATTCTTATCGCGAAGAATCTTTCCACCGTCCTGAAATGCTTTCTCAATAATGAACCCCATTCCGCTTAATGAAGCTCCTGCCTGATTAATCAAATCAATCATACCCAAAGATGCATTTCCGTTTGCCAGAAAATCATCAATAAAAAGCACATGATCATTGGGTGTGAGGAAATTGTTACTGATGCAAACTGTATAGTTACGGTCTTTTGTGAAAGAATGCACAGTTGTAGTAAGCATATTCTCCATTGTTTTAGGCTGTTTCTTTTTTACGAAAACAACAGGAAGCTGCATTATATAGCCCACTAAAATAGCTGGAGCAATTCCGCTTGCTTCAATGGTAACAATCTTATTAATGTTCTCGTTTTTAAAACGAGCCACAAACTCCTGAGCAATTTTATACATCAGCATGGGGTCCATCTGATGATTGATAAAACTATCTACTTTTAATATTCCGCCTTCATAGCACTTGCCGTCCTGCAGAATACGTTTTTTAAGTATATCCATATTATTCTACTATTTCTCTTTCTTCTTTTATATCTTCTTTTCCTTCTTTAATATGAATCAATGCATTGGCAATAATGGCTGTAAGACCACCGGTTGTGATTCCCGATGAGAATATTGATTTTATAGCCTGAGGAGCATGGTTAAGAATGTCGGGCATTAGTTCCACACCCAAACCTAATGAAAGGCTCACGGCTAATACTAAAGTGGCTTTGCGATTTATCTCATGCGATGCAATGATGCGGATACCGGCAGAAGCAACGGTACCGAACATAAGCAATGTAGCTCCTCCTAATACTGGATCAGGCATCAGCGAAAAAATGATGCCAACTATTGGGAACAAGCCAAGCAATATAAGTATGCCTGCAATATAATAACCCACATAACGACTGGCAACTCCTGTTAGCTGAATAATGCCATTGTTTTGTGCGAAAATTGAGTTCGGAAATGAATTAAATACACCGGCAAGAAAAGAGTTGAAACCATCAGCTAAAACACCTCCTGAAACACGTTTCAGGTATTTTTCGCCTTCAATTGGTTCTCCGGAAATCATCGAGTTGGCAGTTACATCTCCTGTTGCTTCAATAGCGGTAATAAGATATATCAGAGCCAAAGCAAGGAAGGACGAAAAGTTGAAATCCAAACCATACTTGAAAGGCATTGGTATATTGAATGCCCAGAGGTCTGTTGTAGCCGCCTTTGCAAAGTCCACTTTACCCATGGCAAAAGCAATTCCGTAACCAATGCATAAGCCCAGAACAATGGAACTCATTCGGAGATATTTATTTTTGCAGCGGTTGAAGAATAAAACACTACCCAACACTATAGCGGCAAGCCCTACGTTCTCAATACTTCCAAACGTGCCGTTGCCCATTGCTGCGTAACCACCGCCACAAGAAACAACGCCTACTTTTATAAGGCTAAGTCCGATGAGTAGTACTACAATGCCCGATACAAGCGGAGTAATGATGTGTCGCAGATATTTAAAAGTACGACTCACAATCATCTCTACGGGAGAAGCTGCCATACAAACACCGAAAATCAGAGGAAGACCGCCTAACTGTCCAGCCGAAATAATAGGACCGATAAAAGAAAAACTGGTTCCTTGAATACACAATAAACCAGAACCAAACGGACCAAACTTTTTACATTGAATAAAGGTAGCTATACCAGACACAAAAAGAGCCATCGAAACCATAAAACCAGTTGTTGCCAAATCTGTTTTCAATGCCTCGCAAATAATCAGAGGAGGTGTTATTATACCCACGAATATGGCTAACAAATGCTGTAGTGCCGCAAATAATGCATCTTTGACGGGGGGGCGTTCGTTAAGCCCATAAATTAAGTCCGAAGACGCGGTAGGATTGATTTTCTCTTTTGCTGTATCTGTCTGATTATCCATATTTATGATATATTGTTTGTTTCCCTGTCTATGCAGAAAGAGAAGTCTGGATGGTCTCTTTCTTCTTATATTTCGTTTGCGTCATAAAATAAGGGTGCAAAATTACAAAAAAAAATGAGCTAGGAAAGATAGGACTGCTTATTTACTGGCATCCTCTATTCAATTTATATATCAATGACAATTAACAACCCGGTAATCTGTAAAATTGATTGGCCAATAAATAAAAACCATTCACCAATAATCCTCATTTATTGGAGAATAAACGGAAATTATTGGTGAATGATCTGAGAAAACTGTTTAATGTTTTTTTAAAGATGTAACCGGGTATTGGAGAACCATCACGAAACCATCACTTTTGAGAATTATCCCTCACTGAATATTCTGTAAATTCTAAGTTCTGTACGACGAATAATGTTTTATCAGTTATACGATAATCAATTCAATTCCTATTTCCTCAATAGATTTAGCTATTAAATCAGAAATGCCTGAGTCTGTGATAATAACATCAATCTGATCTAGGTTGCATATTTTGCCAAATCCGCGTTTCCCAAATTTAGAAGAATCTGCTAAAATAATAGTTCTCAAAGAGGCATCTATCATTTTTTTATTCAAATGAGCTTCCTCTATGTTTGAATTGGTGATACCATATTCAATATCAATGCCATCGACTCCTAAAAAAAGTTTGGAACAAGTAATATCTTCAAAGAACTTAATCGTTGATTCGCCTACAACTGAAAAAGAACTTTTTCTCACGACTCCCCCCAGTTGTATTATGTCAATATTATCTATGTTATTCAATAACATAGATACTTTAAGAGAAGCAGTAACAACATTTAGATGCTTTTTAGGTTTTATTTGTTCGGCAAATGTATACACTGTTGAGCCCGAGGCAATAATTATAGAGTCATTCTCTTCTATCAGTTTGCAAGCCGCAATTGCTATTCTTTCTTTCTCTTCTTTTTTCATTTTTTCTTTTACGTGCACATCTATATCAGATGCTAACGGATTGCCAGGGCTAGCGCTGCCATGTGTGCGAAAAAGTAATTTTTTCTCTTCGAGGAATTTTAAATCTTTGCGAATAGTAACTGCTGTTACATCTAAGTCTTTTGCTATGTCTACGACTTTAACAAAACCATTTTTATTTAATGATTCTAAAATGTACTTATGTCTTTCGGCTATACTAAGCATTTGATATGAATTTTAATTGTGTTGCAAATATACGCTATTCTTTTTTATTGTGTTTATATATTATGTATATTTATTGTGTTTAAAAAGTAAATAGTTTGTTAAACGAAAGATTATCAACTTTCGTTATTGATATACATATACTATATGTAGAGGTTCCTGGGATATATACCGTTTTTATCTAGGTGAAGTATGATTATTATACGGTAAATTACCTTTTAATCTCCCTTTTTTTACGCATATTCTTCTTGCATGCTTTTCTTTTTGTTTCTTTTCGATTCGACGATTTCATTAAGATTAGTGTTATTTGTTTTATATTTGCTAATTCAATAGTTGGTACGTACTATTCTATTCATTATACAATGATTAGCTCAATTCCTGTTTCTTCGACAAGCTTTATCATTGACTCTGTTATTCCTGAATCGGTGATAATCACGTCAATTTGGTCGAGAGTGCAAACCTTTCCAAATCCTCTTCTTCCAAATTTAGAAGAATCTGCTAAAATAATAGTTCTTAGAGATGTATCTATCATCTTTTTATTTATGCGTGCTTCTCTTATATCTGAATTTGTTATACCATAATTAATATCGATTCCATCCACTCCTAAAAAAAGTTTTGAACAAGTAATATCTTTAAAAAAATCGATAGTTGAATTGCTTATAATGGATAATGAACTCTTTCTTACAATGCCGCCAAGTTGAATAATATCAATATTATTGATGTTATTCAGTAACATAGATATTTTAAGGGATGCTGTAACAATATTCAAATGATTTATGGGCTTTATTTGTTCTGCAAATGTATATACCGTTGATCCTGATGCCATCATTATTGAGTCGTTCTCTTCTATTAGTTTGCAGGCGGCAATTGCAATTTTTGTCTTTTCTTCCTTTTTTATTTTTTTCTTTTAGGTGCACATCTATGTCGGATGTTAATGGAACGCTTGAACTGGCACTGCCATGTGTACGAGATAATAATTTTTTTTCTTCTAACGATTTTAAATCTTTGCGAATGGTTACTGAGGTTACATTTAGGTCGTTTGCTATATTCGAAACTTTGATAAAACCATTCTTATTTAATGATTCTAAGATATACTTGTGTCTTTCAGCTATACTATGCATGTTCTGTCTATTTGAGATTATACTGCAAATATATATTGTTTTTCTTGTGTTTTATATTCTTTTATTTAATTATTTATAGAAATTGTGCTTAAAAAGAAACTATATACATCTTAAACGAAAGTATGACTGCTCTTTTATTTGTATTTATTGTGCAAATAGCACGCTTATAGTGCATTCAAACTATCTTTTTCTTTTGATTTTGCTCCTTTTATTTAATACATATATAGAACGAAAGCATTTTTTTTGAAATAAAATATAAAATAATTGCATTTTAGCTTGCATTGTATTCCTGTATAGTATATATTTGCCTGAAAATAGAAAGGATAAATATCTTAATCGAAACATTTAAATATCTAAAATGAAACGAAATGAATTATTTAGCAAGATATCAGGGCACAATGCTGTTTGTGATATTTTAATAATTGGAGGTGGTGCTACAGGGTTAGGAACGGCTGTTGATGCTGCTTCACGGGGGTTTAAGGTGGTGTTGCTTGAACAAAATGATTTTGCAAAAGCTACATCAAGTCGTAGTACAAAGCTTGTTCATGGAGGAGTCCGATATTTAGCACAAGGAGATGTTCAAATGGTGGTTGGTGCATTACGTGAGCGTGGCCTTATGCGAAAGAATGCTCCTCATCTTGTTAAAGATATGCGTTTCATAATTGGAAATTATCGTTGGTGGGAACAGCCTTTTTATGCGATTGGTTTAACGGCATACGATCTTCTGGCTGGTCGTTTAGGATTAGGTCGCTCGTTACCTCTTTTAAAGAAAACGGTAATGAAGGAAATTCCAGGACTAAAGCAAGCTGGTTTAAGAGGTGGAGTAGTATATCATGATGGACAATTTGATGATGCAAGAATGGCTATCACTCTTGCACAGACTGCTGTTGATCATGGTGCTGTATGCCTTAATTATGTAAAAGCTGAAAAGCTATTGAAAGACGGAAAAGGCAAATTGATTGGAGTAAACGCTGTAGATCAGTTAACAGGAGAAAAATATGTTTTTAAAACAAAAGTTATAATTAATGCTACCGGAGTTTTTGTTGACGAAATAATGAAAATGGATGCTCCTGAAAATAAGAAGAAAGTGCGCCCAAGTCAGGGAGTACACTTGGTTGTTGATAGTAAATTCTTAGGGGGCAATTCTGCATTAATGATACCAAAAACAAAAGATGGACGTGTGTTGTTTGGTGTGCCATGGCACGATAAAGTTGTTCTCGGAACAACTGATACACCTTTAAATAACTCTGCATTAGAACCGCGTGCATTGGAAGATGAAGTAGACTTTATTTTAGATCAGGCAGGACAATATCTTGGACAAAAAATTTCTCGTAGTGATGTTCTTTCTGTTTTTGCCGGATTACGTCCTTTGGCTGCGCCAACACATAGTGATTGCAAGAAAACAAAAGAAATTTCAAGAAATCATAAAATATATATATCCAAATCGGGTTTACTAACTATAACAGGAGGTAAGTGGACTACTTATCGCGAAATGGCAGAAGATATTGTAGATCGGTCAATAGAAGTTGCCAGACTCGAAAATAAGCCTTGTGTAACCAGACATCTAAAGGTACATGGGTATGCAGAAAATGTAGATACAAATAAGTGGGATTATGTTTATGGAAGTGATTGTGTAAAACTTAACTCTTTGATAAAAGAAAATAGTGCCAATGCTGAATTGCTTCATAAAAATTATACATTTAATGCAGCTCATGTTGTTTGGGCAGTAAGAGAAGAAATGGCTCAATCAGTGGAAGATGTGTTAGCAAGACGTGCCAGATTGCTTTTCCTAGATGCACGTGCGGCAATTGAAGCTGCTCCGAAAGTAGCTGCTATTATGTCAAAAGAGATGAATAAGGACAAAGATTGGGAAAAACTCCAGGTAGAAAGCTTTACCCAATTAGCAAATAATTATATTCTGCATTAAATAGTGCAGAATTTGGTTCTGCCTTTTAGTGATATAAATATGATGTTTAATGTTTTATTCAGTGAATTTAAATTTTATTATGGCAAAGAAAATAGCTGAAGTCAGAGTGGTGGTTTGGAGAACTTGTGTAGTTATGCTTGTTTTAGTAAACTTCTTCGTAACTAGTCAGAATGCACTAGCTCAATCGTCAAAGATTCACTCTCTGAATATAAAAAAAAATAAGGATGTTCATGACTATTTTAAATACAAAGGAGATTCTTCTATTTTAGTTAGCGGACATCGCGGCGGACGGGAAAAAGGTTTTTCAGAGAACAGTTTAGCTGGATTTGGTAATGTTATGAAACAGATGCCCGCTTTCTTTGAGATAGATCCCAGGCTTACTAAAGATAGTGTAATTGTTCTGATGCACGATCCTACTTTAGAAAGAACTACAACGGGAAAGGGTAGGGTTTGTGATTATACCTGGACCGAACTTAAATCTATTCGATTGAAAGATAGTGAGGGAAATGTAACGCCATATTCTATTCCAACACTCAAAGAGGTAATAAAATGGAGTAAGGGAAAGACTGTTATTAATTTGGATAAAAAAGATGTTCCAATGAAAATGGTTGCTGCACTGATCAAAAAATATCATGCAGAGAATTATGTAATGCTCACAGTTCATAATGGAGCTCAGGCAAGATATTATTACGATCGTTTCCCTAATATTATGTTTTCTGCATTTATCCGTACAATGAAGGAATATGAAGATATTGCTTCTTCTAATGTGCCTTGGCGAAATTTTATTGCGTATATAGGCCCAACGATTAATTCTGAAAATGAAAATATAGTAAAGCTATTGCATGCAAAAGGAGTAAGGTGTATGGTCTCATTGGCTCCAACTCATGATAAATTGAAAACGTATGAAGAGCGGCAAAAATCTTATAAAGAAGAAATAAATAAACGACCAGATATTATTGAATCTGATATACCTACAGAAATATGGACAGCTATGCAATCTCGATAGAACCTAACCCTTCAATTGTAAGGGATTTGTATTCGGTAGTAAAAAACAGTGTAAAGCCTAATTATAATAAAGAAATGTCTAGAATAGAGAAAGCCTTAAAAGCGGCGAGTGATACCCGTGCACTTTATATTGGATCTGGAATTTTAAGTAAAACTTCCAGCCTTTTTAAAGAACAATTTCCAGGAAAGAAAGCTGTAATCATAGCTGATACAACAACCTTTGAGATTGCAGGAAAGAATGTGTTCAATGCTTTAGAATCCGCTGGGATTGAACAAGAAGAACCGTACATTTTTACAGATCCTGATCTTTATGCAGAATATTCGTATGTAGATCAATTGGTTGCTTCATTAAAGAAACATGATGCAATTCCTGTTGCTGTTGGCTCAGGGACAATTAATGATTTAACAAAATTATCATCTCATCTTACTGGCAGACGGTATATGTGTGTGGCTACAGCAGCCTCAATGGATGGATATACTGCTTTTGGAGCCTCTATTACTGCTAATGGTGCAAAACAAACATTTAATTGTCCGGCTCCTCAGGCGTGTCTTGCAGATATAGATATTATAAAAAATGCTCCTGAAAAGATGACAGCCTCCGGCTATGCTGATTTGTTTGCTAAAGTGACAGCTGGTGCAGATTGGATTCTGGCAGACTGGATGGGTGTTGAACCTATAGATGATACAGCATGGAGTATTGTACAGGATGGTTTGCATGATGCATTGTCTGATCCTATAGCCATTCATTCAGGAAATCCCGAGGCAATTAATGCTTTAATTGAGGGACTGATGTTAGGTGGGTTTGCAATGCAATGGGCTAAAACCAGTCGTCCTGCTTCTGGGGCAGAACATCAATTTAGCCATTTATGGAATATGGAACATCACTTAAACAATGGTGAACATATATCGCACGGTTTTCAGGTTAGTATTGGCATGCTGGCTATTACTGCATTCTATGAACAGGTGTTAAAATCTCCTTTGAGTGAGCTTGATGTTGAGGATTGTTGCAAGAACTGGCCATTACCCGATGAGTCTGATAAACAGGCTCTTAAAATGTTTGAAGGAACCGATTTTCCAAATATTGGTTTACAAGAAACAAAAGCCAAATACATATCCCGTGATGAACTTAAGGTTCAACTAACTCAGTTTAAAGAATATTGGCAGGAGATACAGGCTCGGCTATTGGAACAAATTATTCCCTATGTTGAGGTTAAAGAAAGACTAAAACAGGTTGGTGCTCCTACTGAACCTGAAGAAATAGGCATTTCTCGCGCCCGATTACGTGAAACATTTGTTCGTTCCCAATTTATTCGCCGTCGTTTTACTGTACTTGATCTGGCTGTAAGGACTGGATATATGGACAAATGGTTAAATGGATTATTTGGTAAAGGTGGTATTTGGGAAATAGATGATGAAAAATAAGAAAAGGACTTGTTTGTTTATGAAAATAAAACACGATGAATAGTAATATAAAAAGTGCATATATGTCAATGGCCCCAGATGTAGCCAAGAAATTTAAATATTGGCAAACTCGGACAATTATAGTCAGCATGATAGGGTATGCTATGTTCTATTTTGTACGGAAGAATCTGAGTATAGCAATGCCTGCAATGCAGGCTGATCTTGGTATAACAAAAACAGAATTAGGACTTTTTCTGACCCTTCATGGGTTAATTTACGGAATATCAAAATTTATCAATGGATTTATTGGTGATAGAGTAAATGCACGCTTTTTCATGATTACCGGTTTAGTTCTGTCTTCGGCATGTAACCTGATTTTTGGTTTTAGTTCTGCAGTACTTGTTTTTGGAATTGTCTGGATGGCTAATGGGTGGTTTCAAGGAATGGGATTTCCACCTTGTGCCCGCTTACTTACACATTGGGTGCCTCCTAAAGAATTGGCTACGAAAATGTCTATATGGAACACATCACATTCCATTGGAGCTGGGCTTGTAGTGATAATTTGTGGTTATGTTGTATCCTGGGGGTGGAGATGGTGTTTCTTTTTTCCTTCTGCCATAGCACTAGGTGGAGCAGTTGCGCTTTGGTTTGGTTTACGTGATATTCCCGCTTCTGTAGGATTACCTGAGATATGTCCGGAAGGAGTCTCACAAGAAGAAGCAGAACACAAGGATACATCAGAGGAGTTTAAGCAATTTGTTCGCAAAAAGGTGTTTTTGAATCCATATATCTGGATTATAGGTGTTGCTAATTTCTTTGTATATACGATACGTTATGCTGTTTTGGATTGGGGACCAACATTATTAAGTGAATGGAAAGGCTTTTCTGTACACAATGCAGGATGGATGGTTGCAGGTTTTGAAATATCAGGCATTCTTGGAATGTTGTCTGCGGGATGGGTTACTGATAAATTTTTTGGAGGAAGGGGCCCACGAGTATGTGTAATCTGTATGGCTTTAGCAACAGTGTTTATCTTTTTGTTTTGGCAATTATCTTCACCGCCTATGTGGTTAGCATCACTAGTACTAATGGCAGCAGGCTTTTTTATCTACGGACCTCAGGCTCTGGTGGGAATTTCAGCATCTAACCTGGCCACGAAACGGGCAGCGGCTACTGCTACAGGATTTACAGGCTTATTTGGGTATGCAAGTACACTTGTCTCTGGTTGGGGATTAGGATATCTTGTCGACAATTTTGGGTGGAGTTGTGCTATTCGAGCCCTTATAGGAGTTGGCTTTATTGGTACAATTATATTCCTAATGGCATGGAAAGCTAAAGCTGATGGTTACAATGATTAAAATAAATAATAGTAAGTAATTATGAATCAGTATAGATATATAAATCAAATGGGTATAAATTCTATTTCAGAATTGGAAACTCATTTACTAGAAATTAAGCATATTGCTTTAGATATGGATGGAACAATATATAATGGAAATACTCTGTTTCAATTTACATTGCCATTCCTTGCTAAAATGAAAGAATTAGGAATTAGGTATTCTTTTTTGACTAATAATCCAACAAAGAGTATTGATAGCTATCTGGAGCATTTAGCTAATATGGGAATTCTAGCTACACGTGAAGAAATGTATTCATCCGCGCAAGCTACAATTGACTATCTTAAAAAGAACTTTCCTGAGATAAAACGTCTATTTATATTGGGAACTCCAAGTATGATAAGTGAATTTGAAAAAGCTGGATTCATATCAACAAATGATGATCCCGATGATATCCCACAAGCGGTTATTGTTAGTTTTGATACGTCTCTTACATATTCCCGTCTTTGTAGAGCTGCGTGGTGGGTGAAACAACAGCTGCCATATATAGCAACAAATCCAGACAAGGTTTGTCCAACAGATATGCCTGTGACATTAGTGGATTGTGGCTCAATTTGTTCAAGTCTGGAACAGGCAACAGGTCGTACACCGGATATTGTAATAGGGAAACCAGACCCACGAATGTTGGAAGGCATTCAGCAACGTTATCAGCTTCAGCCTTCACAGATTGCAATAATAGGGGATCGTATTTACACAGATTTACAAATGGCATACAATGCCAAAGCCTTGGGTGTACTGGTATTGACAGGAGAGACGAGTATAAAAGTTGCAGAGCAATCTGTTCCTCGGCCTGATATTATAGTTGATAATCTAGGCGACTTTGGAGAGATGCTTTATAAACTTTATAGTGATAGACTGGTGCAAAAATAACTTGGAATAACAAATCCTCAATTTTAAACTGAATTTTTATAATTATAGATGGATCTAGCATATATTTTATTTGCCAGTGAACTGTAAAAAGGTCTATACATAACAATATTAATCAAGACATTTTTATGTTTATAAATTAAGATTCATTCTTGAACTAATAATTATCAAATCGAAGTATTATGAAAAGCATAACATATCATTTAACAGAAAGTGCAGCTTCCTTTAAACATTTGTCGTGGGGATATCTAGGTATACTGATTTTTATGATGGGCGATGGAATTGAAGCAGGTTGGCTTAGTCCTTATCTTATTGACAGAGGATTAAATATTCAGGAATCAGCACTTTTGTTTTCTATCTATGGCGTTACTATCGCAATATCTTCTTGGCTTTCGGGAGTTTTAACAGAAACTTATGGCGCAAAAAGAACGATGTTTGCCGGTGTAATTCTTTATTTGCTTGGATCATCTGGATTTGTTGGATTAGGAGTTCCCAATCTGAATTATTCTGTTATGTTGGTAACATATGCCCTTCGAGGTTTTGGCTACCCCTTGTTTGCTTATTCATTTTTAGTGTGGATTACTTATTGCACCCCAAAAGAAAAATTAGGAGGGGCTGTAGGACTGTTCTGGTTTGTTTTTACAGGAGGATTAAATGTTTTAGGTGCTTATTATTCAAGTTGGGCAATAGTACATTTCGGAAATATTGGAACTCTATGGACTTCATTATTCTGGAGTTCATTAGGTGCTTTATTTGCCTTAGGTATGAATTCTTATAAAAAAGGACCAGAGAAAAAATCTTCTGCGAATGCTAAAGAACTGATAAAGGGAATAACTATAATGAGAGATGAGCCCAAAGTGTTACTTGGTGGAATTGTCCGTATTATAAATACTACAGCCCAGTTTGCTTTCCCTGTATTCTTGCCCATGTATATGTTTGAACATGGATTTAGTATGACAGAATGGCTAAAAATATGGGGTACAATCTTTACTGGTAATATAATCTCTAATCTTATTTTTGGATTTATTGGTGATCGAATTGGATGGAAAAATACCATTATATGGTTTGGAGGTGTTGGGTGTTGCATTAGTACACTTTTATTTTACTATGCTCCTCAGTTATTTAATGGGAATTTAGGAGTTGTGATGTGTGCAGGTGTTTTATGGGGCTGTTTGCTGGCTGGGTATGTCCCTTTATCAGCCTTAGTACCTTCTCTTGTTAAGAATGATAAAGGTGCTGCAATGGCTGTGCTTAATTTGGGAGCTGGGCTACCTGTCTTTATTGGACCACTTATAGTCGGAATCTCATATAGTTTTATTGGAAGTGAAGGAGTTATCTGGATTTTGGCCGGGTTATATTTATTAAGTGCATTTCTTACGAGCTTTATTACTCTTCCTGCTAATCAGGGAACGTCAAATTATTATTGTCTATAAAGTGCTAATAAAAATAGATTTGCTTATAGATGCTACCTTAATATTTACGTATCTAAAAATTATAAATGTCATTTTTTACCTTAAATATATTGACTTGTTTTTTATGAATAAGCCAATTTATGAGTCTCTTTTGTATTGTTAATGTTTAATTATAATGAGTATGAAAAATCACAAAAATTATTTTCAATTAATGCATGTAATGCTTTATTTGTTATTCTTTTTGATTCCGGAGACTTTTGCTGGAACAAATAGCATGAATAATAAAATAAAGTTAAATTCAATGGGAAGTGGTACGGATAATGAATCTACAACACAACAGAAAACAAAAAAAGTAACAGGTATTATTAAGGATGAGAAAGGTGATCCTATTATTGGAGCTAATGTACTTGAGAAAGGTACAACAAACGGGACCATAACTAATCTCGATGGCTTCTTCTCATTAAGTATAAAAGAAGATGCAACACTGCATGTTACATTTATTGGATTTAGTGAGCAAGATGTAATTGTTGGTAAGAAAAATAATCTAACTATTCAACTTAAGGAAAATGCAAAAGCATTGGATGAGGTTGTTGTGATTGGTTATGGCGTACAGAAAAAACGTGATATTGTAGGTGCTATAGAGCAAGTGTCAGGTAAGGTCTTGGAAAATAGATCTAATCCGAATATTGTTCGCTCCATGCAAGGTGAAATTCCTGGACTGACCATTACAATGTCTGATGGCAAACCTTCTCGAAGTGCTGCTATTCATATTCGTAGTGCAGTCAATTCTATTGGTGCCGGAGGATCTGCATTGGTTTTAATTGACGGTGTAGAAGGAGATCTTACCACTGTCAATTCTGAAGACATAGCAAGTATATCTGTATTAAAAGACGCTTCTTCCACAGCTGTTTATGGGGCAAGAGGATCTTTTGGGGTGGTATTGGTCACTACTAAAGCTGCTGTTGCTGGCAAACCAAAAATACAGTACAGTGCTAATGTCTCTTTAATGAAACGTACAGTAGAACCTGAGGTTGTAACAAATGGACTACAATGGACAAATTCTTTTTATAACTCTTATTACAACTACAAAGGGCAGGCTCCAAGTACGATTAATAATGTGTTTAATAAATATATAGTAACCTGGAACGATTGGTATGATGAACTTGCAAAAAGGGATGCAGATCCGACACTAGAAAAGGCCCGTGTAAATGCTAAAGGGTATTATGATTATTTTGGCAACACAGACTGGCATGACATCATTTATAAGGATAATACATTTGCTACTCAGCACAATGTTAGCATTTCAGGAGGTAGTGATATTGCAACTTACATGGTGTCCGGAGCATTCTATAAATACGATGGTATTTATAATAAAGGAAATGAAAACTTTAAAAGATATAATCTCCGTGCTAAAGGAACTGTTAAGCTTAAACCATGGTTAAAACTGGAAAATAATATGGATTTTTTCAGAAGAAAATATCATGAGCCTATTGTTATGTATTCTAATAGTACGACTGATATGTCTCAAATATTTCCTATTCAACGTCAGCTTGAGCAACAAGCTTTCCCTATGGCTCTTGAGAAAAATATCGATGGAACATGGACTGAGGCTTCAGTTTATACAGGTTGGGCTGGCTTTGCAGAAGGTACATCTTACCAGGAAAATAATAAATTAGATTTGAGAAATACAACCACACTTACAGCTGATATTCTTAAAGATGTGTTAGTTGCAAAAGCGGACTTTACCTATTTTTATAATCAGTCAGAACGAGATCAGATTGGTAATTTGTATACCGGCTATGTTAGTCCTACCGTATCAGTTCAACATCAGTCTTTTAGTTATCTGGAGAAGCGTACTTATAATAATGAATATCTGGCAGCAAATGCAACCTTGACATATACACCGAAATTAGGAGAAAACCATTCACTGAAAGTTCTTGGAGGATGGAATATTGAAGATAAAATCTATAAATCTATACTTGTTAATCGCCAAGGATTACTGCTTCCTGATAAACCAAACTTTTCATTGGTAGATGGTGATAATTATTCAATTAAAGATAATGGCAGTTATTCCTGGGGATTTGTTGGAACATTCTTCCGAACAAACTATTCTTATAAAGGAAAGTACTTACTTGAGGCTAGTGGACGATATGACGGAACATCAAAGTTTCCAACTAATCAACAATGGGGATTCTTTCCTTCAGCATCTGCTGGATGGAGAATATCTGAAGAACCATTCATGAAGTCAGCTAAAGAAAGCTGGTTAGACAATCTTAAAATACGTGCATCTGCTGGTACTTCCGGTAATGGATTAGTAGATCCTTATCAATATTTGTCTACTATGAGTGTTTCAAAATCTACAGTTTTAATTAATGGACAGTACAGCCCTTATACAACAGCTCCAACCCCGAATCCTTCAAGTCTTACATGGGAGAAGGCAACTACATATGATGCTGGTATTGATATAGATTTGTTTCAAGGACGTTTAAATTCTGTATTTGATTATTACAAACGTTATACTACTAATATGTATGTTGCTGGCGAAGAACTTCCGGCTGTATATGGAAATAGTGCTCCTTATGGGAACTATGCAAATATGAGAACTGATGGTTGGGAATTTAGCATTGGATGGCGTGATCGTTTTAAAGTAGCAGGAAAGGACTTTAATTATAATGTGAAGCTTATGTTATGGGATAATGAGACTTATGTAACTAAATACACCTCTACGACTAATACACTTCCTACAATATACTCAACAAACTATTACGAGGGCATGAAGATTGGCGAAATCTGGGGCTATCGGGTTGCTGGTTTCTTCCAGAACAAAGAAGATGTTGCTAATTCCCCTTCTCAGAAGCAGTTTACAAACTATAATGGTGCTGGGAATGTATGGGAAGCGGGTGATATCAAATTTAAGAATTTGAATAATGATAATGTAATAACGAATGGCAGTAATACCTTGGCGGATCACGGAGACCTTGACATTATAGGAAATACCTCGCCACGTTACTGCTATGGAATTAATCTGGGTGCAAACTGGAATGGCATTGGCATTTCAATGTTCTGGCAGGGTGTTGGAAAGAGAGACTGGTATCCTGCAAAAGAATCTTCCTATTTTTGGGGACAGTATGGACGTCCTTACGGATTTGCACTTCCATGGCATAATGAAGCAAATCAGGCAAATGTCGATGCCGATGGGAATATAGTAAATGGGAATGCTTATTGGCCTCGTTTCCGTAGTTACATTGCACAAGTTGCTGGTGGCGCTTTGTCAAACGCAAATGATAAATATCTTCAGGATGCATCTTATCTTCGTTTAAAGACTCTGACAATAGATTATGCATTCCCGATGCGGATTGTTCATAAAATTGGAATTCAGGATCTTAAAGTATATGTAACGGGTGAAAATCTTCTTACATTTACACCAATGCATAAATGGGCAAAGAACTTTGACCCTGAGGTAATTGAAGCTGGAGACTCTGATTATTACAATGATAAAGGTGGTGCCGGAGATGGCTATAGCTATCCTATGATGAAAAGTTTTACGTTTGGTATCAATGTTACGTTTTAACAATAAAGAGCAATAGATTATGAAAAAGATAATATTAGGAATATTTATATTAAGTATGGGGCTCACTTCTTGCGATGAATTCCTGACGCGTGATCCCTACAATACGATTGGTTCTGATGAGTTTTTTAAATCCGAAAACGACTTGAAAATATATACCAATGGGTTACTTCAATATATGATGCCCGATGCAGCAGATTTAACATACACTGGTGGTGATTGTGCAGACTACCTGGCCGTTAGCTCTGTTCAGTCATTTCTTCAGGATGGTTGGGATTATACAAAGCAATCAGGGTGGAGTTCCTCTGACTGGAAAAATCTTTATCGGATAAATTATTTCTTGGCAAATATGCATAAGGCATCATCTAAAGTGGGTCAATCCACCCTTAATCATTATGAAGGAGTAGGACGTTTCTGGAGAGCTTGGTTTTATTTTGATAAAGTAAAAGACTTTGGCGATGTTCCATGGTATAATACTCCTATTGAGGATAATGATAGCATAATGCTTTATAAAGCACGCGATAGCAGGGAATGTGTAATGGATAGTGTACTGAAAGATATTAACTATGCTGTTAGTAACTGTTCTACAAATGCTGTATATACTAACACAACGTTAATAA
Organism: uncultured Bacteroides sp.; assembly: GCF_963678425.1. Classification (NCBI taxonomy): domain Bacteria; kingdom Pseudomonadati; phylum Bacteroidota; class Bacteroidia; order Bacteroidales; family Bacteroidaceae; genus Bacteroides; species uncultured Bacteroides sp. Next base: position 36,008 of record NZ_OY782854.1, read on the forward strand.
ATCGTTATGTAGCATTGGCATTAAAAGCAAGGATTTGTTTATTTGAAGGAACTTATAGGAAATACCATACGACTAATCCTTCTACAGGAAAAGCATGGTCAGACACAGGTGCCAGTACTCGCTTCTTAAATGAAGCTATATCAGCTTGCGAAGAATTAATGAATTCTGGAAAGTTTAGTTTAGTATCTACCTCTGCAGATGTGAAAACTCAGTACAGGAGTTTGTTTATACAACAAAAAGTGAATTATAAAGAAGTAATATTTGCTCGTGAGTATCAGGCAGATGTTGCCATGCATGATGCTACTCTTCGTTTTAATTCTGCGGGAAATAACACAAACAGATGGTCTCCAACAAATGAGTTTGTAAATACTTATCTATGTCTGGATGGAAGTCGTTTTACAGATAAGGCTAATTATGATACAATTCAGTATATAAATGAAGTTAAAAACAGAGATTATCGTTTAATGCAGTCAATGATAACTCCAGGATTTATAAAGAAAGTAGGGGGCGTTGCTACATTGTGGAAATCAAATTGGAATATAACTTATACTGGTTTCCAGATAATTAAATATAATATTGACGATGATAGCTATGAATCGACTGGTAATAGTTATAATTCGATCCCAGTTTTCCGTTATGCAGAAATTTTGCTAGATTATGCAGAAGCAAAATATGAATTAGGTGCATTTGATGAAGCTATATGGAATAAAACTATTAAGTTGTTACGCGAAAGAGCTGGAGTTGTGGGAACAGCCCCTACAACAGCTGACCAGTACCTGATTACTTATTATAACAATAAAATCACAGATAAATGGCTCCTTGAAATTAGGCGTGAAAGAGCTATTGAGCTATTTATGGAAGGTAGTTTGAGATATGACGATCTTATGCGCTGGGCTCAGGGAGATCTTCTTACCAAAAGCTGGTCAAGCATATATATACCCCAGAAAAATGTAGGATATGATATAAATGGAGATGGCAAAGCCGATCTTATGGTTGTAGATAAAGCTCCTAGCACTACGGATAAGAATATTTATTATGTCAACCTAAGTAAAACTACCTATTTTACTTATGCTAACGGAATGTTGCAGAAGAAGAATGAAACTGTATGGACTGAAAATAGGTACTTACATCCAGTCCCTCAGACTGCAATTGTAAAGAATCCTAATCTTACTCAAAATTATGGATGGTAAAAATAATTAGTAACAGAAGAATGAATATGAAAGAATATAGTTTGTATAAAAGTTTATTATGCCTGTTTATTGGCATATTTGTCATAACTGCATGCTCTGATAAAGATGATCCTTTTGTTTTGAGAAGTACTGATGCAATGGAATTCTCTTATGCTGAATCAACACAGAAGTTTACTGTCTGTACAGATGGAGAGTGGAGCATAACAACAGATGATAGTTGGTACACATTGAGTGCTGTATCTGGTAAAGGTGATGGCACAACAAGAGAAGTTGTGAATATCAGTGTTAAAAGAAATAAAGGAGCTGTCCGTAAAGGCGAGTTCGTACTTCATGCAGCAGGGAAAGATCTCAACGTTGCTTTAAGTCAGGAAGAAGGTAAGCCTCTAACGCTGAAAACTCCTTCTCTCTCAAGTACTCTTAAAGCAGGTCAGAAGATAGAAAATGCTACTATCAATATTCCTTATACCTATGGATATGTTGGTCAGAAGGTAGTATTTACGACAAGCGTTTCAGGTCCTGGTGCTAGCGGTATTTCTGTTAATAGCTTCACTGCTGAACTTGATGCTGCTGAGGGAACTATTAAGATGCCAATAACTGGTACTCCTCTGGTTTCAGGTAGTGTTTCATTTACTGTTACTACGGATGATGAAGCAGTTGTAACTGTTACAACCGCAGCAACAGTAATGAGTGAAACATATTTTGAACAACATTTTGGTCTTATGCTATGGGGCGGAGATTGTGTAGCTAATTTGGCTGGTATAAAAGGTAGCTTTATTGCCGGAAGTGATGGTAATGTTATAGATGAGACAAAAGCTGCAAGTGCATGTACTGCTGGAACTGACGGATCAGGAGATTTGGCAAGTTCTATGGCTACTTCGTATAGAGAATTAAGAGGATTTTCCGGATGGAGCGGGAAACGAGTATATGAACGACCTGGATTTATTAAGATAGGAACGGCAACTAGTACGGATGGGCAATTAATTTCACCGCCATTGAGTAATATCCCTTTAGATAAGGTAAATTTGAATGTTTCTTTCAAAGTAAGCCAATATTTCGAAGATGCAGGTGGAACATTGTATATAAAAGTTCTGAATGGAGGAACAAGCTCGATTAGTGAATATAAAATGAAACCAGGTACCGATAGAGTATGGGAAAGTGTTGAATTTAAGATAACTGATGCAACTCCTGCTAGTCAGATTGTTTTTAGTGCTCCGGCTATTGCTAAACAACGTTTCTGCATTGACGATATTGTAGTATCTAGGGCAAATTGATAATTTAATAAAGATAAGTCTTATGCAATTTTTGTATGAGACTTATCTTTATTAAATTAGTCGTTGATTTTTTTTGTATAAAAAATAGAAGTATTATGAAAATTTTTTTTTTAGAAAAAAATAGAAGATGTGTCACCTCCTATTTGAGCTTTCTTTTAGTTTTATGTGTTTCGTTGTTGAGTGTAGTTGCATTATATAGTTGCGGAAGCAGCGATTCTGCTCCTTCTGACAATACAACAATAGTGATAACACCTAAATCAGGTATGGATTTATACGGATTTATCGGCGATACAGAAGGAAAGCCTATAGAAGGAGTTATTGTAACTGATGGATTTACCTGCACTCAGACAGACAATAAAGGTATATACCAGATGAAGAAAAATAATAAAACCACTTTTGTGTATTATACAGCTCCAGCTGATTATAAAGCTAGTGCTGCCACTTTTTATCAGAAGATATCAACAAGTAAGGAAAGATATGATTTTAAGCTGAATAAATTATCTGGTTCCGAAACAAATTTTAATCTTATCTGCATTGGAGATCCTCAGGTTACAAGCAATAGTGAAGTAACTCGTTTTAAAGATGAAACTATGTCAGATATAAAAAAGTTTGTAGACGCTAGTTCAAAACCGGTTTATGGTTTGTGTATGGGAGACATGGTTGGTGACAAGCCTGATTTACAAACCCAAATGAAGACAATTGTTTCATCAACCAGTATGCCCGTTTTTACAACTATAGGAAATCATGATAAAGTAGCAGGAACTGTAACTAGTGAACCACGAAATAGCAATGTATTCTGTTCAACCTTTGGTCCTTTAAATTATTCTTTTAACAGAGGAGATGTTCATTTTGTATGTCTGGACGACGTTGCGTATTCTAATTCAACTACATATGATGGCGGTTTCAGTGATGATCAGGTTGAATGGTTGAAACAGGATTTGAGTTATGTTTCTAAATCTAAAATGATAATATTATACTATCATATACCATTACGTAATACAACTAGTATTGTAAACCGTAATAATATATTGGAATTACTCAAAGGATTTTCAGAAGTGCATTTAATGTGCGGGCATACACATTATAGTGAAAACTGTGCTGTTACTACTCCAATATCGACTTATGAGCATATTCATGCTGCTGCATGTGGGGCATGGTGGCATTCTGTAATAAATGGAGACGGAACTCCGAATGGATATGCTGTATATGAAGTAAGCGGGAATAAAATCACTAATTGGTATTACAAAAGTGTTAATTTCGATAAAAGCTTTCAGATCAGATTGCATAAAGGAAATTCAAGCTTTGGAGGAACATATGGCTATTTTACATATGGACAAAAAGAAAATTCCATAATTGCTAATATCTGGAACGCAGATGAAAACTGGACGGTAAATGTATACGAAGATGGCATAAATAAAGGATATATGACAAAAGCTACTTCTATAACCACTGATGCATGGTCAGAAGGATATCATATAGGAGTTGTGGGACGTGATCCGGATAATTACAATCAGCCAGCAAAACATTTATACATATACCAGATGTCTAATCCGAGTGCTAAAATAAAAATTGAAGCAATAGACAGGTTCGGAAATAAGTATGTACAAGATCAAATTGTTAATGATCTGACTACAGCTGGGGCATATTAATATATTTAATATTACAAAAAAAATTGCTCCTCATGGTGTTATTTTGGTGAAGATTTATCCAGGCAATACTCGTGAACGGGAAAATAAATGAACCCAAAAGAATAAATTAAAAAATTGTATAATTAAAAAGATCACTTTTAGATTGTTGTTAAACTCGATAAATTATGAAATTGATACAAAAATGTATAGTCACAGTATGTCTGTTTGCTATAGCTGCAACAGTAAATGCTCGTCAGACCAGCTCTCAAACACCTACTCCTGCATGGTTAAAGACTGCTATATTCTATCAAATATATCCTCAAAGCTTCAAGGATACAAACAATGATGGAATAGGAGATCTTCAAGGAATCATAGATAAATTGGATTATATAAATTGGCTTGGCTGTAATACGATATGGATAAATCCATGTTTTGAATCAGCTTATAAAGACGCTGGATATGATGTGATAGATTATTATAAAGTGGGTAAACGTTATGGAACGAACGAAGATATGAAAAGACTCTTTGATGAAGCACACAAACACCATATCAGAGTCCTTTTAGATTTGGTTCCAGGGCATACTTCTATTGAATCCTCTTGGTTTAAGTCTTCTCAGCAGAAGGATAGGAATGAATATACTGATAGGTATATCTGGACGAATGATAGCACTATAAAACCTAAAAAGTTTGTATCTGGCCATTTTGAAAGGAACGGGGCATTTATGAAGAACTTTTTTGACTGTCAACCAGCATTAAACTATGGTTTTGGAAAACCCGATCCTAATAATCCTTGGGAACAACCTGTTACAGCTGAAGGGCCTCAGAAGAATAAAAAAGAGATTATGAAGATAATTGATTTCTGGATGAGTATAGGATGTGATGGTTTTAGAGTTGACATGGCTCCTTCACTTATAAAAAATGATCCGGGATGGGTTGAAACAGATAAATTCTGGAATGATATTATGAAAAATATGCGTAAGAAGTATCCCGAAATAGTATTGTTGCCGGAATGGGGACATCCGAGTGAATCTAATAAAGCAGGATTCCCGATTGACTTCATATTTCAAACTTCTGCAAGTGGATATCAGGAATTATTTTATAATATAAAGATGAAATCAAGGGCAATGGAAGATTGCTATTTTGATTTAAAAGGGAAAGGTGATTCCCAAAAGTTTTCAGATTATTTGGTTAGTCAATTAGATGCTATCAGAAATAGCGGATACATTTGTGTGCCTACAACTAATCATGATCGTCAGCGTCCTTGCTGCGGTACTCGTAATACAGTTCCTCAGTTAAAAGCCGTCATGACTTTGTTGCTTACCCTTCCTACTGTGCCATTGATTTATTATGGAGATGAGATAGGTATGAAGTTTCAGGAAGAAGCTCCCGTGAAGGAGGGTAGTGTGACAGTTATTAACCGTGCAGGAAGCAGGACTCCAATGCAATGGAATGATGGCATAAATGCAGGCTTTTCTGATTGTTTGCCAGAGGAACTATATTTGCCGGTAGATTCCAGCCCCAATTATCCGAATGTACAAAGTGAAAAGAATAATCCTGAATCACTTCTGTCATTTACCAGGATGATGATACAACTAAAAAAATCACATGATGCTTTGAAAGCGAACGGTGAGATTAGGTTTCTATCATCGGGAAAAGAGATCTATCCTTTGGTCTACGAAAGAAAATCTGACAAAGAAACTATAATTGTAGTAATTAATCCGTCGAATCAACATAGACAAATATCGATTAAAAACTATGGTAAATCAAAGCACGTTAAACCAATTATTCAGACTATATCTTGTAATATGTCTTTAGAAAAAGAAATTCTGAAGATTGAATCTGCTCCGGTTTCATATGGTATCTATAGAGTTTTTTAAATATCGGTAATATTATAAAGTATTGCATCTACAAACAATAAAGAAAACGAAAATCTGATTTATGTTCTATTTGGAGTGGAATATCCTATCAGGTGAAGATCGTATTTGTTAATGGTACATGTTGCCAAGTAACTTATCCGCTTTGGTCATCGGTTTATTATTATTACCGTAAAATGGCTCTTTGAGATGAGTTTGGCTTACAATCTTAGTAAATTATATAATAATAGAAAATAGTTATGAACGATAGTAAACTAATGAATCGCGCCGCAAATAATGTGCGAATTTTAGCAGCTTCTATGGTAGAAAAAGCAAATTCCGGACACCCGGGAGGTGCCATGGGGGGTGCAGACTTTATAAACGTACTTTTCTCCGAGTTTCTTGAATATGATCCTGAAAACCCTCGTTGGGAAGGTCGTGACCGCTTCTTTCTTGATCCCGGACACATGTCTCCCATGTTGTATTCTATCTTAGCTCTGACAGGTAAATATACACTGGATGAATTATCACAATTCCGTCAATGGGGAAGTCCTACTCCGGGCCATCCTGAAGTAGATATCATGCGTGGAGTAGAGAATACTTCCGGTCCTCTTGGACAAGGTCATGCATACGCTGTTGGTGCCGCTATAGCAGCCAAATTCCTTCATGCTCGCTTCGGTGAAGTAATGGGACAAACTATTTATACTTTTATTTCCGACGGAGGTATTCAGGAAGAAATTTCTCAGGGAGCAGGTCGTCTGGCCGGACACCTTGGACTCAACAACCTGATTATGTTCTACGATTCCAATGACATTCAGCTTTCTACAGGAACCAATGCCGTAACCAGCGAAGACGCTGCTAAGAAATACGAAGCATGGAACTGGAATGTCATTAAAATCAATGGTAATGATCCCGATGAAATCCGTAAGGCTCTTACTGCAGCTAAAGCAAAAAAAGAACGTCCTACCATTATCATTGGTAAAACCATTATGGGTAAAGGCGCCGTTACAGCCAACCACGAAAGCTTTGAACGCAAATGCTCTACTCATGGTCAGCCATTGAGTGCCAGCGGTGCTTGTTACGATGAAACTATTAAAAACCTGGGAGGTGATCCTGCAGACGCTTTCAAAATATTCCCTGAAGTTGCAGAGCTTTATGCTAAACGTGCAGCTGAATTGGAAAAAATCACTGCTGCCAAACAGGCTGCTAAAGCAGAATGGGCTAAAGCTAACCCTGAACTAGCTGCTAAACTGGAACTATTCTTCTCTGGTAAAGCTCCTAAAGTAGACTGGGCTGGTATCAAACAAAAAGCAAATGACGCTACACGTGGTGCTTCTGCTACTGTTCTTGGTGCACTGGCTACTCAGGTAGAAAACATGATCTGTTCTTCTGCCGACTTATCCAACTCTGATAAGACTGACGGGTTCCTGAAAAAGACTCATGCCTTTACAAAAGACGATTTCAGCGGTGCTTTCTTACAGGCTGGTGTATCTGAATTGACTATGGCATGTGTTTGCATCGGTATGGCTCTTCACGGAGGTGTAATTCCGGCTTGCGGAACCTTCTTTGTATTCTCTGACTACATGAAACCAGCTGTACGTATGGCTGCCTTGATGGAAGTTCCCGTAAAGTTTATCTGGACACACGATGCATTCCGTGTTGGTGAAGACGGACCTACTCACGAACCAGTAGAGCAAGAAGCTCAGATTCGTTTGATGGAGAAACTTAAGAACCACAAAGGTCACAATTCTATGTTGGTTCTTCGTCCTGCTGACGCAGAAGAAACTACAGAAGCATGGAGACTTGCAATGGAAAATACTACAACTCCAACGGGATTAATTTTTTCTCGTCAGAATATTGCTAACCTTCCTGCAGGAACAAATTATGCTGACTCTGCAAAAGGTGCATATATTGTTGCCGGAGCTGATGAAAATCCAGATGTAGTTCTTATCGCTTCAGGTTCTGAAGTATCAACACTTGTTGCCGGAGCTGAATTGCTTCGCAAGGATGGTGTTAAACTTCGCATTGTATCTGTTCCGTCTGAAGGACTGTTCCGTAGCCAGAGCAAGGAATATCAGGAATCAATCATCCCAGCCGGAGCCAAAGTCTTTGGTCTTACTGCAGGTCTTCCAGTAAACCTTGAAGGTTTGGCCGGAGCCAACGGTAAAGTATTTGGTCTGGAATCTTTCGGATTCTCTGCTCCTTACAAAACCCTTGACGAAAAACTTGGTTTCACTGCTCAAAACGTGTACAATCAGGTAAAGGCAATGTTATAATATATTAATAGAATAGAATGAATTAATAAAGGGACGATTGAGTCTGATTTAAACAAAATTTATATACTAATTGAAATGAGAAAGTCTGTTATTATTTTATTGTGTCTATTAGCTCAAATATTACAAGCAAAAGAAAACTTTCAGATCTTGTATGGACCTTATTTACAGAATATGACTGAAAATGAGGTTACTATTTTGTGGAAGACGAATAGAAGAGCAATCTCGTGGGTTGAAATTGCTCCACAAAGTGGTCAACACTTTTATGCAGAAGAACATCCTCGTATATACCAAACCAGTTTTGGAAAGAAGGTGATTAGCAAATTGCATAAAGTAAGGATTACAGGTCTGAATAAAGGTGCTACGTATAAATACCGTATTTGCTCGCAAGAAGTTATTAATCAGGAAGAACGGTATGTGCAATATGGAAAAACAGCATCGAGTATAGTTCTTCATAAGGAGCCATTAACATTTACAACATTAGATAATGAAAAAGCATCTGTCAAATTCTGGATGGTAAATGATATTCATGCACAGAACGAGATCTTGCATAAATTAGTTGGGGATATCAAAGATAAGGCCGATTTTGTAGTATTTAATGGGGATATGTTAAGTGATATACGCTCAGAAAAGCATATTTTTAATGGGTTTATGAATGAAGCGATTAAATCTTTTGCTTCAGAAATACCTTTTTTCTATTGCAGAGGAAATCATGAGAACCGTGGTCAGTTCTCAACGGAATTCATTAATTACTTTCCAACAAATACAGGGATGCCTTATTATACGTTTCGTCAAGGTCCTGCTTTTTTTATTGTTTTGGATAGTGGTGAAGATAAACCTGATAATGATATAGCTTATTATGGTTTATCTGATTTTGAATCATATCTAAAGCAGGAAGTGGCTTGGCTGAAGAATATTGTTTTAAGTCGTGATTTTAAAGAGGCGCCATATAAGATTGTTTTTGTCCATATACCACCTGTTGGAATGTCATGGTATGGATCCTTACTGGTAAAGAAGCAATTTGTTCCCATCTTGAATGATGCAGGGATTGATTTAATGCTTTGTGCTCATTTTCACAGGTACTTGTATAATGAGAAAGGTCAGGATGGATGTAACTTCCCCATTATTGTCAATTCTAATATAGATGTTACAAAAGTAAATGTGGACAATTCTGGCATTGCATTAGAAATTCAAGATACATTAGGGGTGAAAATAAAACAGTTTCATTTTAAAAGATAATTCTGGATATCCGTATCGCGGAAATCTGGAATAGAAAACTAGATTGAATCTTTTCTTTAAGAGGATAATTGCTTTATATTTATAATTAGGACTAATAAAAGTATTCAACTTCTGTACAGAAGAATTAATTGTTCTGTACAAAAGAATAGATTGTTTTGTACAGAAGATTACATTCTTTTGTACAAGACAATCTTTTTTATTGGCAATAGATTATAAAACTCCTTGTGATAGATTATTATTCTTTATCCATAAAAAAAGCGAATAAAGCTTTTATATTATGTTTAAGTAACATGCGATAATATAGAGTCGTTTTTACTAAATTCCAGGAGCGGTTAATTCTTTAATAACCCAGAGAATCAAAGTTAGAAAAATAGTGAAAATGAATGCAATTGTGCTCCATAAAAATATTTTTTCTAGTTTCTCGTGTTTTTTATTTATAAATCCAGATTCGTCGTAACGTGAGAACCATTTCTTGAAGATGCTCATAAAAATAAAATATTGCTTGTTTAGTTGCTGCAAAGGTAAGTTATCAGAGGCTTTTATTTGTAAATAGAATGACTAGCTTTAAATATATTTTGAAAATAAAATAAACGTTAACAATTGTATTTGTGAATCTGTTCCCATTCGAAAAAGATTTAAGAACTCTTTCTTCATTATTGTGAGATGTTTCAGGTGGTTGTTGTTGATAATAAGTGTGTTGGTGTTTTTTATTAAAAAAATATTGGTTTGCATATTCAGAAAGTAGAGCTGTAGCGGATTACAATTTCCGATTTGTCTTATATTATAAAATGTTAAAGAATTCTTTCCATTCTTTATCGTTAAATGTTTTCAGAGGGTTATTGGAGGTTATAAAGCTGTTTGCCAGCTTACTCTTCTTTTCCTGCAGTTTGATAATTTTCTCTTCAATAGTGTCGCTGGTAATAAAGCGATAGACTATCACCTGTTTGGTCTGCCCGATACGGTGAGCACGGCTGACGGCCTGCATCTCTGCTGCTGGATTCCACCAGGGGTCAATAATAAATACATAATCCGCCTCTGTCAGGTTGAGACCTACGCCACCGGCTTTCAAAGAAATTAGGAAGGCATAGATGTTTTTTTCATTTGAGAAGCGGGCAATCTCTTTTTCACGGTCTGTTGTTTGTCCGGTGAGCAAGGCATAACGCCATCCGTTACGATCAAAAGCTTCTCCCAGCAAATGAAGGTATTTCACGAAAGAGGAGAAGATAAGTACTTTGTGCCCTTCACTCATTAGCATTTCATAGGCTTCCAGTATCTGTTCCATTTTCCCTGAAGAAAAGTTGTAATCGGGCATTAGCATACGGGGATGGTTTGCCATTAAGCGCAAACGGGTCATTCCTTGCAGTGCAACGAAACTATTTTTCTGCAGACCTTCCTTACTACTGATATCCATCAGCGTATTCCGTAAAATGTTTTTTTCCTTTTTATAAATAGCTTCCTGTTCTGGCGACATTTCGCAATATCGCACCTCTTCTGTAAGCGAAGGGAGCTCTGGCGCAACCTGTTCTTTGGTCCTTCGTAGAAAAAAAGGATTGATAAGTTGCTGAAGACGAGCTTCTATACGGGTATTCCCCTCTTTGGTGATAGGCGTGATAAAATAATCCCGGAAACTCTCCGAACTGCCCAGCATTCCTGGATTGATAAAGTTAAATTGAGCCCAAAGATCTTTTAGGGAGTTCTCGATAGGGGTGCCGGTGAGCACTAATCTATATCTGGATTTAAGTCGGATAACCGAATGGTATGTAACAGAATCCGGATTCTTAATGACCTGACTTTCGTCCAGTATAACACATTCAAAAGGATAATCCTCCAGCAGTTCAATGTCATTTCTGAGTACGCCGTATGTGGTGAGAATCACATTGTAATGATTGAATATGCGCTTTATGCCTTTACTCCTCAATCTGCCTGTTCCAGAATATTCATAGCAGCTAAGTGAACTGAACTTTTTTATTTCCTTTATCCAATTGTGCAGGAGCGATGTGGGAACAATTACCAGTGAAGCCGGAAGAGATTCTGTGGCTTTATACTTTTCGGTAGCAGAAACAGATGCTTCTTCGGGCGTGGAACTATTCCCTGTTGCACTAGGGACAATTATCTCAGTTTCTTTTATAGCCATTGCTTCATTGTTCAGGCGAGATTCTTCAGTAGGTTGAGCTATGGCGGTAAACTCATTTGTCTGTTCATCATTGAAGAGAGAGAGTTGCCCTGATTTATCAGCATAATAAACTGGGGCAGAAAGAGGAATTGTCTCCAGGACTATTGGCTCTGATGGATTATATAAATGCTGAAGCATGGTAATAGTTTGTAAAGTTTTTCCTAGTCCCATATCATCTGCCAGGCATCCTCCGAAATTGTTTTCTCTCAGATGAACCATCCATAAGAATCCCTCTTTCTGATAGGAGCGAAGAGTAGCTTTTATTCTTGGTGGTATAGGACATTCTCTCTTTTCTTTGTACTCTAACCGTAATGTTTTCAGCTCTTTACTAAATCTGTCCTCTTCCAGTTCGTCTAGTAACTTAAAATGAGCCTTTTGCAGTCTGATACCTTCCGGTTGTCTGATTCCCAATGCCAGTAACTCACTGTATTTTTCAAACCATTCCTCTGGAAGTAGGGCTGTTTTGCCATCGGGAAGTATAAATTCCCGGTTTCCCTTGATAATGTGTTTTTTGAAATTGAAGAAAGGGAAATGGTAATCACCAATCTGTACCTCGATATGAATATCAAACCAGTCCGGTTTTACGCTGATTTCCTGTTTCAGAGATATCTCTCCCAGGTAATAATTTGAACCAGATTCAGAGCTATTTAGTTCAAATCTCTTTTGAAGCAGATCTTTATGAATGTTAATCCATCGGATAAGGCTCTTCTCCGGTGTATCTTCTGATAAAAGGAACTGTGAACCGCTAACCTGTTTCAATCCCCATTCTTTCAGTTGTTCAATGCATAGTTCTTCCCAGCAGTAGTCTCTTTTATAGTAAATGATCCTATATCTGCCATCACATTCTTCTATTCTTGCATACCTCTTCTGTCTGATCTCTTCTGGGGTGAAACTGTTATCATTGTAGCAGAACCGGAGTTTTAGCAACGGTTGTTGCAACACAGACTTCTCGATGGATAGTTCTGCTTTTTGTTGCATCGGCTCTTCCATGATATCAAAACCGGAAGCTTCTACCTGAAAACGTTCTACTGCAGGTAGTACAATCTGTTCCATATATTTCCCGATCATCGATGCAGGAACTTCTACTGACTTCTTGTTAAAGAAAGGCATCAGACGGGAAGCCTCGATATCCTGGAACGTCAGCAACTCATCTTTGGCCATAATACAGGCTGGTTTATTGGTGAGGATGATAACAGGTTTCTTATCTGTCAGACTGATCGGTTTTCCTTCTGCCTGGCAGGTTATGGAGTAACGGAAAGAATGTTCCGTTAATTCAAATTGAAAGAATACTTCGGCATCTTCTTTTATCAGTCTAATCCGGCTGTGATTGTAGAGTACTTTCTTCCCTAATTCTTTATAGTATAGTGGAATATTATGGAGACGTATCAGCTGGATTATTTCCTGTTGTTTTTTGTCAATATAAGGACGAATATTTTCTTTGAGTTTCTCTTCTGTTAGTTTGCGAAGAAATCCCGATACCGTTTTCTCTTTCGAATAGACTGTCATCAGATTCTTTTCAGAATAACAAAGTGACAGCCGTATAATCTCTTTTTCAGCTTCTGTCAGAGAGTTATCAGACAGTGAAAGAGAGGTTGTCTGTTCCTCCACCTGTATAATTTCTTCCGACTCTTTTTTAATAAGGTAAGGAATCAAAAGTGTGCCTAAATTCAGATGGCGGGTAAGACCTACTATTATTTTCAACATTGAAAGAATGTTTTCTTATTTTGTCGCAAAGATAGCTCCTTTGTTTTAGATACAAAATGTAACAACTCAAATTAAACAATACGAATGAACAAATTGTTTTATATGTACTATCATTATCAGATTACTTTTATTAATACTTCTAAGAGATGAAAATACACGAATATCAGGCAAAAAAACTTTTTTCATCTTACGGTATACCCGTAGAGCAACATATCCTTTGTCATAATGTGGATGAAGCCGTCTCGGCTTATGAAGAGTTAAATATGGAGAAAGTAGTGCTTAAGGCACAGGTGCTTACCGGCGGAAGAGGAAAGGCTGGTGGAGTAAAACTTGTAAAATGTAAGACCGATGTTATGAATTATGCTGCTTCAATGTTTCAAATGAAAATTAATGGTTTACCGGTCAATAAAATATTAGTAAGCGAGGCAGTTAATATTGATTCGGAATTTTATCTGAGTTTTAGTATTGATAGGAAAAACCGGTCGGTTGTTATGATGTTAAGTTCTGAGGGAGGAGTAGAGATTGAGGAAGTGGCTAAATATACTCCAGAGAATATTTACCGGATTAACATTGATCCTTTTGTTGGAATGCCTGATTATTTGGCCAGAAGAATTGCTTTCTTTTTATTTGATGATATGGATCTGGTTGGTCAGATAGTGCAGATCCTGCAAAACCTTTATCAGTTGTTTATTGAAAACGATGCGTCACTTGCAGAAATCAATCCGTTAGTGTTGACAAAAGAGGGAAACCTGGTAGCTGTTGATGCAAAGATGACTTTCGATGATAATGCACTATATCGTCAGGAAGATATTTGTTTCTTTTCTGAACCCACAGAAGAGGAAGAAATGGAGCTGCAGGCAAAAGCCAAGGGATTCAGTTATGTGCATCTTACCGGTGATATAGGGTGTATGGTAAATGGAGCAGGGCTGGCTATGGCAACAATGGATCTGATTAAACTCAATGAAGGCTGTCCTGCCAATTTTCTGGATATTGGCGGTAGTTCGAATCCTAAAAAAATATCTGAAGCAATGAGAATCTTGTTGCAGGACGATAGGCTGAAGGTGATCCTGGTGAATATATTTGGAGGAATTACTCGCTGCGACGATGTGGCTAATGGCTTGTTGAAAGCTTATGAAGAGATGCGTGCTGATATTCCAATCGTTGTGCGTCTTACTGGCACTAATGAGGAAGAAGGCCGGGCATTACTCCGCAATTCTAACTTTCTGGTAGCTGAAACTATGAACGAAGCAATCCGAAAGGCTGTAAATCAATCAATAAAAGCAGGTTAAGGGGTATAAACAATCAATTAAATTCATTAAATATGAGTATTCTTATCAATGAATCAACCCGTCTGGTTGTACAGGGTATCACTGGGAGAGACGGATACTTTCATGCCATAAAGATGAAAGCTTACGGAACCAATGTAGTGGCTGGCACTTCCCCCGGAAAAGGAGGTACTCATATAGATAATATTCCTGTGTTTAACACCATGTATGAGGCTGTGGATCAAACAGGAGCGAATACTTCAGCTATTTTTGTACCTGCCGCCTTTGCTGCGGATGCCATTATGGAAGCTGCGGATGCAGGTATTGGACTGATTATTTGCATAACTGAAGGAATACCTACACTGGATATTATTGAAGCATATAATTATGTTCAGCAGAAAGGGGCTATACTTATCGGACCAAATACTCCCGGAGTAATTTCTCCGGGGAAAAGTATGGTGGGTATTATGCCTTCTCAGATATTTAAAAAAGGAGGGGTAGGAGTAATTAGCAGAAGCGGCACATTGACTTATGAGGTTGTTTCTCATCTTACTTCAAAAGGTTTGGGACAATCTACTGCTATTGGAATAGGAGGCGATAAGGTAGTGGGACTCTATTACCGCGAGCTTCTTGAATTGTTTGAAAAGGACAAAGAAACGCAATCTATTGTTCTAATTGGAGAAATTGGTGGAAATGCGGAAGAAAGGGCTGCAGAATTTATTCGTTGGGAGATTACTAAACCTGTAGTTGCCTTTATTGCAGGACAATTTGCTCCGCCGGAAAAACAGATGGGACATGCCGGAGCAATTATTTCAAGTGGCGATGGAACTGCTGAGGAAAAGATTGCAGCTTTTGAGGCTGCTGGTGTTGCAGTGGCAAAAGAACCCTCTTTAATACCTAAACTGATTGTAGAAAGTCAGTTAAAGAAAATCAAGGAATAGGCTGCTGAATGGTTAGTTTAAAGAAATTAAAGCCCGATTGGTTTTTAAGTAATAAAGATGACTGCTTCAGAAATAATCTCCTATTTAGAAATATAGAGGAGATTATTTCTGAGGCAGTCATCTTATTTTGCATCCGGATAAAACGAATGGCTTTTATCTGAGCAAATACGTATGACTAAAAGATTTCCTGGCTTAATGCCTGTTTAATATCATTAAACAAATCATCTACGCTTTCCAATCCCAATGATAAACGGATGGTTTTGGAACTCACATCCATGCTTTGGCGTTGTTCTTCTGTAAAGGTACCATATATGGTGCTGGCAGGATGAATAGCCAATGTTTTATTATCGAATAGGTTGGTGGCACGGCGGATTAGCTTTAGCTTATTCATAAAACTAAAGCAAGCTTCCTTTGAGGAGAGATTAAAAGTAAACATGGCACCAGGATAAGATCCGAACTGTGCATTGCTGATCTTATAAAAAGGACTTTCTTTCAATCCGGTATAGTTTACGGATTCAATTTCCTTGAGAGATTGCAGGCGTTTGGCGAGTTCCAGACAGGTTTGTGTCTGACGTTCGTAGCGCACTTCCATAGTTTCTAATCCCAACGTTTGCATATAGGCTACCTGTGGAGTCATGTAAGCACCCAGATTACGATGAATTTCTTTACGCAATTTTGCTGTAAAAGTCCCATTCCCGAATTGGGTAGTCATATCTGCCAGCTTGCTTGACCGTTTCCAGTCAAAGGTTCCATAATCGAGAATAAGTCCGCCAATGCTGGTAGCTCCACCAGAAATATATTTTGTGCTGGATACAATTTCAATATCCACTCCGAAGTCTTTAGCTTTGAATATATTAAATGGAACAACTGTGGTATCAGCTATTAAAGGAACACCTTTTTCTTTTCCAATAGCAGAAAGTTTTTTCAGATCAGCCACTTCCAGCTGAGGGTTGGTTATTACTTCCAGAAAAATAGCGCAGGTATTTTCATCCACCTGTGAACTAACCTCTTCCGGATTAGTCAGGTCGCAGAATCGTGCTTCAACCCCGAAAGCTCCCAATGTATTCTTTAAAAAAGAATAAGTATTGCCGAACAGGTGGGCAGAGGTGATTATGTTTGCTCCAGAGTATGCCACAGTTATTAAAGCGTTGCTGATTGCAGCCATACCTGAATTCAAGGCAGTAACGCTGAAAGCCTCGGTTACAACACGTATTTTGTTTTCGAAGTTTTGTACGGTCGGATTGGTAATACGCGAGTATGCATGATCGGAAGTGTACCCACAAAAGGCAGCTTCCATTGCTTCCGCTGAGTCAAATTCATAAGCAGCCGTGTTGTAAACCGGCATAGACAAGGAGTGGTAAGCATCTTCTTTTTCGAAAGGCGTGTGAAGCACCTGGGATTCAAAACTAATTTCTTTCATTTTACTTATTGTTTCTGATATCATCTTAATGATTGCAAAAGTATAGTAGATTTGTGGACCAAAAAAATAAAAGAGCTGTTTTCTGTCAATGGAATATTATATTGTTTTTTAGAGACTTAGAATATACCACAAACATGGTATATGAATTAATCTTTTTTGATGTATATGGGATGTGAAAAAAGAGAAAGAGACTATTCACTTAGGGTGATAGCCTCTTTCTCCTTTGGGATATATTATTAATTAATATCTTTTTGCTGAATCTTCGTTATTATTTAGCGAAGCTGATTGCACGCGTTTCACGGATAACGGTTATTTTCACCTGTCCAGGATAAGTCATTTCGTCCTGAATCTTTTTAGCAATTTCGCCAGATAAGCTTTCTGTAGCTTTATCGTCAATCTTGTCTGCACCTACAATTACGCGAAGTTCGCGACCTGCCTGAATAGCATAAGTCTTTGTCACACCTGGATAAGACATAGCCAATTGTTCCAGATCGTTGAGACGTTTGATGTAAGCTTCCACAATTTCACGACGTGCTCCCGGACGAGCTCCGGAGATAGCATCACAAACCTGAACAATAGGAGCGAAGAGGCTGGTCATTTCTGTTTCATCATGATGAGCGCCAATTGCATTGCAGATATCCGGTTTTTCTTTAAATTTCTCAGCAAGTTTCATACCCAGCAGTGCGTGTGGCAATTCTGGTTCCTCATCAGGCACCTTACCAATATCATGCAACAATCCGGCACGTTTTGCTTTCTTTGGATTAAGTCCCAGTTCGGAAGCCATTACTGAACAAAGATTAGCTGTTTCGCGTGCATGCTGTAATAAGTTCTGTCCGTATGAAGAACGATATTTCATTTTACCGATAATTCTGATTAATTCAGGATGCAATCCGTGAATACCCAGGTCAATGGTAGTACGTTTACCTGTTTCAATAATTTCTTCTTCCACTTGTTTGCGAACTTTTGCAACCACCTCCTCAATGCGAGCAGGGTGAATACGCCCGTCGGTAACCAATTGGTGAAGAGCAAGGCGGGCAATTTCACGGCGAACCGGGTCAAATGCCGATAATACAATTGCTTCAGGGGTATCGTCTACGACAATTTCCACACCGGTAGCAGCTTCAAGAGCACGGATGTTACGGCCTTCACGTCCAATGATACGACCTTTTATTTCATCGCTTTCAATGTGGAATACCGTTACTGAATTTTCTATGGCTGTTTCAGTAGCTACTCTTTGGATAGACTGAATCACAATTCTCTTAGCTTCCTTGTTGGCAGTAAGTTTGGCATCATCCATGATGTCGTTAATGAAAGAAGATGCCTCTGTCTTGGCTTCCTCTTTCAGTGATTCTACCAAACGGTTTTTTGCTTCTTCGGCAGAAAGACCTGATAAAGTTTCCAGTTTTTCTCTTTCCTGATGTTGCAGCTTTTCCAGTTCTTCTTTCTTCTTATCCACTATACCTAGTTGAATCTCAAGATTTTCTTTCACAGCTTCCGCTTCCGCTTTCTTTCGCTGTATTTCTTCTTGTTTCTGGTTCAAAACAAGTTCACGCTGTTTTAACTTGTTTTCAGACTGTTGTATCTTTTGGTTACGGATGGCGACCTCTTTTTCCAGATCTGCCTTTTTATTCAGGAACTTTTCCTTAACTTCCAGAAGCTTGTTCTTTTTTATAACTTCAGCTTCTACCTGCGCTTCCTTAATGGTGCTTTCATACTTTGACTTTAGAGCATATCTAAACAAAACGTAAGAAAGAGATCCTCCCACGATAAAGCATAAAATCGATGCTATTATTACGTTCATTACAATTAATTTATTTATAAATAAAAACGCACTACCTACATACGGAAGATAACTCTTTCCGGATATTAGTAGTGCGGGGTTAATATTCTTAAAAAACGGATAGATTGCTTGCTTTTACTCTTTTCTGAAGTGCTCTTCTAATTCTTGCGTTAGTTCTTCAATCTTATTAGTAAAAGGCGATGTATCGTTCCTGTCTTCCAATTTTAGATTATTACATGCAAAATCAAAAGCAACCATTGCCAAAAAGTCTTTAGGACCATATGTTTTGGCTCCCGGAATTCCGGATGGTTTATACATGGAACGATATACGTTCATTCTATCGTTTACCTGCTTGGCCGCTTTCCTAAACAACTCTTCCTCATCACGATTAATGGTCATTGTAAAGGGCTCATCTGCTATCTGCAGGTTTATTTTTATCTTATCGTTCATACATCTTCAATTATCACCTGTTAATTACTCATTTAATAAAGCGATGCACTTGTCGACTTCCCGCACTAATTTAGACAATCTCAGTTTGGTGTCTTTTACCTCACTGTCTGTTGTACTGATTGTCTTAGCGATTTTCAAATTGGCATATACAATTTCCAGTTCATGATAATCACCTCGTAACTTTGCGACTTCTTCCTCTTTTTCTTCCAGAAGTAGTTTCATTTCTGTATTCTCATGTTTTAGTTCGTCATGTAAATACATCAAATGCCTCAGTCTTGCTTCAAAGGTACTTAATAACTTTTTCTCTTCCTCTGTCATTTCTATGCCCAAATTGTACACAAAAATACGATTAAGTCTGAAATTACAAAAATATTTCTACGAAAAATGCAGATATTTACTTAAAATAATTCTAAACCACCTGTTATTTCTTATAAATTGGAATTATTCTGTTTAAATGAAAATTTTAACCATAATATCAAGATCGTAAAATAGACTACTTTGCTTTTTTATATAATTGCAAGTTTTACCTATATCCTTTAGGGGTATTTGCTAATATTTCACGTTTGTTTTAATTATCTTTGCTGCATAAAAAAATAAATTATGCTGAAAGTCTTGATAACTCATGCTGTGAACGATGAGCTGATCACGGTAAATCTGTCTGGTTGCGAGGTAAAATACGTCCGTACAGGCATTGGGAAAGTAAAAGCGACTATCCGTTTGATGAATGCCTTGGCACAGGAACGTCCGGATGTAGTGATTAATATTGGAACTGCTGGTACGGTGGACCACAACGTGGGCGAGGTATTTGTATGCCGTCACTTTATAGACCGGGATCTGCAGAAGGTGGGCTGTCTCAACTTGGAGCATGAAACCGATTCTTCTTCTTTGCTTGAAAAAAAAGGATATTGCTGCGACTGGAAATGCGAGGGCGTATGTAATACGGGGGATAGTTTTCTTACGGAAACGGCTGATTCACATGGAGATGTGTTCGATATGGAAGCCTATGCTCAGGCACAAGTGTGTCAAATGAAAAATATTCCTTTCATTGCAGTGAAATATGTAACAGATAAAATTGGTGAAAACTCCATTAAGCACTGGGAAGATAAGCTGGCTGATGCCCGTAAGGGACTGAGTGATTTCCTGAACAACCGTTCATTGATCTGATTTTTTAGTGACTTAATAAGAAAAATGTAAGAACTTGATTAATTGGGGGAGGACTGATTTTTGTTGCACGGAAGGAGAGGCTCGAACTCCCGACACCCGGTTTTGGAGACCGGTGCTCTACCAACTGAGCTACTTCCGTGTTTGCGAGTGCAAAGGTAATGCAATATTTTAGATATGCAAGATGTGCCCCCTCTTATTTATTTCTAGCAGCTCTTTTTCTTCTGAATTCAGCCTTCATTTTAGCCGCCCCCGAGCCATGAGTACCCTTGGCATAAGTCGTTTTTTTTGCTTTTGACTTTACTTTCTTGGGCTCCGCTTTTTTATAGGGAGAAGTGTCTTTTCCTTTTTTAAAAACGATACCGTCTGTAAGAACTTTCTCTATATCTGTGCTCATAATCTGAATTGTTTCTTATTTTAAGAATGTAGCCCACGCAATTGCGGGGCTACAAAGATACGATTTATTCCTTAGAAAAGATTATTTTGCGGCTTCTTCTTGTTTTCTTTCTTTGGGAAGTATCAGATTTAGTATTACCCCCAGTACAGCTGCCAATCCAATGCCTGTCATGGAAAAGTTTCCAAATTGGAAAACTGCTCCACCGATACCAAAAGTTAAGGTCAGCGATACGATAATGATGTTACGGGGATCACTTAAATTAGTTCTTGACTGAATTAAATTATTAATACCCACAGAAGCGATCATACCAAACAATAGCATCATGATTCCTCCCAGTACAGCATTTGGAATAGTTTTCAATAATGCGCTGATTTTTCCAATCAGAGAGAATACAATACCTGTAATTGCTGCAATTCGAATAACTGCCGGACTTGTAATTTTAGTCAGAGACATAGCGCCAATCACTTCTGAATAGGTTGTTACTGGAGGTCCTCCTAATGTTCCTGCTACTATGCAAGCCAGTCCGTCTCCAAGCATTGTTCTATGTAATCCCGGATCTTTTACGAAATCTTTTCCGGCCACGTCATTTACAGCATAGATATTACCAATGTGTTCAATGATAGGTGCAATGGCAACTGGTGCCATAAACAGGATTGCTTCCCAGGAAAACACTGGAGTAACAAATTTAGGAAGGGCAAACCAGGGAGCGTTGATCACCAAAGTGAAATCCAAACCGTAGAAGATTAATGCAATAACAAATCCAACTACGATTCCGCAAAAGATAGGAATCAATTTTAATAATCCTTTTCCAAGGAGTGTAACCAGTACGGCTGTAGCCAGTGAACTTATTGCAAGTACCCAGTTCTCTTTTGCCATATTTACACCTGAACTACATAGCGAGATACCAATCAGGATAATTACAGGACCAATAACCACAGGAGGAAAGAGAGTGCGAATAAAACTTGTGCCTCTCCAGGCTATTACTGCACTCATTAAGCCGTAAACTAAACCAACCGCAACCAGTCCGGAAAGTGTTCCGGCTAATCCGTATAGTTCTGTAGCTTTAATGATTGGTGCGATAAAGGCAAAGCTGCTCCCTAAAAAAATAGGTACTTTACCTTTCGTGACTAAATGAAAGATTAAAGTGCCTATTCCTGCTGTGCAAAGTGCTGTTGAGGGGTCGAGCCCTACCAGCAGTGGAACTAACACTGTAGCTCCGAATGCCACAAAAAGAAATTGAACGCCGACTATTGTCTTATGAAATGCGCTCAGTTGTTTGTTATTGTCCATGTAATATCAAGGATTAAAATTAAATAATAGTCAAGGGATTAGATGAAAACCGAGCAAAGGTCGTTTTTTATTTTCATATTGCAAAATTGGAAGATTGTTTTTGGCTATTTTTTATTAGCACTTTTCAAAAAGGAGCTTTTTTTGATTGTTTGCTTTAGAAGTGACTGATCGTTAGCTTTCCATTCCGCAACTTTTTGTTGTTCTTTTCGCTTCTTTACGGACAAGAAGTGCTTCTCCCTGATTATAAGTAAGGTTTGGCTGGATAATTAACTGATATATAAATAGTTATATTAATACGCTTTTTAGATGCTGTGTCAGGATGTTCTGACTCAAGAGCTATAATATATTCTTTATAAAAGAACGAATATAATCATTGTGTATATTGAATTATATTAATATGTTTTATTTTGATTTAAATAGTATGCAAAATATGATAATATGATTCTAAAACGGCGTATAATAATTGCAATTTATTATTTGTGGAATAATAAATATATAAATGAAAGCTAAATTGCCATACGTATATACATAATATCATATATTTGCAGAAAATAAAATCAAAAAGAAATTATAAATGGTTTTTTTGTATTCAAAATGATATTATTAAATAATATTAGCTAACATAATAATTGAAAGTGCCATGAATAATATGGCAAAAGGATATCGCTCACAAGTATCAGAGATTGAATAGGTTGAGTGAATCCAGAAGATAGTTAAAGCGCGCAACTAGACTTCCACAATAATTCTAACTAAAAAATGAAAACGCAATGAAAAGAACAATGAAGAAACGTTTATGTCTGTTTGTGGTTGCAACTCCTTTGCTCTTTCCGTCTAAGATAATGGCTCAGGATAAAGTGGTGGTTAATTCAGGAGCCGATCTTGTGAGTGGTATTTACTGGCGTGGCCAGAATCTGGGTGGAATGAGCATATTTTGTTTCTAGACTTAAAATAATATGAATCAACAAAATTAATAGTTATGAAGAAAATTGAAGCAATTATTCGTAAGGCAAAATTCAGTGATGTACGTAAGGCATTACGTGAGGCCGATATCGAATTCTTATCATGGTGGGATGTAAAAGGTCAGGGTAATGCCCGCCAAGGTCTTATATTTAGAGGTGTAGCATATGATATCAGTGCAATTGATCGTATCTGCATTTCATTTGTAGTCAGAAATATTAATCTGGATAAATCAATTGATGCCATATTGAAAGCTGCTTTTACTGGAGAAAGCGGTGATGGAAGAATCTTTATTTCAAGTATTGATGAGTCAATACGTATACGTACCGGAGATAGAGGAGACGAATCTCTGTATGACAAAGATAAGAAATAAGGAAATAAGTTATAGGTAGGTTAAGGATTTAAACAGATAATATTATGAAACGAAGGTTAGTTAAATATATAGTATTTTTTCTTTTATTGTTTTTAGGTGTTCATTCATCTGCAATTGCGCAGGATTCAGTAACCACTGCTGTGGCAGATACAACAATGGCTGCACAAGCAGTGGCCGCTACTGCTTCACCTGTAGTTGCTACAAAAGCTGTAGCTACTTTAGACTCGGGAAATACTGCCTGGATGATGGTTGCAACCATTCTGGTATTGTTAATGACTATTCCGGGGTTAGCTCTTTTTTATGGTGGACTGGTACGGAAAAAGAATATACTTAGCGTTTTGATGCAATGCCTTATTCTTACAGGTGTAATAAGTATTATCTGGATTGCATTTGGATATAGTTGGGTATTTGGCACTAGTTTTGCGGTATCAGGTAATCCGTTAAGTTTTATTATAGGTGGATTTGATAAAGTGTTTTTGCACGGCATTTCTATTAAGTCATTAACAATAGGAAATATTCCTGAGACATTGTTTGCTTTGTATCAATGTATGTTCGCTGTGATTACTCCGGCGCTTATCATTGGTGCATTTGCTGAAAGAATTAAGTTCAAAGGCTTTCTGGTATTTGCAATTCTTTGGTCAGTTATTGTTTACAACCCTATGGCCCACTGGGTATGGGGCGGTGGATGGATGCAAAAGATGGGAGCTTTAGACTTTGCCGGTGGGACTGTAGTTCATATTAACGCAGGTATTTCTGCTCTTGTAATGGCGATTATGCTAGGTTGCAGAAAAGGATATAAAGCAAGAGAATCTGTACTGACTCCAAATAGTACTCCTTTTGTATTCATTGGTACAGCTCTTTTATGGTTAGGTTGGATTGGGTTTAATGCTGGAAGCGGATTGGCGGCAGATGGCTTAGCTGCCAATGCTTTCCTTGTAACTCACTTTGCTGCATGTGTTTCTGCAATTGTATGGATGACTTTAGAATGGACCATAAATAAGAAGCCAACAGTTGTTGGTTTTTGCACCGGTGCTGTAGGTGGTCTTGTTGCAATTACTCCTGCGGCAGGAAGCTGTGATGTCCTTGGAGCATTCTTTATTGGATTGATCACTCCTATAATCTGTTTTATAATGGTTGCTTATGTGAAACCAAAATTAAAATATGATGATACACTTGATGCATTCGGCGTACATGGTGTTGGTGGTATTATTGGTTCTATCCTTACAGGTGTATTTGCTACCCGTGTAGTTACAGGTGACGGTGGTGCACAAGGTGCTTTGTATGGTAACTGGCATCAACTATGGGTACAGATTTTAGTAACATTGGCTACAATAGTATATAGCGCTGTACTTACTATTATCTTATTCTATATTGTAAATAAGACAATAGGACTTAGAGTGACAAAAGAAGAAGAATCAGTAGGTCTTGATATTTCTCAACACGGAGAAATAGCTTATGATGAAGAAGAATAAAAATTAATAGGTTGTTGGTACATTTAAGGTAAATTATTGCTTTTTGATAAAAGGCATCTCTGTGAAGAGGTGCCTTTTTGGCATGTATTAATCAGTATTGAAAACAAAAGAGTGCTTTATGCAATAATGGCTAATAAACAAAAAATACATGTTATCTTGCGAACATAAATCATTTATAAGTGGTTAAAAAGATATGTGAATTTAGTTGACTGAAAAATTAATTTTGAAGACACTATGGACAAAGAATTAAGAGATAAGTTTATATCACATTGGCAAAAATATTTTCCCAATGCAGAGTTACCTATAACATTTCAGTATTCAGATGATACAATGGGAATTGAAAAAGAAAAGCTCTTTGAGGGACACCACTGTATATTTGCTCAGCTGACAAAGGTCAGAAGAGGAGACTCAGTGTGTATGCAGAATGAATCAGTTAATTGCCGTGGAGGAAAGCGTTATCTGGGATTTTTTCATACTTTGTTCCCTGGATTTGAATGCTTCCTGTCTCATGATGAGGCTGGTGAGGGTGAACGTTATAAGCGCACGCCGGAACTAGTGACCGAGTGTATGAAACACCTGCCTTTTATTTCTGTGAAAAAAAATATTATATTCAAACGTTGGGATAGACTCAATGAAGAGGATGCCCCGCAGGCGGTTATCTTTTTTGCCACTCCAGATGTTATTTCAGGCTTATTTACGCTGACCTGTTTTAATAGTGCTGCATCTGATGCTGTGATTACTCCTTTTGGAGCTGGTTGCGCCTCAATAGTTTATCATCCTTATCAGGAAGAACTTAATGGAACAAAGAGAGCTGTACTTGGACTCTTTGATCCATCGGCCCGTAAATTTGTAAAAAGTGATCTGCTTACTTTTTCTATCCCTTTTTCAAAGTTTTCTGAGATGATTAATGAAATGGAGGAAAGTTTTCTTATTACAGATAGCTGGTCAATAATCAAAGGGAGGATGGGAAAGGTTAATCAAATAGAGTAATTGGTATAAAAGCATTTGTATCTCATAAAAAGTAAAATTACAAGAAAGTCCACCATCAATCAGATGGCTTTAATTTTGGAGTTGTGTATTTGTGGTTTTACTTGACTCTTAACAGTAATAATTGTGCTTCCGCCCAGGGGTGATCAGGGCTCAGTCAATATTCCTGAGGAATACTAATTTAGAGTTTATTTTTGCGTTTTGAAAAAAGAAGAAAGACAATCCTTACTGTCTCTGCTTCTCCCGTTAGGAATCCCTGATTATTTTGATGTTGTTTCCGTGGAATCCCTTTATACTTGTTTGTATTCTGAAAAAAAACGGATAATTGCTGAATTATTTGATTTTATTCTCCAATAAATAAAAATAATTGGTATATCGCTTAGATTTATTCACCAATTATTTTTCTAAAAAGCGATTAAGAAAATATGCCGAATAGTTCCATTGAAAGCCTTAAGGGATATTGAAGAATAAGCCTTGACGTTTTCAAAATGTGTCAAAACGTTTAAGTCCTTCTAGTAAAGGATTTCAGAACATATAGACATTAGTTTGCAATGACAATGAATTATCAATTTATAAAAGCACACCCACTAAATAATTATAACAGATATTTATTTTAAATGCCTTATAAAAAGTAGTTTAATGATGATTGCAATCATAAATACAACGGACAACAGGCGACAGAATGCAAAAAACACTGCCAAAAAAAAGCAATTTATAACTGAATTATTTGTCCAGATATTTTATTTTTTCAATGATAACTATCTAATAATCAATGTCTGCCAGGTAAAAATCGTAGGGGTATAAATGCCGAATTCAAGTTATAAACGCAACTCTCTCCTATGTTTTTTTAATGTATTAATAAACTCCATTGGGGTATAATATCCCAACCTTTTTCTCGGTCTTGAATTAATTAAATTTTCTACTATTTCTACCTGTTTTTCAGTTACTTCACTAAAGTCTGTCCCCTTAGGAAAGTATTGCCTGACTAATCCATTTATATTTTCATTTGCTCCTCTTTCCCAAGAATGATAGGGTTTGGCAAAATAGAAATTAATTCTCAATTTTGTTTCTATTTTTTTATGAAAAGCAAACTCAAACCCATTATCCGAGGTTATAGTGAAGATTTTCCCTTTAAATGATGTTAAACATTTAATAGCCGTATCTGCCATTGATTTTGGATCACGCCCCTTAAGTTTGCGTATCCATAAGCGTCCGGTAAGCCTATCATTAATGGTCATTAGTGCACTCTTTTTATTCTTTCCAATTATAGAATCTATTTCAAAATCACCAAACCTTTTGCGTTCCTCTACAATGGCAGGTCTTTGATCAATAGTTCTGCGATTTTTAAGTATCCCTCTACTATTATATTCAGAGCCGCGTTTTTTGTTTTTTCGCCCTCTTCGGCGCAAATATTTATAAAGGCGTCCTTTCTGACGTTTATCTTTCCAGATCCATTGATAAAGTATTTCATGAGAAACCATGGGAATCGACTGTAATTTGCACCGACCTGATATCTGTTCCGGACTATAATTAAATTCTATTAGCAGATCCTTTGCAAGAGCCTTCATTTCTTGGGTAAAGACTACTTTCCCAGGGCGACATTTCTTTCTTAAGTCAGCTTTCTTTTGAGCTTCACGGGGCATGTACTGATGCCAGGAGCCATAAGAATTACGAATGATTTCACGGCCTATGGTACTTTTATGAACCTTTACAAGAGAGGCTATCTCACTTTTACTTTTTCCACTGTGAAGATATGCAGAAATTTCATATCTTTGTTCTTGGGTTAAATGTTTCATCTTGTAACTGATTTTGTAGGAGATTGAGGGAACAAGATAATTATTTTATCCCATCAGAGAAAGGGGGGAAGAAAAACATTTTCCCCTTCTCTGAAAAAATATTCAATCTAAAATTCCATCAGTTGCATTTAACACTTGAATTTAGGAATATATATAGAGAATATACATCCAACGTCCTTAATCCTTTTAATAAATCAGTCTTATTCAGGCCAGTTTTGCAACTTCCTTGTTAATCGCTTACAGCGAGAGTGACTGCATGAGCGACCTTATGCTCAGTCTTGTTTTGCATGTCCCAGTGATATTATTGATCTAATATACTAATAGATTAGCTCAATTTATTTTATACGATCTGTTTTTAGTTTCCAATAATTTTATTGAATCAGAATTGTAACTTTTATTTTGTCAGATAAACAGTCTAAAGAGTAACAATTTGGTTATATATCTATCTATTTTAAATTAAAATGAATAGTTGGGGTATTATGAATGTTATTTTGTAAGCTAAAAGCTTTGATGATATATCAAAATGATCTTTCTTTGTGAAAATAAAAATGAATACGATAATCAAATCATGTAAATTGGTATCAAAATGTAATATTAAAAAATGACTTGGATATCATAAGCTTGATCTTGATTTTTCAGAAGAAATAAATATGTAATTTTACAAACTATAAATTCTAAAGAATAATGAAAAAACGTAAGAAAAATTTAGCAATGATTGTAAGCTGTGTTACTCTTCTATTTCCTGCAGTTATAAATGCACAAAATGACACAAAAGTAACAGTAGGAGCAGATGTTGTAAGTGGTTACTACTGGAGAGGTGAAGATCTTGGAGGAATCAGCGTACAGCCAAGTTTAGGTATTACCAAGGGTAATTTTGCACTATCAGCATGGGGCAATGTGGGACTGGATGAGAAGGATACGAAAGAGTTTGATCTTACTGCTGCGTACACAATTGGAAAAGTAAACATCGGAGTTACCGACTATTCTTTCAATAAGACCCCAGGAAGCAGTGAAGCAAATGCAAAATATTTCAGTTATGGAGCACATTCAGCTGAAAGTTCACACGTCTTCGAAGGAAATATTGGGTACAATTTTGGTTTGTTTTCCCTTAACTGGTACACCAACTTTGCGGGACAGGACTACTATAAAAAGAAAGACGGAAAGCGAGCCTATTCTTCTTACATTGAGGCTGCAGCTCCTTTTACATTGGGCGGTTTGGACATGAAAGCAGAAATAGGTTGTACCCCTTGGGATGGTGCATACACTACAAAAACAGATAAATTAGCAATAGTGAATATAGGATTAACAGCAAAAAAAACTGTAAAAGTTACGGATTCATTTAGTTTTCCTGCTTTTGCAAAAATAGCTGTTAACCCGGAATCACAAAAAGCTTACATGGTATTTGGTATAAGTTTTTAAAAATAATGTAATATGAAAAAGATTGAAGCAATTATTCGTACTTCAAAATTTGAAGAAGTAAAGGATGCCCTTAACAAAATTGGAATTGAATTTTTCTCGTTTTGGGAAGCTACAGGTGTTGGAAATGAAAAGAATCTCCAGCGTACTTATCGTGGAGAACATGGCAGCACTGCATTAATCCCCCGCAGATTATTAACGATTGTGGTTCGTGACGAAAATGTCAGAAAAACAGTTGATTGTTTACTCGATGTTGCCTATACGGGACAAATAGGAGATGGTAAAATATTTGTTTCCCCAATTGAAGAATCCTGGAGAATCCGTACACGTGAAAGTGGAGATGAATCATTATACTCAAAGTAAAATATTTAAAAGATTCATTTAGCGACAAAATTCTATTAATTTAAAAAATGAACTATGATATTAAGTAAAATACTTAGAAAAGAGACGTCATTTAGTCTAAGAGTGACAATGAGTCGGTCTGAAAAGATAAAACTGTTTTTTGCTATTTTTTCAGGGAAGATAATAGGTATGGGTATGGTAATAGCAGCCATGATAATGCTTCCCGGGTTAATTGGGTTATCAGCCAATGCTGCTGAAGTTTATACTGCACATGAAACTGCCGTAATAAATTCTTTAAACACGGCTTGGGTGCTTGTTGCAGCAGCACTGGTGTTTGGTATGCAAGCAGGTTTCGTTATGCTGGAAGCTGGTTTTGCCAGAAAAAGGGAAACTGTCAATGTTTTAATTGAATGTATTTTGGATACAGCCATTTGTGGAGTCTTTTTCTGGGCTATCGGATATGCATTCATGTTTAGTAGCGGTAACGGATTTATAGGATACCACTGGTTCTTCCTTCAAGGAATGCCTGCAACTTATGGAACGACAGGTATTGCAATTTTAGCACACTGGATTTTCCAATTTGCCTTTGCCGACACCGCATCAACCATTACTTCCGGTGCAATGATCGGACGTACCAGTTTCAAAGGTGATATTCTCTACAGTATTTGTGTTACCGGTTTTATTTATCCTGTTATTGGTCACTGGGCCTGGGGACCTGACGGATTTTTAGCATTAATGGGAACTCCTGGCCATTTTTTGCCTACTTTAGGACAATGTTTCCGTGACTTCGCTGGTTCAACAGTGGTTCATACAATTGGTGGTGTTATTTCATTAGCCGGTGCAATTGTTCTTGGTCCCCGTATCGGTCGTGTGTTTTTGCGCGATGACAAAGATAAAGGTGGATTGCCAGCTCCTCATAGTTTACCATTGGCAACTCTCGGAGCCTTTCTACTTTGGTTTGGCTGGTACGGCTTTAACCCGGGAAGTACACTTTCAGCAATGGATTATGATGGAATCGGCCGCGTTGCTGCCAATACAACAATTGCAGCTTGTACAGGTACTTTTGGAGCCATGATATTAGCTTACTTTTTCGGACTTACAAAAGGTAAGTTTGATACAAGTTTCTCGGTGAACGGATTACTTGGTGGATTGGTTGCAATTACATGTCCTTGCTATTGGGTTTCACCGTTTGGCTCGGCAATAATTGGGCTTGTAGCTGGTTTTGTAGTATTCGGAGGCATTTATCTTTTAGAATATCTTCGTATTGATGATCCTGTTGGTGCTGTTTCAGTTCATGGTTTAAACGGTATTTGGGGAACATTATCTCTTGGTTTATTTGCAACGGGGCAATTTGGCGCAACCGGAGCGATGGGAGCCGACAATACAGCTCCTGTAACTGGTCTGTTTTATGGCGGAGGATTAAGTGTACTCGAAGCACAAGCGGTAGGTAGTGCAATTGTAACGATAGTCACATTCGCTGTTGCAATGGTAGTGATGCTGATTGTTGCCAAATTACCATATCCATGGAAATTACGTATCGAACCTCACGGTGAAACAAGTGAAGGTGGTATTGATGTATTTGAACACGGATCAAAAGCATATTATTGATTCTGTAATCTTTGAAAAATGATTCTGATATTCCTTTAAATCAATATTTTAAATTCAATACTTAATAAAAAAACCGTTTCAATTATACTGGTTGAGACGGTTTTTTACGTCATAATCAATTGACTATATGCTAAATTCCAAAAGAAATCAGATTATAAACATTTAAAGCAAGAGCAATACACTGTGAAACTACATAAAACAAATCGTATGCTTTTTAGTTTTGTTGATTCTAATAGGGCTATTAATAGGTCGTCAAATTCTTATTCATTCAGCAATAAATAAAATTCAAACTCCAATAAATAAAAATCTTAGGAAAATAAGCCTGAACGAAACTCCTAATAATTTTCAAAAAACATAATCGGGTGTTTTCGGTGAAAATAACATTGCTGATAATCAGTTGTTTAAATATTTATAACGAACAATTTATAAAAGCAACCCCATAAATTTATTGGGATATAACTTTTATCTTAAGAATCTAATAACTAATATATTAATGATTATTTAATAGTTGAATTAGTAAACAATAGAAAGAAAATTGTGAAAGTTGCTGCCAAAAATGAACCATTTATTCTTAGAAGTTTTTATCCAGGTATTTTTTTTTTTTGTATTTAACTGTTAGATAATCAGTGTATTCCAGGCAAAATCAGAGGGCGTGTAAATAAGCGTTTTTCTGGCTTACTTATTTTGTGTTTTTCCGGCTTTTTCTTTGTGCAGTTTCATCAGTTCATTGAAATCTGAATCGGCTTTAATTTTGTCGATGATAGTTTTTACAACAACATCTATTTCTTTGTCTTCAGAGTAATCAGCAGGGCATACAAAGTTAACCCGGTTTTCAGTAATCAGTTTTTCAGCCACTTCCTTATTCTTTCTCGGAGGATATACAGCAATGGAATGACCACCTTGCTGTTTTACCAGTTTCATGCAAGGAATATCAGTAGCTCCGTCTCCGAAATAAATCATGTGATTGAAAGGAATGCGCCGGTCCGATTCATTGATAAACTCATTGATCTTCTTTGTATCGTTCGCACTTGTGATGCCCTTGTTTATTTTAAAAAGGAACTGAGTCTTGTTGGTGAAGTTTACAGCAATTGCAGGCCACTGAGCAATACCGTCCACGGTATATAGATAAGAAGAAGCAAATATCTGATTAAACTTTTTTCCAACTTTGGTACCTTCAATCATCTCTTTGAGCCCCGAAGAATTGATATAGTGCTCTATGGTTACTCCTTTCTTTTTCCCATATTCATTGATACGATCAAACCACTTCTCCACACCATTGAACAGTTCAACAGATTCTCCGAACTTCTTGAAGCTCTCTTTCTTCAGTGAAATGCCATTTGCCTGTGCTTTCTGAAGCATTAAAAGCATATAAGTCAGAATCTGATCGGCATCCTGCGATTCAGCTAGTTCTTTATTTTCTTTCCAGAATTCATCCTTATTCTTGCCTATTGCCTGAATAAAAGCATACTCCTGCATGTTTCCCGGCGAGAGGGTACCGTCGAAATCGTAGATTAATGCCACAATGGGCTTTTCTTTTTTGCTCATAATCTTATATTAAAGTCTTTGTAACAAAGGTAATTAATTTATCTAATGTTTTTTATACATTGCGTTAATAACGTTTTTAAAACATTATAGATACTTTATCTGTTTCTATAATCAAAAACAGTAAGTAATATGAAAACAATATTATCCCTTTTATTATCCATGTCTGTTCCTTTATTGTCTGCTTGTGCACAAACCACGGATAAACAGATAAATACTGAGACCGTAAAATCATTGGATATAAAAAGATACATGGGCATGTGGTATGAGATAGCTCGGTTCGATCATCGTTTTGAAAGAGGTTTGGTAGGTTGTACGGCAGAATATACTCTTTTGCCGGATGGCAAAATTCAGGTACTGAACAGCGGTTACAAAAACGATTTTAACGGTAAATATAAAACAGCCAAAGGAAAAGCCAAACTTCCCAATCTGGCAGAACCGGGTAAGCTGAAAGTGTCTTTCTTTCTTTGGTTCTATGGGGACTATTATGTGATGGAACTGGATAAAGATTATAAGTATGTTTTAATAGGCAGTAGTTCGGATAAGTATCTTTGGATTCTTAGTCGTACGCCCCAACTTCCGTCGGAAACTCTGGAACTGATTCTTGATAAAGCGCGACAGCGGGGATATGATGTCTCAAAGCTAATTTGGGTAAAACAAAAAGAAGAAATAAATCAAACAACAATAAAAATGAGAACATTGACTCCTGAGGAAAAAGCTGTTATTATCAATAAAGGGACCGAACGACCTTTTACCGGCACTTATTATGATAATCACGAGAAAGGAACCTATTATTGCAAACAATGTGGTGCTGCACTGTATCGTTCAGAAGATAAATTTGATTCCGGTTGCGGGTGGCCAAGTTTTGACGATGAAATACCCGGTGCGGTAAAAAAAATACCCGATGCTGACGGCAGGCGTACAGAAATAGTTTGTGCCAAATGCGGCGGACATCTCGGGCATGTATTTAAAGGAGAAGGCTTTACTCCAAAGAACATCCGCCATTGTGTAAACTCCATTTCTCTTGATTTCGAACCTAAATAAAAAGAGAACCCTGTACGGAACAATTTTCAGTACGGGGTTATTTTCCGGTTGACACATTACCAACAGCCGTTACAACTGAACTGGATGTGAAAGTTGTGAATTCAATATGTACTAGTTGCCCGGATGTGGTTGAACTACCTATAACGTTTTTTTTCAATGAATCAGCATTCTCCTATATCTAATATACTTATCTTTGCAGAGTAAACCCCCACTTAATTTATATGGATGAGAATGTTCTCGAAAAGCTAAAAATACTTGCTGAATCGGCAAAGTATGATGTTTCCTGCTCTTCAAGCGGAACTACCCGCTCTAATACAAAAGGTGGGATAGGAAGTGCTGCTGGGTGGGGCATCTGCCACAGCTTTGCCGAGGATGGGCGGTGTATTTCGCTTCTGAAAATTATGCTGACCAATTATTGTATTTACGATTGTGCGTATTGCATTAATCGCCGAAGCAATGATCTGAGACGAGCTACATTTTCGGTTTCGGAACTAGTAAATCTTACCATCGAGTTTTATCGTAGAAATTACATTGAAGGGCTGTTTCTGAGTTCAGGGGTAGTTCGTAATCCGGATTATACCATGGAACGGCTGGTCAGGGTAGCAAAAGATTTGCGTTTGGTACATCGCTTTAACGGATATATTCATCTCAAGAGTATTCCCGGAGCAAGTCAGGAACTGGTCAATGAAGCCGGTTTGTATGCCGACAGGCTCAGTGTGAATATCGAGATACCGAACGAGAAAAGCCTGCAACGACTGGCCCCTGAGAAAGATTTCCAAAGTGTATTTAAACCAATGCAGTACATTCAGCAAGGAGTTCTGGAGAATGTTGAAGAACGAAAGAAATTTCGTTATGCTCCCCGCTTTGCTCCGGCCGGACAAAGTACGCAGATGATTGTGGGAGCAACAGCCGATACAGATAAAGATATACTCTATTTGTCGTCTTCCCTTTATAATCGTCCCAGTATGAAGAGAGTCTACTATTCAGGCTATGTTTCTGTAAATGAGTACGACAAACGTCTGCCGGCACTTAAACAGCCCCCCTTGGTTAGGGAAAATCGTCTATATCAGGCCGACTGGCTCCTTCGGTTCTATCAGTTCAAGGTAGACGAGATTGTGAATGACGCATATCCCGATCTGGATCTGGAGATTGATCCTAAACTATCATGGGCCCTGCGCCATCCCGAATCTTTTCCAGTAGATATCAACAAGGCTGACTATGAAATGATTCTTCGTGTGCCTGGAATCGGAGTAAAATCTGCCAAGCTGATTGTTGCTTCCCGACAATTTTCCCGTTTGGGAACATATCAGCTGAAAAAGATAGGTGTAGTAATGAAGAAAGCGCAATATTTTATTACTTGCAATGAACTTACAATGCGTTCTGTAAATGACATGAATCCTGATACCGTGCGTCGTCTGCTCACAGTTAAGTCCGGCAGAAAGGTGGACGACAGACAATTGATATTACCATTTAAAGAAGAAGAAAATGATAGCCTTCATTTACGATAAAACCTTTGAAGGATTGCTGACGGCTGTTTTCGATGCCTATTTTCGCAAAACATTTCCGGAAGCATTACGGGCAGAAGGAGAACCGTTACCGTTGTTTTGCGATGAGGCCCTCACAATCTGTACGGATAAAGAGAAAGCTGAACGTGTATGGAAAGGACTGCAAAAGAAACTTTCGTCCACGGCACTTTCGTGTCTTACGGCATGCTGGCTTTCCGAACTTCCCGAGATAGATATACTTCTTTTTCGTTATATACGCAAAGCCATTGATGCACTTGGCTCCATTGAACTTAATTTTGGTGATACAGATGTGTTAGAGGTAACAAAAATATGCAAAAAAGTAGCTAATGAAAGAGAAAGAGTACTTCAGTTTCTCCGTTTTCAGAAAGCAGCGGACGGAACTTTCTTTGCTGCTATAGAGCCTATGTATAATGTGTTATCATTAGTTGTGAGCCACTTTCAGGATCGTTTTGCCGACCAGAAATGGCTTGTCTATGATCTTAAGCGGGAGTATGGTTATTATTATGATCTTTCCACGGTAACTGAAGTGCGTTTTGAGGACAAGGAATCTCATCTTCTTTCGGGCATATTAAGTGACGACCTGATGGTGCAGGACGAAAAGCTCTTTCAGCAGTTATGGAAGGAATACTTTAAATCAATCGCCATCAAAGAACGTCTCAATCCTAAACTTCACAAACAGCATTTGCCTGTTCGTTTCTGGAAATATTTGACAGAAAAACAGAAATAATTATTTTTTTTCTACGTAGTTATTAAAAAAAAATGTAATATTGTACACTGTAATTCTTAAATCTAATAAATAAACAGTGAACAATGAAAAAGATATCTTTTTTATTTTTTCTGGCCTGTAGTTTAACCGCACAGGCACAACCCTCAGCCAAGCTGGGAGTGAATAGTATTGACGAAGTAGTGAAGGCCATGACACTCGAAGAAAAAGCACAGTTATTGGTTGGCGCTTCTATGGCAAACTTCAGTGGCGTAGGAGCAACGGTGGGCAACACATTGAATCTGGTTTCCGGAGCTGCCGGAACCACAGTCCCTTTCCCTCGTCTGGGTATCCCGGCAACCGTAGTGTCCGATGGTCCGGCTGGAGTACGTATCTCTCCCAAGCGTGATAACGACAATGCTACTTATTATTGTACCGGTTTCCCTATTGCTACCCTGCTCGCCTCCACCTGGAATACAGACCTGGTGAAAAGTGTGGGTAAGGCCATGGGTAATGAAGTGCTTGAGTACGGTTGCGATGTACTTCTCGGACCGGGTATGAATACCCACCGCAATCCCCTTTGTGGTCGTAACTTTGAGTATTATTCCGAAGATCCGCTGATTACCGGTAAAATGGCTGCAGCAATGGTCAGCGGTGTGCAGTCGCAAGGTGTGGGTACCTCTATCAAGCATTTTGCAGGCAACAATCAGGAAACTCTCCGTACCAAGAACGATGCCCGCATCACTCAGCGAGCATTGCGCGAAATCTATCTGAAAGGTTTTGAAATTGCTGTCAAGGAAGCACAGCCCTGGACCATAATGTCATCATACAATCGCATCAATGGTTCTTATACCCAGGAAAATTACGAATTACTCACTACCATCCTGCGCGATGAATGGGGTTTCAAAGGTCTTGTGATGACCGACTGGACCGGAGAGCGCAACACTGTAGCTCAGGTGCATGCCGGTAATGACCTGATGATGCCAGGACAGATAGAACAGGCAAATACCATTGTCAGTAAGGTGAAGAGTGGAGAACTTTCTGAAGCCGATGTTGATGTCTGTGTAAAACGCATGCTGCACTACATCATGCTTACTCCCCGATTCAGACAATACAAGTATAGTAACAAACCTGATCTGAAAGCTCATGCAGCTATTACCCGCAGCTCTGCTGCCGAAGGAATGGTGCTTCTGAAGAATGATAATGCTGCTCTGCCTATTGCCGCAGGTTTGCAGAACATTGCTCTTTTCGGAAACACTTCTTACAATTTCATTGCAGGTGGTACTGGTTCCGGAGATGTAAATAAGGCTTATGTAGTCGATTTGCAGCAGGGGTTACAGAACGCGGGTTTTGGTATTCAGCCTAAAATCAAAGCCGTGTGCGAGAAATATAAAACTTACCAGGATGAGAAACTTCAGGATCTTAATAATTCACGCAGTTGGTTCCTGGGACCGTTACGCCCTGAAGAGACCTCGTTTGACGAACTCTTTCTGAATATATATGCGGAGAAATCAGATATTGCCATTATTACCTTCGGTCGCAATTCTGGTGAGGGCAACGACCGTGGCCTCAATGGTGATTTTGAACTGAACCAGTCAGAACGTGCATTGCTTAATGGCGTTACCCGTGCTTTCCATGCCAAAGGAAAGAAGGTTGTGGTTATCCTTA
Organism: uncultured Bacteroides sp.; assembly: GCF_963678425.1. Taxonomy (NCBI): domain Bacteria; kingdom Pseudomonadati; phylum Bacteroidota; class Bacteroidia; order Bacteroidales; family Bacteroidaceae; genus Bacteroides; species uncultured Bacteroides sp. The sequence goes on from NZ_OY782854.1 coordinate 73,477, forward strand.
ATATAGGTGGTGTTATTGAAACTGCTTCCTGGAAACATCTTCCCGATGCTATTCTTCTAGCCTGGCAGGCTGGTCAGGAAGGCGGTAATACAGTAGCCGATGTGCTGAAAGGAGCTGTTAATCCTTCAGGTCATTTGGCAATGACCTTCCCGGTTGACTATATTGATCATCCTTCATCACGGAACTTCCCTGCAGGTTGTATATTTACTTGGGACGATGAACAGAACCCGTTGCTGCTTAATAAGAAAGATATCGGTTATACCAACTACGATGAAGATATCTGGATAGGTTATCGCTATTTCAGTACCAATAACAAAGAGGTGTCTTATCCGTTTGGTTTCGGACTCTCTTATACTACTTTCAGTTATAGGAATGCAAGTGTGAAGAAGGCAGGCAACGAATGGAAAGTCTCCGTAAAGGTAACCAATACAGGAAAGGTTGCAGGAAAAGAAGTTGCTCAGGTTTATGTGAAGGCTGCTCCGGGAGAAATCAAGAAACCGTTGTGTGAGCTTAAAGCCTTTGGTAAGACACAACTGCTTGCACCGGGACAAAGCGAGACTCTGACACTGACCATTAAAAATTCTGATCTGGCTTCATTTAATGAAGATAAATCAGCCTGGGTTATTGATGCCGGACAATATACTGCTCTTATTGGAGCTTCGGTAGCCGACATCCGCCAGTCAGTTCCGTTTTCTGTAGCCAAACCGCAGATCACTCAGGTACACAATGTGATGAAATTGAATAGCGAAATTAACAGGATGAAGTAAAACTGAATTAATTTCATAAAGAAAGAAGAGGTGATTTCAACCAGGAAACCACCTCTTCTTTTTGTGTTTTTATGTCTAGTGTCTTACTTCCATAAGTTCCACTTCAAAAGTAAAGAGTAGAACCAGATCCTTTGAAATGTGATCTTTTAATTACATGTAGTGAATTTATTTCAGAATTGGTAATAGAATTCTTGATGCCTGATCTTGCTGATGAAGAATTTTAATAGTTGACTTAATATAATCAGAATCATTGCAATGATATATATCCACGAATTGTTGTGGATTTCTATCCACAAGAGGAAACCATGAACTTTGAATCTGTATCATTACCCGATGCCCTTTCTTAAACGTATGAGCGATATCGCTTAGTTTAAAAGAAACTGTTGTGGGGCTATTGGGAACAAAAGCTTCCGGTTTTTCAAAACTACTCCGGTATTTGCCGCGCATAACATCTCCGCGAACTAACATCTGATAACCATTCATCAGATAATTCTTTCCATTTCCATTTCCATATATCTTTGTATCGTAAGAGAAATCATCGGGAAATACATCGATAAGTTTTACAACAAAGTCTGCATCCGTAGTTGAGATCGTGACTTTTAAGTCGGCGATAAGTTCTCCTCCAAGTGTCAAGTCGTCAGCAAGCGGTTCTGTCTCAAAAGAAATAATATCCGGACGACGTGCTGTAAAACGTTGGTCTTCTGTCATATACTCATATCCGCGATATCTTTGAATATTGTTTGAATAAGGAACAGGTTTCGATGGATCGGAAATATATTCTGTATATGAATCTGTCATAACGGGAGGGGTAAACTTCAGATCTCCCTTGTCTCCTAAATATAGAGGAGTCATCACTGTTTCTTTCGGAGGCCACGATTCAAATTCCTTCCATTTATTTTCTCCGGAAAAGAATACTTTTGCTTTTTTAAGTTTTTCCAGATCTCCTTTCCCTTTTAGATAATAATTAAAAAACTGATTTTCGAGTTCCTTGAAACAGACAGCGGTGCAGCTTCCAAATCGGATATTTCCCAGATGATCTGTATTGTATCCCCATCCGCCGTGGCTCCATGGACCTATAAGCAGATTCAGATTTGTTTTGGGACTCTGTTCTTTTATTGCTTTATATAATCCCCATGTGCCATAAGCATCTTCAGCATCAAATAAACCACCAACCACAAGAACTGCAGGTTTAATATTGTAACATCCGTTGCGGGTATTACGAGCCTTCCACCATGCATCGTAATCGGGATGTTTCATCATATCGTTCCAGAATTTTATACTGTCGCCAAGCATTTTGGTGAGATTCTTTATTGCTCCGGATTTTAAAAAGAAAGAGTACTCGTCTGTGGTATAATAAGTGGCACCTCCCGGTTGAGTGGTAGTAGGTACCGGACGGGGACGATCTACAGAAGAGATAAAATTAAAGGCATCACTTAGCATCAATGCACCATTGTGGTGTACATCATCTCCCATAAACCAGTCGGTTACAGGTGCCTGCGGGCAAACAGCCTTAATGGCAGGGTGATTACTTAATCCAGCCATAAGCGAATAGAAACCTGGGTATGAACAGCCTGATACTCCGGCTTTGCCATTGTTGTGAGCAGCGTTTTTCAATAGCCAGTCTACCGTGTCATAGGTATCACTGGCTTCATCAACATCTGTTTTCCTTGACTTATCAGGATTAAACGGGCGGATATTTATAAAATCTCCCTCGCTCATCCATCGTCCGCGGACATCTTGAACCACAAGAATATACCCTTCTTTGGAATACTCATTCCATGAATTCCAGAGCATAGGGCTTATCTCTTTTCCGTAAGGCCCGGCAGCATAAGGAGTGCGCATAATCAAAATAGGATGTTTTTCTGATTTGGAAACAGGTTCGTAAACTGCAGTATAAAGTTTAATGCCGTCTCTCATGGGAATCATGACTTCCCTCTTAGTGTAATTTTCTTTCACCCATTTTTCATCAATAACCTGTGAATAAGTTATTGCGAAAAAAAACGTAAGAACTAACAATACATATGTGCGTTTCATATTAATTAGATATAAGTTATTGTCTGTTTTATCTATCACACAAATGTAGTTATTCTGTTTTAAATAAGATATATATTTCGAAGGAATTTATGTTGATATTGTCTGGTTAAGGCTGGAATTAACGATCTGGGAAATAGGAGTATTTTCAGAATATTCTTTCTTGTACAAAGGAATAGTAAATTTAAAGTTACTACCTTTACCTAATTCACTCTCTAGCCATATCTTTCCACCGTGCTTTTCTACAAACTCTTTGCAGATAAAAAGTCCTAAACCTGTTCCTTCTTCCCCGTCTGTTCCATTCGTTGTGTATTGTTCTGATAATTTCCAGAGTCTGGCCTGGTTCTCAGGACTAATCCCAATTCCATTGTCAGATACTGAAACAATAAGATTTTCGTTTTTCTTTTCACAATAAACGGTAATACAACCGTTTGTGTATGTAAATTTTATGGCATTTGATATTAAGTTTCTCAATATTGTTTTAAACATATTCAGATCTGCAAAGATCAAGGATTTCTCATGCTCAATAAAATTTATAGTGATGTTCTTTTTTTGTATCTGATTAGATAGGTTATGAATTACTGCCTGATAAAGGTCTTCAAAATAGATTCTCTGAGGATTAAAAGTTAATTTGCCTAATTGTGTTTTAGACCATAGTAAAATATCTTCCAGTAACTCATAGGTTTGATGGCTTGTCTGGCTGATTAATTTTATTTGTTCTTCGATCTGATTGATACTGAACTCTTTCAGATTTTCAGCCAGAAGATCTGAAAAGCCTAACAATACGACAAACGGATTTCTTAAATCGTGTGCTATGATGGAAAAGAACTTATCCTTTGTTGCATTAACTTCTTTCAGTTCAAGGTTCGCTTCGTTCAGCTGATCTAATGTCTCCTGAAGAGTGTGCTTTTCTTTTATCAGTTGCCGTTGCAGGTTGATTGTTTCGCGGTTCAGATCGTACATTGATTCATATTGCTTGATAAGTTTCTTTGCATCTGCAACACCCACAATAAGCAATTCGTTGTTTTTGATGAAGATCTGCGACTTGATTGATTTAACATTATCTGTCGTAATGTCGCCCAATGTCAGAAAGCCCTCATAAACCATCGAAGAGTCACTTTCTATCTTAACCAGCTTATCGAAAGTTGGGTTTATCAGACATTTACAAGGTTCATCTTCAAAGAAAGAAGCCATCGCTTTGTTTGCAAAGACCAGATTTCCGTCAGTGGAAAACAGTGCCACGCAGATATAATTTTTATTGAAAACAGACGACTTAATTTCATCTATCCAATTTGTAAACAGTAAGTTTATATGCTCCTTTTCCATCGTTTGACTGATTTAATTAAGGATATTATTTTTTCAGAATTTGTTCAACTCTATATAAATCAGAGACATAACTTACGTTTTTATACTCCATCAGAATGTCCTGTCCACCGTGTCTGAAGGCTTGTCCACCAACCATAACAGGAAGATCAGAAAATTTGTCTCTGATAGATTCCAGCATGTTTTCCAGGTTGGGCAGATAAAAATCCATGCTCACAGATATAGCAATAAGGTCGGGCTTAACATCACTTATGAAATTGATCAGATCAGTGGTTCGCACATTTGCGCCAAGGAGAAAAGGATCCCAGCCACTCATTTCAAAAATATGGGTGACCATTTTTATGCCAACCTGATGAAACTCATTTTCACCGCATGCAGCAATAACTTTTTTATTTACTTTATTATCTGTAATAACTTTCAAATACAGTTCATTTAGTATGGCTTCGACTATCATAGTTGCTAAATGCTCTGAAGCAACACTGATTTTGCCATATTCCCACATCTCCCCGATATCATAGAGAGCTTTTCTGATATGGTCTTCATAGATATCCTCAACAGCTACATTGTTGCTAAGTAAGTTACCAATATATTCAAAGCACTTTAACCTGTTTCCTGTAATTAACGAATTAAGGAATTTACTGTTTTCTGAGCTACTAATCATTGCTTTATTGCATTAGCCTTTACATCATTTACTAAATTTTAGAATCTGTTAGAATAGAACAATAAAAGAGTAAGAGTGTTCTCTTAACATTCGTGTTTTTTTTATTTTAGGATATCAGATTTAAAGTAAACAAAGAATAAGTGATTTCAATGAAATCTAAAACGCATCACCCCGCGAAACTACTGAAGAGCTCGCGGGGTGATAAAGTCTATTTTTAGAATGGAGTATTACCAGATCTTTACAATCTGATTTTCAGGACGCCACATTTTATCGCCTTTTTTCACTCCGAATGCCTGGTAGAACTCGGGCATATTGGATAGCGGACCAAGGACTCTCCATTTGGCGGGAGCGTGTTCGTTGCTCTTTATCTGGTTTGAGATGGCTTCAGGACGTATGTTCTGCATCCATGCCAGTGCGTAGCCAAGAAAGAAACGCTGGTTTGGGTTCAGACCGGCAATGATTTCATTGTTTTTGTATTGTCTGGTATTCTTGAATGCATCGAATCCCATTACTACTCCTCCTAGATCCGCAATGTTTTCTCCCTGAGTCAGTTCACCGTTGATGTGAAGATTGTCTACAGCCACATAATCGTTGAACTGCTTCACAATCATTTTTGTCTTTTGGGTAAACTTGGTTCTATCTTCGTTGGTCCACCAGTTGCTAAGGTTGCCAAGTTCATTGTATTTGCAACCTTGATCGTCGAAACCATGTGTAATTTCATGTCCGAAGGTTCCGCCAATGATGGAGTAGAGCAGGGCATCGTCGGCCATTTTCCCTTCGTAACCGGGAACGATGATGTTGCAACCCGGAATCACGATTTCATTGTTCGACGGATTGTAATACGCATTGTAGGTTTGCGGTTCCATGCCCCATTCTTTTCGGTCTACCGGTTTGCCGTATTTGCTTATCATGTAGTTAAATTCCCATTTATTGGCGCTCATCACATTCTTTACATAAGAGGAACGGTCAATCTGCATGGCACTCAGGTCTTTCCATTTCTCTGGATAACCAACTTTCATAATTACAGCATTGAGCTTCTTTAGCGCTTTTTCTTTGGTAGATGCACTCATCCAGTCGAGTGCTTTGATGCGCTGTGCAAAAACCGATTTGATGGCGTTCCCTATTTCTTCCAGCTTTTCTTTGGTTCCTTTGGGCAAATACTCGTTTACATATACCTGACCAATCAGTTCACCAAGTGACCCGTCGGTTTGTTCCACAACACGCTTCCATCTGGGTTTTGGCTCTTTTATACCACGCAGGGCAGAAGCATAGAAGTTGAAGCTTTCCATGTAGGTTTTATTGTCCAGATAAGCAGTCAGTCCATTCAATATATGGAATTTGAGGTAATTCTTCCAGTCGTCTATCGTGTATTTCTTCAGATAGCCGTTTAACGCGGTAAGGAATTCAGGCTGGCCAACAACCACGCTATCCACCTTCGTCAGTCCGGTACCATTTATAAAAACCTTCCAATCGAGGTTCGGTGTTAATGCAGTCAGTTTGGCGAATGTCATTTTGTTATAGTTGGCTAACGGGTCACGGGTGTCTTCCCGCTTGCGTGATGTCTTTGCCAGAGCTGTTTCCATTTCCATCAGTTTTGCGGCAGCCTGCTTCGCTTTTGAATTGTCGTAACCCATGATTCCGAACATGTTACCCACATAGGTCACGAACTTTTCGCGGATAGCTTTGGAACTTGCATCCGTATCCACATAGTAACTTCGGTCTGGCATACTAAGTCCGCCCTGAGTAATGTATACCTGGTACTTGCTGCTGTTCTTATCGTCCTGAGTAACATACATACCCAATAACGGAGACGATGATACGGTATGGATATAAGATGCTTCCCTGATGATGCCGTTCAGATCCCTGATATTATCTATTTTGGTGAAATCGCCTTTCAGATCGCTAATACCTTTTTTATTCAGCGAAATACTGTCCATACCTGTAGAGAAGAAGTCGCCTATTTTCTGTTTGTTACTACCCTTCGGTGCATTTTGAATGGCAGCCGATGATTCGCAGATATTACGGACCTGCGCGTTTATGGTATCCTGAATAAGCTGGAATATTCCATTACTTTGTTCGCTTGCTGGAATCGGGTTTTGTTTGAACCATTTGCCATTGGCAAACTGAAAGAAATCATCTCCGGCTTTTGTTGTAGAGTCAATGTGTGAAGCCAGGGCATCACCCTTTTCCGAAGAAAATTTTGCCTGCTTGCACGATATTGTGATTGTTGCAAGAGCGATGCAGCTCAGAGCCTTAAACATTCCTTTTTTCATAGATTAATATTTTAGTTGTTTTAAATTATTATATATTAAAAGCCATTTACCTTTACTATTGTAACCGTTTCAGGATAACGGACTGAGTATAGAATTTATTTGTTTCATCAACCATTTTCAGTAATTCGGACCAGCCTGAAACCGGAACAAAAGATTTTTTATACACTTTCTGTGCCGAGATTCTGAGTATATTACCGGTAATAGAAGCGGTGGATGCAAACGAACCATATTCATTGTCCATCCTGAAATTAAGATTTTCTATCCCCTGCACCTCATACTCCTTCGGAATCTCTACCTGTATTTCATACATATAAGTACGCGGAGTAGACATAATGGCATTTACCGAACGGTTGCGTTCCTGTTCTGTCGGTGCCCATTGGACTCCTATCAGTTTTCCTGCATCAAGCATAAAGTTGTTTCCTGCTTTCTTTACCAATCCCTCTACACTGTATTTTACGGTGTATTGAAAGTCTGGATTTGCGGGTGTTATGCCTATGGTATCCATTGAAAAACTGAGTACATCTTTGGGTACAAAATCATGATAGAGACTAATTTCTTGTTTGATGTTGTCTTTCTGCTCTTTCCGCATTTTGTCGAAATAGGCTTTGTATTCGTCAATGTATTTACGTGAATTCTTATCTTCTTCCATTTCCTCTAATAATGTCTTGTTTATCTGCAGATACTTGCGCATTACAGCATTCCAGTCTTCATCAAGAACCAACAAACGCTGAAAATCGCTTTTCAGATCGCCGGTGTATTTGTTTTCACGGTTTACTACTAGTTCAAGCGGATTACTTTGTGAGAAAGCAACCTGCATTTTTACGGTGTTCTTGTTTTGGTCAGCCGTGGTTTGCGGTATGATATACTCGCTGCTATCTCCTGTAATGCCAACCGGCTTGTTTCTGGTATAACCAGTAACAGCAATGGTTGAGGCTTTTTCTCCCTGGAGGCCAGCCGGGATCTCGGTCGCCGCACCAAAACCTTTGGTGAAGAAGAATAGTTGTTTATTGTCATTGGCAGTAGCGATACAGTGCAGATCCTCTGTATCGGTGACCTCATTCATTCGGGCGCCGTTCTTACTGGTTACAAATCCCAGTTTACATTCTATCTGATTCTCTTTCAGCAGTTGCTCCAGCCGGATCATAAACTGTGAAGGCGGAAAGTAATTTATATTGTCTGGCCAGTATAACCGAAGTGCATCATAAATGTATATAGCCAGTGCTCCCTTAGTTGCGTCCGGAGACTGTTGTTTATAGTTCTGTATAGCTGTTGCCACCTTTTTATTGATGTTTTTCAATCCGAACATCTGAGATTTCTGAGTGGCCAATATACATTTTGTGTCGTTTAATATGTCTTCGTACGGAATGTTGCTGTAAACTCCGCTTTTACGTGCACTCGCCGGCTTGTAAATCAGGTTTGAGGTATTGTTCAGTACCTGCATCCGGATCATGGGGAGATCACGCAAAGCTGATAACCATCGTGTGTTTTCAAGATTGTCAATCTTAAGAATATCCTGCTTTTCCACATCAAGGATGGTGGTTTTATCGTCTGTGACGGAGGTTTTCATCTCCGGAGCTCCGTTGATGGAGCGATATTCCACGGTTAGCTTGTTTCCGAATTCGCAATGAACGGAATAGGAGAGGGTAGGGTATTCGGAAAAGAAAGCAAAAACCAGCGAAGGTACATTCTCACTTTCCAGATCCTTTTCTTTATGGATGAAGTAATCAAGAATATCGCCTATCTGCAGATCGGGAATAGCCAGCTTCTTATAGGCTTCCTTGTTGCTCTTTCCTTCCGTAACGCTCACAGCCTCATTGGCTACGTCGACCTCCCGGATGGTGCCGTCCGGTTTTATTATCCGGGCTCCAATCAACGTCCTGAATTTATTGAAACCATAAAATCCCCTTGTTTCCAATTCTTTCCTGAAAGAGACCTCAGAAAATTCTTTCAGGGCTGCCTTGTCATTTATCTTAACCAGGAATCGCTCGGTGTCTGTGTAATACATACTGGGGCTGAAGCCACCACTTTGCAGGAAGCTTGCTAATTTATTCTGCCTTTTAGCCTCAACTTGTTTGTATCTGGCTATGATAACAGCTGATTCATTCCTGTACTTGTCAGGAACGGTATAGTTCCTGAATTGGGGCAGATCCCATCCCCAGACTTCTGCTCTCACTTGTTTGTCATGTTCGGTGTCATCGGCAGCATGAAGCATATCCGGAAATATAAACAGGGCCAGAATCAGCCAAAGAATGCAGGAAAATTGTTTCATTGTATGATAGTTATAGTTTTTTTAAAGTAATTTGTTCCATATAAACTTTTCTGATAGCAGATATCTGGTCATTCCACTCTTTAAAATGACTCTTTTTTATCCATGGATCGAACAAGGTTATCTCTTTCCGATAGATAATCTTATTATCCTTCTGAGTATACGAAACGGTAAAAAGAAGGTTACTATTCTTAAATGTCTGACCGGAAGGAAGTCCGGTAACCTTATATCCCTGAGGAATCTGAATCGTGAACTGCCTTACCGTGCGATCTTTAAACGGGAAGAGGTAGTCATTTTCTCGTTTGGTGGTATCGATAGTTATTTCCGCATAATCTTTTATGGCATCCGGATCAATGTATAGCTCATCCTGAAAGGCTTGTATGGCCGATTTGCGCTCCACCTGATAACTAATGGAGAGGCAGTCCGACTGGGACTCCGTTCCGGAAAGGAGAATATCCGTGGCTTTGTCCTGCACTTTCCCTTTCTCAAGAAACTGCCTGATAACATTGGCCTGTCTGTCCTTCTCCGTAGCATGAATCTGCAATAAAGTCAACTGTTTTGATTCCCCGTAAAAGGAGTTTACGGCCTTGCCACTCAGTGCACCGGCGGTAACTGTATATTCGCACGAAAGGCTGTCTGTGTTTTGTGCAGGAGAAACGGTAGGAGTGTTCTCTATCAGATAGTTGTCCCCGTCTTCGATCATGGCTTTTCTTCCTTGTATCGACTGTGGATACTGACCTAATGGCATATACTTTACGGTTGGATCAAGGAAATAGAGCTTATTGTTCCACTTCAAAGCACATATCATGTGATTTGAGTTTGGTAATGGGACTGTGAAGTCGAAATCAATCTGATTTGTGGCTATCCAGACAAGTCGTGCATCGAAACCGGCTGTTACGAGCAGCGATTTCAGTAAATTGGCCATTCCTTTGCAGTCACCATATTTTTTCTGAAGCACATTCTGTGCGTCATCCGGTTTGAATCCCATGATTCCATACTCGTTGGCAATGTAGCGGATATTATCTTGTACCCATGCATAGATCGCTTTGATCTTGCTTTCCGGAGTACTACAATCTTTGACTATTTCCTGCAATTTATTACGGATAATTGTTGAATCACTGTTGTCTTGAAGGGTAGCGCCGTGATTCCATTGATAAAGAGTGCTTAGATTGTCAAAAATGGATTGCCTGGATTTACCGGTGGTTGCTGTTTTGGAAACAATTATCAGATGTGGGTAGATATAGGAAAATCCCGGCCTGTAAGGTTCCTGTTTTTCTGCCTTTTGATTCTCAATGTGATAGATGTAGGTATGTGTCTTTTCCTTTTCGTCAGTTATAACCTCTTTCTTAACATTTGTGCCAAAATTCTTCTCATAAATATCAATGTCCATCCAATAGGGAACAACCAGTTTCACGGTTTTGTTTTTCACAAACAGTGGCTCAGAGAGATAGGTTCCTGAGAAATAGTGCGGATCGTGAAAAATCTTTTTAAAAGAGACTTCCGCGTTTCTGTTTTTCAGCGTAAAGGGTAAATTCAGCGTGCAGATTTTAGTGTCGTTATAAAACAGTCCTTCTTCCTGATACATGCTGTACTCAGGTTTTACCCCTTTCAATCCCTTAATCCGGACGTTTTCTACTTCTGAGGAATTATCGTAGAACTTAGCTAAAACTATCTTTTCCGATATTCTGGTACATTCGTATGCAGCTGATGATTTTTCCTCAATAAACGGTTCTTTGTTGTCATTGAGTTTAAAGGTGAATACATCCTCCATGCTGGTGATAATTACATTATCATCTTCTGTCTGTGCAAAGATGGAAGTGCAGCAAAAGCAAAGGAAAAAGCAAATGATGAATCGTGTTCGTTTATTCATAAGTCTACTTGCCGGTCATTAATATTGAAGTTTCTGAATTCTTGTGTTTGTTATATAATGGGGCAAATGTATAAAATAATTCTGGTTTTATACCATGAAAAATGTAAAATATCTGTTTGTGTGTTTTACTACTTTGTCCAGCTTACCTGGTTCCATTTAATAATATGTTACCCCTATTTGCTCTTTACAGGCATTCGCTCCCAGAGCCACAGCGGAATCATTCTCCAGAAAAACACTAGAATAGCATATCGGTTATCAATCATTGCAATGCGCTTTTTCTTTTTCAGAGCATGGATAATCCGTTCTGCAACATGATCGGGTTTCATAAGCAGGGGGTAATTGCCGTCTTTCAGAAGATCTGTCTGAACAAATCCGGGACGGATATCAGTAAAGGTAATATTCAGTTTCTCCATGTGGGAGAGCTGTGCCAGCGCATTGATGTAAGAGTTCTGAAAACGTTTGGTGGCTGAGTAGGCCGGGGCAGCACCCAGCCCTTTTGTCCCGGCAATGGAACTGATCACTGCCAGATGGCCTCCTCCCTTTTCCCTGAAGTAGTTAAAGGCAGCTGTAACCATTCGGATAAATCCACCCACATTGGTCTTTGCCGTGTTGATCTCAATATCGGCTTTCAATGCAATATTCTGGCTACCCACACCAGAACTGAGCAGAAACAGATCCATCCCACCCAGTTTATCGATGAGCAGTTGTAACTTCTCAGGCGCATCTTCTTTTGTCACATCCAACTCCTGTATCTCAACCAGACCGGGTGCAGTGGACCGAAACTTCTCCAATGCTTCTTTTCGTCTGCCGGCTACGCCCACATGCCATCCCAGTTTCAGATAACCTTTTGCAACTTCGTATCCAATGCCGGAAGTAGCTCCTATAATGATTACTTTTTTCATCTTATTTGTTTTAGAAAAAACAAATATAACTTATTTATTTTTATTATATGAAATATTCATATAATTTGTAACAAGGATTCTCTATCTCAATAAATTCAGATAACATTGTTTTATTTACAATTAATTATCCGGTTTTTTTTGTATTTTGCACAATGCTTTTGTGATTAATAATGCACTCATTTCAAATGAATTATAAATAATCGTTAAAGATTAATGGCATGATTGGAGCAATTGCGGGAGATATTGTTGGTTCTCTCGCCTAAGGTTTGTAGCTTCTCTGTTTGAAAATAATAGTCCATAATATAAAAATTAGTAAGAATATATGAATATAAAAATAGCCTGTATCCTGTTAATCAGTGCCTTACTGCCTATTGCAGTGCAAGCACAGCCTCTAAGAGATAGCACCCAGATAAAAAAAAGCTATACGGTGGACGAAGTTGTTGTGACTGGTACGCGGAATGAAACAGATATACGCCATTTACCAATGAGTATATCCGTGGTCAACCGGCAACAGATTGACCAACGTTATGAACAATCTTTACTCCCTTTATTGACAGAACAAGTACCGGGACTTTTCACCACCGGACGTGGTATTATGGGATACGGCGTATCAACAGGTGCTGCAGGTGGTATGAGTTTACGAGGGGTGGGTGGTAGTCCTACTACTGAGTTGTTAGTGCTTATCGATGGGCATCCGCAATACATGGGATTGATGGGACACCCATTAGCCGATGCTTACCAGTCTATGCTGGTCGAACGTGTGGAAGTGGTACGCGGTCCTGCGTCGGTTTTATATGGTTCGAATGCGATGGGAGGCGTTATTAACATCGTAACACGTAAGTTAGAGGAAGATGGCATAAAGAACGATGTGAGATTGAGCTATGGTTCATACAATACACTGACAACCGAAGTTTCCAACCGCATCCGCAAAGGACGTTTCAGCAGTGTTGTGACGGCTTCTTACAATCGGACAGACGGACATCGGGAAAACATGGACTTCGATCAATATGGCGGTTATCTGAAATTAGGATACGAGTTCAGCCATGCATGGAACATCTTTGCCGATGCTAATCTTACGCATTTCAATGCATCCAATCCGGGAATGGTGACAGCTCCTGTTTTAGACAATGATTCACGCATTACCCGGGGAATGGCCTCCTTCTCAATTGAAAATAATTACAGTCACACTTCGGGTGCTTTGAAGTTCTTTTATAATTGGGGACGGCACAAAATCAATGACGGCTATTCTGCAGGACAAGATCCGCTCGACTATCGGTTTAATTCCAAAGACCGGATGTTGGGCATCACGTGGTATCAAAGTGCCACTCTCTTCACAGGCAACCGAATTACATTCGGGGTAGATTATCAACATCTCGGTGGGGAGGCATGGAATCAGTTTACGGACAGTCGCACAGAAATTGCAGATAAAACAGAAAACGAGATAGCCGGTTATCTGGATTTCCGGCAGGCACTCGGCACACTCTTTACGCTGGACATTGGCCAGCGTGTGGATCATCACTCACAAACCGGAACGGAATGGATACCTCAGGCGGGATTGTCTATGCACCTGCCCCGGACAGCCGAACTGAAAGCAATGGTAAGCAAAGGTTTCCGCAATCCCACTATTCGCGAACTTTATATGTTCCGTCCGCAAAACCCTGATTTGAAGCCAGAAAGGATGATAAACTATGAAATATCCTTTTCTCAGAGCCTGATGAACAAAGCCCTTTCGTATGGTCTGAACCTTTATTATATCAACGGTGACAATATGATTCAGACAGTGCCTGTTAATGGCAGGCCTATGAACATCAATACGGGGAAAATAGAAAACCGGGGTGTGGAAACAAATGTCAGTTACCGGATGAATCCTTCGTGGATGTTTACCGCCAATTATAGTTGGCTGAGAATGAAATATCCCGTTGTGGCAGCTCCCGAACATAAGTTATATGCCGGCGCTGATTATTCAAAGGGAAAATGGAATGTATCAACCGGTGTGCAATATATCTGCGGACTTTATACCTCTATCAATCCTGAAACGAAAGAAAATTTTGTGTTGTGGAATTTGAGGGGCAGCTATCGTTTGTGCCGTTTAGCTCATCTGTTTGTACGTGGAGAGAATTTATTAGCGCAATGTTATGAAATAAATGCCGGTTATCCCATGCCGGGAGCTACAATAATGGGTGGCATTAATTTAAACTTTTAATATAAATGAATATGGAAGCAACAACTATTAAACTTTATTCGCTGAATTACAGTAATGTGAAAACCTATCTGGCAGCATCTCTTTTTGTTATTGGCAACATGGCTTTGCCACAACTTTGCCATTTAGTACCGCAAGGTGGTATTACCTTATTGCCTATTTATTTCTTTACGCTTATTGGTGCGTATAAGTACGGCTGGAAAGTAGGATTACTGACTGGAATTCTTTCACCGTTGCTGAATTCTATGCTTTTCGGAATGCCTCTGCCAGCTGCATTGCCAGCTATTCTTTTTAAGTCGGCATTGCTTGCAACCGCAGCCGGATTTGCTGCCGGATATTATAAACGAATTTCCGTACCCATTTTGATTATGGTAGTTCTTTTCTATCAGATAGCAGGAACATTAATAGAATGGCTGATGGTCAGAGATTTCTATTCAGCAATTCAAGATTTCCGGATGGGTGTTCCAGGTATGCTAATGCAAATCTTTGGTGGCTTTCTTTTAATTAAATATTTAATCCGTAAATAACTAAATAAAGAATTTATTATGAGGAATTTAGGGTTCGGGCTTATGCGTTTGCCACTGAAAGATCAGAATGATCAGTCCAGCATCGACATGGAGACTATGAACAAAATGGTGGATACTTTCCTGGAAAGAGGTTTTACTTACTTTGATACCGCATATATGTATCATGCGTTTAAGAGTGAAATTGCTGCAAGAGAGTCTTTGGTAAAACGTCATAAAAGAGATAGTTTTACTTTGGCAAGCAAACTGCCGGTAATGTTTCTGAAAACAAAAGAAGATCAGGAACAGATTTTTAATGAGCAGCTGGAGAAATGTGGCGTGGATTATTTTGATTATTATCTTCTTCATGCTTTGAGCATTTCACATTATAAGATAGCTCAGAATTTTGAATAGGTTTTACTTTGTATGTAAAAAAATAGAATCAAATATTGAAGATTATAGAAATAGGCAAAAGTATTTGATAACAAACTTATGAAACGCTTTCTTTTATATCTGATTGCGTTTATAGCTTCGGTTTTTGTGCAAGCGACGTCACAAAAACCGAAGCTATTTTTTATGAATGACTCTTGTAAGCTCGTAAAGTCCTGTTCCACAGATATCAGAGTTTATCTTTCTTGGTGAAAGTATTCTAAATCAATAACTATCAAAGAACTTCTGGATCTAAGGTGACATAACACGAGTTCCAAAGCTGATAACTCATTATTTCACGGTAATCATTACCTCTCTTTTTGTGTGCCTCTCCTTTATCCATACAAAACTTATTGATGCTATTCGTTGTTTATACATAATATAAATAAGATAACAGTTATGGAATATGAACTAGCAATTATAGGTGGCGGACCTGCAGGCTATAACGCTGCGGAAAGAGCTGCTGCAAACGGACTGAAAACAGTTCTTTTTGAGAAGAATGCAATTGGAGGGGTATGCCTCAATGAAGGTTGCATTCCTACCAAAACATTGTTATATTCAGCAAAGATTCTGGATAATATAAAAAGTGCTTCAAAATATGGAATCCTCGTAGATGGCAATCCTACTTTTGACTTTGAGAAAATTATGAGTCGCAAGAATAAAGTAGTCAAGAAACTTACTTCCGGAGTTGATATGAAGTTGAAAGCTCATGGTGTTCATATTGTGGAGGGTACAGCTACTGTTTTGGGTGAAAAGGATGAGGCAATCAATATATTTTGTAATAATGAGGTATATCCAGTAAAGTATTTGTTGCTCTGTGCCGGCTCCGAAACAGTAATTCCTCCTATTAAAGGTTTATCCGAAACCGAGTACTGGACTTCAAAAGAAGCTCTGGAGCTCAAAGTATTACCAAATTCTCTAGCCATTATAGGAGGAGGAGTAATCGGAATGGAGTTTGCCTCATTTTTCAACAGCATGGGTGTTAAAGTTACCGTTATTGAAATGATGCCTGAAATACTGGGAGTAATGGATAAGGAAATATCTGCTATGCTTAGGGCTGATTACACCAAGAAGGGTGTACGCTTTTTAGTTGACACGAAAGTTACGGAAGTATCTGCCGGTAAAGTCTTTGTTGAAAGGAATGGTAAGCCCGAAACAATAGACGTTGAAAAGATTCTGATGAGTGTAGGGCGAAGGCCCGTTACTGCAAATTTAGGAATTGAGAAGCTCAATATTGAACTTCAGAGAAGCGGAGTGAAAGTTAATGAGTTTATGCAGACAAGTCACCCCCGTGTTTATGCCTGTGGTGATATAACTGGTTATTCTTTACTTGCACATACCGCTATTCGCGAGGGCGAAGTGGCTGTCAACCATATCCTGGGTATAGACGATAAAATGAATTACGATGCTATTCCCGGAGTAGTATATACTAATCCAGAACTCGCAGGAACAGGAAAAACGGAAGAAGAGTTAACTGCAAGTGGCATCAATTATCATGTACTGAAACTACCCATGGCCTATTCCGGACGATTCGTTGCTGAAAATGAGCAAGGCAACGGACTCTGTAAACTGATAACAGATGATGATGATCGCATAATAGGATTTCATCTGTTAGGCAATCCGGCATCGGAGCTGATTATGAGCATGAGTATGGCTATTGAGAAAGGATATACGGTAGATGAACTGAAGAAACAGATATTCCCGCATCCCACAGTCAGTGAAATTATTCGTGAGACTCTGTTTGCATAGTAAGTTAAACCCATTTATAATCAATAAATATGCTCTGCATAAATAATTCGCATACCGATGCCTGTTTCAATCTGGCTGCAGAAGAATACCTCCTTCGTTCTTTCTCAGAAAATATTTTTATGCTATGGCAGAATGAGCCATCGGTCATTGTAGGTAAACATCAGAATGTATGGGCTGAGGTAAACCTGGATTTTGTAAGAGACAATCACATAAAAGTGGTTCGTCGGTATTCGGGAGGTGGGGCAGTATATCACGATGCCGGTAATCTTAACTTTACCTTTATTGAAAACAGTAGCAATACCGATTTCAATAAATACGCAACTCAGATTCAGAACCTTCTTAAAGAGATAGGAATAGATGCAAAGGCAGATGAACGAAGAGCACTTACTCTCAACGGTTTAAAGATATCCGGAAGTGCACAGTGTATTCATAAGAACAGAGTGATGTATCATGCAACACTCCTTTTCTCAACAAATCTGGCAAATCTGTCCGCTGCTTTATTGCCCCATCCTTCGCAGCTTGATAACAAAGAAGCAAATCAACGTCCTGTTTACGTAAAATCAGTCCGGAGTCTGGTAACCAATATCCGGGAATATATACCCGGCTCAATGCAAATCAATGATTTAAAAAATGTGATAATGAATTATTTTATAGACAACAAGACAGATAACAATACATATACTTTTAACAAAAAAGATATAGAAGCCATCAGGCAGTTAAGAGAGGAGAAGTATTCCACTTCCAACTGGATTTTTAATGCATCATATTTTAAATAAAAATTATTAGCTATGGCTACATTTGAAATAAAAATGCCCAAACTGGGCGAAAGTATTACTGAAGGTACCATTATGACATGGTCAGTAAAAGTAGGCGATATTATTAAAGAAGACGATATATTGTTTGAAGTGAGCACAGCCAAGGTGAGTGCTGAAATTCCTTCTCCGGTAGATGGAAAGATTCTAAAACTTCTTTTCAAGGAAGGAGATACTGTTGCAGTAGGTACTGTGGTTGCTATTGTACAACTTGATGGCGATTCTGATGAAGAGATTGCCGTAACATCTGCAAGCTCTGCTGCACCAATAAAGACTGTAAAGGAAGAGGATGCCAGATGGCTTTCTCCTATTGTACTTCAGATTGCTCAGGAAGCACAACTGTCTCAGGAAGAGTTGGATAGTATTCCTGGTACAGGCTATTCAGGACGATTAAGTAAAAAAGATATTAAAGACTATGTAGATCAGAAAAAGAAAGGTGTTCAACCGTCTGTTCATACTGCAGAGCCAAAAGCTGTTGCTGAGGCAAAACAAACTGTTGAGGCTAAACTGGTAGCAGAGGTTAAACCCGCCATTGAATCTAAGACTGCAACAGTCAGTGAAACAAAGTCGGCATCGTCTCTGTTACCTCCAATTCCTGTATCTGAGGGTGATGAGATTGTTGAGATGGACTTTGTCCGCCGTATAATTGCCGATCATATGGTCCTTTCTAAGAATGTATCGCCCCATGTTACTACCGTGGTTGAGGTTGATGTAACCAAGCTTGTCCGTTGGCGTGAGCGCAATAAAGAGGCCTTTGCACGTCGTGAAGGTATACCACTTACATACATGCCGGCTATTGTGGAAGCCGTAACGAAAGCATTGCAGGAATTCCGTTATGTAAATGCTTCGGTTGATGGTTATCGCATGATTCTGAAGAAAAAAATAAATATTGGTGTTGCGGTATCACTCAATGATGGAAACCTTATTGTTCCTGTTATTCATAATGCAGATAAGTTAAGCCTAAGCGGACTTGCCGGCAGTATAGATACTCTTGCCGCCAAAGCCCGTAGTAATAAACTTTCCCCCGATGATATTCAGGGTGGAACTTTCACCATTACTAACTTTGGTACTTTCAAGAATATCATAGGTACACCTATCATTAATCAACCGGAGGTAGCTATCCTTGGCGTAGGCTATATTGAGAAAAAACCTTCTGTGGTAGAAACTCCCGAAGGGGATACTATTGCTATCCGTCACAAGATGTATCTTTCACTTTCTTATGATCACCGTATTGTGAATGGTGCTATGGGAGGTGCTTTTCTGAAACGCATTGCTGATTATCTGGAAAACTGGAATGCATGATTTACTGATTGATCGTAATTTTTAAAGAAAGAATAAAATGAAAAAGTTCGATATAAAGACAACTGATAAAGCGACTCTCAAAAAATGGTACCATCTGATGACGCTTGGCAGAGCAATTGATGAGAAAGCACCTGCCTATTTATTGCAATCATTGGGGTGGTCGTTTCACGCACCTTATGCCGGGCATGATGGTATTCAGCTTGCTATGGGGCAAGTCTTTACAAAAGGGGAAGATTTCTTGTTCCCTTATTACCGTGATATGCTTGCTGCGCTTTCTGCTGGAATGACTGCAGAGGAGATAATCCTCAACGGACTGTCAAAAGCAACCGACCTCACAAGTGGAGGACGACACATGTCCAATCATTTTGCAAAGATGGAGTGGAACATTGAGAATATTTCATCGGCCACAGGTACTCAGGATCTTCATGCTGTTGGTGTGGCTCGTGCGATGGTCTATTATGGTCATAAAGGAGTGGTCATTACTTCTCATGGCGAGGCTTCAGTATCCGAAGGGTTTGTTTATGAAGCTATAAACGGGGCAAGTACAGAATGTTTACCTGTAATCTTCGTAATTCAGGATAACGGTTTTGGTATATCTGTTCCTAAAAAAGATCAGACTGCTAATCGTAAGGTTGCTGCCAACTTTTCCGGATTCAAGAATCTCAAAATCATTTATTGCAATGGAAAAGATGTGTTCGATTCCGTGAATGCCATGACCGAGGCCCGTGAATATGCTATCTCCACACATAATCCTGTTATTGTTCATGCAAACTGTGTGCGTATTGGTTCACACTCCAATTCCGATAAACAGACACTATATCGTGATGAAAATGAATTATCTTATGTGAAAGCTGCCGATCCGCTATACAAATTCCGGCGGATGTTATTGCGTTACGAGCGGTTTACGGAGGATGAACTTAAGAAGATTGAGGAAGAAGCAAAGAAAGAGCTGAGTGCATCCAATAAGAAAGCCATTGCTGCACCCGATCCTGACGCATCAACGGTTCTCGATTTTGTACTTCCTGAACCTTATCTGCCTAAAGTCTACACCGATGGAACTCACAACAAGGAGGGAGAAAAGACGAACCTTGTCACTGCCATCAATGAAACACTGAAGGCTGAGTTCAGATACAATCCTGATACTTTTTTGTGGGGACAGGATGTTGCTAACAAAGATAAAGGTGGTGTATTTAATGTAACCAAAGGCTTGCAACAGGAGTTTGGCATAAAGCGAGTATTTAATGCACCAATAGCAGAAGATTATATTATTGGTACAGCTAATGGAATGAGCCGTTTCGATCCTAAAATACGAATTGTAATAGAGGGAGCCGAGTTTGCCGATTATTTCTGGCCGGGTGTAGAACAATATGTTGAGTGTACACACGAGTACTGGCGGAGCAATGGTCAGTTTGTTCCAAACGTAACAGTACGTCTTGCTTCCGGAGGTTATATTGGCGGAGGATTGTATCATTCGCAAACACTTGAAGGAGCACTAACCACACTCCCCGGTGCCCGCATTGTATATCCTTCCTTTGCCGATGATGCAGCAGGATTATTACGTACCAGTATGCGCTCCAAAGGATTCACCTTATTCCTTGAACCAAAAGCATTGTATAATGCCGTTGAGGCTGCCACTGTAGTACCCGATGATTTTGAAGTTCCCTTTGGAAAAGCCAGGATTCGTCGTGAAGGTACAGATCTTAGCATTATTACTTACGGAAATACAACTCATTTCTGTCTTGCAGTAGCAGAGCGTCTGGCCAAAGAGCATAATTGGAGCGTGGAGGTAATAGATCTTCGTTCACTTATTCCGCTTGATAAAGAGACAATCTTTGAGTCTGTAAAGAAAACCAGTAAGGTACTGGTAGTGCACGAAGATAAAGTCTTTTCAGGATTTGGAGCCGAGATTGCAGCAATGATCGGAACAGAAATGTTTCGTTATCTGGATGCACCTATTCAGCGGGTAGGTTCAATCTTTACACCAGTTGGATTCCATCCAAATTTTGAAAAAGCCATTCTTCCTGGCGAAGATCGTATATATAAGGCTGCAAAAGAGTTACTTGAATATTAATAAATAAGAAACATAGGCGATGAAAAAGATTGGATTATTTTATGGAACGAGTACCACCAAAACAGCTGCCATTGCGCAAAAAATACAAGAGGCATTTGGTCAGGCCGATTTAGATATCGTTCCAATAGAGAGTGCGTGGAAGGAAGAGTTCCTTACTTATAACTATTTGATTGTAGGCACTTCCACCTGGTTTGATGGCGAGTTGCCTACTTACTGGGATGAGGTAATGCCAGAACTTACAGCTTTAGAACTTCAGGATAAAAAAGTAGCGATCTTCGGTCTTGGAGATCAGGTTAACTATCCTGATAATTTTGTTGACGGAATAGGTGTTCTGGCAGAAGCCTTTGAAACGGCCGGAGCAAAACTTGTAGGGCTGACTTCTCCGGAGGGTTATACCTTTAACCACTCTCAGGCATTGAAAGATGGTAAACTTCAGGGACTGGCTCTGGATATTGAGAACCAGTCAGATCAGACAGAAAAAAGAATCAAGGATTGGGTAGCACAACTAAAGAAAGAATTTGCATAATTATCAGGGGTTATCTCACCACAGGTAATTCCACTTCAAAAATCGGGGTAGAGTAGGGCTTTATTTTCCCTGCCACCCTGGTTCTTTACTTTCTTATATTCTTTATGCTCTATATAGGTTTTTATGTGTTATATTTCGAATTTACTTTTATCCATGGGCACAGCACCCACTTCCGAACCAAAAAGATTCAGAATCTGATTTACTTTGTCAAGGCGTAAAGATTGCTTTCCCCGTTCCAGTTCACGTACAAAACGAAGCCCAACTCCCGATTTCTCAGATAGTTCAACTTGTGTAAGATTATACTGCTTACGCATCTGCTTTACATATTTGGAAAGAGATAGATATTCCATATTATACCCGTTTGGGTACAAATATAGAAAATTAAATAGATATTGTACCCTTTTGGGTATAATTTTATGCTTTTGCAGTTTGTTTATACCCGATTTTGTATAATTATTTATTTCTTATTATTGTTCCTTCAAATACAAAAGTAATAAAATAATTAGTCAATTTGTTTTAAGGGCTAATTTATTATTGTAATATTGTACTCTATAAATCTTAAATCCGATTAAGTTGAAAAGATATTACTACTCAAATACAATTTCTACATTTATAGTTCAATCACAAAATGAAATTATTGGAGAGTTAGCTCAGAATAATGAATTTTCATTAGAACAAACCCAACGCACAGCATGGATAAAGCAAATAGAACTATTACAAAATGTGTTGTCCTCATATCAAGGTCATATATTCTTTGAATACTCTATACCACGAATGGGTAGAAGAATAGATGTTGTAGCTATTATTAGAGGAATTGTTTTTGTTCTGGAATTTAAGGTAGGAGAGAAGCATTACTTATCTACAGATATAGATCAGGTTTGGGATTATGCTCTGGACTTGAAAAACTTTCACGAAGCAAGCCATAGTGCAACCATTGTTCCTCTACTTATTTCCACAGAGGCAGAAAATAAAAAGATCAATCATCTGATGTATGATGATTATGTTTATTTCCCTATTTGTTGTAATAAAGACTCTTTGGAAAATATTATCAGACAAGTACTCTTAGTAGAAGAAGGTAATGAACTTGACGGCTATTCCTGGGGGATTAGTCGCTATTCTCCTACACCTACAATCATAGAAGCAGCAATGTCGCTGTATAACAACCATTCAGTAAAAGAAATCTCTCGCTCTGATGCCTCTGCTAAGAATCTAACAGAAACATGTGATACTGTCTTTAGTGTAATAGAGAGGGCTAAATCAGAAAAGCAAAAATCAATATGTTTTGTAACCGGAGTACCAGGTGCAGGGAAAACTTTGGTTGGACTCAATATTGCAACTCAGAAGGCTGACAAAGAACATACCGCTGTGTTTCTTTCAGGAAACGGGCCATTAGTCGCTATCCTTCGTGAAGCTTTAACGCGTGACAAACAAAAACAATTGAAAGCGAAGGGTATAAAAAAGACAAAGAAAGAAATTGGTAGCGAGGTAAAAGCCTTTATCCAAAATGTGCATAATTTCAGAGATACTTGTCTGGAAGGTACATTGGTTCAAGATGGCTTGATTGTGCCCGATTATGATTATTTCAAAAATGAATCGACCAAAGATAAATCATATATACCTTATGAACACATAGCTATCTTTGATGAAGCACAGCGCGCTTGGAATAAAAACCAGACGCAGAAGTTTATGAAAGAGAAAAAGAATACCCCTGATTTCCCATATTCAGAACCGGAATTCTTAATTTCATGCATGGACAGACATAAAGACTGGGCTGTAATAATTTGTCTTGTAGGCGGCGGTCAGGAAATTAATACTGGTGAAGCTGGCATCGGTGAATGGATACATTCATTTAAAAGAGCTTATAAAGATTGGAATGTTTATGTTTCTTCTCGTCTTACTGATACAGAGTATGAGGCGGGTAAAGCTGTTGAACTATTAAAGAATAGAGAGCACGTTTTTATTAATGATTCCTTGCATCTTTCAGTTTCTATGCGTTCCTATCGTGCTGAAAATGTTTCTCTTTTTGTGAAACATTTGTTGGATAGAGATATAAAATCAGCGAGTGAGGTTTATTCTCAATTATCAAAATATCCGATAGTATTGACGCGTGATGTGAAACGAGCAAAACAGTGGTTGAAAAATAAAGCGCGAGGTTCCGAACGTTTTGGTATGGTTGTTTCTTCTCAAGCTGAGAGATTGAGACCGCTTGCTATTGATGTGCGAGTAAGTACCGATCCAGTGCATTGGTTTCTTGATGATAAGGAAGATGTTCGCTCTTCCTATTATTTGGAAGATGTAGCAACTGAATTTGATGTTCAAGGGCTAGAACTTGATTGGTCATGTGTTGTTTGGGATGGCGATTTTAGATATACTCTGCAAGATTGGGGTACCTATTCTTTCAAAGGAAATAGATGGGAAAACATCATAAAAGAGGAGAGAAAAATGTATCAAAAGAACGCCTATCGTGTTCTTCTTACTCGTGCTCGTCAGGGTATGATAATTTGTGTTCCAGAAGGTGATCTTGAAGATCATACTCGTAAGCCTGAGTATTATGATAGTACTTATAATTATTTGAAGGGTATTGGAATTATGGAAATTTGAAATCAATGATATTATTATGGTAAATTATAAAAAAGAGAAGATAAGCAATATAAATGAGTTTGTTAGTTTAGTTGAGAAAATCAAACTAGATTCGGAAGAAAGAGAAAATAAAGCTGAACTTTTATTTCGAGGACAACATTTAGATAAACCCCTTTTGCCTAAATTAGCAAGACTCAATCTCAATGGCAACATTAGTGAAATAGAGAAACTAATGATTGAAGAATTTAAAAGAGGTATTATTCCTTTATCTGAATTTAAGCCAGAAGATGATTGGGACTTGTTAGCTTTAGCTCAACATCATGGATTACCAACAAGGCTGCTAGATTGGACCTATAATTCTCTTATTGCTCTTTGGTTTGCAGTTTGTGAGGCGGCTTCTACTGAAAATGGAGTTGTTTGGGTCTTGAATGCTAAAGTCGAAGATTTTAGAACTGATACAGAAAAAAATAGTCCTTTATCAAATAAGTTAACGAAAATTTATAGACCCAAAGTCGTATCAAGAAGAATTTCAGCACAATCAGGCGCTTTTACAGTTCATAAGATTAATGCTAATGGTAAAATGATAAAATTTGAAATAAATGGCTCTTTTAGTGAAAAGTTAACAAAAATAATTATCCCATGTACTGCTTTTAAAGATTTAAGAAGAAGTCTAAATCTTCTTGGGGTAAATAATTCAACTGTGTATCCAGATTTAGATGGATTCTGTAAGCACTTAGAGCGAAGATTTTCAAAACTAGAAGATGAATTATAATTTAAATAACAGAAGTGAGGTTAATATTATGTAATAAAAAATCTAATATTTTAATATAAACATGGCATGCATCGATTTACATTCAAAACCTTTTGATGAAGGTACTATAACAAAACTTGAAATTTTTGAGAACTATGCAAAAGCTTGGATTCCAACATTTGTGATGAGTGGGCGTTCAAAAATTTGCATATTTGATTTTTTTGCAGGAACAGGATATGATAAAAATGGTGTACCTGGAAGTCCTATTAGAATATTAGAACAGATTAAAAAATTTATTGGAAATATTTTTCAGAACAATGTGAATGTATGTGTGTTTCTAAATGAATTTAATGCTGACAAGTTTCATCTATTAGAATCATCTTGCAATAAATACTTAGCCATTAATCCTGATGTAAAAAGAGCTATAGATATACATTATTTTAATGAAGACTTTGAACTTCTATTCCCTCAGTTATTACCATTAATAAAAATGAATCCGTCATTGGTTTATTTAGATCAGAATGGAATTAAATTTTTATCTGAAAAATATTTTTTGGAATTAGAGAAGACTATACAAACCGACTTTTTATATTTTTTATCATCATCATACTTTTGGAGGTTTGGGGATAGTCCTGAATTTAAGATGAATTTGAATATAAATATGGATGATGCAAAGAAAGATCCATATAAATTTATTCATCGAAGTATATTAGAGCAAATACGGAATAAATTACCTTCAAAAACAAAATTATCTCTTTATCCGTTTACAATAAAGAAAAGTTCTAATATTTATGGTATAATCTTTGGTGCATCGCATCCTAGAGCTGTAGATAAATTTTTAAAAATAGCTTGGGACGCAAATAATATAAATGGAGAAGCTAATTTTGATATAGACGATGATATAAGTAAAAAACAATATTTATTATTTGATAAGCCAAAACTCACAAAAATACAGTATTTTTGTAAAACGCTAAGAGAGGAAATCTTATCAGGGAAGATAAGTAATAATAAAGACGCTTATTTATATACAATTAATCATGGGCATATTGCAGCTCAGGCATCAGATGAAGTCAAACGAATGAAAACAGAAGATATATTAGATTTTAAAGGTAGATCTCCATTGATTAATTATGACCAAGTATTTAAAAACAATCGCATTATTAATTTCTTAATAAAATGAAAACGACTAGAATAGAGTGGACTGATAAAACATGGAATCCTATCACTGGGTGTACAAAGGTTTCGGCTGGTTGTTTTAATTGTTACGCAGAAGTCATGTCTCGTCGTTTGAAGGCCATGGGACAAGCAAAATATCGTGATGGCTTTAAGTTGTCTTTACACGAAGAAAATTTGCAGGAACCATTGCGTTGGAAATCTCCCCATACTATATTTGTTTGTTCTATGAGTGATTTATTTCATGAAGATGTTCCATTTAGTTTTATTGATGAAATAATGAAAACGATAAATGTTACTCCTTGGCATCGTTATCAGCTACTGACTAAAAGAGCTAAAAGAATGACTGAATATTTTCAAACACATGAAATCCCTCAAAATGCTTGGTTAGGTGTTACAGTCGAAGCAAAATCTTCTAAAAATAGGATTGATCTTCTAAGAAATTTGGAGGCACCTATTCGCTTTCTCTCTTGTGAACCTCTTCTAGAGGATTTAGAAGATCTTAATTTAGCAAATATTGATTGGGTTATTGTTGGCGGTGAAAGTGGAACTAAAGCAAGGCCTATGAAAGAAGAATGGGCCTTATTGATAAAAAAACAAGCTGAAGAACAGGGAGCTGCCTTCTTCTTTAAACAGTGGGGTACTTGGGGAAGTGATGGGGTAAAAAGGAATAAGCATGTTAATGGAAAGATGATTGATGGAAAAATATATCAAGAAATACCGGGCAAATAGATCTTTAATATTCCACTTAATTAAGAAAAATATATTCCTTTGATTTCTACTCCGTGGCCTTAAATAATACCTCTTCAAACAAAGCCTTATATTTCCTAGGAGTATACTTACATTTATATAAAGTGTAAATTAGATCAGAATATTCTTTTTGGTATAATTGACACACAACCTTCAGGTTATCAACTTTCTTGGTGAAGCATTCTATAGTTGAGCTTGTATAGCCATAATCGGGAACAATAGTAGTATCTTTATGGAAGAAAAAGGGTGTTTGGCTGTCGGGGGTAAAGCCTATTTCTGTTTTAGACTTAAAAACAGAAGATTTAGCTTCACCTTCTTCAGTTTTTTTTTGTGATAGGGACTTATTAGACTATATGCTTAGTTCACTGCTTCTTAAGTTCAAATATTTCAGTTTCACCAGTTAAAGACATGCCGGTATTGTTTAAATCCCCCGATAACCAGACTGCTTGATCTAATTGATTCATTTCTTTATATATAATTATTACATTATTTTTGTCTATGCTATATCTATAAACTGACCTAAGATAATTATAAGGATTATCTCCATTTGCTGTTTCAGTATAATCGCATTCACTTTCGCTGTAAAATTCAAACCAATATGTTTTATCACCAATTGTTTGTGACCACTTGGTTCCAACTAGAGGATTGTTATCTTTTGAATCGTTATCTTTATTGCAAGCTGTTAACGTTAAAAGTGGAAGGATAAGAATAAATAGTAAATTTTTCATAAGTTGGAAATTCGATAAATTAGGTTATATATTTGATTGCCGAAATAAATGATTAAAATCTCAACGAAGCCATCTTTTAATTGATCTCAAAAATATGAATATTTTTTTTATTGATTATTACTGTCAGATAAATATTTTTCCATATAATATCAAAGTGTTCTTAAATTACTATCTAACCATAAAAATTTTCATCCCTAACTCCCTCACTAAATAGCTACTAAAACTCTGATACACAAAACAAACCACTAAGTGAGAGATGCAAAAAAACTCTCACTCATCCCTAACAAATGACCTCATCCCTCACTATTTCGGGTATAAAAATTATAAAAAGGCCACTCGTTTACCTGCTCTACAAAAATATTCAGATAAAAGATTGCTATAAGCACCAACAAATAATACCTCTATTTTAGAGCTCAGTAAATAACTTGCTGAGCCCTGAATGTATAATCAGTATAATTAAAATATCGTTCTTTCAACTATTTTTACTCCTGAAAAACAGATCGTTTTTCCTCTCCAATTGCTACTCCCTTTTTATCTTTATCCGCAGACTGATTCTTGTTGCTTCAACCCCCGTTTTACCTGCAAAATCGCTAAGCAGATTATTGCCCTGTGTTATTTACATACATAACCGAAGTTAACTAATTTTCCGGTCGAAGTTAAGTGAGTTCTCAGATGAGGGCTCATGGGTTCTCAACTGAAGGCCCATGGGTTCACAACTGAGAACTCATGGGTTCACAGATGAGAACTCACTTAACTTCCTTTGCAAAATTTGTTATGTATGCTCGCATAATAGGTTATATCTACCCGTAAATCATGGTAAAATTATTTTATTAAAATTGGGCATAAATATTTGTTTTTAAGTAGATTGTGACATATCTTTAGGGTATAATTAATAAATAAAGAACATGAAAGTAACACAATTTAAAGGCTTATTGAGAAGAGAAACACAGCGAAATGTAAAACTATCTGCATTGATGGAAAACATCAAAGCAGGGACGGAAGAACAACTTGTTATTAATTTACGACATTCTTTACAATATGTAAATAGAACGGTTCACTGTACGGCGGTTGATAAATTGCCAAAGTTGTGTTTTGCAGCCGAATTTAAGAAGGCTGATGCACGGCAGGAAATGATTCATTATAATGGTGTGGTTTTACTGGAGATTGATCGCCTGGCGGGAGTGGAGGAAGCAGAGAAGGTAAGAGATGAAGTAGGGCGATTGCCGCATACACTTGCTGCGTTTGTTGGTTCCAGCGGGAAAAGTGTGAAACTGCTTGTCTCTTTTATCCGCCCCGATGGTTCTTTACCGCAGACAGAAACGGATGCGGAGCTGTTTCATGCGCATGCGTATCGCAAGGCTGTGAGGTTTTACGAGGAACTGATATCCTATAAGGTAACGCTGAAACGTCCGTCATTGAATCATTGCTGCCGCTATTCCTGTGATTCGGGCCTGTTCTTTAATCCCGAAACGAATCCCATCCTCATGAAGCAGCCTTGCGAAGTGAATGCAGAGCTTATTAATGAGGGTACAGTGCCGGGTGAAAATGATTCGCTGCTGAGGCTGATGCCGGGTCAGCAGTACAGATGTGTGGTTTCTTCCTTGTTCGAATCTTCGTTGCAGGCTGTTTACGAGGAGATTGGAGGCTTTCCGCAGGAGGGAGATATAAAGCCGTTTCTGGTGGCTCTGGCGGGAAACTGTTTTAAGTCGGGTGTGCCGGAGGAAGATGCGGTGAAAGGGGCAATGCTTCACTTTGATCTTTTTAAGAGGGAAATGGAGTTGAGGCTGACGGTTCATAACGTGTATCTGGGTGGAAAGAATTTTGGTGGCAAACCATGCCTGACTGCCGAGCAACAGCTGGCTGTGAAGACGGAGGAGTTTATGAACCGCCGTTATGAGTTCCGTCACAATACGCAGACCACCGGAATGGAGTACAGGGAACGCAATTCGTTTGTTTTCGATTTCCGTTCTGTAACACAGAGGGTGCTTAACAGCATTGCACTCAATGCTCAGAAGGAGGGGATACAGTTATGGGACAGAGATGTGACGCGCTATATCTTTTCTGACCGCACTCCGCTGTTTGCTCCTATTGAGGATTACCTGTTTAAACTGCCTGCATGGGATGGAAAAGATCGCATTCGTCTGCTGGCAGATGCTGTGCCATGTGAGAATAAATATTGGCGCGATTTTTTTCATCGCTGGTTTCTGTGCATGGTGGCTCACTGGCAGGGGATGAATAAACAGTATGCAAACAGTACATCGCCCTTACTGGTTGGAAAACAGGGATACAAGAAATCAACATTCTGCCTTAGCATAGTTCCGCCGGAGCTGCGTGAGTATTACACGGACAGCATTGATTTTGGCAGTAAGCGGGATGCCGAACTTTATCTCAATCGGTTTGCTTTGATAAGCATCGATGAGTTCGATCAGATAACCGTTGGTCAGCAGGCATTTCTGAAACATATACTTCAGAAGCCGGTAGTTAAAACACGCAAGCCCAACCAAAGTGTTGTGCAGGAGTTGCGTCGCTATGCTTCGTTTATTGCCACAAGCAATCATTACGATTTGCTGACAGATACTTCCGGTGGCCGCCGGTATATCTGTATAGAGGTAACGGACATTATAAAAATTCCGAAGGATATAAACTATGAACAGCTCTATGCGCAGGCAGTGAGTGAAATTCAGAGTGGCGAGCGTTATTGGTTTGACACTGAGGACGAAGCTGTTCTGATGGCCGGTAATGAGAAATTTGAAGTGCAGCCTCCTGCCGAACAGCTTTTCTTGCAGTACTATCGTGCAGCCGGAAAGAATGAACCGTGTGAAAAACTGCTGGCTTCTGATATTCTGATCCGATTGCAGAAAAAGAGTGGTTTCAAACTCTCGGCTACAAAGATTACCACTTTCGGACGTATTCTGAGTAAGCTGCAGATTCCGCAGACTAGCTCGAACAAAGGCAGGCTATATAACGTGGTGGAGTGCTGAAAAAGTGAGGGTAGCCCCGGAAAGTGATGGCAGAGTGATGGCTGAAAAACGATCCATCACTCTGTAATTGGTTTATATTCAGCGGTGTTTGCCTGAAAAGTGATGGAGTGATGGTAATAAAAGCTGGTTTCGTATCCAATTGGACGATGAGCAGAATCTATTGTTATTTTACTCCCAATAACTCCACTTCAAAGATCAGGGTAGAGTAGGGCTTAATCTTTCCTGCAGCACGGGTACCATATCCCAGCATGTATGGAATATAAATTATCCAGCGCGAACCAAGAGGCATAGCCTGCAAAGCTTCCTGCCAACCAGTAATAACCTCATTCACACGAAATGATTCAGGACGTTTGCGGCTAAAAGAGTCGTCAAATACCGTTCCGTCAATCAGTGTGCCTTTATAATGCACCTTCACGGTACTTTTCGCAGTAGGCACAGGACCTTTTCCCTGTAAAATGACTTTGTACTGCACTCCGCAAGGCAGTTCCATAACACCCTCTTCGTTCAGGTTCTCTTCCAGAAACTGCATATTTGCTTCTTTGTAATCTTTATGTTTTAAGCTCATAATTGTTTTGTTTTATTATTGAATTATATCTGTTCAGGTATGTTTTCAGTGCAAATGTACTATAATTCCTTATATTTTTGCCAGTTTATTCCTGTCAAGGACTGTAACAACCCGGCCTTCAGTTTCGATAATACCTTCATCATAAAAAAAGCAGCAATTTAGTTTGCTGCCTTTTTTGAAATATTTCCAGTTTCAGTAGTTCTTAATTAAGTCCAAAAGATTTCATATCTTCTTCCACGGTTGTGATAGTCTGAACACCAAAACTGTCCTGAACAATTTTTAAAAGGTTAGGAGTTAAGAATCCAGGCAAAGTAGGACCGATATGTGTATTCTTTATTCCAAGATATAGCAGGGCAAGATGAACAATGATTGCTTTCTGCTCGTACCAGGCAATATCAAAGATGATTGGTAATTTATTGATGTCGTCCAGATTCAGAACTTCTTTTAGTTTGAGCGCAACTACTGCCCATGAATATGAATCATTACACTGACCGGCATCCAGTACTCTTGGTATACCGTTAATATCGCCCAATTTCAACTTGTTATAGCGATATTTAGCACATCCCGAAGTAAGAATCACAGTATCTTTTGGCAGTTGTTTTGCAAATTCAGTATAATATTCACGGCTTTTCTGACGAGCATCACAACCTGACATCACAACCAGTCTTTTTATAGCTCCGGAATTTACAGCTTCCAGAATCTTATCAGCAAGAGATAAAACCTGATTGTGTGCAAAACCGATAGTTATTTCACCATTCTCAATTTCTGTAGGAGGCGGACATTTTTTTGCCAGTTCTATGATTTCAGAAAAGTCTTTATGACCATTAACCAGTTTCTTATCAATCACTTTCCATTCGGGCATTCCTGCAGCTCCTGTTGTAAATATCCTGTCATTATAGGTTGTTGTTTTGCGTGGAGGAACTAAGCAATTTGTAGTGAAGAGAACAGGACCATTAAATGTCTCAAATTCATCAAGCTGGCGGTGCCATGCATTTCCGTAGTTTCCAACAAGATGTTTGTATTTCTTGAAATGAGGATAGGCATGAGAAGGCAACATCTCAGAATGAGTGTAAATATCAACACCTTTACCTTCGGTTTGTATTAATAGCTGTTCCAAATCATTCAGATCATGTCCGCTGATCAGAATACCCGGATTCTTTCCAACTCCGATGTTAACATTAGAAATCTCAGGATTTCCAAAAGTGGTAGTATTTGCTTTGTCAAGTAAAGCCATCACCTTAACTCCATACTCACCGGTTTTTACAAGCCAGTCGAGCATATCTTTCAGGTTCATAGGTCTGGAGATCATAACAAGAGTCTCTTCCATGAAGTTGTATATATCCTGTTCTTCGAATCCCAGATTGAAGGCATGTTCCGCATAGGCTGCAATACCTTTTATGCCAAACAATGTATACTGTTTCAATGCACGGATATCTTCGTCTTTGTCAAAGAACAAAGTGCTAACCTGCTTTGCTTTTTCATGAAAGTCTGCTTCGCTTGTTCCTTTCCAGTCAAGTGCATCATTTTTTTCACTAATATTTGCTTTTGATTTCAGGTTATCCCGGAGAGTGATGCAATCATTGATAGCCTTCATTATTGCAACGTTATCAAAATTCGCATTTGTGATAGTTATAAACAGGCCATTAGTAATATGTTTACTCTCTATATTGGTATCTATCCCTTTCTTTCGGGCTTCGATAGTTGCAAATGCAAGCCCCTGACACGCAAATATTAATAAATCCTGAATATTGGCGGTATCTTCTTTTTTACCGCAAACTCCGTTAATGGTGCAGCCCGTATTCTTGGCTGTCTCCTGACACTGGTTACAAAACATACTCATAGTATTTTATTTTTAGAAGTTAGTATACAATGATTTAGGCTCGAAAACAGTATTCAATAAACAAATATGAAGATGATTTGTTTATTCATTCCGGACTTTTATATATATGAATAACTTTTCAAAGTTTAAAAGCAAAAATATTCCGATCAGGCCATAAGCTCGGATAATTGATTATATTTGTAATATGAATCAGCTCTCAAAAGACATAAGAACTTATACCTTTGCTGAATTTGAAGGAAATAATCCTTCTTTCTCGCTCAGACGGCTTGAGGATTTGTATCGTATGAAACACGGCGAATCTGATATTCCGCATCGTCATGATTATTATACGATTATTTTTTTTGAGAAGGGAGCCGGAACTCATATTGTTGACTTTACAGAGTATCCGATTGAAGATCACAGTATTTATTTTATTATTCCCGGACAGATGCATCAGGTAATTCCTACTTCTGAACCTAAAGGCTGGACAATGAAATTTACCGATGAGTTTTTAATCTCCAATTCCATTTCCGATAAACTGATAAATAGTATTTACTTGTTTAATGAATACGGTCAGTCACCTCCGCTGTCAATCAATGAAATGCAGATGCCTGTCTATCTCAATATAATTTCTCAGATAGAGTTTTTTTCTAACTCTCTGGAAAGTTATACGCAGGAAGCTGTTGGTGCACTAATGAAGCTTTTCTTTATACAAAGCAATAATCATTGTTCTCTGCACAAAAGCAATAATCCACAGTTGCAGGAAACCACCAATCAGCTGTTGCATTCGTTCAAACAACTGCTGAACAAACATTATGCCTCTATGCATCTGGTGGCCGATTATGCCAATAAGTTGAATGTTACCGCCGATTATCTGAATAAAACGGTAAAAAGCATTACTGGCAAATCTGCCAAAGATCATATTCAGACTAAAATAATTATCGAAGCAAAGCGTTCACTACTTTTTAGTGAGATCAGCAGCAAAGAGCTGGCTTACGAACTTGGCTTCGAAGAATCGGCCCATTTCAATAACTTTTTTAAGAAAATTACCAGTCAAACTCCCTCCGAATTTCGGGTTTTAGCACGTCAGTCCTGATTTTTGCAATCATTCACCTGATTTCATTACTTCGTCAGCCATATTACCGCCGTATCTTTGTTACATCAAATTCAAGGAGAGTTTGAACAGTAATAAAGAACAGAAGTATGAAAACAATATTGCATAAATCAGAGACACGTGGACATGCCAATCATGGCTGGCTCGACACTCGCCATACTTTTAGCTTTGCCGATTATTACAACCCTCAACGTGTACATTTTGGTATGCTAAGAGTACTTAACGATGATCGCATAGCACCAGGAGAAGGTTTCGGCAAGCATCCTCATGACAATATGGAGATAATCTCCATTCCACTTTACGGCGATCTGGAACATAAGGACAGCATGGGCAACCACGGCGTTATCACTACCGGTGAAATTCAGGTGATGAGTGCCGGGACTGGTATCTTCCATAGTGAGTTCAATAAGAATAAGAATAAAGAAGTCGGCTTACTGCAAATATGGGTACTCCCCAACAAAAAAAATGTAATACCGCGGTATGATCAGATTACTTTGGCCGATATTCAGAAACCCGATGAATTTTATCAGATACTTTCACCTGACCCCGAAGATCAGGGAGTATGGATATATCAGAATGCCTGGTTCCATTTAGGCGATTTGTCTGAAGGGTGGAAAGGAACATACCAATTAAACGATAAGAAGAACGGCGTTTACTTCTTTGTAATAGAAGGAAAAGTAACAGTTGCCGGACAGGAGCTGAACAGAAGAGACGGACTAGGTGTTAGTGAAGCAGAATCAATAGAAATAACAACATCCGCAAAAACAAAACTGCTGGTAATGGAAGTACCAATGCAATAATCAAGTTGAAAATATAATAATTAAAAAAACAGACATTATGGATGCAATTAAAAAATTCTTAGCAACCGACCAGCAATCATGGTCATTATTAGTAGCACGTTTGGCATTAGGCCTTGTTATATTACCTCACGGAATGCAAAAAGCCCTCGGAGCTTTCGGAGGATACGGCTTTTCCGGCACACTCGGAGCCTTTCAATCCATGGGAATGCCCCTTCTCTTAGGTGTTCTGGTAATTCTGGCAGAATTTGTAGGAAGCATAGGTATTCTTGCTGGAGCCGGAACCCGCTTTATGGCTTTCTCTGTTGGTCTCACTATGGCAGGAGCTGCTGTCCTTGGCGGACATATCAACAACGGATTTTTCATGAACTGGTTTGGAGCGCAAAAGGGCGAAGGTATTGAATACTTCATTCTTGTTGTTGGCTTGGCTCTTGTTCTTCTCATTGGCGGAAGCGGACGCTATGCTGTAGATAATCTTATTTCAAAGAAATTGAAAACGGAATAGAGTATAGACAAAGGGACTAAAATAATAAATAATGGGATTCCAAGAAACTAAGAAATGGTTTTTTAAGCAGGGCTGATAGCTAAATTAAATTTAGTCGTATTTCTTGAAGAAGAAACTTATGGAACCTAAAGAGTAGCTTTTATAGAAGAATTTCAAAGTATCATCATATTTTAATTGTTGATAAATAGTTTTCAATAGCTTCAAATGGTGCATCTTTAAGCAATACTTTTTTATCCTTGTCAAGTAGATATAAGGTAGGAATGGCTTTGAGATCATATAATTCTTTCTTCTGCACAATAGTCCCTTTGTCATAAGCTCTGATCCAGCTGTCTGGTAGTTGCGAATAATTTTTTGACCAGATAGAAAGCTCCTTGTCAGGGTAAAGAGAAAGTATTTTTAGTTTTTTGTGTCGTAACAGATTATTTAGAACCTGGCTTGAAGCCATTTGTTCCTTTACAACTTTACAATCTCCGCAATCCGGGTTATTGAAATATATCAGCGTATAGGAACTATGTATGCAATAAAGCCGTCCTTGTTTGCCTGTAGCCAATGTGTAACGAAAGTCTGCAGCCATTTTGCCAGGACGGTTTTTTATTGCTGTTTTATAATGGTTTCGGGGCCGAATTTTGTGAGCTTCGTCTATTTTATTTGAGGCTAGTATATTTTTCAAGACAGCGATGTAGAGAGATTCATTTCTTAAAGGAGAGTTTGGATCGTATAAGTATTTTTCACTCATAGATATAAAGCAGTTATACATTAAGCTATCTGCTTCTGCCTGGATCATCATATGATTAATGCATTTTATGCTTACAGAATCTGGAACTTGTGATAATAATCCAAGGAAGTTGGTGAATAAATGGTGTAAAAACTTAGGCTGATTAATAAGAGCAGTATCCTGGAACTTAAAATTATTCCAGTAATTTTCTGATAGGAATTCTATGCGCTGCTCTTCATTTGTGAATATTGAGGGAATTTTCGGTAAAGTAAAAGAGGACTTTTGTGATACCTCAAGAGGTGATTTTGTATCTTCCTGACAGGGTTTCTTAACGCAACAGGTGAATAATAGGACAGATATAAATAACAAAATATATTTCATTCCAAAATCAGGTATAAATAGCCGTTTATAAATAATAATATTGCTGCTTGCTTTCTTCTGTATAAACAGAAGAAAGCTTTTAGCATTCAAAGATATTATTCTTATGACTAAAGTTTAATAATCTGAATATGCGATAGATCACTTAAAAAAACAGGACCAAAGTTACTGAAATATTTTATATAGTTGTTTTATTCTTTGAATAGTTGAGCTCATTCCGGATATTCAAACTGTTTTTAATAAGAATATCTTACTGATATAAGCAAGATTTACCTAACTTCAATTTCTGAATAATCGTTTCTGATATTTAATCGATGCAAATATGAAGAAATCTTTAGAGATATAATTCAATTAAAAAAATGCAACCATTAATTTGCTAATAATTGCTTTAATATATCGATGTTTTCATTAATAAGATATGAAAAAAGGTTACCTTATTTTACAGTATAATGGGAGATATGCATTAAGTCTCTTTTTTTATTCATGTTTAATAACAATAATTAACGCATATTTATTAATTGTTAATGAATTTAATACATATCTTTGTTGAATCAATTTGAATTTTAAAAAGCATTATTTGTATCTATTTGTTTTTATTCGCATTTGTTTTAGTGTGGATCGATTCTTTTTATGCCTTTTGAATAAAATATTGAAATTCCAAATCAATCCTGAATATTAAAAAATTAATTATGAAAAAAAAGTATTTTCTTTTAGCTGTGATTCCTTTCTTTATGGTTTCATGTGGTGATGATTCTGACAAAAAAGTAGACGACGGAACTGGAACTCCGGGGTGGACAACTTATGAAGTTTTGAATACAAAAACTGAGTTAGGGTTTTATATACTCGATAGAAATGTTGGGGCTACAGAAAAATATAACGGTGATTCAAAGAATCCTAATGCAGCATCAAAAGGTTATTATTACCAGTGGGGTAAGAATACTCCAGTGAAGGTTAATGCTGATGGAACAATAAGTAATTATGATAAAGAATGGAATGCTACGGGTGAGACTCTGAAAGACTGGTCAAAAGGTGAGAATACTCCTTGTCCTGCAGGATGGAGAATTCCAAATCAAGCTGAGATGAAGAAAATAACAGATGCGGCTTGGGCTGATTATGATGGAATGACAGACCAGACTGATGCTGAGTTCCAGGCAGCAAAAGCATTATATAAGAAACTACTTCTTGCAAGAACCGGATACGTTCGTATCGTTGGTACTGATGTTGCAACTCGTGCTACTGCCACCCCGGGAGTTTATCTTCCAACTGCCGCTTATCTTTGGGCAGGTGCTCTTAATGCTGATGTACCTTTATCTTCCCGTAGCTTTAAAAATGCATATACATTAAGTGATAATTCAGATATTATGCTAGGGAAAAAAGGTGGTGAGAATGAAGTAAATGTTGCTATGCCTATCAGATGTATTAAAGACTAAACGTAATTAGTTCTATTCTGAAAATAGAATAGTTACTAATCATACTATATACTAACCAGTCTTTGAATTTTTGTTCAAGGCTGGTTGGCTTTTTATATATATATATTAATGTTGTTATTTATTCTTTATCTCTATGTATAAGAACTTTGCTAAGAAATTCTTTTTCCTTTTTTTATGCATCATTGCAATGCTACCGCATATGCTTATGGCACAAAATAACTCTAAATCAAAAAGAATCGATTATAGAGGGTTTGTATTTGAACAAGGAAATAAGATGCCTATTCCGGGAGCAACTGTAAATCTCCCTCAGTATGGCATTTCTACAATTACAGATTCTGATGGAATGTTCTCTTTTAAACAAGTACCAGTAGGAGTAACAGATATAAGCATTCGTTTTGTTGGTATGCTGGTTGTTGAAAAGAAAGTGAATATAAGCGAGAAAAGTAGCTCTCCGCAAAAGTTCTATATGAGTGAAGAAAACTTTGCATTAGATGAAGTTGTTGTCACGGCAAAGAATAATAGGGTTGGAGCTGCTACTTCTTCATCTATTTCCCGCACTGCTATAGATCACCTTCAAGCCACAAGCCTGACAGATATAATGGAACTTCTTCCAGGACAGCTGGCATCTAATCCAACTCTGA
Organism: uncultured Bacteroides sp.; assembly: GCF_963678425.1. NCBI lineage: Bacteria > Pseudomonadati > Bacteroidota > Bacteroidia > Bacteroidales > Bacteroidaceae > Bacteroides > uncultured Bacteroides sp. Next base: position 112,089 of record NZ_OY782854.1, read on the forward strand.
ATTCTCCGGGAAAAGCTTCTTTGCGACAGGTGCAAACAGATGCACTTAACAGTATGGGTACTTCTATTGTATTTAATGGGGCTCCGGTTTCTAATAACGCCAATTTACAGATTGGGAATACAGCAAAAGACGGTAGTCTGAATACCAGTTTTACTTCCACAGCCGGTTCTGGTACAGATATGCGGCAAATATCTGTAGATAATATTGAGTCGGTTGATGTTATCAGAGGAATCCCTTCTGTAGAATATGGCGATTTAACATCCGGCGTTATCATTATAAATCCTAAAGCAGGTGTCTATCCTATACAAGTAAGATTGAAAATTAACCCAACGTTGACTCAAACTTCTATAGGCAAGGGATTTAACTTGGGTAAGGAATATGGAAAGTTGAGTTTTGATTTTGATTATGCTAAATCTTTAGCAGACGAACGACGACCTTCTCAGGGTTTTCAACGTTTTACCGGAAATTTGCTGTATACTAAAGTTTTTAGAGAAAAACTGAACACAACTACAGGATTGGGATTTTATTCGGATCTGGATGCCCAAAAGCTCGATCCATCTGATACAAGATATCAGCGTGAACGTTCATCAAAGAACACTGGATTTAAATTCAACACCAATGTGGCATGGAACTGCAATTACAAATTATTAAAGGTTGTACGTTTGAATCTTTCTGCAAATTATGAAGTTCAGAAAGGATATAATCAGGAAATAAAAGGGAATTTCGGATACATGGTTACCTCAGCAATGAATGATGGAACTATTGCTTCAAATAGACAGGATGAAATATATGATGCATCAGGCCATCAAATTACTAATATAGGTAGCAATCCTGCAGCTACTAATATCCTTCCATATGAGTTCCTTACCAAAATGACAACTTATGGAAAACCACTAAACTTGTTTGCAAAGGTTACTTCGAACTTTTTTGCTGATTTCTGGAAGATAAAGAACCGTATTGTGGCAGGAGCCGAATGGAAAACAGATGTCAATTTCGGTAGAGGGAAAGTGTTTGACCCATTGATGCCTCCTTCAAGTGGCATTAGAATGAGGCCATATACAGATATTCCTGCATTAAATCAGCTCTCTTTCTATGTGGAGGATAATGCGGAAAGAGTAATTCTTGACAGATCGTTAAAAGTTCAGTTAGGTGCTCGTTTTGATATGATTCAGCCGGGGAAAGAAGAAGGAGGAACGGTTATTTCTCCACGTATTAATTTGTCTTATGAACTTGTTCCTAATATATTAAGCATACGAGGTGGCTTTGGTATCACAGCAAAAGCTCCTCCTTTAATGTACCTATATCCAGATAAAGCATATTATGATTTTATAAACTTTGATAATTCTGGTTTAACAGGATTAGCTGAACAGCAAAAACTAAGTATTGTAACCACAAAGGTTTATGATACTGCAAATAAGAATTTAAAGATCGCTAAAAACAGAAAAAGTGAAATAGGGTTTGAACTAAAGTTGGGACAAATGAATTTTTCTGTAACCGGATATAATGAGAAACTAAAGAATGGCTATTCTTTTGGCTCAGATTTTGATTCCTATCATCTTTTTGATCTTATAAAATATACAGGTGTAAATAGAACCGGTACATATCCAGAATTAACAGTTGATAAGACCACTAAAATAGTTTTGGGTTACAACAAACCTCTTAATGATAAAATTAATGAAAACAACGGTGTAGAGTTTGATTTTGACTTCGGACAAATTAAAGCGATTCGCACTTCCTTTATTTTAAATGGAGCATGGATGCAGAGCAAACTCTATTCTACTTCCAATTCTTTTTATGAAAAGAGTCCGGATGCCGATGGAACTTACAAAGATATTGGTGTTTATGGTAGTGGAGACGGAAGTTTATATGAGCGTTTTTCTACTAACCTGCGTATTGTTCATAATATACCAAGGATTGGCTTTGTTATTTCCTTATCAATGCAAACCATTTGGACAGATACACATAAATATTTAGGACTGGAAAATAAATATCCTATTGGATATCTTTCTGCTTCCGATTTAAGTTATACTCCTATTGTGGCAGGCAGTTCAATTAGTTCAGATATTCAGAGACAGATACTTCTTAATCGAGAAATTACAGATTCTTATTCTCCGCTTTGTCTGTTTAATCTGAGGCTGACTAAAGAGATTAAGAAGTTTGGTGGTTTTGCATTCTTTGTAAACAACTTGTTTAATAGTAATCCTTTAGAAGAAAGCAAACGCAATCCGGGAAATTATAAATCACGTAATCCGGAACAGTTTTTTGGAACTGAAATATGGTTTAAATTTTAATTTAAAAACAGAAACTCATGATAAAATATATGATTCGCTTTTATGCGTTGTTAATCATTATGAGCGTGTTTTCCTCGTGCCGGGAAGATAAGGCTTATGATTCTGCTTATGTGGATGCAATTAACTTACATTTAAAATATTCTGTTTTTGGAGATAGTAAGCCCTTTTCTACTCCTTTATCAATGACTCTTACAAATACGACAGAGCAGATTACTTATCAGCGCGAAAGTGACCTTTGGGGAAAGTTTTCTTTGGAAGGTTTACTCCCGGGAGAATATACAATCAATGTTATAGGAAGTTTAACGGCTGCAGAGGCTACAGAGGCAACAGGTAAAAGTACCCTGAAAGGAGCTAACTTGATAGGCTTTGTCTCTAATGTGAAACTAAAACTAGGTGAAACAGAATCATTAAACAATATTGGCCTGGTTATTCCTACTCAAAGCTCACTCATTTTTAAGGAATTATATTACTCAGGATCACGTACACCATCAAACGGCAGCTATAGGAATGATAATTTTTATACTATATATAATAATTCTGATACTCCGGTTCTATTGAATGATATTTATATTGCAAATACAGAAAATTATGGAGGTATAGGTACAGCTGGGCCTCTTTGGCCTGGTGAAACTCAAGGAGAATATACACATGTATACGTACAGGCTGCATGGAAGATTATTGCTGGACAAGCACCTGTTTTTATTCAGCCCAGACAGGGTATCACGATTGCTACCATGGCTGCTCCTCATAATAAGGATGCACAATACAATCTTAATTCACCGGTGGATTTATCACAGGTTGACTATGAGGCGTATTCTACAGATCCATCAAATATGTATCCTGATTTTCCTGCTCCAAATATGAAAAGAGCTTTTTGGCCAAGCTATAAAGATTTATGGCAGATCAGTGTGTTTGGACAAGGAATGATGCTGATACAAGCTACAGAAAAGGAATTCTCAGAATTTGAGACCGTGACTCTTCCAGAGTCTTTTATGTCTCCGGGTGAAAGTGAAGAGTATTGGTTGTGTAAAAAAATACCGGTAGACTATGTAATTGATGCGGTTGATTTAATAAAAAACAATACAGCGACAATAACAAAACGCTTTCCTCCTTTATTGGATAGTGGCTTTGCAACAGTTGGAGGTACTTATTCCGGATTTAGCGTTATTCGTAAGGTGATCAGTGTTAATAATGGAAAAACTGCTTATCAGGATTCTAATAATTCAACTGAAGATTTTGAAATAAATAAAAAGCCTTTATCTAAATAAAAGAGAAACGATATGCGTAATAAATTAGTAATATATTTGGCAGGCTTCTTATTGACTGCTTTTTCTACTTTTCTTTCTGCACAAACAGAAAGGAAGGATTCTCTTGCACAAAATAGCCAATCGCTTTTTAAAATGCAATATTTCAAAGAAGGTGAGCATTGGCTGTCAACAAACAATGCTGCCGGCTTATCTTCCGGAACGATGAATAATTATTCGGATGTAAATCTCTCGTATAAATTTTCAAAAGGAGATTTTAGACGGGCTCAGCAACCCAATTTGTCTAACAATTATCTCTTTTCGGCTGAAGGAGCTATTACAATGAATAAATATTATCTCATTGGTGGTTTTAATTTTAAGGAAGCCTTTGAAAGAGATGTTCATTTTACTTCTATTCTCGATTCTTATAGAGGAACACCTTATATTATAGCTGATAGCACTGGTGGTAACTGGAAAAAGCAAACCTATGATATGTGGGTAAAGATTGCTTCACCAGTCTATTTTAATCTGATTTCTTTTGGCTTGGATGGAAAACTAGCTGTAGGTAGGGGAGCAAAGAATATTGATCCGCGTCCGCAAGCAAACTCAAATTCTATTCAGGCTTCTCCGTCTTTTACACTGGCTCAGGGCAGACAATTATTTGGTATGGACTTTTCGTACAGACGCTTTCGTGAGAATAGTAATATGATTCTCTATGATACAGGAAATCCTCAAAAAATCTATTTCCTGAAAGGAATGGGGCAGTATACTTATGATGTGTTTAGCACTAATGAGCGTGAACGTCAATATAACGGAAATAGCTTTGGCGGAGGTGCTCAATATGTTTATAAGTCAGATGGATTCAGTCTCTTTCTGAATGGAGCTTATGAGAATTATGTAGAGGATGCTAATGATATAGAAAATAGTAAACCACGTGAACGCGGGCGTTTATATGAAACAAGTTGGAAAGGGAATTTGCATTTGGATATCTATAATAAAGAGCATTCGTTGAAACATACATTGTTTGCTGGTTATAATGATATAAAACGTTCGGGTAGAGAAATTATTCAGGTTTTCAACTCTTCCTCAGAAGTTAATGCATGGATAACTGATTCAGAGGCACCCCGCCGCTCTGTCGCATCTCAGAAAGAATGGAAGGCCGGATATAATCTGTTCTTGCTTGATATGACAGGTACGTCCTATAAGTGGAAGTTTTCTTTCAATGGAACTCTATCTGATTATTCAGATGAGTATGCCGTAATGAATTCTTATATTAAATTCAAAAGTAGCTTAGTTTCAGCGAGTGCTTTGAGAAATTTCTCTATTAAGAAATCACAATTATTGCAGGTTGAAATAGGCGGGAATTATCGATGCGTAGGGAATAAGCAAATACAGTATACTCCAAGGGAAGCTGACGATAAAGCAATAGAGGATGGACTTATAAAGAAAGATGCGAGTATATTAACGCAGAATTATTATCAGCTACAGACCAATGTGTTGTATGGATATAATTTTAGAAATAAGACTTGCTTGTATTTAAAAGCATCATATATGCATTTGCAAACAGAAAATAAATTGAATATGAATGTTATTTCTGCATCTATCGGATGTAACTTCTAAAATAAATAAATAATGAAACGACTAAATATAGTTCTATATCTAATAATCATTTTATTTTGCCCATCAGGTTTGTTGGCACAACCTTTTGTTTATTCTCCAAAAGCAGTAGTTCCGGTCGATAATAAGACTATAAAGAATACTTTGCCAAATGGTTTCACCTATTACATACGTCAGAATAAAACTCCTGGAAAGAAAGTTGAATTAAGATTGGTTATCAATGCCGGTTCTATTCTTGAAACAGAAAAGCAGCAAGGGTTAGGGCACTTTCTGGAGCATATGTCTTTTAACGGAACAAAATCGTTTCCTAATGCAGAAATGATAAAAACGTTCGAAAGTCTTGGCGTTCGTTTTGGCAAGGAGCTAAATGCCTATACCTCTTTTGATGAAACAGTCTACTATTTGCCTATTCAATCAGATAAGGTAAGTTTAGGAATTACAGCGTTGGAAGATTGGGCTATGAACCTTACTTTATCAGAAAAGGAAATTGATAGGGAAAGAGGCGTAGTACTTGAAGAACTAAGATTAGGAAAGACGGCTTCAACAAGAATCAGAGAACAGTATCTGCCAGTTCTTATGGAAGGTTCTCTTTATCCACTTCGCCTTCCTATTGGAAAAGAAGATGTAATTCAGAACTTTACTTATGATGAATTGCGAAGCTATTATAAAAAATGGCACCGTCCCGATTTGATGGCTATTATGGTTATTGGAGATATTGATCCTAAAGAAATAGAAAAAGAAATAATAGATAAGTTTAGTGCCTATAAGATGCCGGAAAACTGGGAACCCCGCCCATCAAATCCTGTGCCCGATCATAAAGAAACAAAGTATGTACTTGCCACTGATCCTGAAACGTCTGGTTGCTCTGTGGAAATTTCTTACAAGCACAGTCCAAAGAAAGTAATTACACAACAGGATTATATAGAGTCTGACATATATAATTCTTTGTACTCCTCAATGATAAATGACCGTTTAAATGAATTATTGGAAGAAGAGGAACCTCCTTTCTCTGAAGCTGAATCAGGCTATTCTAACTATTTCCGGGAAGTTGATACTTATTCCAGTTATGCGCGTTGTGCACCTTCCGACATTCTTAAAGCTTTTCATGCTTTGATAACAGAGAATGAGAGGGTGAGACGTTACGGATTTACAAAAGGTGAATTAGAAAGAGCTAAAAAGAAGATGATTTCCCGCTATGAAAGATGGTACAATGAACGGGAAAAAACAGCATCCGATCGTTATGCTGATGAATTTCAGGTTAATTATCTTACGGGTGAACCAATACCAGGAATTGAATATGAATATCAGTTAGTGCAACATGTATTGCCAGAAATAGGAGTGAAGGAATTAAATCATCTGGCTTCCTTGTATATGCCTGATAGAAATCGTACAATTGTTGTTACTGGTCCTCAGAGTAATTCTATTTCTTATCCGGATAAGAAGGCATTTATTACCCTACTGGATCGTGTGAAGAAAGAAAAGCTTCAGCCGTATGATGAAGGTAAGATTGTAACGCAGCTAATGTCATCTAAGCCTAAAGCAGGAACAATTATTAGTGAAAAAACTATTCCGGAAACAGGAATGGTAGAATGGAAATTGTCTAACGGAGCTACTGTTGTATTTAAAAAAACAGATTTTAAGAATGATCAGGTTTTATTCCGCGCAACTTCTAATGGTGGGTTTAGTATGTATCCGGCCGAAGATGATATGTCTGCTCTTTACGCTACAAAAATCCAGGATGCGAGTGGTGTAAACGGCATCAACAACACACAACTGAAAAGGTTGGTAGCTGGAAAGGATTTATCGTTAACTCAATCTTTGGTGCTATACAATGAATCAATGTCTGGTAAGTACGGTTTAAAGGATTGTGAAACATTCTTTCAATTGCTATATTTGTATCACACAGCTCCTTACTTTAATAAAACAGCATTTAACAGGTTAATTAAGCAAGAGAGAACTGAGTATGCAAAGTTGCTTGATGATCCTAATAATTACTTTAATTATCAGCTTGTGCAGCTCATGGATAAAGGGAATCAGCGTCGTAACAGATGGCCGGTAAAAGAGAATTTAGATCAGGTTGACTTTGATCGTGCCGTAGATATCTATAAATCCCGTTTTGGCAGTGCTTCAGAATTTACCTATGTGTTTGTAGGCAATATAGACTTTGAAACTATAAAGCCACTTATCCTTACTTATATAGGAGGCATTTCTGGGAGTAAAGAAAAACAGGGCTATGCAGAACAAAACTTCACATCCTTGTCCGGCCCGGCTTCCTATACTTTCTATAAAGGAACAGGTGATAAAGCGAATGTGGCCATACGCTTTGTGAAACCGGCAACATGGAATAAACAAAAAGCTTATGCCTATGATGCTTTTATTGAGATACTGAAAACAAGATTGTTTGAGAGTCTTCGCAGAGAGATGAGTGGCGTTTATGGAGTGAGAGTGTCGGGAGGCGTTAATCGTAACCATGAGCCGGAAGCTTCATTGTCTCTCTCTTTTGGAACAAATACTGCATCTTACAAACAACTTGCCGAAAGAGCTGTTTTTGAAACAAAGCGTCTCATAAATGAAGGACCTACGAATGAAGAACTGGAGCAGGTGAAAGAAAAAAAACGAGTATCACTTTCTACTGATATTAAAGAGAACTCAACGTGGCTTCTCAATATTTATTATGCTTATCGCTATGGCGATAAGGTGGAATCAGAGGAAGAACGTGTGCAAGCTATTAAACAGTTAACTTCTGAGAAAATAATGGAAGCAGCGAAAGAATATATTGATCAGGATAAAGCATTGGAGTTTATACTCCTTCCGGAAAAAAAATGATTTTTTCCATTCTAAACAAAGAATCAGAGTTTGGTTAAAATCTCCATATTTTATTCAGAATAGCACATGCTTATTTTTCCTGATCCTCTTTATTAATCAGATGTGGTTTGATATCAGATAAGGTGTTTTAGCAATTTATTCTGGGGGTAAACATGAACTCTTAATGACAGAGAAGCAATGTTACGATAATCTGATTTCAAAGAAACTGAAAGCAGAATAGAGTATAGACAAAATGTAGATGAGCGGGGACATTGTTCTGCAGTATAAACTATTACAGGGGTTAAGCAACTCCTGTAATAGTTTTACCTCAAAGATCAGTGCTGTCATGCTTTAATACCGCAACAGATAATCTAAAAAGGAACAGAATACCCCACCGATACCAATAGATTACCAATATGGTTACTGCCATCCTCCGGATACTTTTGAATATTGGTTAATCCGTATGCTCCACGTAAGTCTAAAACTAATTCACCAAATCCAACTTTCTGTGTTAACCCTATACCACCTGTTAACCCAAGATTTATAGTGTGGATTTTATCCTTTATATCAGTATCTGCATCAAGTGAAACAGGGAAAGGCTGACCTGTTTGCGGGTTAACTGAAACGGCTTGAGTGCCTTCCGGGTCGGCATAAACAATACTTGAACCTCTTGTCTTTTGGTTGGCATTTAATAAAAAACCTATATATGGACCGAAATCCACATAGAAATAAGAAGACTTGCTCAATGGAAAGGAGTATTTCCCCATTACAGGCACTTCCAGGTAATTGAGAATGGATTGGTTCTTGAAGTTTGCATAGAAGTATGTTCCAGCCGGAACCTGAGGATTAAAGGATGGACCGTCAATGGCTTGCATCTTATTCCGTTGTCCGCCTTCACTGGAATAGAGCAGATCGGCGCGCCAGGCAAAATGTGGGCCGGTGCTCCATGAAACAGTTACACCGAAAGCACCTCCTTCACGCGATGACCAGTTTTCACTTAAAGGGTTACCACCTCCTCCGGTGAGTTTTGGCATATTGAGGCCAACAAAAGCCCCGATTTTAAGGTTTGATAGACTATTGTCCGACGATGACTGGGCCATTGCCATAATAATAGAGCACGATAGAGTAAACAATGTTACGATAATCTTTTTCATATATTATTCCGATTTAGGCAAATTAGCATTCTTCACTTATTAAATAATAACATAGGTGCATTCAATTAGTTGATAAAAACAACGATTATTTTGCATGGATAAGATGTATGCCAGCAACAACTGGGTTATATTCAACGGCTTATAACAAATCGTGATGGAGTGATGGTAGATTCTCGTTTTTTGTGTACCGGATTACTAATTTACGATTTTAAATTCTTTGAGTTGGAATGTTATTATTTTCATGTACATTTGTTCCATTATTTGTTAATTAATCTTTGAACTATGTAGTGCTATGAAGAAAGTACATTTAATTATATTGCCTTTTATATTCTTTTTAACCAGCCTTTCCAGTTATGCACAACCGGACTTTTTTACCAAATACTATTTTAAAAACTTAAATATCAGAGATGGCCTGTCACAGAGTACAGTAAATGCTATTTTACAGGACAGTAAAGGATTTATGTGGTTTGGAACAAAAGATGGACTAAACCGGTATGATGGTTTGTCTTTCCGTGTTTTTAAATTTGATGCAAATACAAAAAAATCTATAGGGAATAATTTTATTACAGCACTTTATGAGGACCAGAAAGGAAATATATTTGTGGGCACTGATGCCGGATTATATATATATTCTCCCATAACAGACTCTTTTAAACGCTTTTTATTAAGAAGTGCTCAGGGAACATCTATTGAACATTCTGTCACTTCTATTATTAGTGATAAAAAAGGAGGTATCTGGATTTCTGTAGATTCTCAGGGGCTTTTTTACTATGAATCCACACGGGAAACTCTTATTAATTATTTTCCAGGCAAATCAAAAAAAATCATCTCTGCCAATATAACCCGTTTCTGGTTTGATGATAACGGTATTTGCTGGCTTTGTTTGTATGATGATAATTTATATTATACCAAAGATCATTTTAAAACACTGAAACCTTTTGTTGCTGCCGACGGGAGTCAGCCTTTTAAAGATGATATTATCAATAAGCTGGTTTCGGGCCCTTATCATTATTTGTATGTTGGTTCTTCGAAAGGTGGATTGAAGGAAATTGATTTAACAACAAACAAGGTCCGCACTCTTTTGCTGAAGGATGAATCCGGAGAAATTATTTATGCGAGGGAAATTGCCTTTTATTCCAAAGATGAACTTTGGGTGGGTTCTGAATCGGGCTTGTTTATTTATCATCTGAAAACAGGGAAATTTACACACCATACTTTTGTGAATGGCGATCCTTATTCTCTTTCTGACAATGCCATTTATTCTTTGTATAAAGATAGGGAAGGAGGTATGTGGATTGGTTCTTATTTTGGTGGCATCAATTATTATCCCAGGCAATACACTTATTTTGAGAAATTTTATTCTTCCGGAAATACAAACAGGGACTTTGGAAAAAGAGTCAGGGAATTTTGTGAAAGCAACGATGGCACTATATGGATAGGAACCGAGGATAAAGGATTGTTTAATTATAACCCGGCAACGGGAGCTATTAAGCCATTTACAAATCCGGCTATTTATCACAATGTTCATGGTCTTTGTCTGGATGGTGACTATTTATGGATCGGTACATTTGCCAAAGGGTTAAACCGGCTGAACTTAAAAACAAAGGAGATAAAGTCTTATCATAAAGGGGCTGGACTGAATGCGTTAAGTGCAAATGATATTTTTACGATTTGCCGTTCGGCTTCGGGTGTTCTTTGGATAGGAACTACTTATGGCTTGATGCGTTATAATAGGCAAACGGATGATTTTACCCGTATTCCTGAGTTAAACGGGAAATTTATTTATGATATAAAAGAAGATACACACGGTAATCTGTGGCTGGCTACTTATGCTAACGGGGCTTATCGGTATGATATAAACAAAAAGAAGTGGAAGAACTATCTGTATAATGAAAATGATAACAACAGCCTTCCGTATAATAAGGTAGTGAGTCTCTTTGAAGATAGCCAAAGACAAATATGGCTGACTACACAAGGTAGAGGATTCTGCAAATTTAATCCGGATTCGGAAACATTCACCAGATATGGTTCCAAAGATGGATTGCCTAATGATGTGATTTATCAGATTGTGGAGGATGAAAACGGGATGTTCTGGATTACTACAAATGCAGGATTGGTCAGATTTAATCCTCAGACAAGAAGTAGTAAAGTATTTACTGTGGCTAATGGACTGCTGGGTAACCAGTTTAATTTCCGTTCAGGTTTCAAAGCTAAAAATGGAACTATTTATCTGGGTAGTATAGACGGATTCATTTCTTTCAATCCGGAAACGTTCTCTGATAATAAATACATTCCTTATGTAGCTATTACCGACTTTTTACTTTTTAATAAACCTGTACCTGTTGGTGAAGAAGATTCTCCATTGAAAACAAGCATTACTTACTCTGATGCAATTGTGCTCGATGCTGATCAAAACTCTTTTTCTCTGCGGATAGCAGCTTTAAGTTATCAGGCTCCGCAAATGAACCGGCTGATGTATAAATTAGAAGGTTTTGATAAAGAGTGGCTTTCTGTTACCGGGAACTCTCTTATTACTTATTCAAACCTGGAGTATGGCGATTATGTGTTCAGAGTGAGAGCATCTAACAGCGATGGTGTCTGGAATAATAAAGAGACAACTTTGCATATTAAAATTCGCCCCCCGTTTTACCTTTCAGTGTGGGCTTATTGCTTCTACATATTGTTCATTTCTGCTTCTGTAGTATATATTGTGTCTTATTTTAGAAGGAGGAGTGAAAGAAAGCATCAGCGCCAGATGGAAAAATTTGAGCAGGAAAAGGAACATGAAATCTATAATGCCAAAATTGATTTTTTTACGAATGTGGCTCACGAAATCCGTACTCCGCTTACCTTAATTAAAGGTCCGCTGGAGAACATTATTCTGAGAAAGGATGTGGATACAGAGACAAAAGAGGACTTAAATATTATGAACCGGAATACAGAAAGGCTTTTAAATCTGACAAACCAGCTTCTTGATTTCCGGAAAACAGAAAGTCAGGGCTTTCGTCTTAGTTTTATAAAATGTAATATCTCTGATTTACTGAGAGAAACTTATCTTCGCTTTACACCTCTGACAAAGCAAAAAGGAATAGACTTTAAACTTAATGTTCCGGAAACTGATTTTTATGCTCATGTGGACAAAGAAGCATTTACTAAGATTCTTAGTAATCTGTTCAATAATGCAGTGAAATATTCAGAGTCGCATATTTATGCAACACTGGAAGTTGACTCTTATCAGCAAGAGGCTACCGTTTTTAGGGTGCGGGTGGTAAATGATGGTCAGATTATTCCGGCAAGTATGAGAGATGAGATTTTTAAACCATTTGTACGCTACGATGAGAACGGAGCAAATAAACAAACCACCGGTACAGGGATTGGATTGGCATTATCTCGTTCTTTAGCTGAATTGCATCAGGGAAGCTTGTGCATGGACAATGTGAACGATTGCAACAGTTTCTGTCTGACATTACCGGCTGTTCAGAACCGAATTATCAATCTGGACATGGAGACTGTAAACACTCAGAGTGAAAAAAATGGTTCTATGGTTAAATCTGCAATGGCAAGTGATAATAAGTCGGTGGTTCTGGTTGTGGAAGACAATCCGGATATGCTGTCGTTTGTTGTAAAACAAATTTCTTCTACTTATACGGTTCTTACTGCCACAAATGGGAAAGAAGCTTTGGAAATTTTGGATAACAATTATGTTAATCTTGTGGTGAGTGATGTGATGATGCCTGTTATGGGAGGCTTTGAACTTTGCCGGATTATAAAATCTGACCTTAATTATAGCCATATACCTGTTGTTCTGCTAACTGCCAAAACAAATATGCAATCTAAAATTGAAGGACTGGAGCTGGGGGCAGATGCATATATAGACAAACCTTTCTCTGTAGAATATTTGCTGGCTAATATTGCCAATTTAATTCAGAATCGTGAAAAGTTGCGCCAGGCATTTGCAAAATCGCCATTTCTGGATGCTAATACGATGGCACTGACTAAGGCTGACGAAGAGTTTCTGGAAAAACTAAATGACATTATTCAAACCAATTTGCATAATCCTGATTTTAGCATTGATGATATGGCTGATACATTTAATATGAGCCGTTCCAGTTTTTACAGGAAAATAAAAGGGGTTCTTGATTTAACCCCGAATGAATATCTTCGTCTGGAACGTTTGAAGAAAGCTGCGCAATTATTAAAGGAAGGAGAAAACCGGGTGAATGAGATTTGCTATATAGTAGGCTTTAACTCTCCGTCATACTTTTCTAAATGTTTCCAGAAACAATTCGGAGTACTTCCCAAAGATTTTATAGCCTGATTAGTCTTTAATAATGCTAAAAAGGAACTTTTTATTTAATTGTCTCACTATCTGAACTAAAAGTTATATTCTATTTCATATTTGGCACGAAAATTCTATTTAATGGGACGTTTGTTTTATCTAAAAATTAACTGATATTATACTTTTGTCACAAACCAAAATATGATATTGTATGATAAAGCAACTTCTCACTTTAATGACTTTTACATTATGTGTATCCGCTTCTGCTCAATGGAAGCCAGCCGGAGATAAAATAAAAACAAGCTGGGCTGATAAAATAGATATAAATAAGGTATTACCTGAATATCCCCGTCCTATTATGGAACGTGGTGAATGGCAAAATCTGAATGGATTGTGGAACTATGCTATTTTACCTGCCGGAAAATCTGTTCCTCAAACATATGATGGAAAAATTCTGGTTCCTTTTGCTCTTGAATCTTCTTTATCCGGAGTAACAAAAGAATTGGGCGATAAAAATGAATTGTGGTATCAACGGGAATTTACTGTTCCTGCCAAATGGAATAATAAGAAGATCTTATTAAACTTTGGAGCAGTGGACTGGAAAGCTGATGTATGGGTAAACAACATAAAGGTTGGTCAGCACACAGGTGGATATACTCCTTTCTCCTTAGATATAACATCTGCACTTATTAAAGGAAATAACAAATTAGTAGTGAAGGTATGGGATCCTGCTGATAAAGGTTTTCAGCCTCGCGGGAAACAGGTTAGCAGACCGGAGGGTATTTGGTATACTTCGGTAAGCGGTATCTGGCAAACGGTTTGGATAGAACCGGTTTCCGAACACTATATTACAAATGTGAAAACAACACCGGACATTGATAATAATAGTATAAAGGTAGAAGTTGCAACTGATGCAAGGATTTCATCAGATAAGATTGAGGTTAGGGTTTTTGATGGTAAACAATTGGTGGCAGCGGCAACCTCAATTAACGGTCTTCCCGTTGAGGTTGCCATGCCTGCCAATGTTAAACTCTGGTCTCCTGACTCTCCTTTCTTATATACAATGGAAGTCTCTTTTTTCAGTAATGGCAAATTGATGGATAAGCTAAGCAGCTATGCTGCCATGCGTAAGTATTCTACTAAACGTGATGATAAAGGCATTGTTCGTTTGCAACTGAATAATAAGGACTTATTTCAGTTTGGCCCGTTAGATCAGGGATGGTGGCCTGATGGATTGTACACAGCTCCCACTGATGAGGCTCTGGCTTATGATATCCGGAAAGTAAAGGATTTTGGATTTAACATGATCCGTAAACATGTAAAGGTGGAACCTGCCCGTTGGTATACTCATTGTGATCAGCTAGGTGTTATCGTTTGGCAGGATATGCCTAGTGGAGACAAAGGTCCGGAGTGGCAAAACAGACAATACTTCAATGGTACCGAGTTAAAACGCAAGGCTGAATCTGAATCCAATTATCGTAAAGAATGGAAAGAAATTATTGATTACTTATACTCTTTTCCATGTATTGGTACATGGGTGCCTTTCAATGAAGCATGGGGACAGTTCAAAACTCCTGAAATTGCAGAGTGGACAAAGCAATACGACCCTTCTCGTTTAGTAAATCCTGCCAGTGGTGGCAATCACTATACTTGCGGCGACATTCTTGATTTACATAATTATCCTGGACCTGATATGTATTTGTACGATGCACAGCGTGCAACTGTACTTGGAGAGTATGGAGGTATTGGTCTTGCATTGAAAGGTCATCTTTGGGAGCCTGATCGTAACTGGGGATATGTTCAGTTTACTACCTCTGAAGAAGCTACTAACGAGTACGTGAAGTATGCAAAGCAATTGAAAGATATAATAACTCGTGGCTTTTCTGCCGCTGTTTATACACAAACTACTGATGTGGAAGTGGAAGTAAACGGATTGATGACTTATGACCGGAAGGTAATTAAACTAGATGAGAAGAGATTGAAAGAAATAAATAAAGAAATATGTGGAGATTTAAATCACTAATAATCACTATAATTACTAATATGAAAAAACTAAATGCATGAAAAAAGAATCTTTGTTTGCCTCACAATGAACGTTGAGCACTGTGTAAAAACAATGCTTTTAATTCAATTCAAAGGTTAAGTTTGATTATCTTAACTTATTTTAAAAATCTAAATTATTATAGAAATGACTAAAAATTTATTAATTTTATTACTGACGATATTTACGTTTACGGCGCAAGCACAAAACGTAAATGTTACTGGTAAGGTGGTTGACACAAAAGATGCTCCGCTTATTGGTGTAAGTGTTTTGCTCAAAGGTACTAAGGTAGGTACTTCTACAGATCTTGACGGGAACTTTAATTTGTCTGCGAAAAAAGGACAAACCTTAGTTTTCTCTTATCTTGGAATGGAAACAAAAGAGGTAGTTATTGATGGAAAACCTCTGGCTGTTGTTCTTTCTGACAATACCAGATCACTGGATGAAGTGGTGGTTATTGGTTATCAGACAATCAAGAAAGCTGATCTGACCGGATCTGTGTCTGTCTTTAAACCGGAAACAATGAAAAATACGGTCGTTACAGGAACCGTTGCCGATGCATTAGCTTCTTTACCTGGTCTTTTTGTTCGTTCATCAGGTCAGCCAGGAGCAGAAGGTATGGTTGAAATACGTGGAACGTCAACATTTGGTTCCAGTGCGCCTTTATATGTAATCGATGGTATTGCTGTTGATGGCGGGGCAAACCGGGATTTCAATTTTAATGATATTGAAAGTATCCAGGTTCTGAAAGATGCTTCTGCAGCAGCTATTTATGGTTCACGTGCTGCAAATGGAGTAATTATTGTTACTACAAAAAAAGGAAAAGAGGGTAAAATGGTTATTGATGTTTCTGCAAAAACTACATTGCAATGGCTTCCTCGTTATAATTTGACTGATAAGAATCAATGGACTGAATTGAATGATATGGCTTTTAGGAATGCCGGATTAAATCCTGCAAACCATTATGATGGAAATACAAACTGGCAGGATGAAACATTTAAAACAGGTCTTATACAAGATTATAATGTGGGATTCTCTGGTGGTGGATCAAATAGTAATTACTATATATCTGCTAACTATCAAAGCAACTCTGGTGCAACAATAGGTACAAATAGCGAAAGATATACTGTACGTGCAAATACTTCTTCTCAGCGTGATTTTGGAAGAAATGTAATGTTCAGAATAGGTGAAAATGTAATTGTCAGTAACTATTCGGTTGATGAACTGACAAGCAATCCGATTGTAGATGTTTATCGTATGTTACCTACAATCTCAGTTTATGATAAAACACATTCAGGTGGTTTTGGCTATGGAGACGGTCAACGAGATGTGACCTTCGGAACGAATCCTATTGCGATTGAAAATCTGATAAATATTACCAATGAGAATCTTAGAGTAAGAGGGAATGCTTATACAGAACTGGAATTCTTTAAATCCTTAAAATATCGTTTTAATTTTGGATTTGAAAGTAGCTCTGATTCATACATGAATCTTCGTAAAATAGGTAACTGGACGTATAATCAGCCTTATGATCCTTCTTCGCTTAACAGAGCCAGAGCCAGATCTAATTCTATGGTATTTGATAATACTCTGGAGTATAATAAAACTTTTGGGAAACATAGTATAGCAGCTGTAGTAGGTTCCAGCTTTATGAACAATTATTATGAAAAAGTCTGGGGAACTAAAAATGACTTATTGATGTCTGGTGACAGTTATTTTAATCAGCTGGATGCAGCTTTGAGTAATCCAAAAACTGGTAGTTACAGGGATATGCAAAAACTGTTTTCTTTATTTGGACGAGTAAATTATTCTTATGATGATAAATATCTTTTTAGTGCTACCATTCGTAGAGATGCATCATCTAAATTTGGTCCGGATTATCGTAATGGTGTATTCCCTTCAGCATCTGCAGGCTGGAGAATCAGCAAAGAAAAATTCTTTAAAGTAAATTGGGTAAATGACTTGAAGATCCGTGCAAATTACGGTGTGTTGGGTAGTTCTAACATAGGCGTTTGGGACTGGGTTTCATATATTAATGTTTATCCTCAGGTTATATTTGGTAAAGATCAGCATATTGAAACCGGTATGACCCAGGTAAAATTAGTAAATCAAGATTTAAAGTGGGAAGAACTATCCCAAATGAATGCAGGTTTTGATGCTACTTTATTTGATAATCATCTGGATATGTCGTTTGACTATTATATTAAAACAACAAAAGATATTCTTACAGGAATGCAGATATTGATGTCTACAGGTAATAATGGAGGAAATCCAATGGTAAATGCAGCTTCTGTACGTAACTCCGGCGTTGATTTGTCTCTTACCTGGAGAGATAAATTGGGTGGCCTGAATTATAGCGTAAACCTAAATGGCTCTTATCTGAATAATGAAATTTTAAAACTGGGATATGATCGTCAATATTTTACACAATGGGATACTAAATCTTATGTAGGAAAATCTATTGGAGAGTGGTATTTAATAAAAACAGATGGCCTTTTCAGATCTGAAGCTGACGTGCTGGCTCATACAAACAGCAAAGGACAGTTGATTCAACCTAATGCCAAACCTGGTGATGTGCGTTATGTAGATTATAATGATGATGGACAGATAACAGATGCTGACAGGCAACATTGCGGTTCTACTATTCCTAAATTTCATTTGAGTTCTACTATAAACCTTGAATATAAAGGATTTGATTTAATGGCACTGCTAAATAGTTCTTTTGGAAATAAATTATTTAATGGACCAAGAAGTGCGTATGACAGGTTTGATGATAATTCTAATTATCGTGCAGATTATGATCCATGGAGCGCAACAAACGTTAATGCGAAAGATCCCCGCCCTATATATGGTGATGCGCGTAACGTAAGAGGAGATCAGGATCGTTGGCTCGAAAATGGAAACTATGTACGTGTAAGTCAACTGGCTTTGGGATATACATTCCCCAAATCTCTAATAGGTCAGTATTTTCAACAAATCAGACTATTTGTTAATGCTCAGAATTTGATTACATTTACTAAATACACAGGACTTGATCCTGAGTTTGTTAATACAAATATTTGGGATCGTGGTTATGATGGAGCGTCTTTCCCAAATCCGAAGGGTGTGACATTTGGTGCACAGATTAAATTCTAAAAACAGAAAAGAAATGAAAAAAATATTTTATTTATTTATCATCAGCGCTTTAATGAGTGCTTGTGATGTAGATGTTGATAATCCCAATACGCTTACTACAGCAACTTATTGGAAAACAGAAACCGATGCTGCAAATGGCGTAAATGCGATTTATAATATGTTTTATAAACCAGGAACTTATAGCCGATGGATATGGTTCAGGCTTGATCTTACTTCTGATGAGGGTGGCAGTTCGAGCCCTTGGGCAGAATTGAAAGAATGGACCCAGTTTAAATATAATAATTATAACTTCTGGGAAGGAAATGCATGGACGTATCGTGATTGCTATGAAGCTATCTATAGAGCTAATCAAGTGATCTCTAATGTTCCATCAATTGAATTTAGTGATGAAAATGTTAAAAAGAATCTGTTAGGACAAGCATACTTCCTTAGAGGTTTGTATTATTATAATCTTGCACTATTATGGGGTAGTGGAAATGCAAGTCTGCCAATAGTTCTGGAACCATCAAAACCTGGAGATAAACCACAGGGACATACTGAGACTGAAGTTTATGATCAATCTATATCGGATTTAACAGAAGCTGTAAATTCTTTACCAGAGAGTTGGAATGATTCGGGAAAAGGACGTGCTACTAAAGGTGCTGCCTTAGCATTCAGAGCGAAGTGCTATATGCAGCAACATAAATGGAGTGAAGCTAAAGCTGACCTTTCCTGGTTGGTAACTGGGGGTGGAAAACAGTATTATGATTTAGTTGGTTTTGAAAATAATTTCACAAAAGATAACGAAAATAATGCAGAATCGGTTTTTGAAATTCAGTTCTCTGATGTTCATAAAGCACCTGCCGGAGATGGCGATTTTGATGTTGATCCTAATTTGGGACTTAACCGTGGACAGTTTTTTGCTCCTCCGGGTGTTGGCTGGACTGATGGTGAATTAAGACCCTGGCTTGTAACTGAATTTAAGAAGGAAAAGGACCTGAATGGTAATTTTGACATACGCCTGAAGTATAGTGCATTTTATGAAGGAATGAATAAAGATTTTGCTAACAATAACAAAATATACCGATACGATCTAAATGGTGCTAATGCTAATATCTGGAATGAACCTAACTGGAAAGGACGAGTATTCTTTAGGAAATATGGAAGTGATTATTACCGGGATTATGAAGATTATTATAACCCGACTAATATTAGACTGATACGCTATGCTGATGTTTTGTTAATGTATGCGGAGTGCCTGGCTAATTTGCCGGAAGGCGACCTTAATGAAGCTATTGCAATTGTTGATAGAATTCGTGCAAGAGTAAACATGCCAAAACTGGCTGTAAATCACCCGGATGCAGTGATGAATAAAGCAAACTTCTTAAAACGTTTGCAAATGGAACGTTCATTGGAATTGTGTTCTGAAGGACAACGATGGGCTGATATAAAGCGTTGGGGATTAGTTGATAATGCTTCTGGAATAGAAGAACTGAAACAACGGGATCCTGATTTTAATAATTTTGTAATAGGAAGACATAGGTGCTTGCCAATCCCATCTGATGAGATTAATAATAACAGCAACCTGACTCAAAATCCAAATTACTAATTTAGCATTTACCAAAAGATGGTCGTACATTGTTTTTCCAGATAATTTACGACCATCTTATTCTTTTTAATAAGTATAAAGATGAAATACAATTGTCTCAAAGTTATTATCCTTTTTTCTTTTTTGTCAATATGCACTTCATGTAAGTCCGGTGATGTTGATAATGAGAACTTAGCTTCAGTTCCTGTACCCTTAGCTGATCCTTTTATTATGTTGTATAATGATACGTATTATGCATACGGAACAAGTGCAGAAAATGGGATAGAGGTCTTTGTTTCTACAGATTTAAAGTCGTGGAAACGCCCGGAGGGAACAAATCAGGGGTTAGCGCTGCATAAAGATGATGTGTGGGCTGACAGGTGGTTCTGGGCTCCGGAAGTATATTATGTGAAAGGGAAATTTTATATGTATTATTCCGCCGATGAACACATCTGCGTAGCTGTTTCGGATTCTCCTTTAGGCCCTTTTAAACAATCTGTTCAAAAACCTATGATAGAGGATGAAAAATGTATTGATAATTCACTTTTTATTGATGATAACGGGAAACCTTACCTTTTATTTGTTCGTTTCAACGACGGGAATAATATTTGGGTAGCAGAACTTACTGATGATTTATTGAACATAAAACCTGAGACAATGCATAAGTGTATTAATGTCTCTCAACCTTGGGAAGAAGTATGGCCAAGGGTAAATGAAGGACCTTTTGCAATAAAGCATAATAATAAGTACTACTTGACTTATTCTGCAAATAGTTATGAAAGTCCTTTTTATGGAATAGGCTGTGCCACAGCTTCTGATTTGATGGGAGAATGGAAAAAATATGATTGGAATCCGATACTTCAGAAACCAGGGGATTTGGTTGGTACAGGTCATGGAGCCATTTTTAAGGATAAAGATGGAGTGATGCGTCTTGTCTTTCATGCTCATAGGGATAAAACAACTATTCATCCCCGTGCTATGTATATAACCACAGTACACTTTGAAGAGAAAAATGGGGAGGATGTACTCTCTGTTGATAAAAATTACATAACTCCAACCTTAACGATAAAAACTAAATGATGGTAAAAAGCAGGATAATATGTTTTTTATTAATTCTTCCATTCTTGAGCTGTACAGCCTCAGAAGAAGAACCTTTTGTTAACAAACAAGATGATCCGGTTGATGGTATTCGTATTGCATGGGATTATAACTCTATGCAATGTCTTGCTCCTATAGGAGGTTACCCTCGTATACGAAAGTTAACTGATAATTCTTTGATTGTTGTCTATGATGCCTCTAATGGGAACGGAGAACTTCGTCGGAGTTCTGATAGTGGAAAGAGCTGGAGTGAACCGGGAATTATTTTCAGGCAACATACTTATACAAATAAGGAAGGACTTTCAACTACAGTAAATATTGCTAACTCTGAGTTGACACAATTACAAAATGGTGACTTAGTTGCCGCTTGCAATTATCGTCCGGCAAAAGATGAAATCGCACCTTTTGCTATCGTAATTCGCCGAAGTAAAGATTTAGGAGTAACATGGAGCGAAGAACAGATTTTGTATGAAGGAGGGTCTCGTTTCACTGATGGCTGCTGGGAACCTTCTTTCCTGCAGTTACCTAATGGAGATCTTCAGATTTATTTTGCAAATGAAAGTCCGTACCGTAATTCAGATGAACAGGAAATTTCTGTTTTGACTTCACATGATAACGGAATAAACTGGGATAAAGATATTAAAACTGTATGTTTTCGTGCGGGTCACCGTGATGGGATGCCTGTTGCGTTAATCTCCGGAAATGAAATATTAGTTTCAATTGAAGACAATAATGTTGGTCAGTTTAAGCCATATATTGTGCGTAATTCTATTTCTGATAACTGGAAGGTTCCTGTTTCTGGAGACTCCCCTTTGAGAGAATCGGCTTTGTTAAAACCATTATCAGAAAATGTATATGCCGGAGCTCCATATCTAATGAGGATTCCTACAGGGGAAGTCTTGATGTCTTATCAGACAACTGGCTCAAGGTCTTCAAATTGGGAACTTTCAACAATGGAAGTTACAATAGGTGATAAAAATGGGCATAATTTTAGTCGGGCAACAAGGCCCTTTGATGTTCCATTAGACAGAGAAGCAAAATGGAATTCACTTTCTCTTTTAGATGATAGAACTGTTGCTGCTGTTGCATCTACTAATTCTTTCACATCTTCAGTAGGAGTATGGATGATTAAGGGACATATTCTTTCTGATGTGCAAGCCAGAAAAAATACAGTTATTACTGATGGCGTTCTGACTAGAGAGGAATGGGGCGATTATTTTCCTTTGTTTGTAGGATCTAAAGGGAAAAGTAATATTCAATCGGGAATCTGTTATGACGAAAATAATTTATATGTAAGTCTTGCTGTTCATCCTGAAGGAGACCTGATTAAGCAGGTATCTGTTAGCTTTGATCCTGAGAATAGCTGCTTTACAATGCCCGACAAAGGAATATATAAAATTGATTATAAAAGTGACGGGGGTATAAACTTTTATGAAGGGAATAGAGGAGAGTGGAAGAAAATTGATTCTAAAGGGATTATTGCTAGAGTTAATATAGGTGCACAGCAACAATATACTTTAGAGTTTTCAATCCCTTTTTCTGCATTAAACAAAATTGATAGAAAACCTATGCGGATTAATCTTATGCTGGAAACATCTGCATATAAAGAGGCATTGATAAATTCTACACCAGAAGCAACATGTTCCTGGATGAAAGTTGTGTTTTAAGTATTAAAGAAAAAATGAAAAAAAATCTGTTATTATTATGCATTGTGCTTAACAGCCTTGCATGTTCTTCAAAAGAAGATCCTCAAAAAGAGGCTGATACAAGATATAAAAATCCTGTTTTAAATTTCAGCCTTCCGGATCCAACAATCATTCGGGCTGATGATAAAAGCTTTTATTTATACGCTACAGAAGATATTCGTAATTTGCCAATTTATAAGTCTACTGATTTAATTAACTGGAAATTTGCAGGCACAGCGTTTACAGATAACACTCGTCCCAATTTTGAACCTGGCGGAGGAATCTGGGCTCCTGATATAAATAGGATTAATAGCACTTATGTGATGTATTATTCGATGTCTGTTTGGGGAGGAGAATGGACCTGTGGCATAGGAATAGCTACAGCGAATACACCTGCCGGACCTTTTACGGACTGGGGAATGTTGTTCAGAAGCAATACTATTAATGTTCAGAATTCTATTGACCCTTTTTATATTGAAGATGGAGGGAGAAAGTATCTTTTTTGGGGTAGTTTTCATGGAATATATGGAATAGAGCTTGCTGAAGACGGACTTTCCGTTAAACCAGGTGCTGAAAAGAAACAGATTGCCGGTACTGCTTATGAAGGCACTTATATTCACAAAAAGGATGGCTATTATTATTTGTTTGCTTCGACAGGAACTTGCTGTGAAGGCTTGAACAGTACTTATCAAACAGTAGTAGGGCGTTCTGAAAATCTTTGGGGACCGTATGTTGATAAGAGTGGACAGGAAATGCTGAACAATCATCATGAGATCTTGATACATAAAAATTCTGCTTTTGTTGGCACGGGACATAATTCGGAAATTGTATCTGATGATGCCGGACAAAACTGGATGTTCTATCACGGCGTTGATAGGAAAAATCCGGAAGGCAGAGTCCTTTTATTGGATAAAGTGAATTGGGTAAATGGGTGGCCTTCAGTGGAGACAGATTCTCCGTCTATTGACTCTGAGCGACCTTCATTTAAAAACAATAAAGATTAATTTAAATGATTATGATAAAAAAAAGTATCATTTCTGTATTTCTTATGTTATCAGCACTGGGGGGGATGGCTCAACCTTATGATGCTTCTCATATATCGGCTGCTATCGCTTTGAAAATTCCGGGAAATCCAGCAGTTAATTACCCGCTGACAATGATTTTAAACAGTAATAGTAGCTATAATTTAAAAATGGTTGCCAAAGAAAAGATTCCTGTTAGTGTTTTACAGCAAGTATCAGAACAAAATGGGATAAAGAAGATTACGATGCAAATTACTGCTTTAGAGAATATTTATTTTAATTATTCTCAACGATTTTCAACAGACTCTCCTCATAATGACTGCCTGTTTTACATGCCTGGGTTCTGGTACAGACGCAACCTTCGTTCACCAAAAGAGGCTCCGTCTTTTCATACTTCGGATAGCTGGACAGTACGTGAAGATCGTTTGAGTACACCTCTTACAGGTATATTTAATGAAAAGAGTGGGGAATATATCTCTGTTTTAAGAGTTGATTCATTTATAAATGAGGCTTTAATTACACACAAAGAAGGAGAGGTGATTCTTTCAGGTAAAACATCAATTGGTTTTACTGGTTTTGAGAACATAAATGGGATTGCATCTTTGTCTTTTGGCTATCCATACCAGGAAACTCCTAAGAGTTATATTCGAAAGTTAACGCTGGCTCCATCTATAAAATCTTTTCAGTTTTTGAAAAAGGGGGAAAGTATTATAGTAACCTGGAACATAAAGCAAGGTAAGGCAGAAGATTTTGCGGATTTTGTAAAACAGACATGGGAATATAGTTATGATACATATAAACCTATGGAAGTTAAGACTAACTATTCTGTAGATATGATGAAGCGGGTGATGAGCAACTTCTTTACCAGTAGTTTTGTGAGCGATAAACCTTTGAAATATTACTCTGGAGTTGGTTTGAGAACAGATGATTGTAAAAGTACTGGTTCTGCAGAAGTGGGCTTTGTTGGTAGAATTTTACTTAATGCATTCAATGCATTAGAGTATGGTAAACAACAAAATCGTAAAGAACTTCAGGATAATGCTTACGAAATTTTTGATAGTTATCTGAAGAACGGTTTTTCTGAAGCTGGCTTTTTTAAGGAATATGTAGATTACAATACAAATTATGAAGAACAGGTTCATAGCATTCGCCGCCAGTCTGAAGGAATTTATGCGATGCTTCATTTTTTGCAATATGAAAAACAGAATGGACGGAAACACCCGGAGTGGGAAAAACGTATAAAAGGGATGCTGGATATATTTCTTAAATTGCAGAATAATGATGGTAGTTTCCCGCGTAAATTTAAAGATGATTTGTCTGTTGTAGATAAGAGTGGGGGGAGTACGCCATCTGCAACGCTTCCTTTAGTAATGGGATACAAATTTTTTAAGAATAAACGTTATCTGGAGAGTGCTAAAAAATCTGCTGCTTATTTAGAAAATGAACTAATCTCAAAATCAGATTATTTTTCATCAACTTTAGATGCTAACTGTGAAGACAAGGAAGCATCATTATATGCAGCAACAGCAACCTATTATCTGGCATTAGTTACTCAGGGAACAGAACGACAACACTATGCTTCATTGGCTAAGAAAGCAGCATATTTTGCTCTTTCCTGGTATTATGTGTGGGATGTACCCTTTGCTCAGGGGCAAATGTTAGGTGATATCGGTTTAAAAACCCGTGGATGGGGAAATGTTTCTGTAGAGAATAATCATATTGATGTTTTTGTTTTTGAATTTAATTCAGTGCTTAAATGGCTGGCAAGAGAATATGACGAATCTCGTTTTGCTGATTTTTCTAAAGTGATAGAATCATCAATGAAGCAACTTTTACCTTATGAAGGAAATCTTTGTGGTGTTGCAAAAGAAGGATATTATCCTGAAGTAGTGCAACATACAAATTGGGACTACGGGCGAAATGGTAAGGGTTTTTATAATGATATTTTTGCTCCGGGATGGACTGTTGCTTCATTGTGGGAATTATTCTCTCCCGGACGTTCGGAAATGTATTTAAAATAAGTGATAAAGCTATGAGAAAACTAGGTTTGATAATTGGGCTTGTCTTATTTATAAGCTGTACTGCAAATAGAAAAGCTGTCGATATAGTCTCGGCTTCCGGCTTGAAACAAAGTAATTTTCAGACAATAGTAGATGGGAAGAAAACCTCTTTATTCATTCTGAAGAATAAGAATAAAATGGAGGTGTGCTTAACCAATTTTGGAGGGCGCATTGTATCAATAATGGTACCGGACAAAGATGGAAAGATGAGAGATGTTGTTTTGGGATTTGACTCTATTCAGGATTATATTAAGTACCCTACAGACTTTGGAGCAAGTATAGGTCGTTATGCTAATCGCATAAATAAAGGGAAGATTACAATTGATGGGGTGAATTACCAATTGCCACAAAATAACTACGGACATTGTTTACATGGTGGCTTTAAAGGTTTTCAGTATCAGGTTTATGATGCTAAGCAAATAAATGATCAAAAGATTGAATTCAGCTATTTATCAAAAGATTTAGAACAGGGATTTCCTGGAAATCTGACATGTAAGGTTACATTTAGTCTGACAGATGATAATGCTATTGATATTCAATATGAAGCAAGTACCGACAAAACAACGATTGTGAATATGACGAATCACTCTTACTTCAATCTGGATGGCGACCCTTCTTGCTTAAATACCGATTATTTATTGACGATCAATGCCGATTCATATACTCCGGTTGACAGTACATTCATGACTACAGGAGAAATACTTCCGGTAGAGGGGACGGATATGGATTTTCGCGTTTCAACAGCTGTTGGAGCAAGAATAAACAATTATAGTTTCAGACAACTTAAAAATGGTAATGGTTATGATCATAACTGGGTATTGAATACAAAAGAGGATATCACCAGGAAGTGTGCTTCACTTAAATCACCTAAAACAGGAATCGTTTTAGATGTTTATACCAATGAACCAGGCATTCAGGTTTATACTGGTAATTTTCTGCATGGAACATTGCATGGAAAAAAAGGAATTGTTTATAAACAACGCGCTGCCGTTTGTCTGGAAACACAAAAGTATCCTGATTCACCCAATAAACCGGAGTGGCCATCTGCCATACTTAAACCAGGAGAGAAATATTTCAGCCATTGTATATTCAGGTTTTCAACAAACAAATGAAGTGATCCGTGATAGATGAAATGGCATCTGTCACGGATCAATTGCTTTATAGCCAATATGTTACTTGCTGACGTGATGGAGTGTGGGATACTTTTACTTTTTATGTGGTTCTTCGTCACTTTAGGTGCAAGCAAACAGTCTCAAATGCTTATCCAATCAAGATTCTACGTGCTCTTTGATAAGCCACTTATTGAATCTGATAAAAAGTCTGCAAAACACCAGAAATAAGAGGCTAAATATAATATCTTGCACCTAAAGTGACGAAGAACCTTTTATGTAGATCAGGATATATCAATTGTCAAATAACGTAGCATAAATATCAAAGATAATAGATGACAGAGCAAAAAGAACAGTTATATTCGTGCTCATAATCAAAATATTATCTAAGTACAATGAAAGGCATTATATATTCTTGTTTAGCACTGATTTTGTCAGCAAGTGGGGCTGCGAAGCAAATGCCGGTTAATCGCTTAGCTTTGGTTACCCGCAATAATCCTCAGATTACTGCATTTGATTCTCTTTCTTCACTCTCTGTTGGCAATGGTGAATTTGCATACACTGTTGATGCTACAGGTTTACAGACATTCCCTGAAATGTATTCAAAAGGTGTACCGCTTGGCACTCAGTCACAGTGGGGGTGGCACAGTTATGCCAATCCTAATGACTACAAGCATGAAGAGACTCTGAAAGAATATAATTTTGGTCACGGTAGAAAAGAACTTTATTCTGCTGAATTTAAGGAAGAAGGACGCCAGAAAGAGGCAGCTAACTGGTTTCGCGTGAATCCCCATCGTTTGCATTTAGGTATTGTTGGCTTTGAATTTGGAAGAAGTGTAAAAGCAACTGATATTACTAATATCAGACAGACTCTTAACTTGTGGAAAGGGAATATTACTAGCAGCTATACTTTGAATGGGAAGTCTGTTCAGGTGGAAACGGCTTGTCATCCTCAGAAAGATATGATTGCAGCAAAGATCAGTTCGGCCCTGCATCCTGCAGTAAACTTCCGTTTTCCTTACCCTTCGGGAGGTCATTGTGATGATGGATGTGACTGGACAAAGAACAATCTTCATAGCACTACTATTATAAGCCGGAATGATCACTCTGCTATTTTGAAAAGACAGGTTGATGCAACTGTTTATTACGTTCAGATACAGTGGGAAGGGAAAGCGAAACTGACTGAAAAGCAAAAGAATTATTTTGTACTGACTCCTGAGTCGGACAATTTAGCTTTCACATGTTTATTTACTTCAGAAATGCAAACGGCAAAGCAGCCAGGTGCTGCTGAGACATTGGTTGCTGCTGGTAATTACTGGACTTCTTTCTGGAAAAGGGGAGGGGCGGTTGACTTCTCTGCCTGTAAAGATGTACGTGCCAAAGAGCTGGAACGTCGCGTGGTACTTTCACAATACCTTCTTTCCATTCAATGTGCAGGTTCTACTCCTCCGCAGGAGACAGGATTAACTTATAATTCCTGGTTTGGTAAGTTTCACCTTGAGATGATCTGGTGGCATCAGGCACAATTTGCTTTGTGGAACCGTCCGGAACTTTTAGAGCGCACACTTGGATGGTACGAAAAAGCTTATCCGATAGCAAAGGAAATAGCAAAACGTCAGGGCTTTGATGGTATTCGCTGGATGAAGATGACAGATCCTTCCGGAATTGAGGCTCCTTCAAAGG
This sequence comes from uncultured Bacteroides sp., assembly GCF_963678425.1. Classification (NCBI taxonomy): domain Bacteria; kingdom Pseudomonadati; phylum Bacteroidota; class Bacteroidia; order Bacteroidales; family Bacteroidaceae; genus Bacteroides; species uncultured Bacteroides sp. The sequence continues at coordinate 140,879 of NZ_OY782854.1, forward strand.
TGGGTTCTTTTCTTATCTGGCAACAGCCTCACTTAATCTATCTGGTAGAACTACTCTATCGCAGTAATCCAACTCCTGCAATGATTAAGAAATACAATAAGATGGTTCAGGAAACAGCTGCGTTTATGTATTCTTTTGCCACTTATGAGAAAGAAAAAGATCGCTTTGTATTGAAGGGGGCTATCCCAGCGCAGGAAACTCTTCGTGCTGAGGAAACTGTAAATTCTCCGTTTGAACTTTCGTACTGGCATTACGCTATGAGTGTGGCTCAGAAGTGGCGTGAACGTGCGGGCGAAAAACGAAATAAGAAATGGGATGAACTGATTGCAAAGCTCTCTCCGCTTGCCGCACAAGATAGTTTGTATCTGGCAGCTGAGACGGCTCCTGATACATATAAGGATATTCGTTTTACTTCCGACCACATGGCTGTACTTGGTGCTGAAGGAATTTTGCCTGAGTGCAGACTTGTACGCAATGATTATATGAAGAATACGCTAAACTGGATCTGGGATAACTGGAACTGGAATAAGACATGGGGGTGGGATTATCCGATGACGGCGATGAATGCTGCCCGCCTTGGAGAACCGGAGAAAGCTGTTGGAGCGCTCTTAATGAACAAGCGGACAAATACGTATCTGGTGAACGGACACAATTATCAGGATGATCGTTTACGAATTTATCTTCCTGGCAATGGGGGGTTGCTGACTGCCATTTCTATGATGTGTGCCGGTTGGGATGGCTGTAAGGAAAAAAATCCAGGTTTCCCTAAAGATGGTAACTGGGATGTGAAGTGGGAAGGACTTTCTCCAATGCCTTAATGCGGGCATTTGATGAATTATTAGATATGTTTGTTTAGATTATAGATTTGTTAGTGTTACAAGAGGCGGAATTTTAGTCCTGTGAAGGAACGAAATTCTGCCCTTGTTATTTTATGAGGGTTTATAAATGTTTCCTTTTAAGTTTCAATAATAATTAGTAATTTTGAATGTTAAAAGACTAATGTTGATTTTGCACAAATATATTTTTAATGAAACGAATCATATTTTTTTATATTTTCCTGACTCTGGGATTGACCATCTCTGCTCAAAAGAAAACGCTTTCACCAGCTTCCGATATAAATAAACAGCCCGCTACTGATTTGAATGCAGATAGTACGAAAACGGCTCCCGCTACCAAAAAACGCCAGGTGAGAAGAAAGTTGATTCAGGCTGCTGATACGCTTACTTTAAGTGACTATATGATGAGCGTTGAACGGGTAAACGAGAAATTGAATGATATAAGAGACAGTGCCCAGCTGGGTTTTGAAATGGTGCATCTCGAAAGAAAGATTCATGATATAACAGGTAATATTAATCTCATAAGTCAGAATATAAAAGATAAACATGCAGCTGTTAATATTAAGAATATCTATTTATACCAAAGCTTTGCATCAAGTCTGAACGATGAAAACGCTCATATCAGAGGATATGTTAATATGCTGTATAATAGAACGTATCATGCCAAACTTCGCTTAAAATCGGCTTTGAATGATTCAGTTTTCCGTGCTTTATACGTTGAAAAGGATCTTCCGGATATGATTGATAAAAAACTGTCTCGTCTGGAACATAAATGGGCAAGAACCGACAGCACGGTAAAAGCATCCATCGATAGTCTGAATGTTTTGAAAGTGAGTCTTGCGGATAATTCCCTGAATCTGTCGAACATGCTCAACAGAATGGACCGGAAACTGGATAAAGCAAAACCGCAGTTATTCGGACCGGAAACAGCTTGTCTCTGGCAAATACAGGAAGCTGACACACTTGCCTGTAAAGGTAAAACCTTGAATGTATTTACCAGTGAACAAAAGGCTATAGGATATTATGTGAGCAAAACATATAAGGAAAAGGAATTTATACTCTTTATAGGTGTTTTACTCTTTATCTGGCTGTTTTTAAAACGTAAGTTGTTAAAGGGTGTAAGAGAAGAGAATGGGGCGTATAGCTTTATGCGTTTGCATTACTTGAATAGGCATCCTGTTTTATCTTTGATAACGTTATTAATATGCCTGATGCCTTTTTTTGATGCTTATGCGCCTACTTCATATATAGCCATTGAGTACACCCTTTTGCTGGGAGTTGTCTCAGTGATCTTTTTCAGAAGGGAAAAGCGCATGTTCCTTACTTACTGGTTTGCCTTTGTGATATTGTTTATTACTGATACCCTTACTTATTTATTGGTAGAGCCCACATTCCTGGCGCGGTTATGGATGCTGGTTGTGCACATGGCCATTATCGGCTTTGGGTATAGTTTCTACAGAAAGATTGATAAAGAGCAGCCTTATGATAACTGCGTAAAACCGGCTGTATTTATAGGCCTGATATTGTCAATGCTTGCGGTTGTATCTAATTTATTCGGACGGTTTTCTTTGTCCGGCATATTGGGCTTATCGGGCATATTTGCCATTACACAGGCTTTGGTATTGCCAGTCTTTATAGATACGGTTATGGAAATTGTATTATTGCAATTGCTAAGCAGTCGTTTGAGGAAGAACGTGAACCACCCTTTTGATTGTTCTATTGTAAGAAATAAGATCGTAAAGCCGTTGATGTTTATAACTTTGTTGCTGTGGTTTATTATGCTTACGTCTAATTTGAATATCTACCACGATGTAAGTAATGCTTTGGTTGATTCACTGACGGCTGTCCGGACCATCGGGAGTATTTCTTTTAAACTGGTCAGTGTATTACTGTTCTTTATTATTATCTGGCTTGCAAATATTCTGCAACGCCTTATCAGTTTCCTGTTCGGCGAAGTAGGTAATGATATTGAAGACCTGGCAACTGTTTCGAAAAGTCAGCACTCCCGCTTACTTATTACCCGGCTTCTGGTACTGATAGGCGGTTATCTTCTGGCTATAATGGCCTCGGGATTGCCTATTGATAAGCTGACTATTGTGCTTGGTGCTTTAGGCGTTGGTATTGGTATGGGTTTGCAGAATGTGGTAAACAACTTTGTGTCGGGCATTATTCTTATTTTTGATGGATCATTGCAGATTGGCGACGAGATTGAGGTAAGCGGACAGGCCGGAAAGGTAAAGGAAATAGGGCTGCGTGCCAGCACGCTCAGTACTTCCGATGGTGCTGAGGTTATTATCCCGAATGGTTCAATTCTATCGCAGAATATTGTGAACTGGACTTTCAGTAATGACCAGAAACGGGGAACAATCACATTCTGTCTCTGGGGAAAAGAGATGGATGCCAATGTGGTAAATGAAGTGATTAATACTACCATTCAAAAAATACCCAATGTTATATTGAAACGCCAGCCGGTGATATTATATACAAAAGTAACTCCTGAGAGTCTTTCTCTAACCGTACATTTCTGGAGTGTTACTGCTTCTGTGGAACAGGTGAAAAGTGATGCTATATTACAGCTTAGCGCTGCATTTTCATCGAAAGATATTGTATTCGTTTAATTCTATAATTATGAAAAGATTAAAATTTCTTATTCCTGTCTTTTTTTTGTTGCTGTCTGCAATAGTTCAGGCTCAGACAACTAAAGAAGAATTTCTGAGTGATGTAAAGCATGCAGGTGGCATTTATCATTCATATGATTATGTTCATACTCCGGCCACACCAGCGCCTAAAGGATATAAACCATTTTATATCAGCCATTATGGGCGTCATGGTTCCAGATGGCTTACAGATTCCCGGAATTACACCAGACCCTATAATATTCTTAGTGACGCTCATAAAGCAAATAAGTTAACAACTTTGGGTGAAAGTCTTTACGAACGGGTTAAAATAGTGGCTAAGGATGCGGAAGACCGTTATGGTGATCTTTCTCCTCTTGGCGTTCTTGAGCATAGGGGTATTGCAGAGCGTATGTTTCACTCGTTCCCGGAAGTCTTTTCTACCAGGAATGGCCGCAAATGCTACATTTATAGTCGCTCAACCGTGGTTCCGCGATGTATTCTCAGCATGGCAGCCAATAATGAACGGCTTAAAGAGCTGAATCCGGAAATAGTAATAACCAGAGAGGCAACAAACAGAAACAGCTATCTCAATGATAAATATGGAGCTGTAAACAAAGACTCTATAGCTACTGTCTGCAACAATTTTCTGAGAAAGCATTTCAATTCTGAACATTTCATTTCTACTCTTTTTACTGATTCTGTTTATACAAAAGAGCACATCGATAATCCCGTTACTTTTGCACGCGATATCTTTGCGATGGCTGCCGATCTTCAGGATATGGATTATCTGAATATCTCAATGCTCGATGTCTTTTCCAAAGACGACATCTTTACACTTTGGCAAGAATCAAATCTTCATCTTTATGGCAACTTTACCGGCAAAGGCGCCATGGAAAGTTCTAAAAGTTTATTGAGAAATATCCTGGATTGTGCTGATAATGCCATAAAAAATGGTAATGTATCTGCCGATTTACGCTTTGGGCACGACTCTTATATCACTCCTCTAATTACATTTATGGATATAAAAGGACTCAATGGTAAAGAGTCTGATCCGGAAAAAGTTTATCAGGTATGGAGTAATTATAAGGTTACTTCTATGGGTGCAAATTTGCAGCTGATCTTTTATAAGAGTGATAAAACGGGTGATATTATAATGAAATTGCTTCATTGTGAAAAGGAAGTGGAACTTCCGGTCTCAACCGATATAGCTCCATACTATCACTGGAAAGATTTTAAAGCTTATTACGAGAAAAAACTTACTGAATAATTCTTTTTATGTTAGTAGTACAGAAACGTGGTTTTATCCAAAAAATCATATACTTCGTATAAAAATAGATTTTGGTAAAATAAAAGGATCTATCTTTGTGGCTAGGTAAAAATAAGGTATAAAACTATTCAAGCGATGAATAATTGTTTTTTTAAGGTAACATTAATAGGGCTTTTAATTATGACGGATTTCGGAACATTGCATTCGGAAAATGATCATACTCTTAAAGCACAATTGGTTTCAGAGAGCACAAAACGCAAATCGGAGGTTTCGGGAGTTATTAAGGACACGGAGACGGGTGCGCCGTTATCGGGTGCGAATATTTACGTCAGGGAACTAAGAAAAGGAACGTCGACAAATGATAATGGGGAATATCTTCTAACTCTTCCGCAAGGCACCTTTACTTTCAGAGTATCTTGTGTGGGATACAAAACTAAGACGGAACAGGTGGTGGTTCCATCTGCTGCAAAGATGAACTTTGGCATGGAATCTGACACAAAGCTGGATGAAGTTGTGGTTTATGCCAGTAAGAAGGATCAGAAAGTAACCAGCACTGATATGGGAGTGGAAAAGCTCAGTATCGGGGAAATAAGAAAGATGCCGGCACTGATGGGAGAGGTGGATGTAATAAAGGCCATTCAGCTTTTACCGGGCGTTCAGGCTACATCGGAAGGCGGTTCGGGTTACAGTGTGCGAGGCGGATCGGCGGATCAGAATCTTATTCTTCTGGATAACGCTACGGTGTATAATGCTTCTCATATGTTCGGGTTCTTTTCCGTGTTCAATAATGATGTGGTGAACAATGTGGAGCTTTACAAAGGTGATCTCCCTATGAAATACGGCGGACGGTTATCGTCTCTGCTTGATGTGCAGCTGAAGGATGACTATACCGGAAAGGTGAGAGGTTCCGGTGGCATTGGTCTGATATCAAGCCGGCTGATGATGGAAGGTGGTCTGGGAAAGAAGACATCCTGGATGATTGGGGGAAGAAGAAGCTATGCGGATCTTTTCCTGAAATTATCTTCTGACAAATCGCTCAGAGAAAGTTCTATCTATTTTTATGATCTGAATGCTAAAATTACTCACCGGTTTTCTCCTAAAGACAAGTTGTCACTGAATGCGTATCTTGGTAAGGATAACTTCGGCTCTTCTGTAGGACAGTTTGATTATGGTAACAGGGTGGCTTCTCTTACCTGGGGACATGCTTTCAGCGAGAACGTATTTTCCAAACTGAGTGTGAATGCTACCAATTATCATTATACCTTGCAGTCGAAGATGAGTGATTCGAAAGTGAAGTGGCAATCGGATATCACGGATGTGACATTAAGATGGGATTTTGATCATACTGTTTCCGATTTGATGAAACTGACTTACGGGGTAACAAGCACTTATCATAACTTTAACCCTGGACTAATTACACGCCCCACTTATCCGGATTACAAGATGCCTTTGTATCATGCACTGGAACATGGTGTGTATATTTCCGCCGAGCATAAGCTGATGGAGAATATGACAGTGAAATACGGACTCCGGTTGTCTGCGTTCCAGAATATGGGTAGCGTGACTTCTTATACTTATGATGCCGGGCACAGTGTGAGCGACTCTACTTATTACGGTTCCGGTAAGGTTTATCATACTTACTATGCGCTTGAACCCAGAGTGGGGGTGGTATACAAGCTGTCGGAAAGTTCTTCCGTGAAAGCCAATTATGCACGCAATATCCAGTTTATTCAGCTGGCCAACAGTTCCTCATCGGGCTCTCCGCTGGACTTATGGTTCCCTTGCAGTCCGAATGTAAAACCTCAGAAAGTGGACATGGTATCTACCGGATACTTTCGCAATTTTAACCGGAATGCATTTGAAACATCGGTAGAGGTGTATTATAAGAAAATGAATAATGTGGTTGACTTTGCAGATCATGCACAACTGTTGCTGAACTCTAAGCTTGAAGGTGAAATAAGGACCGGTACAGGACAGGCTTATGGCGCTGAATTTATGGTGAGAAAGAACACGGGAAGACTGACTGGATTCATTAATTATACTCTGTCGCGTTCGGAACGTACTATTCCTGAAATTAATAATGGAAAGACGTATCTTTCTCCGTATGACAAAACGCATTGCGTTAATCTTTCCGCTTCTTACGAACTGTCTAAGAAATGGAATATATCGGCTAACTGGGTTTATTCTACCGGTAATCCAACCACTTATCCTACCGGACGATTTGAGGTGAACGGAGAATATTTCCCTATTTATTCGGGAAGAAACGAATATCGCAGACCGGACTATCACCGTTTGGATCTCTCTGTGAACTATGTGCCTAAACATGATTCAAAGAGGCTGTGGACGGGAGAATGGAATTTTTCTTTGTATAATGCTTATGGTCACAAGAATCCGTGGATCATTACGTATGATCAGAATACTCCTTCGGGAGTGCCGGATGCTAAGATGACTTATCTTTTCGGAGCTGTTCCTTCTATTACTTACAATTTTAAATTCTAAAGCGATGTTACATAATAGATATTTTTCAGGCATGTCAAAATGCTATAATTATTTTTCATACGTGCTCAGACTATTCTCTGTCTGCCTGTTGTTGATGTTCGCAAGTTGCACAGAGATTATTGATATTAATACGGACAATTCTAAACCGGTGATTGTAATCTACGGTGCTATTACTGATATACCTTCTTTTCAGGAGGTGAGCATAAGTAGTTCTACTGGTTATTTTGATAATAAGACTAATCCGAAGATTTCAGGAGCGAAGGTAACTATCACATCGGGCAGTGAGGAATATACACTTAATGAGGTGGAGGGTACCCCTGGATTGTATAGAACAACAACTAAGATGAGTGGCATTCCGGGAAAGACTTACAATCTGCAGGTTGAGGTTGACTATAATGGAGATGGAGTGAATGAGGTGTACGAGGCAAGTGCAAAGATGGAAGAGAAAGTACAGCTGGACTCTATAGATGTAACCAGCCAGTTGGTTTCCCAACGCAATTATTTTTCTGTGAATATGTATGCGCAGGACCCTTCTTCCGAGGATTATTACATGTGTCGCTATCAGATAAATGATTCTGTATACAATAAAATAAGCAAATATATAGTTTTTGATGATACCAGTGTCAATGGTCAGTATATAAAAGGATTGTCTCTGGGATATTTTCCGGATATAAAGGACAAAAGCAAATATAGCGATGATGAAGTGAAGGAGATGACTTTTATGGCTGAAGGTGATTCGGTGAAGTTCCAGTTAAGCAGGATTACCAAGGGATATTACAGGTTCCTGTTCCAATGTCAGCAGGAGAAGAATGGTGAAGATCCTTTCTTTGGAGGTCCGTTAAGTAACATAGATACAAACATATCAAACGGAGGTACAGGTTATTTTGCTGCTTTTGCTGTTTCAGAGGCGAAAGGGGTGGCTCCTAAACAAGATATAAGTAATGAAAAGTAAGATTAACGATTTCTCAAAAGATTTTCTGACAAATTTTGCTACAAATAGAAAGTATAGAGGGTTGCATCACATTTCTTTGTTACTTTTTGTACTTGGCTTTATTCTTACCGATACAAAGAAAAATTATACAGGCAACTGGGATATTTATGTGAATACTGCCATGTTTAATTATTTTATTGGGATCATATATTTTAATATGTATGTGCTGGTTCCCAGGCTCTTATTTAGAGAAAGGGCGGCTTTGTATCTGCTTGCCATAGCAGGAGTTACATTAGGTACTTATTTCTTTTTTCTAGGTGTGGAATATTCTGTGTTAAGGCCTTATGAGTTAGTTCACAAGTCTTTTAATATTCCTGATATGATGGTAAATATTTTTGGCTTTTGTTTCCTTTTCAGCGTCTTTATCGGGCCTTCTACTTTTTTTAAACTTCTTCAGCAGTGGATGAGAGATACTAACCGAATTCATGAACTGGAAAAGGCTACTATAGAATCGGAACTGGAACAGCTTAAGAAACAGGTAAATCCGCACTTTTTGTTCAATACGCTCAATAATGTAAATGTACTTACTCAGACTGATCCGGAAAAGGCTTCGCAAGTGCTTACCAGGTTAAGTGATTTGATTCGCTTTCAGTTGTACGACAGTGTGAAGGAGTTGATATTCCTGAATGCTGATATTCACTTCCTGACCGATTATCTGAATCTGGAGAAGATACGGAGAGATAATTTTGAGTTTACCATATCCACTAAGGGAGAGATTAGTAACCAACTGATTCCTCCGCTGCTGTTTATTCCTTTTGTTGAAAATGCTGCCAAATACAGTCTGGATTCAGAAGATAAATCTTACATTTACATTCAGTTTGAAGTTGAAAAAAATATATTGTATTTTGTCTGTCTGAATTCGAAACCGCAGAAAAAGATTGTTCCCGGCAAAGATAGTGGTCTGGGACTAGCCAATGTCAGGAGGAGACTTGATCTGCTTTACGATGAAAAATATTCTCTGGATATAAAGGAGGATGACAGAACTTACCAGGTAAACCTGTGTTTAATTCTAAAAAAGTAAGATTGAAATGAATTGTATTGTGGTTGATGACGAACCTTTGGCAAGAGAGGGTATAGGGCTTTTAGTTAAGAAGATAAAGGGGCTGAATCTGGTTGCCAGTGTGAACAGTGCGGATGCTGCGGCTAAGTTTATACTCTCTGAACCTATAGATCTGGTTTTTCTGGATATTCAGATGCCCGGAACGAATGGTATTGATTTTGCTAAAACCATTCCTCAGGATACGCTGGTTATCTTTACAACAGCTTATTCGGAATATGCGCTTAACAGTTATGAGGTGGATGCGATTGATTATCTTTTGAAACCAATTACTCTCAGTCGTTTTCAGAAAGCCGTGGATAAGGCTTTCTCTTATCACGATATGTTACAATCCAAGGTGAACAGCCATATTGAATCTGTTGAGACGGATTTTATATTCGTAAAGTCGGAACGCCGGATATTTAAGATTTACTTTAAGGATATTCGCTATATTGAGGGACTGAAAGATTATGTGGTGATCTATACTCAGGATGCGAAGATCATTACGGCCATCAACCTGAAAAATATATATGAGCAGTTGCCACAGAATATTTTTATCCGTGTGAGTAAGTCGTATATAGTCAATTTGTCTCACATTGATTCTCTGGATAATAATGATATTCAGATTGGAACTCAGAAGATTCCTATCGGCAACAGTTTCCGGGAATATCTTTTTGATAAATTTATTTCGAAAAAGATTCTGAGCAATAAATAGTAGACTGTTTTCAGGAAATCAGAAAGATTATATGTAACAACTGTTTTTTTTTACGAGTGGTGGCATAAAAAAGACTGTGGCACTTTTCTTAATTGAGATTGAGAAGAAGTGTGCACAGTCCTTTATTATATAAATATCACTGAACAGCTATGAATAGGATTACTGTTTGATAATTTTTACAACTTTATTCTTTCCATTCGCATGATGAATATTAACTAAGTAATTACCTGCAGATAGATTACTCATGTCGAATGCTTTATGATTTCCGTTTACAGGAATGGTTTTTATGATCTGTCCCATTTGATTATACACAACAATAGAAGAAATTTCTTTAGCTGAATCGATCGTTAATAGATTACGAACCGGGTTAGGGGTTACTTTTAAGTCATCTTCTGTAGTATATATGCCAGTAGAACTATTCTCACATGCACCTACTACATAATAGATCGCTGAAGGGCTAGAACAGTTCTCAGCTGTCATCTCATTTCCTGCCATACCAGTTACGGCATAAACAAATAGAATATTTTGAATATCACCACTATTTCCTGTTGTTGTGTAGGTTGCACTTTTACCATCGTTAGCAACAGTCATGTTGTATCCGACGCTATTTACTTGTAAAAGAGCGAATGTAATATCTTTAGCATTGTCAAGAGGAGCAATAGTATATGTAATGTTTCCATTTTTGTATGCAATAGTATAATGAATCTTTTTTTCTGCATTAGCAGGAGCAAAATGTCCTTTATCTCCGCTACATTCACTTGTACGTTCAATAGTTGTAAATGTAACAGTCTGAGAGTTCTTTGATAAATTGTTTGCTGCATCTTTTGCTGTAATAATCAGGTTATAAATTGTGCCAGGCTTTAGCCCGTCAATAGTTACATAACCTGCAGCATCAGCTGTTAATGCTTTGTTTGTAATTCCATTAAGTTCATCATTCGCAATAAATTTCACAATAGGAGAGGTTGCATTATCTGTTGCTGCCAGTTTCAGTTTTACTGAATTATAAGTTAGCTCTCCAGAGACTTCCGCAGAAGTCATAACCGGAGATTCTGTATCGCTGATTACCACATTACATTTTCCATTGAAAGGAACAGTGAGGTTATCAATCATCCAACGTCCTGGCCATCCCGGATTACTCCATAAAATCTGAAGTGTTACATCACCTGTTGGAGCTGTAGGATATTGTACTGTGGCTTCAAGACTTTGTGAACCACCTTCATCTACATCGGCACCGGTAATTACGGCAAAAGGTGCATTTACTTGTAATACATCGAGCAATTTTCCACCTTCAGGTGCTTTTACTTTTACCATCAGTGTGTTTGCATCAACATTGGAAATCGTTAAATATACTTTTGAGTCAGCAGCTCCATTTGGATCATTAAGATGTCTGACTTCATTGTCGCAATATTCAGATTCAACTTCTCCACCCCCAGTACCGTTTGTTCGTGGGGTTGGATCATTGCTCATAATGATATCATCAGCAAGTAAATATGCCTCTGCATCCAAAGGAGACGTACGATCTACCATAATCATAATAAAATTGATTCCGGTTTCTTTATAAGCTGAAACATCGAAAACAACGTCCTGCCATTGATTGGCTACCATAGAAATAGTGTTGATTGGCTCCAAATCAGCGGCTGGGTTTTCGGACACTTTTAGATTCGGCTTATTTGTATTGTTCCGGTACATTTTAATATGTACATAATTATAACCTTTAACAGGAGTGGAAAGATTTAATATTGCTCCGGACCAGTTGTCATTGTTTACCCCGCGATTGGTAAATAATACTTTGTTGCTAGTGTTTAGGCCTTCTTTATGATCATTGTCCCTAATATCCTGGTAGCATGCTACTGTATTCCAGCCTTTATTGGCACCCTCAAAATCATCAACTAAATAAGTAGCCTCTTGCGCACTAGCCTTGGCAAGCATTCCTGATCCGATAAAGAGGAATGTGATTAATTTTAATACATTTGTTTTCATAATTATTAAATTAAAGTGAATTTTATCTATCTATTTGTTTTGTTGATAGTTAAAGTCTGCTCCTTTGCCACTTTGACTATTAGGAGCAATCCATACGGTGAATTCTCCATTTTCAGGGCGCTTTACCATATCGGCTTGCCAATAGGCAAGATCTTCAGAAGTAATATGAAAGCTTACTGTATGGGTTTCATTGGCTTTAATGAACACTTTTTCAAAGCCTTTCAGTTCCTTTACAGGTCTTATAAGAGAACCTACTTTATCACGAATGTATAACTGAACCACTTCATTTGCATCATAATTTCCTGTATTAGTTATATCACAGGAAACGGTCAATATATTTCCTTCGCTGATAGTATTTGATGAAAGCTTTATGTCACTGTAATTAAATGTACTGTATGACAAGCCATATCCGAAGGGGAATAGTGGGGTATCACCTGCATCAAGATGGTAGCTTGTAAAACCTAGTGATGTTTGTTTAGCTCCAACTTTGATATCATTGATCATAGTAATATTGCTGGCTGGTCTACCCGTGTTTTTATGAGCATAATAGATGGGTATTTGTCCTACCATACGTGGTAAGGTTACCGGTAGCTTGCCGGAAGGTATTGCCTTTCCGAAAATCAAATCGGCCAAAGCTGCCCCGGCCATTGTACCTCCATGAAAAGCATATAACATAGCATCAGCTAGTTCTGCCTCTTTGGCTATAGTGAGAGGACGACCGGCCATAACGATTACTACCAAAGGTTTCCCTGTTCTCTTAAGTGCAGTAACTAGCTCTGTTTGTTTCCCTGGCAAACTGATATCGGCACGGCAGCGTGCTTCTCCTGACAAGACTGCTTCTTCACCGGCAAAAAGAAGAATCACATCGGCTTTTTGTGCAGCTGCAACAGCTTTCTCTATGCCTTTTTCGTTTGTATCACGGCTATAAGTAAGTCCTTTTTCTGCAATTACCTGTACTTTCTTTCCATATGTATCACGAATGGCCATTAGTGGAGTTATACAATGTTCAGGCTCTGCATCAAAACACCAGGTACCCAATTGGTCGGCGGGGGAATCAGAGAGTGGGCCAATAACAGCAACTGATTTTATAGATGAGCTAAGAGGAAGAATAGAGTTGGTATTTTTTAATAAAATAGCACTCTCTATGGCTGCTTCTTTTGCTTGCTGAAGTGATTCAGGCAAATAATAAGGCATCTGAGTTTGTATTTTAGTATACGGATTCTTGAATAGCCCGAGCCGAAACTTTAAACGAAGGATGTTGCGGACTGACTCATCCAATATTTTCTCGTCTACTTTACCCGAACGTACAAGTTCTTCTAGATAATTGGTGTAGGCATAGCCCATCATATCCATATCGACTCTGGCCAAGACGGCTTTCTCTGTGGCCTCTTTTAGGTTTGAACAAAAGCCATGAGGTATCATCTGTTCTATAGACCCCCAATCACTAACCAACATTCCATCATACTTCCATTCATTTCTTAAGATCTGCTTGTTTAAAAAATAGTTTCCTGAAGATGGTACTCCGTTAATATCGTTGAATGAACACATGAATGTTGCTACCCCAGCCTTAACTGCTTTTTCAAATGGAGGCAGATAAGTTTCTCTCAGTAGAGACTCGGGAATCCATGTTGTATTGTAGTCTTTGCCAGACTCCGAAGCTCCGTAAGCTGCAAAATGTTTGGCGCATGCAGCCATGCTGCTGGGTGAATTCAGATTGTCTCCTTGAAAGCCTTTGATCATCGCTTCACCCATCAAAGATGTCAGATAGGGATCTTCACCGCAAGACTCGGCTATACGTCCCCATCGTGGATCACGGGCGACATCAATCATTGGTGCAAAGGTCCATCTGATTCCTGAAGCTGTAGCTTCAAGAGAAGCTATACGAGCACCATTTTTAGCTATCTCTAGGTTCCATGAAGCAGCTTGTCCCAAAGGAATTGGAAATATAGTTTTGAAACCATGAATCACATCACGAGCTATAATTAGCGGTATTTTAAGACGGCTTTCTTCAATTGCAATTCGTTGCAATTCGTTAACCGTTTTTGCATCAAGTTCATTTAATATAGAACCAACTTTTCCAGAACGGATTTGGCCTTTCATATCGTCAGTCAGTCCAGCACTGCTAACCTGATTCATCTGGCCTATCTTCTCCTGCAAAGTCATTTTAGAAAGTAATTCTGTTATTTTTTGTTCTTCGAATTTGTTGCTCTGTCCGTAGCTCACCAATGAAAATGTTGCCAATCCTAAAGCTAATAGCCTATTTAATCTGAACAATTTAAGCATCTTTATTTTAATTAATTTGATTATTTTATTTACATATTTCAACTGCACTCAAAGTGCAAATTGAAGTATTTATTTTCTATTTGACAATATATTTTTTTATGATTGGAGTTCCATTAGCTAAAGAAATCTTTATTAAATAGATACCTTTACAAAGAGATGATACATCTATCTTATTTTGTTCAGACACTTCTTTTATTTTTTTGCCACTTAAGTCATAAATTTCTATATTGGCAATTTCTGCTTTAACTTGTACGCTGAGTGCATTCTCATATTGGTATAATGATACTCCTGGGTTTTCTAATGAAGTATTATTTATATTTGATAATAGAGAACTAACGTTTATCCAGCTAATTTTACAGGTGGTATTATTTATACTTTTAATACTAATAGTCTGCTTGCCAGCTGGAAGTGCTACATTAATTACTTTTGTTTCCCATATATCAGTGCCACCTGTAGCTGGAATTTCCTGTTCTGCTACTTTTATGCCATTAGAATAAATCTCAAAATCTGGGTTGAACAAATTTTCAACACTTGCCATGCGGATGGATAACTGATACGTACTGGCAGAAGGAACATTAACCAAGTAATTAACAGAACGGGCTGCACTGAAACTGCCTAACTGTAATTTGAAAGGGCTGTCTGGATCAGTGTTTAATTCAACTGTTATATATTCTGATTTAATGTAATTGGTTGCCGGTATTTTACTGTTTGTATCGTAATAATAGCCTGTATCAAAGGAGGACATATTTACATAGATTTCTCCTAAATCCGTTAATGTACCTACTGGAATACCTGCAGCATCATTTTTGTACTTTAATAAAGCATAATATGGATAAGCATCACCGCTTTTAGCTTTAAACCAGGAATATTTGACAACAGCCGTGTTCAACTCCAGAGCTTCTACTTTGCGTACCATTTCATCTCGCTGAACGGTTGGAGCTGTTTGGTCATAGGTAAGATTATCCCATGCACAAAATTCAGTGAGCCATATTCTTTTGTTATAACGATTTGCGATTTTATCTATAAAATTAGTTAAGGCATAAGAAGTTACCATGTAACAATGTAGAGCCAAATAATCAACCCGGGCATTAGGAGCTAATTTAAAGAATTCATCATACCACGTTATAGGGTCCTTATAAGGTGCATCTGGAGAATAATTTAGAGCCGGTCCTACAATCTCCAGATTAAAATCAGTGGCAATTCTCTCTAGTTTGGGCCATATTTCTACGGCCTGTTCAGGAGTCATATTAGCTTGTTTTTTAAAATTTGGCTCATTAAATCCCAATATATATTTTACTCCAGGGTGACTACTCAGATAATCACGTAATTTTTGTTCGTCGAAATTTCCGTTCCATGCCATAGGAACAAAGTCCATTGATGTTCCCGGACCTACAACTTTATCTTCAATGCTACTAGGAGCTGTTCCCCAATTATAGTACCAGGAAACGCCGGGAACTAAGGCTGTAATTTCCTCAGGATAAGTAAATCCATTTTGAGCGATACCCCGTTTCTCGCTGCGCTTTTGGGCCTGGGCATCAAGAGTAATCCCCAAAAGTAATATGATTGCAATTAAACAAATAGAAGTGCTAATTCTCATATATAATGTTGTTAATTATCTGTATACTTTTATCTTTTTATAGAGATCTTACATCTTACCAGACTTTTATCGTTCATTAGAGCTCTGATTATGTATACTCCAGGTTTTAAGTCTGAAAGACAAATAGAATTTGATCCATACACATTTTTTATTTCACTACCATTTAAAGAGAAAACTGATAATTGCATAACGTTTCCATTAATGTTTGCAACTTTACTTATTGCATCGTAATTCACCTGCGTTTGGCTGAAAGACGTTAGAGAAGGAATATTGGTTGATTTTCCAGAGAATTCTTCGCCGGAATCACCTTTCTGATAGACCTTTACATAATCAATGTACATTTTTGCATCACTGTTGTTGAGAGCTGTCACATTGTTTATATTCCAGATTGCAGGATAGTTTCCTCCGACGGCTAAATTGAAAATAATAAAGAATTGTTTTTGAAAATAGTATCCCGGAGATTTAGAATCAGCAAAAGAAGAAATGCTCATCTCATAATAGGGATTTGCATTAGGGTACTTATCCATATCAAGATACATTTTTATACTTTCTTTATCCCAGATCATTGTAAAAAGATGGAATTCATCCTGCAAACTATAATCGTTTGTAGTTGATTTGGCATAATTAGGGTACCATCCATTTTCATAATACCCCCAGTGACAAGCGCCGTTAAAATATCGATCCTGAATATTAGACTTTATACCGTTAACATTACCCATTTCCATAATATCAATTTCTCCACATTTAGGCCATCCAACAGTTGAAATATCATTTCCTAACACCCAGAAAGCAGGCCATAATCCATTTGCTGTTTTAGGCAATTTTATACTCGCTTCTATTTTCCCGAATTTGAATGACATTTTATTCTGAGTCGTTAGTCTGCCTGATGTTGCTGATTTTCCTCCATATTGTTCTTTTCTGGCAGTAATTACAAGGCAACTATTATTGCTGACGGGCTCTTTTTCTACAGTAATGTTTTCTTTTCGGTAATATTGTAATTCATTATTTCCACCACCGTTTCCATTCACCTCAATAGACCAGTTTTCTGATTCATTTAATGAATTTCCGTCAAATGAATCCTGCCATATAAGATGATAACCATTAACCTCTCCGGTTTCATCCAGATTATTAGTAGGCACAATTTGATTGATCGCAGAAGACTGATTATGTGAAATGCATTTATTATTCTGCATAGAAGGAGGTGATTCTAATTGTTTATTATATTCTCCTGCTGTTATAGTACCGCTAGTTGATATTATAATACCAGAAAATATAAGTATGTAGACTGATGATGTTACTTTTTTCATAATTGTATCTGCAAGAGGAGATCTTGTTTTTTAGGGGTTTAATTTCGGATGAAAGAAAATTTATGATATAGGACTTATTTAGTGAAGAAATTAGATAGATTAGAATATTTCTGATAAATTATAACTGGAGCGAATAAATTGCTCCAGTTATAATTTATCAGAAAACTTATTTAATAGCTATTTTCTTTACTAAATCCCCTGATTTTAGAATATAGATACCTTTATCAATATCTTCAATGCTTATTATTGATTGATTTGATGTCTTAACCAGTTTTCCAGAAACATCATATAGGGTAATTCCACTTTTAGTTTCTGGAACAGATATTGATTTTTCTCCAATCAATACTTTCTCTGTGGCTGTATTGCTAATCCCTGTATTTTTTTTCTGATAAAAGAATACAGCATCTATACAGATATTAGACCCTGTTGTAGCACCACTTAAGAAAGAAACTACATTTCCGATATATGCTGTGTCTGTAAATTTGCAACCCATTTTTGAAAGAGTTGACATTGGAATATCGAATGAATGCCATTCACCATCACGAGCAAAGTTTTTATAAGGGTCAATAATTTTACCATTATCATTAAATGGAGTGTTACCAAAATTAAGTTTGGCACTAGGCCCGTCTCCATTAATAATTACAACCTGATTTTGTGCAGTACTAGTCTTAAGTGCAATATGGAAATAATAGGAATCGTCTATGCCAGTCATATCCTTACCCGGTTTAACCCCTGCAAATCCGAATCCAGACCAACCAACAGACCCAACACTAAAATCAATAAAAGTACCAGGAACACCATTCGAGTTAGGGCCTGTTGGCTCATTATTTGTATATGTGTTTTCCCAAACATATAAAAAATGTGTTACATCATCCGGACGATAATCTTTCTTTATATCCGCTTTGGGAATCTGAGCCGAAGTCTCTTCATCAAGATAAATTAAATAATAATTTTTGCTACCAGCAAAATTGAATTCTGCTTGTGCACAAAGATTTGTACTCATAAAAGCTACTATTGCAGCAATTACTAAAGTCAATGTAATTTTTTTCATGATACTTAATAATTAAAAATGTTAATAATAATTTGGGTGTATAATAGAAATAGTGCCAAATATTCTGGCCTATTTGTTTGATCTTAAAAATTAATATCCAGGATTCTGGTCCATTGGATTAAGATTAATCTCTTCAGCAGGAATAGGGAAGAGTTCATGCTTCTCTTTTATAAAAGAAGCCATTTCTTTCTGTACTTCAGCGTTTTCTGTTGTCTTGTAAGCGTCCATCACTTCTTTTGCGATACCCCAACGACAGAGGTCAAACCATCTGTGTCCTTCCATACCCAATTCTACACGACGTTCATGTCGAATAGCTTTACGCAGATCATCCTGATTGTCGCTATAATTCCCATATGGGAAAGGGGGAAGAATATTGTTGTTTCCTTGACGAGCACGTTCTCTTACAAGCTCAAGAGCCCATTTCGCACGATTTAAATTACCTGTTTCACAGCATGCTTCTGCGTACATTAGTAAAACATCAGCATAGCGAATGACCTTAATATTAATAGGACCACGAGTTGCATGTGTCAGTTTATAATATGTTCCATCTTCATTCATCAGAGCATATTTCTTATTTAAATAGCGACTACTATGGAGATAGATTTCCTGTTCAGGGGTTTCTATTTGTTCATCTGTTGGATTGAGGATCGTTTCATTTCTGCGTGGGTCATTAACTTCGTATTCTTCATAAAGATTCTGTGTTGGTTTATTGAATCCCCAGCCTCCACCAAGGAGAGAGGATCGTGAGCGCATTAAAATGATAGAAAAAGTTCCTCTAGTAAATCCATTCCCTTCTCCGTAATCACTCATTGGATCTTCCATATATTGAATTTCAAAAACCGATTCCGGCCCATTCTCTCCTTCAAGAGTAAAATTTTCACGGTATTTAGATACTAATTTATATTCATTATGTTTAGCATTAGATTCAATAATGGAATCTCCCCATTCTTTAGCTTTATCATAGTTGTGCATATAAAGATATGTTTTCAGTAGCATGGCTTGTGCTGCTCCTTTGGTAACTCGGCCTAAATCTGTTGCTGGATATTCACTTTTACGCCAAAGTGTTTTTTGGGCATCTTCAAGATCCTCTGTAATAAATTTGTAAATATCATCAGTGGTAGCTCTGGATTGTTTCCATTTACTTGAGCTGTCAATTACAAAATCAATTTTAGGTACACCTCCGAAAATGCGGACTAACCGGAAATAGTACATGGCACGAAGGAACTTTACTTCACCAATTAAACGTTTTTGTAAACGAGTATCCATCAATGTGTCAGTATGCATCTTTGGTACTTCCTGTAAAACTAGATTACAGCGAGCTATACCCTGATACTGAGCTCTGTAAAAATCAAGTAGAAATTTATTGTTGGTGCTGGTCTTGAAATTTTCCATATCGTACACATCTGCCATATCTCCAATACTTTGTCCGCCTTTTAGAGCATCATCCGAAACAATATCACCAACAAACCATTCGGGATAATATGTTGTATTATATTCCCACATCATAGGCTGATAGGCTGCATTGACACTCTGTATAGCTGTTGATCCGGAAGTAAAGAAGTCTCTTAACTTTGTAACTCCGGGAGTTGGATCACTTAACCAATCGTTACATGAACAAAATCCAAATGACAATAATATTAAGCTAATAAAAATATGTTTTTTCATATCTCTGCGTTTTGTTAAATTGTTAGAAGTTTAAATTAGCACCAACTAAAATGGTACGGGCCTGTGGATAATTTCCATAATCAACTCCGCCACCGACTTCTGGATCGTATCCGGTATAATTAGTAAAGGTTAATAGGTTACTTCCTGAAACATAGAAGCGGCAACGGTTAATCCCAATCTTTGAAGTTACTTTTGTCGGCAAAGTATATCCAAATTGCACATTCTTGAGACGGAGATATGAACCATCTTCAACAAAACGACTTGACGCTAGATAATTATTGGTACTTCCATAAGGGTTAGGAATAAGTCCATTTGGATTATTTGTTGTCCATACATTGCGCATTTTAGCACTAAGAGTAGCCTGTTCTCCTTTTCCTTCAGTGCGATAACGAACCTGATTATAGAGTTTGTTCCCATAAACGCCCTGAAAAAATAGCTGAATATCAAAACCTTTCCAATCAGCACCTAAATTCAGTCCATAAGTGAGCCATGGGAATGGATTACCTAGCTTTGTTTTATCTTTCTCATCAATTTTTCCATCAAGATTTATATCTGCATAACGAGCATCTCCTGCATGATAAGAAATTTCATCTTTAGAATATGAATAAAGATGATTCAAAGCCTCTTCGTCTGTTTTATAAATTCCTTCGTATTTATACCCCCATAAGGTATATAATGCTAGTCCCTGATCGCAAAGCACAACGTTATCAATTTGGCTATATATTTTTTGTCCTCCGTTTAGAGCAGTCAGTTTGTTATTGATAAATGAAACATTGCCATTAATGGAATAATTTATTGATCCAATCTTGTTTTTATGATCAAGGGTTATTTCTATACCTTTATTACTTACAGTTCCGACATTGTCTGTTGCATCATAGCGATTACCGATATAGGCCGGACCTTTAACTGTAAGTAACATATCTTTTGTGTCACGTATGAACAAATCAACATTTCCGGATAGTAAACCTTTGAAAAGACCAAAGTCCAGTCCAATATTCCATTGTTCTGTTGTTTCCCAAATGCCTCCATTATTTACATAGGTCAGAACAGTTGCACCATTAGCCAAAGTTTGATTGCCAGTACCTAGTACATAGTCCACAAATGAAGGACCTGAATTAAACATCTTTAAAATGAAACTATCACTACCAATTTTATCATTTCCAATTCGTCCCCAACCTGCACGTAACTTCAAAAAGTCTAGATTGGAAAAACCTTTCATCCAATTTTCTTCACTGATCTTCCAACCTAATGCCATAGAAGGGAAATATCCCCATTTGTTTTCGGGGAACATACTGGAACCATCTGCACGGAAATTTAAAGTTATCAAATAACGATCATTATATGAATAATGTGCTCTGCCCAAGAAGGAACTTCTTCGATTGCGTGCTATGTTATCATTTGCATATGAACGATCTTCTGTCGTTTGTGAAAGGAACCAGTTTGTTCTTTCCGGGTTTAAAATAGATGACCCGGAACCTCCTAATGTGTAATAATTATATTCTTCTGCTGTATATCCTGCCATCAAAGAGAAATCATGCTGCATAATTTTCTTCGCATAAGTAATTGTATTCTCAAAAGCAATTGTAGAATATCTTCCCATGCCGCTTGACAGAAAATTCTTATCATTTTTATCATAATCAGAATAAACATAAGCTGGTTTGAATAATTTACTGCGTGTATTTGATAGATCCAGATTAAGATTAGAGCGTAAGATTAATCCTTTAATCGGAGTAATTTCAAAAAATAAATCTCCCACCCATCTTTCTGTTTTGTCTGATGGATAAGAATTCTCAGCCATACTAAAGGGATTAGTAACATTTTTAAAATTTGAAGAGGCACTAATCCTTCCACTTAAATCTTCGCCGGTTTTATTTGCTGCACCCGAAGGATAGTGTGTTGGATCCCACGGAGCCATAGCTAAAGCTGCAGACAAAATAGACGCACCTGCGCTGGCATTATTATTCATTGCATTACGGCCTGTAGAATAAGCGAAAGAAAGATTCTCTCCAATTTTTAGCCATTTACGTATTTGAAACGATGTATTTGAACGCAATGTAAGACGTTTATAATATGAGCCCATAATTGTACCATCCTGATTGAAGTAACTGCCGCTAAATGAATAGCTGGATTTATCTGTGCTACCGTCAATTGAAAGGTGATAATTCTGAATCATGGCATTTCTTTTGAATACTTCATCTTGCCAGTCTGTTTCAATAGATGAGTAGTCTACTCCATTTGGGTTCTTTTTAGATAGAATTACAGGATAATATGGAGAACTACCCATCCTATAGGCTGAAAGCCACCCGTTTAATCCGTTTTTCTCATAATAACTCATCTCAGATTTTAATCCTTTCATATTTATTAGAGTGTTAGCAAACTCATCGCGCTTCATCAAATCTAACTTATTCCAGCGATTTTGCCAACCTGCATATGTGTTAAATGAAATCTCAGACCGACCATTGACTGTCCCCTTTTTTGTTGTGATTAAGATTACGCCATTAGCACCACGAGAGCCATAAATTGCGGTAGAAGAAGCATCTTTTAGTATTTCTGTGGATGCCACATCATTGGAGTTTAAAAAACTAATATCACTTACGATAACATTGTCTACAACATATATTGGGGATGCCCCATTTACCGTTCCAATGCCACGAATACGTACTTCTGCGCCTTTACCTGGCTGGCCACTATTGGCATTGACAGTAACACCTGCAGCTCGTCCTTGTAAAGCTTGGTCTAACCCGGAAGCAGGAGTTCTCTTCAATGTTTCTGCATTAATTGTTGCTACAGCTCCTGTCAGATCACTCTTTTTCATTGTGCCATAACCAATAGCAACAACCTCTTCCAGCATTTTTGCATCTGATTCAAGTGTTACATTAATATGCCCACTTACATTAATAACCTTTTCCTGATTTTTACACCCTATAAAAGAAAAAACCAATGATTTTCCTTTAGGAACGGCTATTGAATATTCTCCGTTTAGGTCGGTTACTGCTGTCATTCCAAGTATTCCCTTTACTGCAATATTAGCACCTGGTAATGGATTACCATCATCTGCAGATGTTACAACACCTGATATTTGTAGATTTTGACCAAATGAAACTTGCCAAAGGAATAAGTAACAACAAAGTAGAATTGCTTTTTTCATAAGTACTATTTATTTTTATATTGTTCTTAATATTCTTATTTTATGGTTAACGGATAAATCAACTAAATTGAACGTTGCAAAGTTATTCATATTAAAATCAATACAATTAAAATTACCTACACAAAAACTCAAAAGTAATTCATTTATAATACAACAATAATACAACATTATTTATATAAAGCATTGATTATTAACATTATGTGTGATATTGTGTTTTTAAACATATTACATCATATGATTTAAATAGTGAAAAATTAGTAAATTAGAATGTTAATTAAAAATTTATAATAAGTAGGTATGAAGAATAGAATTATATTATGCATTGCTGTCTTTCAAACTATCATTTATTCTGCCTTTTCAATTCACCCTATAGTCCGTAATTTTTCAAGAAGTACATATAAAGCAGGTACTCAGAATTGGGATATAATCCAAACTAATAGCAACTGCGTATATTTTGCTAATAATGATGGCTTATTGGAATTTGATGGTTGGAAATGGAGTAATTATCCTATCAGAAATAATACAAACATACGTTCTGTTATGTACGATCCGGATAATAGGCGAATTTATGCAGGAGCATTTAATGAATTTGGATATTATGCTTTAAGTAAAAACGGTGTTATGACTTATCATTCATTAATAGATAAGGTTCCTAAATTGAATAAGAACTTTAATGAAATCTGGAACATTCATAAATCTGATAATTCTATTTATTTTCAGGGAAACAAAGAAATATTCAGGTATAATAATGGCTCAATTAAAGTGTTCTCTTTTCACAATAAGATTGATTGTTCGGCATTAGTGTATAATTCGTTTATTATTGCAAGTTCAGAAGGTGGTATATATTCATTGAGCGGAAATTTATTTGTGAAATTTCCTTGTTCAAAGATTTTAAAGGGCAAAAAAGTTTGTGCGATCTTACCTTTTGCCCAACATAAAATACTATTTGTTACCGATTTTAATGGATTATATTTATTTGACGGAGAAAAGATTGAATCGTATACTACAGATATTAATGAGTTCCTCAAAAAGAGTCAAGTGTTTTGTGCGGCAACTAATGGTCAACAAATAGCTTTTGGCACAGTTGTGAATGGTTTAGTTGTAAAAGGACTATCGGATAACTCAACATTTTATGTTAATACATTTTCCGGCTTGCAGAATAATACAATATTGAGTATTACCTATGATAAACAAAATAATTTATGGTTAGGATTAGACAAAGGTATTGATTATGTACAAGTCAATTCTCCGGTATATTCTTTATTTGGTTCTAATAATCTATATGGAGCAGGTTATGCATCGTTATTGAAAGATAATATTCTATATTTGGGTACAAATCAGGGGTTATATACAACAAACTATCCAATAAAAAATACACCTGAACCCATAAAGCTAAGTCTCATTAGTAAAATACAAGGTCAAGTCTGGTGCTTATATAGGGTAGAGAATACTATTTTTTGTGGAAATGATCAGGGAGCTTATATTATTAATGGGACTAATATAGAAAAGATACCTAATGTAAATGGCGCGTGGAATTTTCGTCTTTTGAAACATGCACCAGGAAATACTATATTAGGCTGCTCATATGAAGGTCTTTTTATTCTTAAAGAGATAGGCAACCGATGGAAATTTTTAAACTTTATAAAGGGATTTACGGAATCTAGTGGTATGTATGAAGAAGACGATGAAGGCAAGATTTGGTTTAGCCATTGGGTCAAAGGACTTTTTCGACTGACTTTGAATAAAAAACTTGATCATGTTATAAAGATAGATCATTTTGGTACAAAAGTGGGATTACCAACCAATCGTAATAACACAGTTTTTCGTTTCAATAATCAATTAATTTTTTCTTCTGAATACGGATTTTATTTTTATAATAGAAAATTAAATAGGATGACTCCTTTTAATAAAATAAATAAATACTTTCCAACGCAAATGAACTCAATGCGTTTGTATGAGACTCCTATGAAAGATTTTTTTTGTGTGTCCGGAACATTTTTCGGTGCTGCATTTGCTAATCGCAATAACACATATACAATTGATTCTCTTTCATTCAAGTATTTAAGAGATAAATTAATAATAGGATTTGAAAATTTTAATTTTATTGATAAAAAGAATGTTCTGGTTAGTACCGAAGATGGATTTTCCTGGATATATTTAACAAGAAAAAATAATAGTAAAAATAACTACGGAAAGGTTTTTGTTAAGAATATATATGTAACAAATGGCTGTGATTCTTTAGTTGATGGACAAAGGGGAGATGATCCTGGTACAAATATTGAACATGAATTTCCCTTCACGGACAATTCTTTGCGATTTGAATACATTTATCCTGAGTTTAGAAATGAGAATGCTGT
The DNA here is from genome assembly GCF_963678425.1 of uncultured Bacteroides sp. NCBI lineage: Bacteria > Pseudomonadati > Bacteroidota > Bacteroidia > Bacteroidales > Bacteroidaceae > Bacteroides > uncultured Bacteroides sp. The sequence goes on from NZ_OY782854.1 coordinate 166,229, forward strand.
TACATACAGCTATTATTTAGAAAATTATGATAAAGGTTGGTCGAATTACTCATCTATAAATGTAAGAGAATATACGAAATTAAAGAAAGGTTCCTATATATTTCATCTGAGAGCAAAAAATAATTTTGAGTCAGTTATAGCAGAGACTTCTTATAAATTTACTATCCGGCCTCCATGGTACGAAAGCCAGTTTGCATATATTTGTTATTTTATACTACTATTAGTTTTTCTATGGGGAGTTGTTCAATTTATTAACATGCAGTCAAGGAAAAAAGCTCATGAAGTAGAACAGCAGAAAGAAGCTGAACTTAAAGAACAACAAATGCGCTATAAGGCAGATTCTGAGGAGAAAGAAAATGAAATTTTTGCTCTAAAGAATCAGAGTTTACAGTATACTTTACGTCATAAATCACAAGAATTGGCGAGTTCTACACTTAACTTAATCCGGAAAAATGAAATTCTGCAAAAGATAAACAATGACTTAAATAAAATAAATGAGGATATTTTAGGGAAACAAGATATGGCAAAGTCTATGAAATTGCTAGAGAAAGTACAAGATGATATAAAACAGAATATTAAGCATGATAACGATTGGAAAAGGTTTGAACAAAACTTTGATTTGGTTTATGAGGATTACTTAAAACGTTTAAGCGAAAGATTTCCTCAGCTCAATGTCCGTGATAAAAAGCTTTGCGCTTATCTCAGGATGGATTTATGTTCTAAAGATATTGCTCCTCTTTTAAACATGTCGGTAAGAAGTGTGGAAATGACACGATATCGTTTACGAAAGAAAATGGGAATAGGAAGAGATGTTAACTTATCAGAGCTTTTGCAGAGGATATAGAATAATCAAAACGATAAGAGTATTGCCTGATTACATTTTTTTATTAATGCTCTGAGAAGGGCACTGTTGTAAAATACGACTGTTCCAAGTTTTGGTTTATTTGAAACAGTCGTATTTTATTTGTTATTGAATAGGTTTACAGTTTAATATCCCATGCTCCGGCGCTCTTTTCGAGTTCTACCATGGCAGATGCATAGTTGAACAGGGTTTCGTAATAGAGTGCCTGAACATCATCATAGGTGCGCTGAGCATTCAGCACTTCGAGAAGGGAAACCTCTCCGCGGCTGTAGCTGTATATTTTGCCTTTCAATACCTGATTGGCTTGCTCCAGCATACCGTTCTCATAATGTTCCACCTGTTTGGTGAGTGACTCATACTGATGATATGCTTTTAATATCTCATTCTGAACCTGCAAAACTGCCTGGTCATACTGAATGGAGGCTTGCTCGGTGCGATGTTTCGCAGCCAGAATAGCGCCTTTATTCAGTCGGGAGAATTGTAACGGAATAGCTATTCCGGCTGTTACTCCTGAATATGCAGGCGCTGGTGCATCTTCGTTCTTTACCTGTGCATTGTGGCTCACCTCGAGAGATACATCAACATCCATGTTTCTTTCACGGCATGCTACCTTCAGGGCACGATTGGCTACCTCGACATTCTGCATGGCTGCGGTAATGTCCGATCTTGAAACAGTTCCTTGTCTGATTAAGTCGGGCAGGTCGAAACTGCGACGGGCGATGTGCAGCGATGCATCAGGATGAAAGAGGAGAGAAGCGTCTTTTGTTCCGGTATACACCGAAAGGGATGTAAGAGCATTCTTCATCTCTGATTCCGATTGCAACAGTTCGTTGTACATGATTCCTGCTTCAAGCTTGCTCTGAATAGCGTCTATCTCCATGATCTTTCCTTTAGAAAGACGTATACTGTCTGACTTTGCCAGTTCAAAGATATTCTGGTAAGCATTCTGTTTAACCTTGTACAACTGATCTTGCTTCAGTGCTTCCATATAGGCAACGGTGGCATCTGCCCTTAGATTGCGTAAGTAGTCGGCAAGAAGGGCTATGGTAAGAGAATTCTCACTGCGAGCCAGTTCTACTGCTGCTGTTCGTTTGCCAAAGGTAACTGTCTGCGAAATGGATACAGAACCTCCGTATCCCATTTTCTTTTTTGCCTGTTCATTGTTGAAGTAACTGAATCCAAGCTGCGGGTCGTTTCTTACTTTGGCAGCAATGGCTTCTGCCTCGGAGATGCTTACGTTAAGCTTTTCTGCAGCATATTCCAGATTTCCTGCATTTACCTTCTCCATATACTGGGAGTAGGTGAGCGGTTGCACGGATGTCTGTGCGTTACCTTGCAGACATGCCATATAGATTAGTGCACATGTAACAATGTGCTTTTTTATAGTTGTTTTCATACTTTATCCTGATTAGATTCGTAAAGTTTCTGTTGTTTCTCCTCTTCCTGAACTCTTTTCCGTTCCAGCTTAAGCTGATGATTTTCTATCATGAAATAGAGTGCCGGAAGCACATAAAGGGTGATGACTGTAGAGAACAGCAATCCGTAAACAATTACAGTGGCTAGCGGACGTTGCACATCCGAACCGATGCCGGTGGAGAAGGAAGCAGGCAGCAAACCGAGCACGGCAACAGTAGCTGTCATCAGTACCGGACGGAAACGGTGACGGGTTCCTGTTACTACTGCTTCATAAAGATCTTTTCCATCTTTGCGGAGGTTATTGATATGTGATACCATAATCACTCCGTTCTGTATGGCTACACCAACCAGTGCAATGAAACCTACAGCGGAAGACACATTCAGCGTCATGCCTCTGAGGTTGAGGGCAAGCATGCCTCCGAATACAGCTAATGGAATAACACTCATCTGCAGTGCTGCCTGGCGGAACTTGCCGAAAGCCCCGAACAGCAAGAGTAGCATAATGCCAAGAGCGAGCGGGATGACTACTGCCAACCGTGAATAGGCGCGTTGCTGATTTTCAAACTGTCCGCCCCATTTGATATGGATGTTCTGTTTGTTGTACTCCACGTTCTTGTCAATCTGTCTGTTTGCTTCCTGCAGGAAGGAGGTTAAATCTACTCCGCGGAGATTGACACGTACAGTGAGGTGGCGCTTGTTCATTTCACGGGTAATGGTACTGGCTCCGGTAGTCATCTTTATCTGTGCAACCTGCGAAAGAGGTATTTTGACTCCCGAGTCGGTGGTGAGCATCAGGTTACCGATCTCTTCAGGCGTGCTTCTGCTTTCTTCATTGAAGCGGCAGGTTACGTCATACGACTTGCTTCCCACAAAAATCTGAGAAACGGAAGTTCCTCCGATAGCCATCTCAATAAGATCTGTCACATCGGATATGTTGAGTCCGTACTGAGCAATCCGGTCTCTGTCAGCAATAATCTGCAACTGTGGCAGGGGAGGTTCCTCGTCTATTGTCACATCTTCGGCTCCTTTAATACCTTTCAGTGTCTTTTCCACTTGTTCGCTGACACGGCGTGTATCGGCCAGATTTTCACCGTAAATCTTTACGGCAAGGTCACTGTGCGCTCCTGCAACCTGATCCATCACCATGTCGATAATGGGTTGTGAGAATCCTACGGTATATCCCGGCATCTTTTTCAGTGCTGCTGACATTTCTTCTATCAGATCGGCTTTCTTCTTTCCGTTTTTCCAGGTGTCGTAAGGCTTTAGTCCCACGCTGCATTCCACATGCGAAAGTGAGAAGGCATCAGTTCCGGCATCATCACGGCCTACCTGCGTCATTACGTAAGACACTTCATCAAACTTCATGATTGTTTTACGGAAATCTTCAGCCATCTGTTTGGATCTGTCTATGGAGATTCCCGGAGGAAGCTGCATCTGAACCCAAATAGAGCCTTCATCGAGCGGAGGAAGGAAGTCTTTTCCTACTGTGTAACTGAACACTCCGGCCAGTAAAAGGATTACTGCAAGAGGTGCAAGTACTCTTTTAGGCTTCTTCAGTATATTGACAGTCTGTCTGTGATAGATATCAGACAGTTTTTCCAGCCATTTATTTTTATATATCTTGCTTGGCTTACGATAGGCCATGAATGCAAGTCCTGGTATCAGGAAGAAAGATACAGCTAGTGCTCCCAGTAATGCATATCCCACGGTGTAGGCCATTGGGGTAAACAGTTTCTTTTCAATATGCTGAAATGTAAATAGCGGAAGGTAAGCTGTAATGATAATGAGTGTTGAGAAAAGAATAGGCTTGGCTACTTCGAATGCCCGCTTCATAATAGACTCTTCCTGCAGTGGTACAAGTGGATTGCTTTCCCGCTTTTTCAGGATGGTTTCCATCATTACAATGGCTCCGTCCACCAATATACCAAAGTCTATAGCTCCCAATGAGAGCAAGTTGGCAGGTATGCCGGTTACGTGCATCAATATGAAGGCTATCAGCAATGACAGTGGAATAGTCAAGGCTACCAGCAAAGCTCCTCTCCAGTTACCAAGGAATACAATAAGCACAAGTACAACCAGTATCATACCTTCAAGCAAGGTATGTGAAACGGTGTGTAGTGTAGTCTCTACCAGATTGGTGCGGTCCACAAACGGATGAATTGTTACTCCTTTAGGAAGTATGGAGCTATTAAGCTCATCTACAGCCAGATGAACATCTTTCAGAACCGATGAAGGGTTCTGGAAACGAAGCATCTGGACAATGCCTTCTACCCCGTCGGTGAGATTGATCTTGCTGTCGCAGTAGCCAAGCACGCCTTTGCGTTCCAGATTACCATATTTCAGTTTACCTACATCGTTGAGGTAAACAGGAACACCGTTCTCTGATTTCAGAACTACCTGTCCCAGATCGTTCAGGTCTTTTACAAGCCCTATCCCACGTATCACATAACTAAGATCGCCACGGTTAAGAATACTACCTCCGGCATTGATATTGTTTTTCTCTATCTTATCTTTGATATCAGACAGTGAGATGTTGTATTGCTCCATTTTATGCGGATCAACCTCTATCTGATATTGAGTGGTGATTCCTCCGAAGTTGCTTACATCGGCCACACCGGTAACTTGTTTTAACCGGGGAATGACCACCCATTTGTTGAGGTCGGTCAGTTCACGTAGGTCATGATTCTTGCTTTCCAGCACATAACGGAATATTTCACCCGTAGCAGAAGTGAGTGGATTAAGTCCCGGAACGGCGTTATAAGGCAGTACCACATCACCCAGACGTTCCTGAACCCGCTGCCGTGCCCAGTAATCATCGACACCGTCTTCAAAAACAAGAGTAATGGTCGATATACCAAAGGAGTTCCGGCTTCGCATCACTGTCATTCCTGGAAGTCCGTTCAGTGTCCGTTCGATAGGAATACTAATTTGTTGCTCTATTTCCTCAGCAGCCAGTCCCGGAACCTGTGTTACCACCTGTACCGTAACATCGGCAATATCCGGATACGCATCAATGGCCAGCTGATCCCATGAATAATACCCGATAACGGCTATAAAGCAAAACACGACAAACATCAGACCTCGCCGATGTATTGCCAGATTGATTAACTTTTTCATACCTGTTATCGTGCATCATTTAGATAGAAAGCTCCTTTAGTAACTACGTACTCTCCTGAATTAAGCCCGGAAAGTACTACCAGCCTGTCACTTGTTGCGGAAACTGTGGTCACTTTACGCTTTACATACTTGTTGTTGCCTGCAGATACAAGCACATAATTATTATTTTCCTGCTGCAGTACTGCTGAGGCCGGAATTAGTATTTTGGGAGAAGGTGTGTCTGTCAGTTTTACACTACCATACATTCCGGGTTTCATTAATCGGTTAGCATTATTACATTCTATAAGCACTTCTACTGACCGGGTTTCCTCGTCCATCATTTCATTGATGTGGTAAATCGTTCCCTTTATTTTCTTTTCGGGCATGGCAACCAGTGATATCTCTACTTCGGACAGGTTACGGATTAAGCTTACGTCTTTCTCTTTCACATGAGCCACAACCCATACCTTATCAAGATTGGCAATGATTGCCACAGGTTCAGCATCTTCTTTGAGATACTGCCCCAGTACGATATTGCTTTTTACCACTTCTCCGGATATCGGCGAGCGCACAACCAGTGGGTGACCTAAGGTCAGCTGGCTAGGATTGATACGATAAACCTGTAAGGCTGCTTTTGCATTCTCGAAGTCTTTTTTCTTTAGCTCATAATTAAGCTCGGCTTCTTCTTTTTCTTTTTCAACGCCAACTTTGTTCTGAAGCAAATCTTTTTCCCGCTTCAGACTTTTGTATGCCAGACTCATTTCCTGTTTGGCTTGATAATAAGCTTTTGTTGTCTCAAAGAAAGCCGGAGAACTGATCTCAAAGATTGGACTTCCGGCTGCAACCTTTTGTCCCAGACGGACCAGTGATTTAGTGATTCTTCCGGCAAATGGTGAAGCTATTTCTGCATAGTTGGTTGGAATGGCCTTTACCACTCCCGATGTGGTGAAACCAGGATAGTAGGTTTCCGGAGTAGCTATAGTTGTTTTTAACTTTCCTGATAAGGATGACTCATTGGATACAATAATAGTATCTCCCTGAACCGTGAACTCACGGCTTTCTTTTGTATCTTCTTTTTGCTTACATGAAGATACAGCTGTTACTATCAGCAACAGATATACATATTTTTTCATAAGTTTATCGCTTAAATAATTGAATTGGTAGCCCTGATAATTAACAAGGATATCTGTCTCAAAAAATTAAGCAGTAAAAGGAGGAGCACGTAAAGGGTTGGATGTTAAATCTAAGTGTATATAAAGCAGATTCTTTGCCGAATGAAGAATGCGATATAATACTTTGGTATATTTAAAAGAAAAGATGGAATAGACAATAAACAAAATTGTAGACAGAAGATGAATGGTTTCAAATCCAGCCTGTGAATGTGTATGCCCAGTTTTGAATGGATGTGAGTGGGTAATTAATCCATTGGGAGTTTCGTGTGTGTGCAGAAAAAATGTAGACCCGCCATAATAGCTTATAAAAAGGACTACCAGCAATATTCTCGATATGTTAAGCAGCTTCTGTTTCACGAATATCTCTGTTTTGAGCTGCAAAGATAAGAATTAAATTATTAAGTAATAAAGGAATATAGCAATAACCTTATTTTTCTGAATTATTTAAGAAAAAAAGCGCTTTTGAAAGCTGGAATTTTTCATTTGAGTTACAAAATCTTCTTTAGAGAAACAGGAGAACCGGACAGACTGTCCTGATTCTCCTGTTTGGATTTTCTTTATTATTTAACCTGAATTTGTAAATGTCTGGACTAATAAGTCTTGCGTTAACGGTACTGATAACTCATTTCTTGTTTTGCTCCATCGGCCTGTAACGCAGAAAGAGGGTAGGTGAGGCTGGCTGTTCCATCGATTGTGGGTTCATTGGTGGAATAGTCGCCCACGCAGTCGTGATATACCATTTCATTGGGTTGGAAACGTTCGTAGGCCTCACCATCAGTAACTTTCACTCCTCTCAGGCTTTTAAAGATATTGGTATAGACAGGACCGTCTACCAATCCACCGGTAGGATTTCCCAGTCCCATGGCTGTGATAGAAGCATGTGGCTTCGATGGGAAATCTCCGTTTTTAGGAAAATCGATGATCATACTTGTTCCCCACGGATTACAACCTAAAAGCCAGTCCACCAATGATGATTCCATTTCCTCATATTGGCAATCACCAGTCAGTTCCCTGTACAACCGGCATTGGGTAATCATAGCTGTAACCAGGTTGTTTGAACACCAGATAAATGGCACTCCGATAAGGAAGGGCGATTCCTTCCCTTTCTGATATACATTCTCGATTCCTGAACGTAAGTCTCTGATAAACTCTTTGCTTAGTCTCTCATTGCCGTCTGTCTTGGCCAGCAGATAATGTCCCATATTCATAAATGGATACCATTGATAATGTCGTGCACTGTCGGCTCCCATCCATGGAGTGACAGGCTCTTTACGGGCATATTCAACAGCCGCATTAAGGTATTTCTTGTCTTTTGTTACATTGTATAACTGTGCTCCCGCCAGTTCCATATCATCAGTCCAGTTATCTTCCTCATAGATGTATGGAGACTTCACAGAGGCTGTCTGGCAAACTCCCGGATTTGCTGCACCAAACTGGTAAGCATCATCAGCCTTGCTGCCAATCTCTTTTGCTAATTCCGGGTAGAAGGGTTTAAGTATCTCTGCCCCCAGTGCAAAGCAGGATGCAAATTTACCGGCGGTTGAGGCTACTCCTGTTGTGGCGTTTGTAAACGGGCCGCGAACCTGTGGCTTTCCTGTGCAGAAGTAAACAGGTCGGCCTAGTCCCGGACCGTATCCGTAATCTACCTTATCCTCAGTAGGTAAACGGAAGTTGGCATGGTCACGATCATCGGCTATCTGATTATACATCTCTCCCTTGCCCGGATTCATGCGGTTCAGCCAATCCAGTCCCCACTTTATTTCATCCACAATATCAGGAATACCATTGGCACCAGCCAGTCCGGCTGCATCAAATTCGTCCTTAAAAGATTTTGGGTTCTGCATATATGCAAACATCATCTGATACATGGCATTTGCAGAGGTAGTAGTATACTGAAGATAATCGGAAGCATCATGCCAACCGCCCCGTACATCAATCTTTTGTCCGGTTTTGGTTGGATGATAAACAATATATCCGTCGTGTGTGTGGCAACTGTCTTTCAGATAAGGGTTATATCCGCAACGTTGGAATCTCATGTAATTAAGCAATACGTCGGCTGTTCCGTTATATACCTTCGTACCTACAGGGAATACCGGTGATTTATACTTTCCACATGTAAGGTAGTAGTTGCCGGCAGTCTGGAAGGAACTGAAATCGAGTCGGTAAACACTTCTCATTTTACCGAATAAAGCCACTTCTTTCAATGAATAGAATTTCTTTACACTCTTTCCGTTTGTTGCATTTACCAAAGAAAAATCTTTGAGATGAGTTTTTTCTTCACTCATAAAAACCGCTACTTTTTTGGAGATTGGCAGGTAACCCACCTGATTGATTCTGATCCAACCCTCAGCTTGTACATATAAGGTAAAAAGTACACAACACAGGGTAATGATACATTTCTTTGTTTTCATCATAGAATTTTATACGTTTTTATATTCAGAAATAGCTTAATCAGTACGTTTATGGGGCTTGCTATCATTCTCATACTGATAGAATTAAGGATTGCAATGTTCGCAAATTTAAAAGAATGTTTCAATATGCCCAACAAAATAGGATGATAAGTTAATGGTTTTGATATAAAAAATATTTCTGAATATTAATTTGTGTTTAAATATAAGTTGGGCGAATAGTTGTTTGTATTCAATTTATATAAATTGTTTAAGGTAGTGTAGTCTGTAAATAGTATCTTTGCTTTCAATTGATAAGAACCTTAAAAACAGAATAAATGGATAAAGAAATAGACCTTTCGGTTAGCTGCTACGGTGTCGTGAAAGATTTGCACTATGATGTAGCTATTCTTCCCTGGGGGGCAACTGAACCTCATAATTATCATTTGCCGTATCTCACAGACTGTATCGCATCAAAGATGATTGCCGTCGAAGCAGCTTCTGTAGCCTTGAAGGAATACGGTGTGCGCTGTATGGTAATGCCACCCATACCGTTAGGATCTCAGAATCCGGGACAGCACAATCTTAGCTTCTGTATTCATGCCCGTTACCAGACTCAGTATGCCATACTGACTGACGTGGTTGCATCCCTGCATGCTCAGGGAATGCGAAAGCTTATTATTATTAACGGACACGGAGGTAATAACTTTAAGAACATGATCCGGGATCTTGCTTTTGAATATCCCGATTTTCTTATTGTACAATCCGACTGGTACTCAATATTACCCTGTAAAGGTTATTTTGAGGCACCGGTTGATGATCATGCAGGAGAACAGGAAACCTCTGTAATCATGCATTTTCAGCCGGAACTGGTCGACCTGAGCATAGCTGGTAATGGCGATTCCCGGCTATTTGCTATCTCGGCCCTGAATGAAAAAGTAGGCTGGACACCAAGACATTGGGATCGGGCGACAAAAGATACCGGGGTAGGTAATCCGAAAAAGGCGAGCGCTGAAAAAGGAGAAAAGTACGTTGCTGATCTGGTGCCAATTATTGCCAGATTGTTTGCAGAAGTGGGAAAAGGTGAACTTTATGAATAAGTTGTGAGTGCTTAAATAAATTCTTTATATTTGCCCGACATAAATCAAAGTATCCCCAATATGCAATTACAGCAACAGGTTATTCTTATTACAGGAGCTTCCTCTGGATTCGGAAGAGTCAGTGCGCAGATGTTGTCCGAACGTGGACACATTGTTTACGGAACTAGTAGAAAACAAGCTGACAGTCAGGGTAAAATGACTATGCTGACTATGGATGTTACAGATCCGGATTCTATTCAGCAAGCACTCAGTCGCATTTATTCTGAACAAGGACGGATAGATGTACTTATCAACAATGCAGGTATGGGCATTGGCGGAGCATTGGAACTGGCCACCGAAGAGGAGGTTGCTCTGCAGATGAATACTAACTTCTTTGGAGTGGTAAATATGTGCAAAGCTGTGCTTCCTTATATGCGCAAAGCCGGACATGGAAAAATTATCAACCTTAGTTCTATAGCCGGTGTAATGGCCGTTCCTTATCAGGGCTTTTACTCTGCCTCTAAGTTTGCCATTGAAGGATACAGTGAGGCATTGGCATTGGAACTACATCCATTTAATATCAAAGTGTGTCTGGTAGAACCGGGAGACTTTAATACCGGATTCACAGCCAATCGCAATATTTCGTCTGCTACATTAAACAATAAAGATTACGGTACAAGCTTCGCTGAGACACTGGCCCTTATCGAGAAAGCTGAAGCTCAGGGGAGCAATCCCATAATGCTGGGGGCAGCAATCTGTAAGATCGTAGAGAAGAAGAATCCTTCCTTCCGTACACTTGTAGGTCCAATGGAGCAGATCATGTTTGCCCGCTGCAAAGGCTTGCTACCCGATAAACTGATTCAATTTGTATTGAGGGGATTTTATAAAATAAAATAGTTGTTTGTCAATTTAAAAACTTAGTGATATGAAACTTAAATATTTAATGCTTATGTTGGCTATGCTCTCAACGGGTTTTGCATCAGCCGGTTCATTTGATACTGATACATTTAAGACTAAAAGCAACAAAGATGTTATTATCACTTTCATTAAGCATGGAAGCTTGATGCTGACTTACAATAAACAATCTATTCAGATAGATCCGGTATCGGAATATGCTGATTACTCCGCTTTCCCAAAAGCAGATGCTATCCTCATCACTCATGAACACGGTGACCATCTGGATCAGAAAGCAATTAGTATTCTGACAAAGAAAGGAACCTCAATTGTAATCAATGAGTCTGCTCAAAAGAAACTAGGCAAGGGCACGGTTATGAAAAACGGAGATAAGATTAAGATTCTTGGTCATATAACAGTTGAGGCTGTTCCTGCTTATAATACTACCTCTGGCAGAGAAATGTTTCATCCCCGCCACCGTGATAATGGCTATTTACTTGTAATAGACGGATTGCGTATCTATATTGCAGGAGATACCGAGGATATCCCGGAGATGAAAGAGCTGAAAAACATTGATGTTGCGTTTCTTCCGGTTAACCAGCCATATACTATGACTGTTCCTCAGGCTGTTCATGCTGCAAAGATGTTTATGCCAAAAGTTCTTTATCCCTATCATTTTGGTAATACAGATGTGAATAAGATAAAGATAGAATTGAAAGGCAGCTCCATTGATGTTCGTATCAGAAAGATGGAATAGTTACCTCCGCATATAACTTTACAGACTATTACTTAAGAATAAAGAAATGCAGGATAAAGCAAATGAATAATTTTTTGTTGGTTGTAACTCTTCTTCCGGTTGTTTTTATGTTTCATGATTTTGAAGAAATAATATTTATGAAGTCATGGTTTAATAAAAATGGTCAGTGGCTAGCTGAAAAATTTCCTTTTCTTCCTAAAACATTATTTTCTCATTTTGAGAGCACAACGACGGCTAATTTTGCATTAATGGTAGCCGAAGAATTTATACTTGTGAGTTTGGTTACCTATTTGGGAATACTTTCGGGTAATTACTACTGGTGGTTAGGAGCTTTTATGGCATTTTCGGTTCATATAGTGATACACCTCATTCAATGGATTGTAGTTCGCAGATATATACCAGTGATTGTAACTTCTCTGCTTTGCTTGCCTTATTGCATTTATGGAATAGTGCAAATACTCCATACTAATGAATTTACCAGTATAGAGATTGCAGTTTGTACTTTAATAGGCATGGTGCTGACTGCTCTTAATTTATTACTAATACACAGAATCTTTTCCCGGTTATGAGTATTTCAGATTATCAGCAGACATATATTGAACGAATCCACCAGGTTGTAGATTATATCACGGAACATATCTCAGATGAAATTGTGCTGGATGATCTTGCAGCAGTAGCTTGCTTTTCACCCTTTCATTTTCATCGGATCTTTACTTCCATGACGGGAGAAACACCTCGTGATTTTATTGAACGTCTGAGGCTTGAAAAGGCTGCTAACCGTCTTTGCCGTATGCCCGGTCTTTCAGTCTCAGAAGTAGCTCAGGAATGTGGATATAGTTCTATTTCCACCTTTTCACGTTCGTTTAAGAAATATCATAAAGTCTCCCCGAGCCAATACCTGAAAAAGCATGTATATGATTATCATTTTCCGGATAGTCCTTTGTACCAGTTTGATACTCCCGAGTTCAAAGCTGATATATCAGATGTTGAGATTGTATCATTACCTGCGTTTCATGTGGCTTATGTACAAATCTTGAATGGTTACGCATCAGGAATACCGAAGTCATGGCAAAAGTTGCTTTGTTATGGAAACGCTCATCAGTTGATAACCCCTGAAACTTTGTTCATCGGGATGCCTTTTGATAATCCGGGAGTTACTCCCCGACAAAAATGCCGTTATAGGGCGTGTATATCTATTTCACCTGATATAAAAATGAGTAAAGGAGAGGTCAAAACTTCTGATGTTAAGGCTGGCAGGTATGCTAAGTACCATTTTCATGGGAAACCTATACAGCTTTTTAATGTGTATGCTTTTCTTTATGGCAAGTGGTTACCACAAAGCGGATATATTCCGGATGAGAAACCATTGCTCGAAATATATCCGCCTGAACTTCATGCAAATTATACAGAAGATCAGTATGTGGATTATGATATTATGCTTCCTGTACGTCCTTTATAAGGACTTGTTCTGTTGTCTGGCAAACCCTCTTTTCACAACTTTCTCATTAAGAAAAGCCATACTGATTATACCAGTAACCAAAGCTGCTATGCAGAACCACAACAGTCCAGGTAGTGAGACGTGAAGCATTTTTCCCAGTACGGAAGTAGAAAAGACTCCACCCATAATCTGGAAGAATTCGATGGTGGAAAGGAGTATTCCCATTTGTGCAACGGAGATTACCGATTGAGGCATAATGTTCACTATCGGAAAGTTCATTCCTATCCCTAGCCCGCAAAGCAGCATGGCGGTTGCCACTAAAGGCATTGGTATGTCTTTTCCAAAGAATAAGAGGATAGAGAATCCGGTTATTGCTATTGAAAAATTGACAATACTTAGCCGACGATATTTTTGGAAGCGGGAAACCAAGAATCCCCCTGCCATTCCTCCTGCTACCATTGACAAAGACATAGGAAGCATCATCATTCCCGAAAAGGCAACTCCTTTCTTTAAAACAATCTGTAACAGATAGGGCACGTAGAGAATTATTCCGAACAGAGCTACATATCCTAGTGCCGCAGTAAAAGCCGCTTTTCTGAAAATCTTATTTTTTAGCATTTCTGCAGGCAACATCGGTGATTGAGATTTTTGTTCCATTTTGTAAAAGCAGAACAGCATGCAGGCTGAAAAAATCAGTAGAATAATCAATATAGGCGAGTTCCATGGAAGTAGTTTGCCTCCTTCTGTGAGGCAAAACAAGAGTGGAAAGATGCCAGAAAGAAAGGCTAATAAACCTTTTATGTCTAATCTGCTATCAGCATCAACATGTCTTTCTAATTTCAGATAACGATTTAAAAAGAAGAAAGCTGTTGCTCCTACAGGTACATTGATGAAAAAAATCCATCTCCATGACAGATACTCGGTTATCAGTCCGCCGGCAACAGGTCCCAGCAGACTGGCAAGTCCATGCATTGAAGCGAGAATGCCAATATATTTTCCTCTTTCTTCAAACGGGAATAGTTCAGAAGTAATAATAAAGGTACTGGAGGCCAGAACACCTCCGCATGCTCCCTGTAATCCACGACCCAGAATAAGCATTGGCATACTTACTGACAGGGCACATATCACCGAAGTGATCAGAAAGCAAATTAACCCCCATAACACAATAAGCTTTCTTCCGTATACGTCCGACAGCTTTCCGGCTATAGGAATAGACACCGTAGAGAACAGCAGATAGGAAGTAAAAGGAAGCGAATAATGCTCGATTCCTTGCAAATCACCGATAATTCGGGGCATAGCAGTTGCTACAATAGAGTTGTCAAGTGCTGAAAGCAGTAAACACAACATTAGTCCCGCCATCATAGCAGGAACATTTCTTAAAGAATTTTCTTTTGATTGCATCTTAAATATTTAATTTATCGTTCACGATGCAAAAGTACGGAGGATGCTATTTTTTAACTTGTTTATTCTTGCTATCTGTTTTGCAAATCTTGCTAAAGGCTTGTACTGAAAGTGGATTCTTTTCAATACATTTGCAATACGGCAATTAATGAATGTGTAACATGAAAATACATCACATAGCAATCTGGACAACACAGTTAGAAGAGATGAGAAACTTTTACTGCACCTATTTCAATGGCATCAGCAATCAAAAGTATGTAAATCAAAACAAAGGATTTGAATCATATTTCATCCATTTCGATGATTGTGCTTCATTGGAACTGATGAAGTGTGCGGATATTGATAGTCGCACCGAGGGTGAGCAATTGGGATATTGCCATTTAGCTTTCTCATTAGGCAGTAAAGACTCAGTCCTGGAGCTAACAGACCGATTGAGAAGAGATGGCTGTCAGATCGTGGGTGAGCCTCGTGTTACAGGCGATGGCTACTTTGAGAGCGTGGTGCTGGATATTGATGGCAATAGAGTTGAGCTTGTCTCGGAGGATAGCTAAACTCTATTTTACCAGGATTTTACATGAGTAGTAAGTCTCTTTGCTCTTTTTTCTTTATAGTCAAAAGTGAGTTATTATTTTGAATCCGGGAATAATTTGCCTATCAGATTTATCATGTCTTTAGGAGCATTCGGATCTTTCATTGCTTCGCGTATTTTTTGTTTCTGTTCAGGTGTCAGAATGGATACCATTTGTTTCATAACATCGCCCAGTGAATTGAGAACCTGTAATACTACTTCACCAGCCTCCTTGTTATATTGTTTGCTGAGTGAATCATCCGGCTGATCGGCCAGCAGATTCATATTTATCTTCTGAAGAATCTCAAAAAGACGTGGAAGAACAGCTGGTAAGCTCTTGGTCACAGAATCCTTTAATGCCATGATCTGTGTCATCTGTTTAGGGTTTAATAAATTAGTCGTGTCTTTGGGGACAACAGGCGCAGGACGATTCCATCCCGCAACCCTGTCATTTATCTTCAGCTTTTTACTGGCTGTGAATGCGCGGTTCTTTATATCTTTACCATCTGTTTCTTTTTCCACACCATTCCAACTGCCAAGTGTGTATTTGTAGAAATACTTTTTATTCATAAAGCAGGGAACCTCCACGGTGTAGTGTTTGCTGTCAATGCGTTTCATACAACAGCTACTGTCGGATGGGTTCCAGTTGTTGAAAGTTCCTGCAATAAATACGGTAGAGTCTTCCTGAATACCCGGTCCGGGTAGTTCAACTGTAAGACGGACTTTACACACCTGTGCTTTTACATAATTTGACGTTGTTGATGCACCAACCAGACATAGCAGGATGCACCAGAAATGTTTTTTATTCATAAGAGTTGTATGTTTTTAGAGAATTATAATTTTAATTATCTGTGGTTAAACTGTTTAACCATAAAAACGTTGTAAATATAATGGGATTTTTACTATGTTCACTAGGTTCGTTTAAATATTTATTCTTTAGAGGGTAATTTATTTTGTTGTTTAATGGGGGGCTTGTAGATATATTGTTTATTATAATCAATGATATATTTATGCTTTGACAAGAAATCCGATCCAATAATTCCAATGATGTTATAACCTGTAAGATTTATTTTTTCTCTCAGAGATTTAATGTCAAGCATCAGGAAATCGTGAGCTACTCCATTTATCGGAAGTCTGATTGTGTATGAAACATCCCTGCTGGTTTTTTCTGAGAAAGACTGTAATCGGATAAAATCAATTTTTCTGATATATTCAATTAAATTGTTATGGTCAAAAATCCATGTAGAGTCAATAATTGAAAAAGTAGCTCCTGTATCAACAATAAAATATTTCCTTCCATAAAATCCCAGATACAATTTCACGATAGGTATATTGTTTCTAGAACCAACGCCAATGAATTTAATAGAATCAGAGCCGGAAAATTTCACAGAATCTTCCAACGGATTTTTCATGTAATAAGAAACAGCATTGTAGCTGCTGCATCCTTTGAAAAACAAAACGGTTATGATACCGGTCAGAAATATAATTATGACCCATCCGTTCTTTTTCATTTGTATTCAGATTTGTTCTTTATCCCTTTGAAATTAGAACAATACAGACAGACAGTAAGTTTGCCTGAAAAAGAATAAATTTACTGATTACAAGATAAATAAGATGATTAAATTTTCAGAAAGAAGTCTATATCGTCATAAGAGAATCTGATTAAATCCTGTTTGGGTTTTCTATCTTCATTCTCTTCTCTTCCTCTATGCGTTTCATTATCATCAAATTCATATTCAAAATCATTATTTCCAATATAAATTAATTGTTTGGAGAAAGGATCATATTTTAGCTTTACGTCGCCTATCTGAGACATTTTTTCGGAAAAGAAATCATATTTAATTTCAACATTTCCTATCCTTTCAATCCGTTCAGAGGCAAAGTTATATTTTAAAATCCTGTCACCAATTTTAATTATCTTCTTTGATCCAAGATCATAGCGTATCACGAGGTCGCCTATTCTGGAAATGTTGTCAGTGAAGAAATCATACTCTATTTTGCACCCGTCAATTCTTTTCAGACGTCCGCCTTTTGACAGATCACGTGAAGATTCAAATCTTAAATCACCGCTGTCATATTCCGGGTCGCGATATTGGCTTATCTTTTTGATATTCCCCATCTGGTCTAACGTTATTGATGAGCTTTGTAACCTTATTCTGACTAAGTAATTGCCTATCAGGTTTGTATAAACAGTGAGGTGCTGAGCATTAACAACTGTTGCAAATAGAAACAGAATAAATGCACTGATAATATGTTTTCTCATATTATTTTTGTTTAGTCTTGTTCAGAGCTTTCCTTTTAAGGTGAGTGGCTATATTATTTCTTCCACCTTTTAAATTCGGGAAATGCTTCTTTCATCATAGCAATAGCTTCTTCCCGGGTAATGGGTTTTTCAAGACCTTTGTTAAATTCGTCAAGAAACTCCACACAATGAAGAATCATTTCATCCATCGTGCAATCCTGAGTGAATTCTCCCTGCTGGAAGCAATAAGTGCAGTAATCATTGTTATGGCTACCATCGGCATTAGTACCCAATAGTTCGTCGGATGGCATAGGCATCCCGCAACTTTGACAGATTCTTTCCATAATGATTGATGTTTATGTTTACGTGCAAATATAACTATTCTTTACATAATATCTATGCGTAGATAACTTTTCTTATTCCTGAATGTAATATTTATACTTTCTTAATAAAGATGTGATTTTTTATTGAATCGTTTTGGCTTTGTTGTTCGATAATTTTAATTTGGCAATCATGTCAGCATACATTAACCGACAGTCAATATGGTCATATACTCTGATGAAAGACTTTCTGGCAGTGTGTTCATAATCTCCGTTACTTTTTATCCGGGGTCGAGAAATGTTGAGATAGTGAGAAGAGCAGGCATCAGATTCAAAGCCGGATTGAAGTGCTGTAAGAAGAACCAGAGGACTGTCGCCCAATATATATGTTTCTCCCATATTCCAGTGCTTGGCAGCAAGGTCGCTTAAAAATCCGAATAAATTGTCGGCCAGATAACTACCTATTTTACCTTGCGGCTTTATATCTGACATTATTTCGGCAAAGCTATACAGGCATTGTCGGTAAGCATCGCGGGGCACCTGCCACACAGGCATTGATGAATTATTGAAAATAACCTTGGCAGCCGGTATGGAGATTGAAATATTGTATTCCACAGCATTGCTTCGTTTGGTTAAGATGGGTGATAACTGAGGATGGAAAGAAGAATCATACTCTTTTCCTCCAATCCATACCAGAGTAATGCGATTGGCTATTCTGGGTTCCATCAGGTAAGCGCTTGCTATGTTGGTAAGTCCGGCTCCGCAGACCACATAGAGTGGAAGTTTTGTATCTTCACGCATTGCTTCTTTCACAATAAATGAAGCACCTTCACTCTGCTTTGGCTGAAGAGAATCTGTTAAAGCAGAGTTGGCACCTGCTAATACCGGCACTTTGCCTTCCAGTCCAAGTATCCTTACCACCTCTCTGGCTTTAGTTGCTGCAGAATCGGCACTCATGGGAAAGTAACCGCCAAAGTTGGTCTGACTGGTCAGGTGCGATCCTATTATTGCTCTGATTTCCACCGATGGGCTAAGTAAATGGTGAGCCAGCTGAAATAGTCCGTCAGGATCTCCACTGAAATCATTGTCTATAATGATTCGCACCCTGGGAGCAGTCAGAGATTTTTTTCCAAAGAGCTCAGACGCAGTAACCTGAGCTGATACTGTTGTGCAGGCAAAGAAAGTGATAATAAGAAATAAGAAAAATTTATGAATTGTATACGAGAATAGAAAGCCTGATTTTTTGTGTTTCATAATGTGTTAGTGATATCGTTAAGTACTGTTTATTTTTGCTGTTATCCGTTATTGAACGTTTGCATTATTCTTCTCCTTCATTTCAGTAAAGTTCCAAAGCCCCTGATGGACATTTCTTTACTGCTTCGATAATCTTCTCCGTTGTAGCATTTTCTAATTTTATCCATGGTTTTTCACCTGGTTTGAATGCATCGGGGCAATTATTTACACAGTTACCTGAATGTTCACATTTCTGTGGTTCCCAAACAACGGTTATTTCACCGTTGCTAAAGTAATACTTTTTATTTTCCATAGTGCATGTTTATTAAATAAATTGATTCGTGTTAAGTAACGAAAAGGCAATCTGTAATTTATGCAGATTGCCTGATTAAGTGGTATGAGACCTTACTGATGCATTGTAAATCAGTTTTGCTGCATTGTAACATTTCATTCTTGTTTTGTTACTACATTCTTTAGTTGTTCTTTCAACTTTTCAGCTTTGCATTTTGCAGCATCTAAAACATCTTTAAATTCACTTTTTGATTTAGTGAAACATTTATCAGCACACTCATTAATGCATTCAAACTTACCGTCGTCCTGCAGCTTACGGATAATATACCCTAATGTACATCCAATAGCTAACCCCCAAATAACTCCTTTCATAGTTTTAAGTTTTAATAGATTAGTAGAATAGGTGAACTAAAAATATAACATATTGAGTGCCCGGTTTGTTTTTATGCTGAACATATTATATTGTTATTTGTTACTCATAAACATTATTGTTTAACCACTAAAAATTATATAGTATGCCAATAAAAAGAGTCTGGCTCGATGAGAGCGAAAATGAGTGTATATCTTGTGGTCTGTGTGAAGCAACATGTCCCGAAGTATTTGAGGTGCCCGATAAAATGGTTGTAAAATCGGACGTTGATTTTAATCTGTATGAAGAAGAAATAATTAATTCAGCAGAAGGTTGCCCCAGTGAAGTTATTAAATACGACTAAATATTTTTTTTCTGCGGTTTATCTGCTACCTGCTACTAAAGTAGCATTAATTGCTTGATAACTAATAAAATAAACTAGTGGCAGATAAACTTTCTATACAATTTATCTGCCACTACTGGATGGGCTTTCAGGCTGGCCGAGAGATTCCGATTCTTTTTAAATACTCAGTAGGGCTTTCACCAAAATGTTCTTTATAACACTTGCTAAAGTATGACGGAGAAGTAAATCCCACTTCGTAACAAATCTCTGCTATCGTCATATCTGAAGAGGAAATCAGCGTAGATGCTTTTTTTAAACGAGCTATACGAAGTAGCTCATTGGGTGCATAATTTGTCAGAGCTTTTATTTTTCGATAAAGTTGCACTCTACTTAGTCCCATTTCTTTGCCCAGATCCTCTACATTGAGTTCAGAGTTGCTAATCCCTTCTTCTATGAGTTTTTTGAATTTCTCGACGAATATTTTATCCATGTCGCATATGGGTTCCTTTTCGAGTGCATTATTATCACCCAAAAATAGCTTCAGTCGCTTGTGCCCGTCAATAAGATTCCGAACGCGTGCTGTAAGTACCTGCGAATTGAATGGCTTGGAGATATATGAGTCTGCTCCATTATCAAAACCTTCAATGCGTTGCTCATCAAGAGAACAGGCTGTAAGAAGAATTATAGGAATGTGGCAGGTTTGTAATTCACCTTTCAGACGTCGGCAGCATTCTATACCATCCATGCCAGGCATCATTATATCGCTTATAATTACGTCTGGTACATATTTCATAGCCTTACGGATACCTTCAGCTCCGTCTTTTGCTTCTATCACTTCATATTCTTGCTGAAGCAGTTGGTGTATGTAAGAACTGATGTCGGGATTATCATCAATAACAAGTACTGTTTCACAATTTTCAGAATGAATTTCAGCAATAGAGGGTTCGTCCGGCATTTCAAATAATAATTGTTGAGTTTCGGAAGAAATAGCTGTAACTGAAGTTGCTTCACAAAATAAATCCTGTTCAAAAGGTAGGTCTACGGTAAAGATAGTGCCTTTCTGCTTATCACTTTCCACCTGAATATTACCCTTGTGCATATCTACAAAGGCTTTAACAAGTGCCAGTCCGATGCCGGAACCTTCGTGATGCAAATCTGTTTTATAGAATCGTTCAAAGATGTTCCGAATATGTTCAGGAGAAATAGCAGTGCCGCTGTTGGCAATAGTGAAACGTACATATTTATTCCCTTCCTGTTCTATAGTAAGGAGATTCACATGTATTATTCCGTTCTCTGGAGTGAATTTAAATGCATTGGATAGCAGATTAAAGTAAATCCGTTCCAGTTTCTCTACGTCAACAACAGCATGAAAATCCGTATTTGGAAGAACATCAAAGATAAATTTTATATGTTTCTTTCTAACAACTGCGCGGAATGCTGAATTCCATTCTTCAAATGAAACTGCGAGATCAATCTTATTTAATACTAACTCCAGTTTCCCGTTCTCAAATTTGCGGAAATCCAATATTTGGTTCACTAGACGCAGCAGAATATTGACATTCTTTTTAACCAATTGCAATGATTGCTGTTGGTTGTTAGTCAGGCTTTTATCATCAAGAAGTTGATCAATAGGATCGGCTACTAAGGTAAGAGGCGTACGAAAATCGTGTGATATGTTAGTAAAGAATACCAGCTTGGCATTTGTTGCCTCTTCCAGTTGTTTAGAGAGCTCAATTAACTGATCTCGCTTCAATTCTAATTCTTCCTTTTGGTTGGTAATTTCATTGTTTCGTTTCGATAGTTCTTTGTTTAGCCGGTTTTTGACACGTAACGACATCCATAAAATCATAAACATCCCTGTAAAGAGTATGAGCACAATAAAGCTTGCGTATAAAACAATTTTTTGTTTAGCATAACTAGTCAGATAGTCGCCAATACGGTTGTTGAGAAGTCCTATTCTTTTTTCGTTCTCGGCAATATGATCGGTTTGCAGCTTCATTACTCTGGCATTGGTTTTGTCCACAATGGCAGTACTGAGGATTGTTTCCCGCGGATATTTCTTTTTTTCTAGTATCTTCATTGCTATTTGCATTACACGATCGCCTCCCGTTGGATAGATAAAGGTTGCATCTAGTACATTTTTCAGCACAAGGTCTACGCCGAAATCTTTGCCGGGAAGGGCATCAATACCAATAAAGGTAGTCCCTTTCTCTCGCTTGTTTTTTCGTGCGGAAAGGTAGGCCCCGGCAGCCATACGGTCGTTGTGAGCAAATACTACGTCAATTTTTGGATACCGATTTAGAATGATATCCATTTTTTTTTCAGCCTTAATTTGAAGCCACCCGGCATCTTCTTTACACAGTAAAGAGATTGAAGGGTGTTGACTCATAGCACTCATAAATCCTTGGTGACGGTCAATAGCAGGTGTTGAACCGCTCAGACCTGTTAGTTCGGCAATTGTCCCTTTCCCTTTAAGCTGTGCTGCGATATAATTACCTACAGCTTTACCAATTTCATAATTATCTGCACCAATAAAGGCTGTATATTTATCGGAAAGGATTTTGCGGTCTACTACAATGACAGGAATCCCCTTGTTATAAGCTTCTTCAACGATTGGCGTCATAGGAGCCGCTTCGTTTGGGGCAACAATCAGAAGATTCACTTTTTTATTAATAAAGTAATGAATATCGTCTGCCTGCTTTTGGTTATTATCTTTGGCTGTACGTATTTCAACCTTAATACCATTGTAAAATTGTGCTTCGCGAAGTATTTCATTGTTCATCTTGTGCCGCCATTCATCATCGCTGCACTGAGATACACCAATAATGTATCTGGAAGAATCTTTTCTGCACGATGATGACAGAAAAGTAAGGATTAACAAAATAATAAAGGTTGTGTATTTCATTGTTTCCCACGATGTAATTAAGGTACAAAGATAAAAAAAACAGGAGCATCAGCAACAGATGCTCCATAAATAAGATTAAATATTATTATCGAAAAATCACTGTAATTGTTCTTTTAGCATTTCAGGCAGTTGGGGCATGGCTCCACTTTGTGTACAAATATAGGCAGAAACTTCTACGGCTAATTTATGGGCTTCCCTGATGGATTTGCCTTTAATTATTGAAGCACAGAATGCAGCGGTAAATGAATCACCGGCTCCTACAGTGTCGGCTATGTTAACCTTTGGTGTTTCAAGGAAAGAAACCTCTTCCGGTGTAAATACATAACTGCCATTTGTTCC
The DNA here is from genome assembly GCF_963678425.1 of uncultured Bacteroides sp. Lineage (NCBI taxonomy): Bacteria > Pseudomonadati > Bacteroidota > Bacteroidia > Bacteroidales > Bacteroidaceae > Bacteroides > uncultured Bacteroides sp. Next base: position 189,321 of record NZ_OY782854.1, read on the forward strand.
ACATGTCAGAATCAGCATCTTTAAGTTATATTTGGCAATTAGCATCTGACAAGTGTCCTGAAGGTCAATTCCGGGATAACCAAACATACGAGAGATGATAACTAGTTCTTCGTCGTTTATCTTGAGTATGTTGCATTTGTTGAAAGAGTTCTCAATAATCTCTTTGTTATAAAAGTTTTGACGAAGATTAATATCAAAAATCTTGCATTGTCCTTCTCCGTCGGGCATGGCATCAAGAAAGCGGTTTATTGCTTCTCTTGATACTGCACTACGCTGCGCCAGAGAACCAAAACAAACGGAACGTGTAGAAAGGGCAAGAGTTTGTAGGGCTTCGGTGAATGGAATATTATCCCAGGCTACTCCTTCTTTAATTTCATAACAAGGTACACCTTCAGCATCCAGTTCCACCTGAACAGTTCCGGTTGGAAAGTCTACTTTCTCCAATTGATATTTCAGATTCTTTTCATGAAAAACATCTAGTATTTCATTACCCAATGTATCGTTTCCAATAGCACTTACTACACAGCTTTCAAGGCCAAACTGTGATACATGATAAGCAAAATTTGCAGGAGCTCCACCTATTTTTTTCCCTTCAGGCAACATATCCCAAAGTGCTTCACCCAATCCAACAATTATATTATTCATAATACTAAAATTTAATGTTTCTTGTTAATAATAAAAGATAAACAACTCCAATGGTCATAACTAAAACAGCACCAATCTGGGCTAACATTATATCAGATACTATCCCCATCACAAGTGGGAATATTGTACCACCAAACAATCCCATGATCATCAGTCCGGATACTTCATTCTGCTTGCTGGGTTTGTGCAGCAATGCCTGAGAGAAGATAATGGAAAATACATTAGAATTACCGAAGCCAATCAACCCTACGCAAGCGTATATAGTTATTTTAGTGTCTACAAAGTAGAGACCGCCCATACCTAGAGCCAGCAGAATAACACTTATTGCAAAGAATATCTTTCCGGATACTTTAGTCAAAATAAAAGCTCCTGAGAAACATCCGATGGTACGGAAAAGAAAATAGACACTGGTAGCATATCCTGCATCAGCCAATCTCATGCCTAAACGTTCAATCAGAATTTTTGGAGCAGTTACGTTGGTTCCTACGTCAATACCCACATGGCACATAATACCCAGAAATGACAATAAAATAAGTTTATCGCCCAGTAAAGCGAAGCATTCGCCAAAACTGGAGCTTTTTCCTTCAACTTTTTTCTCTTCAATCGATGTAGTGCCAAGAACTACAATTGCAATAATCGCAATAACGGTAAAGATGGGGAATAATATTTGCCAATAAGAAAATTGTATTGCACCCCAAGCTGCAAGGATTGGTGCCACAAATGAGGCTATGGCTTTTACAAACTGTCCTAAGGTCAAAGAACTAGCCAATCTTTCTCCACTTACTATATTAGAAATAAGCGGATTGAGAGATACCTGCATCAAAGTATTGCCGATCCCTAATAATGAAAACGAAATCAGCATACCTGCATATGAATGGCTGATAACAGGCACAATTAATGCCAGTATTGTAACAACAAGGCTCAGCAATACAGTTCTTTTTCTTCCTATCCGATTCATCAGCATACCTGTTGGCACGGAGAATATCAAGAACCAGAAAAATACCATTGAAGGAAATATATTTGCCTCCGTGTCAGTGAGACTTAAATCTGCTTTTACATAATTAGTGGCAATGCCTACAAGGTCTACAAATCCCATTGCGAAGAAACAGAACATCACTGGGATAAGCTTAGCATATATTTTTTTTGTATTTTCCATGAATGAACTTATGAATTAGGATTATTTTAAACCGAGTTTATATGTAGTAAACGAAACAACATTATAAGAACCACCTTTCGCATAAAAACTAATACGATTGTAGGGCTCAGATGGAAAAATGAGATTTGTCATAGTAAAACGTCCTCCATCACCAAAAGCCTCAATGCTGGATTTATCGACAAACAATCGGAGTGTCATCTCTTTATCATTCATCAAAGGAGCAGTTGTTACAGCTGGGAATTCTTTACTGAAAGAAGTTATTCCACTTTTTGTCCTATCTATAGAGAAACTCTTTTCTATTAAATTATAGAGTATATCCACTTCTTCCCCTTTAGAATTAAAGAGTTGAAAACCTACGATTTCTGCATTCTTATTCTTTATAGTCATTTCTATTTCATATGCTCCGGAATTATCTGTCAGTAACTTATCCATATTGTATGTCCGGTCTACTTTAAATGGATGCTTTTTAATCTGTTCACGGCGTAACTTCAACAATTCGGGAGAAGGGGTACTCTTCAAATAAGTTTCACCATTGTAAGTGTAAAGACTTAAGTCACGTGGAACTGAGTTTGCACTACGATACTGTTTTGTTGGTACATCATTGGCATATTGCCAATTACTCATCCATGCCAATGCTATGTGACGTCCTTCTAATGCATTACTCCAGGTTACGGTTGCATAGTGATCTTTTCCCCAGTCCATCCACTTATTCACATTCGGAGATTCGTTTATGAATTTTTTTCCATCGAATTTACCAACAAAATATTGTGTAGCCGAACCACCAAATGGTCCACCAGGATTTATATTACAGATAAGTACCCATTTTTTCAGTTCGGTTCCTTCAATGGGTAATTCAATAAGATCAGGACATTCCCATACACCACCGTGTGCACCTTGCCCATCACCAAAACGGCTCTCCATAGCCCACTCCTTGAGGTCGGAAGAAGAATAAATTCTCATCTCTTGTCCGGCTGCAAGAATCATAACCCACTTTTTGGAAGGTTCATGCCAAAAAACTTTTGGATCACGAAAGTCACGTGTAGTAGAAGTTAAAATCGGGTTACGGGTATATTTGGTAAATGTACGGCCATTATCAAGGCTATACGCCATGCTTTGCACCTGACGATCACTGGCCGAAGTATAAAAAGCCACAATAGCTCCTGCACCAAATCCGGCTGTATTGTCTTTATCAACAACGCAACTTCCGCTAAAAATGCTTCCCAATGCATCAGGGGCAATAGCTACAGGAAGGTATTCCCAATTCACCAGATCTTTGCTTACAGCGTGTCCCCAATGCATATTTCCCCACATGGAGCCGTATGGATTATGTTGATAGAACAAATGATATTCTCCATCTTTATAAACCATTCCATTGGGATCATTCATCCATCCGTAAGTTGGTGTAAAATGGTATACTGGACGAAAGGCTTCAATATTCCTGGTATCAAAAGAGTCAGCTAGTTTCATCTCTTTCCAGCATACAGCAGAATCGGGAATGAATTGGAAGTTGAAAGTTATACTTTTATTCTTATAAGCAGAAATCTCAACCGGCACAAAATAATCAATTTTATTTATAGCCAGACGGATATTGATAGTTTTTACCACATCATTATCAACAATCATGTATAGTTTAGCTTCTCTTGAGGTTTCCTGAACTGGCAAGAGCAGATATTTTTTGTGGGCATCAATTTGGACAATGCTTTGTTCATCGCCTAAATGTTTAATCACTAATTGTGGATTTGAAGCCTGACAAGATAAAAACAAAGTAAACACCCCCATTAATAAGGAGCTAAAAGATCGTTTAACTGTTTGGCATAATTTACTTAGTGAAATCATGTTTTTATTGGTATTAAATTCAATTAATAAATAGTTGCTCGGGAAAGCGTGTTGCAAAGAAAGAGAATAATAAAACAGAATGATATAAAAATTGTTTCGAAATGTATTAATTATGATTCACTATTTTATTAAATCTTATGCATGAAACAAAAATAACCATCTTTGAATCAAAAGTTATAGTTCACGCAAATGGAATTCCTTTACTTTACGGTATGAAATTTAAGCCGGGAAAGCTTTTCTTGAGAATTGAATTTTTAAATGTTAATCTTTTAAATCTATAATGAAATATGAGAAATCTTATCATTATGATTTTCCTTCTATCTTTCTGTGGTATCTTAAACGCACAGAATGTTACGATTAAAGGAAACGTAAAATCAGCTGCTGGCGGCGAGCCTCTTATTGGCGTAAATGTAAGTGTCAAAGGTAAGGCAGTAGGGACAGTTACAGATGTCGATGGTAATTACCAATTATCAGTACAAAAAAATGAGACACTCACCTTTTCTTTCATTGGGTACGATAAACAGGAAGTAGCTGTAGGTGCACGAACTATTATTGATGTTGCTTTAAAGGAATCTGCCCTATTATTAGATGAAGTCGTTGCTGTAGGTTATCGCACAGAACGTAAAGCTGACCTCACCGGTGCTGTTTCTGTCGTGAAAGTGAACGATATGATGTCCGCAGCCGAAAACAATCCGATGAAGGCGCTGCAAGGACGTGTTGCCGGTATGACAGTCACTTCAGACGGAACACCAAGTGGAGCTGCCACAATTCGTATTCGTGGTATCGGAACGCTGAATAACAATGATCCGCTATATATTATTGATGGTGTCCCTACTACTTCAGGCATGCATGAACTCAATGGGAATGATATTGAAAGTATCCAGGTACTTCGCGATGCATCTTCTGCAAGCATCTACGGTTCGCGTGCCGCAAATGGTGTCATTGTTATTACAACAAAGAAAGGAAAGAAAGGTGTTGTCAAGGTAAACTTTGATTCATCCGTTACGATGTCTAACTATACTAATAAAATAGATATTCTTAGTTCAAAAGAATATGCCCAGGCTATGTGGAAAGCCTCTGTAAATTCAGGTAAAGATGCTAATGATAATAATATAGGTATTCGCTATCAAGAAAGTATTGATGCAGCAGGCAACAAAGTTTTAAACAACGTTTTATTTCCGGAATATCTTGATGATGCAAAAACTATGAAACCGGCAAATACCAACTGGTTTGATGAAGTAACTCGCACAGGTGTTGCACAGTCGCATAATCTTTCAGTTAGCAATGGTACAGAAAAAGGAAATAGTTTTTTATCACTGGGTTACTATGATAATGAAGGACTGGTAAAATACACTGATTTTAATCGTATTTCTGCCCGAATGAACAGTGACTATAAATTGTTGGGCGATATTGTTACAATAGGGGAGAACTTCACAATAAACAAAACTTCGGAAGTAACTCAACCTTATCAGATAATTGAAGCTGCATTGATAGCAGTCCCTTTTATACCGGTACATACAGAAGATGGAAAAAACTGGGGAGGTCCTATAACCGGACTTCCGGATCGTCAAAATCCGGCCCGATTAGTATATGATAATAAAGACAACCGTTATAATTACTGGCGTACATTTGGTAATGCTTATATAAACATTCAACCCATTAAAAAACTGAATATTCGTTCTAGTTTTGGCTTAGATTATGGCAATTTTTATAAAAGATCACTCACATATAGTTATCAAACAGGTTATCTCCAAAGTGATAAAACCAAATCCTTGATAGAGCAGGCACACTGGACAAAATGGACTTGGTCAAATACTGCTACATACGATTTTGAAATTGGGAAAAATCGTTTTGAAACGATGCTAGGTATGGAAATGTTCCGTCAGAGTGATATCAATTTTTCAGCTTCACGTGAAGGCTTTGCTGTAGAAACTCCGGATTATATGTGGCCAGATCTTGGAACAGGAACCAGTGAAGGCACTGGTAGCTCTACTGCCTATTCACTGCAATCCTACTTTGGTAAAATTAATTATGCATACAATGAAAAGTATCTAGCTTCTGTTACATTACGTCGTGATGGATCATCTCGTTTTGGAAAGAATAATCGCTGGGGTATGTTCCCTGCCTTTAATCTCGGATGGAAAATTAATCAGGAAGCTTTCATGGAAAAAACGCATGACTGGTTGTCTGATTTAAAGCTTCGTTTTGGTTGGGGACAAACAGGTAATCAGGGAATGGCAAATACAGCGATATATGATATTTATGTTACTGATTACGGAAAAGGAGATCCTACATGGAATGCAGTCTGGGGAACAGCTTATGACTTCAATGGAACAGGATCGGGGTTGCTTAGCTCAGGCTTTAAAAGGACACAACTTCAGAATCCAGATCTAAAATGGGAGACAACTACACAAACCAATATTGGTCTTGATTATGGATTCTTTGGACAAGCTCTTTACGGCTCAGCTGAATACTACGTTAAGAAAACAAAAAATATTCTTTATTTACCGGGGTATGCTGCAATCATGGGAGAGGGAGCAAATAAATGGTTTAATGGTGCCGCTATGGAGAATAAAGGCTTTGAGTTTACACTGGGCTATCGCGGAAAAATGAATTCAGGTTTGCAGTATGACATAACTGGTAATATATCAACCAATGCAAATAAAGTGACTTACCTGCCTGAATCGGTGAAAAACTCTTATGGTGGTAATGGTACCTATGATAACATTCTGGGACGTCCTTTAGGTTCATTCTATGGATATGTGGCGGACGGTATCTTTAAGACACAAGAAGATCTTGACCAACACTGTAAACAAGATGGTAAGGCTTTGGGACGCATTAGATACAGAGATCTGAATAATGATGGCGTAATAAATGATAAAGACCGTACATGGATTGGTGATCCATTTCCTGATTTTGCTTATGGCTTGAATATAGATCTATCGTATAAGAACTTTGATTTGATAGTGTATTTTCAAGGTGTTCAGAACGTAGATGTAATTAATACTGTAAAATATACAACTGATTTTTGGAGTGTATCGGATACCCGTTCAAATAAAGGTGCTCGCCTTCTTAAAGCTTGGGATCCAGTTACTAATCCTGATTCAAATATTCCGGCATTATCTTATAGCGATACTAATAATGAATCTCGTTTTTCTTCTTATTTTGTTGAAAACGGTTCATACCTGAAACTTCGTAATATCCAGTTAGGATACAATATACCTCAGCAAGTATTGCATAAAATAAAAGTAGAAAAATTCCGCATCTATGCTAGTGCTCAGAATCTATTTACGATCAAAAGCAAAAATTTTACAGGCGTTGACCCTGAAAATCCAGGATGGGGTTATCCTATTCCTTTGACTGTGACCTTTGGCGTTAATGTTTCATTTTAAAAAGACCTTATACAATGAAAAAAATTAAATATTTAGTTTTGGCTTCCGTTTCAGCATTAATGCTCAACAGTTGCAATTTTCTTAATGAAACTCCTCAGGGAATCCTTGATGAAGAACAAGTAAAAGGTCCTGAGCAGATAGAAGGACTAGTATCTGCGGCTTATTCTTCTTTAGGAAATGACCATTATGATAAACCTTTCAGCCTTTGGCCATATGGTAACGTACGCTCTGATGATGCATATAAAGGAGGTAACGATGAAAATGATATTGCAGACTTTCATTTTTATGAAATATCAGAAAATATTAAATCAGATTTTGGTGAAGCAGATGGCTTATGGTTTTTTATTTATGAAGCAATTTCTCGTGCCAACTCAGCACTTAGTGTTTTGAAAAGTGTGGATAAATCTCAATTCCCTAATAAAGATGCCCGTATGGGAGAAATGTATTTTTTGAGAGGACACTTCTACTTTATGCTAAAAGAAGTTTTTGGACATATTCCTTTAGTTGATGAGGATACTCCGTTGAATGAGTATGATAAGATACCTAATACATTACCTAATGACAAACAATGGGAATTTATTTGCAATGACTTTAAAAAAGCATACGATTTATTACCGGTAGCTCAAAGTCAGGCTGGAAGAGCCAACAAGATTGCTGCAGCTGCTTATCTTGCAAAAGCTTATCTCTTTAAGGCTTATCGTCAGGATGAGAAAAATAGTGTGACAGAAATAAACGCTCAGGATTTAAATCAAGTATTGGATTATACACAAGTAGTGATGAATTCTTCTTATAAGTTAGAGCCGGATATAGCATGTAACTTTTTACCGGGAGCTTATCAAAACGGACCGGAATCATTGTTTGCAGTACAATATTCTACAGGAGACGGTACTATGTTTGGTCGTTTGAATTGGGGAGATGTACTTTCTGTGCCAATGGGATTAGGTTGTTGTGACTTCCATAAACCAAGTCAAAATTTGGTGAATGCTTTTAAAACAACTAACGGATTGCCCGAATTTGACTCCTTTGATAATATAAATTACGATAACACTCTTGATAAAGTAGACCCACGTTTATATCATACTGTTGCTCTTCCTGGAGTACCCTATAAGTATAATGAAGATTTAATTTATCAAGAGAAATGGAATAGAAATCCTTCTGTTTATGGTCTGTATGCTTCTTTGAAAGAAAATGTAGATCCTTCATGTGACTGTTTTGTAAATGTCTCTCCATTTTATGGAAACTCTAAAAATAGAATTGTATTACGTTATGCAGATGTTATATTAATGCGTGCTGAGGCTCTTATAGAACTGAATCGTGAACAAGAAGCACTTCCACTTATCAATCTGATTCGTGAACGTGCCAAGAATAGTACCACATTTATTCCGTATGCAAAAAATCTTAATATTTCCTTGTATCAAAATGGCGTAAATTGTGTATGGAATAAAGATTTTGCTCGTCAGGCACTTCGTTGGGAACGTCGTTTGGAACTTGCAATGGAAGGAAATCGTTTCTTTGATCTTGTACGTTGGGGTATTGCCAGTCAGGTTATGAACAATTATTTCAACAGCGAGTCTGCCCGACGTTCATTCCTTGCTGCCGGCAAGTTTGATAAGAATCAGGATGAATACATTCCAATACCTCAGCAACAGATAAATTTTACGAATGGGGTGTATAAGCAAAATCCAGGATGGAAATAATGTAGTCAAATTACAATTTATAAAGAGATATCAAAATGAAAAAATCTATATATATATTCTTTTCTTTAATAATGATATTAAGTTTAGTATCATGTAGCGAAGAGTACAACGGAATAAGCAATTCGGGTGAAGTGAAAATCAAGACCTTTTCTGCGAATGCTAAATTAGAAACATTGGATGAAAAATCTGGCCTGATTGAATTGGTATTCCCTTCTGCAACCGATTTGACCAAGATCAAACCTGTTATAACTCTATCTGAAGGTGCACATATTGTAAGCCCTGAAAATCCTGAAGGACCAATTGACCTTTCAAAATTGACAGCTTACCGTGTTGTCAATGGGAATCTTTATCATGATTATAATGTTGTGGCTTCTCATGTAAGTGATAAAACAAAAATCCTAACGTTTTCAATCGGCAAATATAAAGGGGTTATTGATCAGTCAGCCCGTACTATTACAGTGCTTTATCCAAAAGGGGAAAATGTCACAGCTTTAACCCCCAAATTTACAATTACCGATGGAGCAAAAATAGTATCACCAACTGCAACGACTCTTGATTTTACGAATCCGGTGGATTACAATATCTCCTATCTGGACGAAACATTTACCTACAAAGTAAAAGTAGTGCCTACTGATCTTACTCCGGTAGGATTCTTAGGAGAAGCTGCTACTGCTGGTGAAATTACTAATTTGGATGAAAAAGCTGCATGGAACTGGTTATCTGAGAATTTTGTAGATCCCGTTTACATTTCCTTTGATGCTATCAAGAAAGGTGCCGATTTAACTAAATATGGTGTACTTTGGTATCATTGTGACCCTGATAAACTTGAAATTCCGTCTATTGCTACTGATGCAACAGTTATTGATGCGTTGAAGAAGTTCCACGCACAAGGAGGAGGTTTATTACTTACTTCTGCAGGTGTTTCTTTGGGAACGTCACTTGATATTGCCAAAAATGGGAAAATGTGGAATAATGACTGGGGGTATGGAAATAGTCCTTCAACCTTAGGCGAAAATTGGGGAATGAGATTCACCGGTCACGAAAACCATCCTATCTTTAAAGGTCTGCGTATGGAAATTGGAGAAACATCACGCTTCTACATTATGGGCAAGGGAGTGAAGGTGAAAGGACACAATGCCATCTGGAGTTTTGATACATGGACAGGTTACAATTTCGACGTAGCAAAATGGCAAAACGAGAATGGTGGTAAACAACTGGCTAGTTTCTATTGGGACGATGCTATGAATCAACGTTCCATTATTAATGAATACGAACGTCAGAATGGCAATGGAGCTACTATCACCATTGCTGTAGAAAGTTATGACTGGTATAATGAAGATGGATCACCTGCTAATTCTTATCTTGACAACCTTGAGACTCTGACTGGGAATATTTTGAATTATCTGGCTAAATAATAAAATTGAAGAATTATGAAACTTAATTATATTGTAACAACTCTCCTTTCACTTGCAAGCCTTACGGCTTGCAGTGATCAGGAATACGTGTGCAACGATCCAAATGCAGATCTTTCTGCTCCTTCTTATTTCGATGTAAACGACTTACACCAGACGTACGCTTCCTTCTGGAAGCCATCCAATGGCTGGGTGGGTGACCCAATGCCTTTTTACGAAAATGGGAAATTTCATGTGTTCTACTTGTTTGATGCACGTGATGGAGCTGCCACTTTTCACCCTTGGGCAAAGACAACTACAAGCGATTTTATGACGTATGAAGATAACGGTGAAGTAATTCCTTGCGGAGCTGACGGAAGTCAGGAAGATGCTTTGGGTACAGGCTCGGTAATAAAAGCGGGCGATACCTATTATGCTTATTACACTGCACACAATGCAAATCTTAATCCTGCTGAGAAGATTTATTTAGCTACATCAAAGGATATGAAAACTTGGACTAAGCAAACTAATTTTTCACTTCAGGCTGCCAACGGATATGATGCTAATGAATTCCGTGATCCATTCGTGATGAAAGAAGGTAACGTTTATAAGATGTTCATTACTACCCGTGGCTATGTGGCAGCAGTGAATGACTGGCAAGCGGTTATTGCACAATACTCTTCTACCGATTTGTTGAACTGGAAACTAGAAGAACCGTTCTACTTTAATGGAGAACGAGTAATGGAATGCCCGGATGTATTTACTATGGGAAATTACCAATATTTGGTATACTCTAATTGGGACTGGGCTAATAATGACCGCAAAGTGCACTATCGTTATCGGGTTGCAGGAACTAACGACTGGAAAGTTCCTTCCTATTCAGCTCTGGATGGCATTGCTTACTATGCCGGAAAGACTGCAAGTGACGGTACAAATCGTTTCTTATTCGGATGGTGTCCTACCCGTAGTGGAAATAATGATACCAGTGCTTATGGTTGGGCAGGATCATTGGTTGTTCACCAGTTGACACAAAATAGTGACGGAACGCTGAATGTAACTATCCCCGCATCGGTTGATCAGAAACTAAACAACGAAGTAGCTCTAAAGGCCTTGGTAAATAACAATGCACAAGTGCAAGGTAATAGTTATACATTGAATGGTACAAGTGGCAAGGCCATAGCACTGTTTGATCGTCAGAAAGGGACATATAAAATCACGGCTACAGTAAAAGCAAGTACGGCTACCCGCTTTGGTTTTGAGTTTGGTGCCGGAGGTGCTCGCAGTGAGGTACATGATCTGGTATTCGATTTAACTGGTAAAACGTTGAAACTGGACTACATAAAAGACGGCAACGTATTGGCTACGCGTACTTCAACTCCTCTTACAATACCTGAAAATAAACAATTTAAAGTGACTATTGTGATAGAAAACTCTGTTTGTGTTATTTACGTAAATGGTGTAATTGCATTGAGTAACCGAATTTATCAAATGAATCAGAACCCCTGGGGGATATTTGCCGAAGGTGGTGAAGCTGTATTTTCGGAGGTAGCACTGAATAAGTAAAGAACTGGCAAACTTTACATTTGCAATTATTTTGAAATAAGCGGATAGATTGTATTTCTTCTATCCGCTTTTTCTGTTAGAAAAAAAACGAAAAAAGCATTATCATCTGCTACCTGCTACTAATTTGGTGTCAATAGATTGATTATTAATAAAATAAATTGGTAGCAGATAAATGTTTTATACATTTTTATCTGCTACTAAATTCTGCATCTGCCACTAGTTTGTAATGGTTTTATTTTTTCGGTGCCCGAAGAAAAATCATCTGATTTCCGCGACCACTTGAAATTAAGACTCCCTGATTTATAAGCTCTTTCAAGTCGCTCATTGCTTTCTTCTTTAGTAATCCAGTCAGGTTTGTGTAATCCGTGCGGGTAATAAATGTGTTCTCGTCCAGATATTTCTCCAGCAGACTTCTTCGTTCAGCTTCGCTTAGTTGTGCCGAAGTATTAAATCCTCTGTTTGCTCGCTCCAGGGTACCGCGAGTTTTTTTCTTGAACCATGCTGAGGCGCGAAAGTTCACATTCTCAAACTCAACAGAAGCTGCACGAATTTCATCTTTCTCCATTACCGGACGGGATTTCAGTTTGGCCGAGAAATACCCCATTTTTCCCAGTTCTACATTATATCCGTTTTTTAGATGAAAAGAAATTCTTTCAGTCAGTGCAATAAGCGCTCCTTCAAGATCGGCTACGGAAAAAGTAGTTCCTGAAGAAATTTCTTCAAGCAATTCACGCGAAGGAATAGTTCCTTTTGACACAATGCGTGGGTGAAGTGGTTGCTTCTTTCCATCTTTTTTAGGGTTCGGGTTCTCTCTCAGATCATAGGTTGCTGCCATAGTATTTTATTTAGTTTGTTATTAATCTTATTCATTAAAACTAAGTAAGTTCACAGCTGAGAACCCATGGGTTCTCAATTGTGATCTAATCGGTTCTCAACTGAGAACCCATGGGATCACATATGAGAACTTACTTATATTTCTTTGCAAATTTACTTAGTTTATTCCGGATATACAATTAATTTCATAGATATTATTAGTAAAAAATAATTAAATTAAAGTGGCGGTTTTATTTGGTCTTTAGCAGTTTTTGATATTATCTTTATAGCATAAATCAATAAAATAAATATGAATATAACACAGACTAGGAGCCTCGGAGAGAAGAAAATACAACGTATGGTAAAGTTGGAAACTTTATTGGATAGCATGAAAAAAGAGGGTAAGGAACAAATTGTATCTAATATGCGTCATTCTTTACAAATAGGTGGAGGAACTGAACGCAATATTTATGCAAAAAAACTTCCGCAACTATTATTTGCTGCCGGATTTAAGAAAGAGAGCGAAACCCAGGTGATGAAGCAGTACAACGGACTGGTTTTGCTGGAGGTAAACAACCTTTCCGGTATGGATGAGGCTGCCAGCATTCGCCACATTGCATCCGGTTTTCCACAGACAAAAGCAGCGTTCATCGGCTCTACAGGCAAAAGTGTTAAGATACTTGTGCAGTTTACCCTTCCCGACGGCACTCTGCCGCAAACATACAGAGAAGCAGAGTTGTTTCATGCGCATGCATATCGCCGTGCGGCCCTGTTATATCAGTCGCAGATACCTTTTACCATAACAATAAACAAGCCATCACTGGAACATAGTTGCCGTTTTTCTTATGATCCTGAACTATATGTTGCGTCTCATGCGCACGCCATTCAGCAGAAACAGCCCACGGAAATGCCTGCCGAAACCACTTATCAGGAAGCGGTGCAGGAAGAAAGCAATCCGTTGCAGCGACTCATCCCAGGATATGAGCGAAACCGAGCCATCTCCACACTGTTTGAAACCTCTTTAAGTGCCGCACTAAGCGAAACTCCCGGCTGCTCGAAAGAAGAAGGAGTGAAACCGCTTCTGGTGGCATTGGCCAATAACTGTTTTAAGTCGGGCATTCCCGAAGAGGAGGTGGTGAATGGCGCAATACTTCATTTTGGCATGAAAGAAAAAGAAGTAGAGCTGAGGCAAACCATTCACAACGCATATCTTATAGGGAAGAATTTCGGCGGAAAGCCTTGCATTCGTCCCGAGCAGAGTATGGCAATGAAAGCGAGTGAATTTATGAAGCGCCGTTATGAGTTTCGCTACAATACACAAACCACCGAGGTGGAATACAGAGAGCGCAACTCATTCATCTTCGATTTCCGCCCCATCACCGATAGAGCACTGAACAGCATTGCCCTCAATGCCCAGTTTGAAGGTTTGCAACTGTGGGACAGAGACGTGAAACGCTACGTTTACTCAGACCGCGTACCCCTTTTCTCACCCATTGAACACTACCTTTCCGCACTTCCCAAGTGGGACGGGAAAGACCGTATCCGTGCTTTAGCCAATACAGTGCCGTGCGACAATCCGCATTGGCCCAACTTTTTCCACCGCTGGTTCCTATGCATGACGGCCCATTGGAGAGGAACAGATAAAAAACACGCGAACAGCACAGCACCATTGCTCGTTGGTCCGCAGGGATATAAAAAGTCCACCTTCTGCCTCAATATAATTCCGCCACAGTTGCGTGCCTACTACACGGACAGCATTGACTTCAGTCGGAAGCGCGATGCCGAGCTCTCCCTAAATCGTTTTGCGCTGATCAACATTGATGAGTTCGACCAAATTAGCGCAGGCAATCAAGCATTTCTGAAGCACATTCTTCAGAAACCGGTGGTGAACACCCGCAAGCCGCACAAGACCGCCGTGCAGGAGCTTCGCCGTTATGCATCATTCATAGCCACCAGTAATCATTCCGACCTGCTGACCGATACATCCGGCGGCCGCCGTTTCATCTGCATTCTGCTAACCGGAAAGATAAACGATGCACAACCCATTAATCACGAACAGCTCTATGCCCAGGCAATCAGCGAGATACAAAGTGGAGAACGCTATTGGTTTAATGCAGACGATGAAGCCATACTGATGAAGAAGAATCGCGAGTTCGAGCAAACCCCGGCAGCCGAGCAACTCTTCCACCAATACTATCGCCCCGCAGAAGCAGGCGAGGAGAGCAGTGAACTTCTTGCCGTGGAGATTTTTACCCAGTTGCAGAAGAAAAGCGGAATTAAGCTAACCGCCACAAGAGCCATTCATTTTGGCCGTATCCTTAAAAAGCTGAATATTCCTAGCCGAAGGATTAACGGGAATACTTATTATGATGTTGCGGAACGCTTAATTTAGTGGGAGATAGCCCTGTCTTGTAGCAGATAAACAGGATTTAGTAGCAGATGAATAGTTAAACTTTTTTATCTGCTACTAGTTGAAAGGCCTTTTGTTAGGGCTTTTGGGGTGTTTTGGTGGGGGATAGGGGAGATGGATTTGGACTCTTATTAGACAGAGCTAATCTTTGCCGATAAAAGCCGAAAATAAATTTTTATATGTTCGATGTCTGTAAGCTTTCTAGTTTGAGTAAAATATTTTTTTGTAGAGTGTATAATAAATGATAAATATAATGATTTAGTTAAATTAAGGATATTGTATCTTTGCTGGGTAATATAAAACTTTGAATACTTGATATGACTGTTTTATTATTTTGATAAAAATGATCTTATATACATATTAATATTTTATATGTTATAATATAGAGATTTGAACCATTCTTTTTATTATCTCAAATGATGATGTTTACGACTAGTATAATAACTTGCTATTTTGTAATAAAGAATATTGTCTATACTAATTAAAAAAATAACATTAGTTAAATAAAGATAACATTATTATAAAAATAATGAAAAAAATATCTTTTGAAGTAAGTTTACTATAGTAAAGAATAGCTATTGTCTTTCACTTTTAATTAAGGTAATGCTTATATTTGCAACATTAATTATTAAAATGCAATGTAAGTTAATTAATAAACTGAAGATTAAGGTATAACAAAAATTAGCGGATTGTTCTGTAAAGTTCACTTGATATTAAAACTAAAAAATTATGAAGAAATGAAAGAGTTTTCATTAGTGTATTATTTTGCAATATTTTTTTTACTGTTATTGTTCTTATTTGCTGAGACAATTTTAGTAAAAAGAACTAGAGTTAAATTTCCGTCGCAGTTTTATATGAGAAAGGATTTTTTGAATGAAGTAATACCTGCATTGAGGAAAATAGTAAATACTAATTCTAGAAATGTTTATATTGATTTTTCAAATGTTGAAAATGCTAGCCAAGGAGCGTATATGGTTTTTTTAGCCCAAGTTGAGAAAGCTATGAAGCTCAAAAAGAATATCAGGTTGTATCCTATATTGCCAAAAGCTAAATCTGTACAGAATATTATTTTTGCTAAAAAAAAATATGCTCATAAAAATATTGAAATTTTATCTAGTAAGATTCCTAATACTGAATCATTTCGAACAGTTGATCCTGATTTTATTGATGAAATTGTATTGGAGTTAAGAAAAATTGGTTTTTCTGAATATTATGAACCTTTTTATGACTATTTAGTTGAATTGATAGGTAATGCAACAGAACATGGCATTTGTAATAGAAAGATTAATTGGTGGATGCTAAGGTATAGAGATTATCAAAAAAAGTGTATGGTGTATGTCTTTGTTGATATGGGACTTGGAATTATAAAGTCATATAAGAAATCGGGTTTACCTTTGAGGTATCTATTGAGAACTAAGAATAATATTCCATTGGATGCATTATATGGAAAACTTGGTTCATCTACCAAAAAAAACAATAGAGGTCGCGGATTGCCTCAAATTCGTGAAATAATTGAAAAAGGATTAATTTCAGACTTTATTTTAATAACAAATAGTGTATCTTTGCGTTATATAGATAATGAATTTATTGTTTCTGAAAATCCTAATTTTATTGGAACTTACTTTTCTTGGACTATTAATAAGGATAATTATATAACATGGAAAAATACTCAATAAATATTGCTAGCGACTTTAGTGATAAACCTGGAGGACGATGGAAGAGCTTGGGATCTAACTCTGGAGAATTGTTTTATGAGACAATTTTGCTCCCAAAATTTGAACAGGCTATTGCTTGTCATGAGCTTCTCTATATTTATTTAGATGGCGTTAAGTCTTATCCTAACTCATTTTTAGATCAATCTTTTGGAGAACTTGGGAGGGTTAAAGGTGCACAAGTGGTCTGTGATAAGATTATATTTAAGACACAGTCATTTAACTGGATTGTTAGTTATATAAAAGATGAAATATGGTTCAAAAAATAGTAATATTCATTGTTTCTGTTTTATTTTTCACAATACTATATTTTTTTGTTAAGTTTTTGTATGTGATGTCTTGGCTAAATAATCTGAAGATTGATTATACGATTACTCCAATAAATGTGATAAGTCTTATATTTTCATCTGTATTGACAATCTGGATTGGTTGGTATATATCAAAAAGACTTACTGAACAGCGTTTTGAAAAAGAGTTTTTAATAAGAGACCTAAATTCTATTGAAACTGAAATTCATTATATTGAAAATGTTTTTAATAGCTCTACACAGGTTGATATTTCATTCGTAGCTTCAAAAGGTAATAATATTCAATTGCTGAAAGAACGTTTTTCTGCAACTTTGAAGTTAATGAAAATTTCTAGCTTTGATGATAAAAAATTAAATGAAAAGACAAATGCATTATTTACTCAAACAACCAATTTTGATTCTCCTCAAATATTGACAAGCGATATAGATATACAGTTAATAAATCAAAAATGTAGTGATGTTATTCTTGAAACAAGAAATCTTATTATACAAATAAATAACCGTTAGTTTTGAGGTTATTGTCTTATTTGCTTATATATTACGATAAATCTCTTGGATTGTGCTTTATTGATATCTTTTATATTTTCTTAGAAGTCAATAATTCTTTGAAGAAATTTCTCGAGTGCTCATTATTTAATAAAGCTGTGCAGTAAACATTATCTCTATCATTACAAGGCTCATTTTTATAGCAATCTAGTAGATAATCAAACAATTCGTCTTGTGATAGCTTCCAGTTTCTAGATTGATGCCTTATCTCCTTTCTTAGACTTTTTAGTATTTCATCTGAAGCTTTATTATAGAGCTCTATTAAATGCAGAATACTAAACGTTCGTTTTATAAGTGCATATAATTCCTTATCTTTTACTAAATAGCCATCAATTCGATAAAGGGCAGAAGGGATATTATTAATAATCATCACATCGCAAAAAAGGAATTGTTCATCAGGTTCTTTATCCAGATATACATTAAAACAAGCTCTTTCGCCATTTCTATGCCATGCTTCACTTTTATGTCCATTGCAGTTAGGACAACATGGAATTAAATTTAACGGATGTATGGCAAATTCGGGAAATACAGTTTTCGGTAGAAAATGATCCAACGTTGAAGGTGTATTTACCCCGCAGTGTGGACATTTAGCAATTTCATGGCCTCCATTTTGTTCATTTAAATTCTGTATCAAATCGCGAAATGGCTTAGCACCATAGATATACAATGATAACAAATCATCTTTTATTTGACTATTGATATTCATTGGTGAAAGTGATTCTATGTTATTATTTGAAAAGCTATTTGAATAATCTTTTAGTTTTTGTGCGTTGTTATCTTTCAGATTGATAACCCGTTTCAGATAAGTTGTATCCTCTTTTTTTTCTCTCTTAGCATCAATAACGCTATTAAAGAACTCAGCAGGGTCAAGATTTGGATGCTTAATTGATTCCATTACGTTCCATTATTAATCTGCGAATTAACATTTTTGCGCTCATACCCAGTGGCAAATAACCATTTTCAATTTCCTTCAATATATTATCGTAATCCCAATTGGGATTTTTTTTAATCAGTTGTTCTAGATATTTCTGAAACCGTTTAATTTGTTCTTCATTTCCAAAAATAACATCATTTAGCACAGCAATATCTTCGCCAAAACATTCTATGCCAATTTTCGAAATGTTTAATATATCTTTGTCTCGGTGAAATACATAGACGTTTGAGGAAACTAGTTCGCGTATTACTAGAGGTGAATGCGTAGCAACAATAGCATATGATTTAAACTTAGTAAGTAGTTCGCTAATACGCATCATTAGCGAGGTTATCGCATTTGGATGCAAATGCTGTTCAGGCTCATCAAACAAAAGAAGCGAATCATACCGAATGTTTGCAATTAAAGCTGTCATTGAAATCAAGTAATTTGCTTCGCCTGCACTGAGTTGTGGAAAAACATCATTTAAGCGCTCTATATTTATTCCCTCTCTGTTATTCTCTATAAAAAGTTCAATAATTTCTTTACGAATCACATCGGTAATTGCATCTTTCCAAAATTCTTCAAAGCCGCGTGATACCAGTCTTGAAAAATCTCTTTTACATCGATAAACTAGCTCTCTATTCGAGATATGGTCGCCAATACCATTAGTAAGTCCGCAAAATAAATATTTGAAAGTCAAATCGCCATCTGTTAATCCAAAATTGTCAAATGGTGAATAAGATACTGTCATAATCTGGCTAAACAATGGTTTATCTCCGATAAAGCTATTATTTTTATTATCCATTAGCATCTCAGGAATAGATCTCAGGAGTGAAGTCTTTCCCGTTCCATTTTCGCCTATCAATCCATAAAGACGTTCGAAATCACGGCAATCAGATTTAAATGGAAAATCTATTTGCACATCCTCTTTACAATATGGTGGACGATACTGATATACAAAGTGATAGCTATCAGTAATATCCCTACCCTGTGCCAAATAAAAGCCTTCGCGCAAAGCTCGCTCGGAATCATTATCACGCAGCAGTGATTTGTTGAAAATATCATTACGTTCAAAATGATCCGCAATTTGAGAAAAATAAGCAGCATCTCGCAGCGCCGCCATGACCTTCATGACTTGAAGCTTATCATTTTTAAGAGCTTCCCATAAATTAGCATAATAAATTGAGCTAACACCGAGCGAACAAAATGAAGGTGGTAACATCGTAAACTCTTTATTGATAACTGAGAATGTGTTATTAGATTCTTCCTCCATAATCTTTACCATGCCAATAGATATGCGCTGATCTTTATCAGGATAATAGAATAGCCAAAAAATAGTAAATGCACTATAATCGTTCCAACCGTCATTGTGAACTAAAACGAATGATGGAAAATATGCAGGAGTATCATGTGAGTTAGATCTTTCGAGATAGGAATGCATCTTTTTCTTAACAACAAAAAATGGTATTTCATTTCGTTCATCTTCAGGTAACAAGATTTTTATGTCTGTTCCATTTTCAAAATCATAGAATCCTAACTCTACATTATCATACCTCTCTGATTTATCATCATTAAGCTCGTCGAATAGTTTTACTACAACTCTTTTGATCTCTTCAATCTCTTTAGCCTCCGATCTAAGACGTGCATAAGTAGCTACATCTGTATCTATATGAATATTGTAAAATTCTATGCCGCCATCCCAATTGTCGTGGTTATACCATTCAGGATAGACACGTGACTGCTCCAGTAAATTATAAACTTCTAGGTTCTTTTCCTCCTTAAGTAGTAGCTTTACTTTACTGAGAATATAGTCAAATTTTTTATTAGTATCTGCCATGTGTTTTACTATTTTCTATATATTCCTTAATTAATGATTTGGAATCTCATATCATTAGAGTTATTTGATCATAATTATTTAATGTAGTAAATGTATAATCTGATTATTAATATCGTAATATCTTTGAGGTATAAATCTAATGAATATTACCATTTAAAGATTTATTTATGAAAACATCCTTCAATACAAAACACAGATAATTTTTCGACAGTATTTTCTTTTTCACAGCATTTCTGCATGTTACAACGTTCACATAGTTCAGAGACACTGCTAACATCTAGTGTGCCTTGCTTTTCATGGAGAGAATAGAGATACTTTAAATATTTACCTTCGGCAATGCGGTGGTGTTGGTCTTTGGCTTTCAATCCTCTCCACTCATAAAGGCGCTTGCCTCCTTTTGATGAATTACAGCTTTTACAAACCATAACCACATTATCCGTAATATCTTCTCCTCCACAACATCTGGGCAGAATATGTTCGACTGTTAAATCCTTTGTTTCTCCGCAATAGATACATGCGTTTGGATTTTCTTTCTCTTTAAGCCATTCACGAACCGATGAAGACCAGTGTATTTCTCCTGAACAGAGGCTTTTCCAACGATTCATAATCATTCCATAATTTGTTTTCCCAAAGCCTGAAGCTTCGGATATAATCTTTGCGTATTGATAAAAGATCTGTTCACGTACTGTTTTGACTGCTTTTGGAGGCATAATATTAATTTAAGGTCCTTAATTGTTTTTCATAAAGTACTGCGGGAATCCGTGTAGAGGTCTATGAATTCTTATTGCTAATAAGAGTATCTGCAAATGTATAAAATAATTTTTCACAATAAAAGCAAAAAGAAAAGATAAATTCTTTCCGTTTTGTGATTAGAAAAGGATTTCTAAACGATAAAATACGTGTGCCTTTACGCATTCGTCAGGTGTTGAAACCATTTTCCTGACGTCAGGAAAATGGTCTTCGATATTTTGTACAAATTATCGAGTAGTTTGGTTCACATTGTACTCTTTACTATATGCTCAACCTATTATATAATATACAAATGTGTTGTTTGTCTAATTCGTCAGTTATTGACTGACGAATTTAAAAAGATAAATAGATATGGCAGATTTTATATTTATCTATCTAATCTTCTTTTTCTTCGTTCCCTTTCAGCATAATTCCATCTTTTGCATTTAGTGGAGAAATAACTTGTTTGCCAGTTTTCTCCTCTAATTCTAATCGAGCATTACGAGCAATTTCACCTCCTTGTTGAGCCACATCGCAATGTTCATTGAATGTTTCCGGATTAGTTGATTCTGAAATCTCTTTGGTTGATATTTCTGCAAGCATATTTAATATCAACTCCTTATTGGTTATACTGTCCCGAAGATTTTCTTTCTTCAATCCCTTGAATTGTTTGTACTCTTTGGCTGTTTTGTCTGCCCAGGTTTGGTAGATTATATCAGTCAAAGTAGCAAAATGTATTCCTTCCTGTAAACCATGCTTCTTCCATTCATCCGTCAAGTCCTTACGTATCTCAATAGACTTTAGCCGTTGGTTTATCCAATTATCAGAATATCCAAGACGTTTATAGTCCATCATAGCCTGCTCAATAGAAAGTTCTGGATCCTGAATCTGGTCTAATCGTTCACTTGCAACGCTTGCCATCCATTGTTTGAAAGGTTCAGCTTTAGGAGAGGGAATAGATTGAATAAGGCGGAACAGTTGTTCGGTATCGGCAACATCAGTAAGTCTCATCTTCCCATCTGCTGCTTGCATTTTCAACTGGTGACAATTTGTCACCGTTTCATTACCTTCTTCTTTGAGTCTCTGTTTCAGCTTATTCCAATATTTTCTGCCGTCAGCACTATCCGTTAAGACGCTAACTACATCTACAATGGAGAAATACCATTTTTCCTGTTCATCATCCCAAATTGTGCGGACTTGTTTTTGCTCAAAGAACTGAATTGCTTGTTGCTTGGTCATAGACTCATTTTTTTGTGAATTTTTAGGGAGTTTAGTTCCCATGTTGCTCTTTGCTATACGCTCAATCTATCATATAATATATAAATATGTTGTTTTTTATTTATTATATGATAGGTTGAGTGCTTTTTCTTTTAGCTGCTAGGGTGTAATCAAAGGCTTGTTACTTAGACAGAAGCCATTTCCATACAGGAATAACTTTAATAGTCATGCCGTCTTCTATTATTTCAGATTCTTCATCATTGGTTATGATTGACAATTTATCACAGCTAGTAACTCGTGCTGCTTCTAAAAGCCCATCAATTTCTCTTTTTCTGGTTTCTTCATCTGACATATCCCACGTAACTTGTATTAGTTCAACTATGCTTTCGTTTCTTTGGCAGACAAAATCACATTCTTTAGTTCCTTGATAATAAAATATTTTATCTGTAGGTTTACTATTTCGTCTCAGATTCAGAAAAACAGTATTCTCTAGTAATTTACCGTCATCGTCACTTTGTGGCAGCAGAATAGCATTACGCATACCATTGTCTATGCAATAATATTTATTGAGTGAGTTTTTCTCTTTAATGATTGATTTGTCATATTTAGGAACACGAAAGAAAAGGAATATGGAGCAAATATGATCTGCTAATTCATATAGCTTATCCTTACTTACTTTCAATCCTTGTGATTTTATGTCATTATAAATAGAATTAATAGAAGTTGGCTTTGTTAGATTGGCCATTACTCGTTTTAAAAAATAGCGCACTAGCTCAGGGTTACTTAACTTATAATGCTCCACTAAATCACGGAAAAGCATTGTGTTGAAATATCCTTGTAATTTACGCTCTTTCATTGATTTTTCAGGAGTTAGTACAACTTCTGGAAATGCGCTGGAATGATTGAACTCAGTAAATGCATTTTTAAGTTTTGCTTTGTCTGCTTCTGCAAAAATATTTGTCGCTATACCTTTGAAACGACAGTATTCATTAAATGAAAGCGGAAATTCTTCATACTCTAATGGCCAGCCTCGCAAAGCTGATGAAAGTTCCTGAGATAACATCTGTGCATTACTTCCTGATACATAGATGTTCTTGCAGTAGCTTTTAAATATGCGAAGAACAAATAATTCCCATTTATCTACTAATTGGATTTCATCAAAAAACATATATACATCCTTGATAGGGATATTAGGATACATTTCCATGTAGCCAGTGATAATATCATCCAATTCGTCAGTAGACATATCATAAAGACGTTCATCATCGAAACCGAGCCAAAGAATTTGTTCTTTTTGAACACCTTGTTCCACCAGAGAATTGATTACAAGCATCATTAAGGATGATTTTCCACAACGACGCACGCCGGGAATAGTGATGATTTGTTCACTATTTATCGGTAACTCCAAATCTCGTTTAATAACATTAAACGGAATTTCATTTTGCTTGGTTGCAATGAGCGATTGAATTACATCTTTCCTTTTCATAAGGACAAAAATATAGAATTATTTCCTTTTTGCAAGGAAAAATATGTTTTTATTTTGAGGGTACAAAAAAAGTTTGCATTTGTAATGTTGAACCTCCAAAAATGAGTATTTATTAAAGCCCATCTGCTGGGTATTGACGAGATTATGCTTTTGCTCAAAGAGCTGTATTGTTTATTGCTTGGTCATATCTTTATATAATATAAACTTTTAGCCCCAAATTGTAGGCTTCGGATATAATCTTTGCGTACTGATAGAATATCTGTTCGCGTACTGTTATTAAAAGAATTCTTAATGTTAATAAGAACGCCGGCAAATGTATAAAATAATTCTTCACAATAAAAGCAAAAAGAGAAGATGAATTTTTTCCATTTTTTGATCAGGAAAGATTTTAAAACTATTAAATGCGTGAGTAACTTTGTGAATCCTTATAATACTACACCTTTTTCAAATCTAGGCGATATTACCTGCTTACAAAATTCTATTTAACCAGAATCTTGAACTTCTTTAATTCAGTATTAATAATGTAGGTTCCTTTCATTAAACTGATTTGGGATGATCCTGTATTAAGAAAAGATTTATATACTAATTCTCCATTAATAGTGTAAATAGAAATATAAGTTGGCTTGTCTGTATTATATATTGAGATACCATTGATAGTACTATAAATATTAATAGTTCCTTTTGTAGAAGGTTCTATCGAATCTGTTTTAGTCGGATCATCTTGTCTATCGAGTAATTGTATTAATTCATTGAAATTAATTTCAGACATCCAGATACGACTTGTTCTTACTTCCGCTCCCTCTTCAGAAACAGGATTCCATAAATAGAATGTACCTTCATGTACTATTGCGCTTGGCTTATAGAAATATCTACGGCCTGTTATTTTACCAGATAAAAGAGGCGTCTTCCAAAATTTGAAATTTTCACCATCGTTGCTTCTTCCTAACAAAATCTCAGTTCCACTTTCAGGTGTTACCACACAATAATATTTATTCTCATATTCAAACATATCAAAATGCCAGAAATCAAAGCCAGTTTTATATGATGGTAAAACATCTTTCGTCTTTGAGAACATATTGTGTGCCAGGTTATTATCGGCAATGTCCCAGATAGATAATCCCAAAGGCCTTCTGATTGGAGTAAATTCATGATGGCATCCATATAACTTAATTTTGCCATCAAAATTTACGACTATTGGACACATCTCGCTATCTACATCTCCCCTGACTTCTCCTGCAAATAACTTTTTAGTCCCAAATGTTGCTCCATCCAATGTGTATTTACCAAAAGTTGCACGATCATATCCGGAAGCAATGCACTCTGTTGTCCAGTTTTCTCTCCAAAAAACCCATAAGCCTTTACCATCATAATAAATACATGGATCTGAATTATAACCTATTTCTGGAGGGGTATCTGCTACAACTCCTACAGCTGCCCATTGTAATGGAGGAAGGTCTCCGGTTCTTGAATCACCATAATATAATATTGGATTCTCAATAGTTGAATTAATATCGTAATATGGTGTTCCTACCATCCACCATTTATGTCCGGCAAAACCTCCTGGTATATATCTTACACATGGATGAACTAAATCATTATGATACTTTTCTGGCTGCGGTGTAGGAGCTGACAATTTTATACCTAACGCCATAGCATTAGGTTTTACCGCAATAATATTAGGTAAATCATTTTGCGCTTTAACAAAAATAGAGATTGTTGAAATTACTAAAATCAAAAAAACTTTTTTCATATTTAATTATGACCTATAATTTATTATTGCACATCAAATTAGTAAAATAAAAATTGTATATGTAACTTTTTCGGAACAAAGATAATTAATAATAAAGTTAAACCAGTTAACAGTCATAGTATTTTTTATATATAGTATATTTTTTATATATATTATTTATCAAAATTATCAAATACTTGAAAATATACCCCAAGAGATTTAATTCTTTTGTAGTATCTGAAATAATGCTTAAATATTTAGCAAGATAATATATCCTGAATATTGATATGCTATCTTTGCAGTGTCTTATTAAAAAGCTATGTATATTAGTATTATAGAGCTTCAAATGCCATTGATGATTTAAGGATGATATGGTAGTGATCTAAAAAAATTACTACTGTCGGGAAGTGTCCTGCTTAGTCTAAAATCTAAAAACAAATCATATGATTTCTAGAATGTTTTTACCTTTCGTATTACTATTATTTTTGCCTGATCTTTACATCTACAACGAGTTTGTCAAGGGAACAATAGAGAATCCTTTGTTGCTTTTCTGTTACGGGATTCCTTGTTTGTTTTTTATATCCTCTTTAGCCTTAATTTTCTTAGGCCGTATCCGACATTCTGATTTTATCAAAAACTTCATAATGTTATTCTTTTCTATTGTTGTACCAAAAGTGATTTTCACGCTCACATCTATAATGGGGAAATTGCTTTGCCACTTTATTCCAAACGCTGATAAGGTAAGCAATATGGTGGGGCTGGTGCTTGGTGCCTTGGGATTTTTCCTAATCCTCTACGGTTTTTTAAAGGGATATAAACGTTATGTGGTGCGCGAAACGTCATTTGCTTCAAAAGATTTACCTGAAGCCTTCGACGGATATCGCATAGTTCAGTTCTCGGATATGCATATCGGCACTCTGCGTAATGGTCTCAAGGATAATGTTCAGACTATAGTCGACCTGCTCAATAGTCAGCAGGGAGACATTATTGTTTTTACCGGCGACTTAGTAAATACATCCGTTAAGGAACTTGATGGATTTGAACCGACGCTCTCACAACTCAAAGCTAAGGACGGAGTTTATTCTGTTCTTGGCAACCACGATTATGGAATTCATGGCCATTGGGAGACGATGGATGAACAGGCTGAAAATCTGCAAGCACTCAAGGAAAAAGAAGTCTCACTAGGGTGGCGTTTATTGCTCAATGAGAATGAAATGCTTTATCGAGGCGATAACTGCATTGCACTTGTAGGTGTAGAGAACGATGGCCGTCATCCTTACCCTGAATATGGCAATCTGCCCAAAGCTATGGAAGAACTATCTGATACGGCACATGACGGAAACAGATTGTTTAAAGTCTTATTGAGTCACGACCCTACACATTGGAAACGCAAAGTACTCCCTCAGACTGATATTCAGTTGATGTTGGCAGGTCACACTCACGGAATGCAATTTCGTCTCGGAAACTTTTCTCCAAGCAAATGGCTTTTCAATGAATGGGGAGGCTTTTATGAAGAGGATGGTCGCAGTCTGCATGTCAGTCTTGGGTTGGGTTCGGTAATGTCTCCCTTTCGCTTGGGGGCCTGGCCCGAAATAAATGTGATAACCTTGCACAAGGAATAAAAAATACAAAAATATCTCTATCGCCGGCTTAGTAAGAAAACTTAATAGCAAACTTACAAAAACGTTGTTAACTGCTAAGAGATAAAACAAAACCGGAAATAGATTCCAATATTATGGTTTAATTTTGGAAACAACTGCTTGTTCGGTTTTCTCGAGCAACGTATCGAAGTCGTATTCGCTGACTTTTATAGGAGGGTGAACAGTGAATGTTAAGTGGTTACCCAATCCGAGAGGAAAAGAACCATATTGGAACATTTTCCAGGAGTTGTTAATTGTAACAGGTACCACATAGGCACTTGGCGCATATTTACATAACATCTTCACACCATTGGGAGCAAATCTTTTTGGTTTTCCATTTTTTGAACGGGTACCTTCCGGGAAAATAACAGCAGAGCGACAATTCGCTTCAATATATTGGCCCAGCTTTTTCAGAGCGGGTAATGCTTGTTTCGGATTTTTCCGGTCTATCAATACCGAGCCACCGTGATTCAAATTATACGAAACACTTGGAATGCCTTTTCCCAGTTCAATTTTGCTAACAAATTTGGGGTGAAACTTTCGGAAAAACCATACGAATCCCATAATATCAAAAGTACTCTGGTGATTCGATACAAAAATCAACGGTTTATCTTCAGGAATGAGTTCCAGGTTTTCAACCTTAGAACTTGAAAAGGTAAAACACAATGTCTTTAACAGGCAAAAGCCTAAATAATCTACACTTTTCTTATGTGCTTTGTATCCAAACCAGTTCAGGCAAACCCACTGAATGGGATGAAACACACAGATCACTAACAAAAAGAAAAAGTAAGTAAGTAATGATAAAGGGTACGATAATAGCTTTTTCATTTTCTGGAAATTTTCTGCAAAAATAAGATTTTAATTGATATTGTAGGCTATTTCATTACGTTAAATCCGTACACAGAATAATTTAAATTTGAGCTAAATGTCCTATTAAGCTAAAAAATAAAGTAGCTTGTGAATGTCATTGTATTGACATGAATTTATGTACTTATAATCAGAATGTTTAAAAATAGTTATTGCCTGAAAGATAACTTTATCAATAGTATTATAAATATTGTATGAAAGTTGAAATTTAAAATAATTTCTCTACTTTTGTAAAATGATATATATTATGTAATAATTGAAATGAAACAAGCAAAAGAAATAATCGATTTAGATTTATTTTATACAATATTATTTAGAAATGAGGAAATAGTAATCCCCGATAAGTTAGTAGATAGAGTTCAAAAAAGTTTTGATTTTTTAAAGGAGTTTTCTTCAAATAAGATTATCTATGGAATAAATACGGGATTTGGCCCAATGGCCCAATATCGTATTGAAGATAAATCACTAATTGAGTTACAATATAATATTATCCGTAGTCACTCAACAGGAGCGGGGAAACCCCTTCCTGAACGTTATGTAAAGGCTGCGATGGTTGCTCGTCTTTATACTTTCCTGCAAGGAAAATCGGGTGTGCACCCGGAACTTATTCATTTACTTGTGGAATTTATTAATAAAGGCATCTACCCTTTTATTCCCGAACATGGTAGTGTGGGGGCAAGTGGTGATTTAGTACAGTTAGCTCACCTCTCGTTAACTTTGATTGGCGAAGGAGAAGTGTTTTACAAAGGAGAAAAACGCAACACCAGTGATGTGATGAAAGAACTATCATTGAAGCCTTTCTCTATGCATATTCGTGAAGGATTATCTATTACCAATGGTACCTCAGTAATGACAGGTATTGGACTGGTAAATTTAGTTTATGCCAAAAAACTTCTTCATTGGTCGGTAGTAGCTTCGGTGATGATAAACGAGATTGCCTCTTCGTATGATGACTTTATGTCAAAAACTCTTAATGATACCAAACGTCACAAAGGGCAAAAGGAAATTGCCAGACTGATGAGAGAATGGGGGGATGGAAGTACTTGTGTGCGTAAAAGAGAAAACGAATTATATAACAAGAATCATGAAGAAAAAATCTTTCTTCACAAGGTTCAGCCTTACTACTCATTACGCTGTGTGCCACAAATTCTTGGTCCTGTTTATGATGAGTTAATGAATGCAGAAGAGGTGTTGATTAATGAAATCAATTCAGCTTGTGACAATCCTATTGTAGATCCGGAAACACAGAATGTCTACCACGGAGGTAACTTTCATGGCGACTATGTTTCTTTCGAAATGGATAAATTGAAGATAGCGATTACCAAACTGACTATGCTAAGTGAACGTCAGCTCAACTATCTTCTTCATGATAAAATCAATGGCATTCTTCCTCCATTTGTGAACTTGGGTGTGTTGGGATTGAACTATGGCTTGCAAGCTTCACAGTTTACTGCGACTTCTACCACTGCTGAATGTCAGACCTTGTCTAATCCAATGTATGTACATAGCATTCCGAATAATAATGATAATCAGGATATTGTGAGTATGGGTACCAACTCGGCTCTACTGGCAAAGACTGTCGTAGAGAACTCTTATCAAGTATTATCAATCTTATTTATGACTATTGCACAAGCGGTAGATTGTTTGAATATTCAGTCTGAACTATCAGAACGTACGGCTGCTATATACAATGAAATTCGTGAATTTTTTCCTGTATTCGTAAAGGATACTCCTAAGTACAAAGAGATTGAGCAAATGACAAACTATTTAAAAGAAAAGGAATTTAACGACGTTAAATTATGAAATATGCATTAGTCACAGGAGGTAGCCGGGGAATTGGTCGGGCTATCTGTCTTAAACTGGCTGAAATGGGTTATTTTATTCTGATAAATTACCAAACAAACGAGGCTGAAGCGAACAATACATTGGTACTTGTACGTCAAATGGGTTCGGATGGCGAACTGATGAAGTTTGATGTAGCTAATGCAGAAGAGGTAAAGCAAGCTTTAGACCAGTGGTCGGTACAACATAAAGGTGAGCATGTTGAGGTGCTTATTAACAATGCAGGTATTCGCAAGGATAACCTGATGTTGTGGATGCCCGGGAATGATTGGAGCTCTGTTTTAAATATCGGGCTAAATGGTTTCTTTCATGTAACGCAGCAGCTGTTGAAGAATATGCTGGTGAGTAAGTATGGCCGCATAGTTAATATTGTTTCTCTTTCAGGAATTAAAGGATTACCGGGTCAGGTAAACTACTCTGCCGCAAAAGGGGGAGTGATTGCCGCCACAAAAGCACTTGCTCAGGAGGTTGCAAAGAAGAACGTGACTGTCAATGCTGTTGCACCTGGATTTATCTGCACTGATATGACACAAGAACTTGATGAGGCCGAATTGAAAAAACAGATTCCTGTAGGGCGTTTTGGAAAATCAGAAGAGGTAGCTGATTTAGTTGGATTTCTTGTATCCAAACAAGCATCTTATATCACGGGAGAAGTAATATCTATAAATGGAGGCTTGTACACCTAAAATAGTAAGAATAGATAGAATAGATAGAATGAGAAGAGTTGTTATAACTGGAATGGGTATTTACTCATGTATAGGTAAAAATTTAGATGAAGTAAAAGAATCATTATATAATGGGAAGTCGGGTATAGGTTTTGATCCTGTAAGGAAAGAATTAGGCTATTTTTCAGGGATTACAGGCGTACTTGAACGTCCTGACTTGAAGAAGTTATTGGATAGACGACAACGTTTGTGCCTCCCCGAACAAGGTGAGTATGCTTTTATGGCTACTTCGGAAGCCTTTACGAATGCTGGCATTGACAAAGCTTATTTGGAAGAACACGAAGTGGGTATCTTGTACGGCAATGATAGCAGTGCTGTTCCCGTAATTAATGCAATAGATATAATCAGAGAGAAAAAGAATACTGCCCTTGTGGGTTCCGGTTCTATTTTTCAATCCATGAACTCTACTGTGACAATGAATTTGTCTGTTATCTTTAAGTTACGTGGTATCAGTTTTACCATTTCGGGCGCTTGTGCCAGTGGTTCGCATGCCATTGGTATGGGTTATTTTCTTATTCAATCCGGGCAACAAGACTGTATTTTATGCGGTGGCGCACAAGAGGTAAATCCATACTCTGTAGGTAGTTTTGACGGACTTAGTGCCTTCTCTACTCAGGAGGCAGAACCACAAAAAGCTTCTAAGCCTTTCGATAAGAGACGTGATGGACTAATACCTAGTGGCGGTGGAGCAAGTCTGGTACTTGAAAGCTACGAATCGGCAATAAAGAGAGGCGCAACTATTTTGGCTGAGATAGTAGGATATGGCTTTTCTTCAAATGGCGATCACATCTCTGTTCCTAATGTGGATGGACCTGCAAGATCTCTTCGTATGGCAATAAAAAATGCCGGGATGAGTCTGGATGAGATTAAATATATCAATGCTCATGCAACCTCTACTCCTGTAGGAGATTTGAATGAGGCAAAAGCAATCGCAGAAGTTTTTAATGGACACAATCCATATGTGACATCGACAAAGTCCATGACTGGACATGAAATGTGGATGGCAGGTGCCAGCGAAACTATTTATTCCATCTTAATGATGAATAATAATTTTATTGCTCCTAACATAAACTTTGAGGAGCCCGATGAGGCTTCTTGCTTACTAAATATACCAACTAAACGCATTGATATAGAATATGATAGCTTTTTGTCTAATTCTTTTGGATTTGGAGGTACAAATTCTACATTGATTGTGCGTAAGTTTAAGGGATAACGGTTCTTAAAAAGATAAATTAGATAACAAATAAATTAGAAAAATAGATGACTGACCAAGAAATTATAGAGAAGATTAGAGTAACTTTAGCTGAAGAATTTGAAGTAGATATTGATGTTATCCAATCAGAAGCACCTTTGATGCAGACTTTGGAATTAGATAGTTTGGACTTGGTTGATATGGTTGTACTGGTTGAACAGAACTTTGGTTTTAATATGACAGGACAGGACTTTGTTGGAATAAAGACTTTCCAGGACTTTTATGATCTGGTAATAACTAGAATGCAGGAAGCTAAGTAATGCCAACATGGAATGGTAAAACAAGAGGGGGTGAATGGGGATACTTGTTCTTTATTTACATGATCAAGCATTTTGGCATAACCTCCTCATATATATTTTTACGAATAGTTATTCTCCATTTTATCCCTTTTGCTCCCAGAGCAACAGTGAGTATCTGGATATATGCCCGTAAAATTTTGAAATATAACATATTGCAGTCGGTAAAACTGCTGTTTTGTAATTATTATAGTTTGGGGCAGGTTTTGATTGACAAAGTTGCTATTGGAAATGGAATGGCGGGCAAATATCATTTCAGATTTGAAAGCTACCAGGAATTTTTAGATGTACTGAATGGTGACCAAGGAGTGGTGATGATTGGAGCGCATGTGGGTAATTGGGAGATAGGTGCTCCTTTTTTCGATAAATATGGAAAGAAGATTAATATACTGATGTATGACTCTGAACATCAAAAGATAAAAGAGCTTTTGAAAAAGAAGAGTATTACTGCAGACTATAAGATAATTCCCGTAAACGAGGATGATTTAACGCATGTATTCAAAATGATGGATGCGTTGGATAAGAAAGAATATGTTTGTTTCCAGGGCGATAGATATGTGAATAAAGACAAGCTGTTGGCTTGTTGTTTTATGGGGAAAAAGGCATTCTTTCCTGCCGGACCGTTTATACTTGCAT
Organism: uncultured Bacteroides sp.; assembly: GCF_963678425.1. NCBI lineage: Bacteria > Pseudomonadati > Bacteroidota > Bacteroidia > Bacteroidales > Bacteroidaceae > Bacteroides > uncultured Bacteroides sp. Next base: position 221,959 of record NZ_OY782854.1, read on the forward strand.
CGAGAATGAAGGTCCCTGTAGTGTTTTATTTTGCAACGAGAGAACCTGGGAAGACTTATCATTTCCATTTCACTTTGGTTGACAAGATTGTTCGGAGCAAGGATAAAAAGCCAGAGCAAGCGCTGTTAGAACAATATGTCTCGGCTCTTGAAGTGATATTGAAGCAATATCCCGAACAATGGTTTAATTATTATAGATTTTGGGACGAGCCAAAATCATAAATGAATAGTAGAATTTTGATTCAATAATGTAATGTTATGAATATATTTCCAGCATTAGAAAAAAGATATACCAAAGAACAACTTTCGGCTCAGGATGCTCAGCGATTGGCTCAGGAAATTGCATTTGCTCCTGTTGTATTTCAGGTTTCTCGTTTGATGTTGAAATTTGGAATATTCCGTCTGTTGTCTGATGAACATAACGGATTGACCTTAACTGGAATAGTTGAGAAGACAGGCTTGTCACGTTATGCCGCTCAGGTGTTAATGGAATCGTCATTAACCATTGGAACGGTATTAATTAGTGATGAACATTATAAGTTAGCTAAAGCGGGTTGGTTTTTGTTGAATGACCAAATAGCTCGTGTAAATATGGACTTTATTCAGGATGTTAACTATCTTGGATTGTTTCATCTTGAAGAATCTCTTATTAATGGGAAGCCCGAAGGACTGAAAGTTTTCGGAGAGTGGCCTACTGTCTATGAAGGATTATCAAGCCTGCCTGAACAAGTTCAGAAGAGTTGGTTTGGTTTTGATCATTTCTATTCGGATGGTTCTTTTGAACAGGCTTTGAATATTGTTTTTGCTAACCATCCCAAGACATTATTAGACGTGGGAGGAAATACAGGACGCTGGGCTTTACAATGTGTTGGACACAACGAAACTGTAGAAGTAACGATTCTCGATTTGCCACAACAGTTAGGCTTAATGAAAGCACAGGTAGCCGGCAAGGTAGGAGCCGATCGTATTCATGGACATGGAGCCAATCTGTTAGATAAAGAGACCCCTTTTCCAAAAGGCTTTGATGCAATTTGGATGAGCCAGTTTCTGGATTGTTTCTCTGAAGAAGAAGTGATAAGCATCCTTTCCAGAGCAGCAGCTTCAATGGATGGTCATTCCCGACTTTATATAATGGAGACATTTTGGAACCGTCAGAAGTTTGAGACAGCTGCTTATTGCCTTGCACAGACAAGTCTCTATTTTACCGCATTAGCAAATGGCAACAGTAAAATGTATCATTCAGATGATATGGCACGTTGCATAGCCGAAGCAAACCTGGAATTAGAGATCATTTACGATGGCGTAGGATTAGGGCATAGCATTATGCAATGCAAGTTAAAATGAAAAGAGAAATAGTTGCTCAAGGAGCCGAAATATATGCACTGATACCCCAACGTCCACCGATTGTGATGGTAGATAAGTTCTATGGAATAACCGGCAATAGTTCCTATTCAGGATTAACTGTTACCCCGGACAATATATTCTGTCAGAATGGAAAGCTTCAGGAAACAGGTATTGTTGAATTTGTTGCTCAATCGGCGGCAGCTCGTATAGGTTATATTAACTCTCAAAAAAAGGAGCTTGTTTTATTGGGCTTTATTGGCTCGGTAGATAAAATGAAAATATATTATCTGCCTCCAATTGATGCAGAGCTATTTGCTGAAATAACTGTAATACAAGAGGTGGCCGATATTACGTTGATTGAAGCTTGCGTTAAGGTTACTGATTGTGTGGTAGCAACGTGCAGAATGAAAATATTTCTAAAGAAAGATGGCAAAGAGACAAAGTAATAGTTGTACAGCATTGACAGATCGTACTTCGTTAAGAGTGCGCTTCAGTGAAATAGATTCTATGCAGATAGTGTGGCATGGAGAGTATGTTCGTTATTTTGAGGATGGCAGAGAATCTTTTGGAAAGCATTATGGTCTTGGCTATATGGATATCTATGGTCAAGGATATATGGCACCCATAGTCGATTTAAACTGTCAGTTTAAACAATCTTTATCTTTTGGTGAAGAGGCAATTGTAGAAACACGTTATATTAATTGTGATGCTGCAAAGATACTCTTTGAATATACTATTTATAGGGCAACAGATCAAAAAGTCGTAGCCACAGGAAGTACAGTTCAGGTTTTTCTGAATCTAAACAAGGAACTTGAACTAGTGAATCCGGAATTTTATATGGAATGGAAAAGGAAATGCGGAATAATTTAAATATATATATATCCTCAGACAACATTATTAGTTCGATGGGGTTCACTACACAGGAAAACATAAATGCCATTCGAACCTATCAAAGTGGCATTCGTGTCAATCGTGATAAACAAATAGCCGAACAGCCTATTTGCGCTGCTGCAATTGATTCGGACAGATTAACATCTCTGGTGGAACTGTATCATCTGGGAGCTTATACACATCTGGAACAGCTGTTTATTTTATCCATAAAAGAAATGCTCTCTCATACTACTATCGACCCAAGTGAAGTTGATTGCGGACTTGTTATCTCTACTACAAAAGGTAATATTGATCTGCTTCAGAAATATTCAGGTGAAGTGGAAGACAAAGTTTTCTTATGGGATATGGCGGACAGAATAGCTAATTATTTTCATCTTGGTAAAAAGGTGACGGTGGTTTCTAATGCCTGTATATCAGGCGTTTCGGCATTGATGGTAGCTAAACGGTTGATAGAAAATGAAACTTACAGAAAGGTCATCGTAGCTGGAGGAGATATCCTTTCTCACTTTATCACCAGTGGCTTTTTATCTTTTCGAGCAGTAAGTGATGAAATTTGTTGTCCATATGATTCGCATCGGAATGGGTTGAACATTGGTGAGGCTTGCGGAAGCATTCTTCTTACAGCAGATAAACAAGATAATGCCGTACTTTTAACGGGTGGTGCAATTAGCAATGATGCCAATCATATTTCAGGCCCTTCACGTACTGGAGATGGTTTGTATTATGCCATTCGTCAAGCGATGGAAGAAGCAAATCTGAACGCTGATGATATTAGTTTTGTGAATGCGCACGGAACAGCGACTGTTTACAACGATGAAATGGAGTCAAAAGCCATTCATCTGGCTCAATTGCAGAATGTTCCCGTCAATAGTATGAAGTCTGTCTTTGGACATACAATGGGAGCGTCGGGAGTGATTGAATCAATTATTTGTACTCACGAGCTTAAAGATGGAATCTTATTTGGTACTCTTGGCTACAAGGAACCGGGTGTTCCTATGCCTCTGATTGTGCAAGCGGAACACAAGAAAATCTCGATGAAATCGTGCATAAAAACTGCTTCCGGCTTTGGTGGATGTAACGCTGCGATTGTTTTCTCGTTACTGGCTAATGTTCGGCAAACGGTTGATAAGGAAAGTCTTTTGACAAATGTATCGAGAACTGTATCTATTGAAAATAGTCAGATAAAAGTTGATGATCAGATAGAATTAAACTCAGATAATAAAGAATTTAGCCTATTTATTCGTGAAGCCTATAAGAATCTTGGAGATAATAATCTAAAGTTCTATAAAATGGATGATATGTGTAAAATAGGATATGTTGCAACGGCATACTTATTAAAAGAGAAACCTTCTTATTATCCCACAGAGATAGGAATTGTTCTTGGCAATTCCAGCTCTTCACTTCACACAGACGTAAAACATCAGTTGATAATAGATAAAGATGGAGATGCGGCTGCCAGTCCAGCTGTATTTGTCTATACTTTGCCCAATTTAGTGTTGGGAGAAATCTGTATCCGTCATAAGATACAAGGAGAAAACACCTTTTTTGTTAGCAAGGAGTATGATCCTTATAAAATGGAGGAATATGCAAATATTGTGATGCAAAAAGGAAACCTCAAGGCTTGCATCGTAGGTTGGTGTGAGTTATTTGGCAATGAATATAAAGCAGAATTTAAAATCATAGAAAAGCAATAGAAAATGGAACAACTAATAGAAAAAATAAAGAAAGAATTAATTGAAGAGTTAAATCTGGAAGAAATCACTCCTCAGGATATAGACGATAATGCGCCTTTGTTTGGTAGTGAAGGGCTTGGACTCGATTCTATTGATGCATTGGAAATAATATTGATATTAGAGAGAAACTATGGTATAAAGATGGCAAACCCAAGTGAAGGGAAAGAAATATTTTATTCAGTATCTACATTGGCCACTTATATTAAAGAGAACCAGAAGTAATGCGAATTTTTGTAACTGGGATAGGTGTAGTTTCGGGTATTGGGCTAGGTGTTAAAGAGAATATAGACGCTTTTCGACACATGAAGCACGGCATGGGGAAGGTTACGCTTTTTCCAACGGAGCTGAATATGCCTGTATCTGAGGTTAAACTCACGAATGAGGAGATTAAAAGTATTTTGGCTTTTCAATCCAATAAGACATACTCTCGTGCGGCATTGCTGGGTATGTTGGCCGCGAAAGAGGCATTGGACGATTCCCGGTTAGACATATCTTCTTGCAGGGTAGGTTTTATTTCTTCAACTTCTGTTGGTGGAATGGACTTAAGCGAAAACTTCTTTATACAGTTTAAGGAAAATAACTCAAAGGGACGACTTCGAGAGATTGCTTCACACGATTGTGGAGACAGTACCGAAAAAATTGCCTCTTTTTTGGGTATACAAGGTTTTGTGACGACTGTTAGCACAGCTTGTTCCTCTGCCGCCAATGCAATTATGCTGGGTGCACGTCTCATTAAGAATGGGCACTTGGATGCTGTCATTGTTGGCGGAACAGATTCCTTGTGCAAATTTACATTGAATGGTTTTAATTCTCTGATGATTCTGGATAAAGAACATTGCCGTCCATTGGACAACTCTCGTGCAGGGTTAAACTTAGGAGAAGGTGCTGGTTATTTAGTATTGCAGTCGGAGAAAACAATCACTCAACAGCTTTATTGTGAATTATCTGGTTATGCTAATGTTAACGAAGCATACCACCAAACGGGCTCTTCTCCCGAAGGGCTTGGAGCATATATGTCAATGAAAAAAGCTATACAGAAAAGCGGAGTACCCAAAGAGTCGATTGATTATATAAATCTGCACGGTACAGGAACTCCGACAAATGACTTGTCGGAGAGTAGAGCCATTCGACGGATATTTGGTCAGCGTGTGCCACTGTTAAGCTCAGTGAAAGCATTTATTGGTCATACTCTTGGAGCCTCTGAAGGTATTGAAGCAGTATATTCTGTCCTTTCTGTAAGTAAGGGAATTATTTATCCCAATTTGAATTTTGTTCATCCTATAAAAGAGGCAGGCTTAGTTCCTGTTACACATTTTCAGGAGGGGTTGAAGATAAGGCACGTTCTTTCCAATTCGTTTGGTTTTGGAGGCAATAATTCATCGTTGTTATTTTCATCAGTGGAGGGCGTATGATGCAGAAATATTATATCAATAGTATTGCTTCCATACATCCGGAAGGAGATGGAGATTGTTCACAACTGCATGCCTGTGAACCCGATTACAAGATGGTTATCACCAATGCCGGGTTAAGAAGGCGGATGAGTCATATAATAAAAATGGGAGTGGCTTGTGCATTGAACTGCATGAAGTATTATGCTCCGTCGCAAATGGATGCAATAATCACTGCTACAGGTTTAGGTTGTCTTTCTGATACTGAGAAATTCATGAACGCTCTGATTGATAATGAAGAAAGATTGTTGAATCCCACGCCATTTATTCAATCAACTCCAAATACCATTGGTGGACAAATTGCATTACTTTGTCAGATTCATTCCTATAATGTGACCTATACTCACAGAGGGTTCAGCTTTGAAACTGCCTTAATTGATGCTATGATGCGAATCAATGAGGGCGACAGAAATGTCTTGGTTGGAGCAATGGATGAGATAACAGAAACAAGTTATCTTATTATGAAACGAATGGGTTTACTAAAGGGCGTAAAAGCAGGAGAAGGGGCACATTTCTTTGTTCTTGGGAAAGAATCGAATGAGAATACTTTTGCTCAACTAAAAGGAGTTGATACATTTATGACTCAAGGTTCCGAAGAAGCTTTCGGAAAAAGGATTGATAAGTTTCTAACGTTTAATGGTTTGGAGAGAATGGATATTGATTGCCTGATGACAGGGAAGAATGGACATCAAAGACTTGATACAATATATGAAAGCATAGAAAGCAGGCTCTTTCCCAATGCTTGTCATAGCACATTTAAAGATATTTGCGGTGAGTATCAAACGGCTTCCGCTTTTGCCCTTTGGAAGGCAGCGAATATATTAAAAGAAGATGCTATGATAAATAATATTCTGATATATAATCATTATAACAATATCAATCATTCATTGATATTAATAAGCCGGGACATATGATAGCTCTGATTATTATACTTTTTTTTGGTACATTTATGTTTTATGCCTCTTATAGTATAAAATCTAATGTCTATGTAAAGGCTTTTTGTAAGAAAGAGACCTCGGAAAAGGTTGTAGCAATTACGTTTGATGATGGACCGGATGCTGTACAAACTCTGAAGATACTGGATGTATTGAAAGAATATAAGATACAAGCCTGTTTTTTTTGTATTGGAAGCAGAGTAGAAAATAATGAAAAGCTCATTCAAAGAATGGTGCGTGAAGGCCATTTGATCGGTAATCATTCTTATTCCCACACAAATTGCTTTCCTTTATATGGGAAACAAAAAATGAGCTACGACCTTAGATTGTGCCAACAAAAACTAGAAGAGGCATCACAAGAAAAGATAACCCTTTTTCGCCCGCCGTTTGGAGTGACAAATCCGACGATAGGACGTTTAGTGAAGAAAATGGGCTTTACGGTTATTGGGTGGAGCATTCGTTCGTTGGATACTCAACAATCTTCCCCGGAGAAGGTTCTGCGGCGTGTCCGTAGGCAATTACATCCGGGAGCAGTTATTTTGTTGCACGATGTGCTGCCACAAAGCGAAGTATTATTAAAAATGATATTGGAGCTTTTGGCAGATAAAGGATATACGATAAAGAGAATTGATTTAATGTGATAAAAAGGATAAAGAAATGAAGGTATCAACTGTTTATTTATTTATGTTTTTCTCGTTTGTTTTGTCTGCACAGGCACAAATGAAGAAGATGGATTCGGTTCAGGGCTTTGAAAGAAGGCTACGTCAGGAAGCTAAAACGATTCAATCAATAGAAAGTGATTTTACACAGGTGAAATATTTGGATGTGTTTGATGAGAAGGTAACGTCAAAAGGAACGTTCTATTATAAAAAGAGCAATATGGTCTGTATGAATTATGCTCGTCCGATGAATTATCAGATTGTAATAAATGGTGGCAAACTGAAGATTGTCTCTGATGGCAAGAAGAATGTGATGAATTTAACAGCCAACAAGATAATGAAGGAAATGCAAGGAATTATCACTGCTTGTATGGTAGGTGACTTATCGCAAATGTCGTCTGGCTATCAACAAGAATATTTTGAAGATTCCAATTTCTATTTGGTAAAGATTAAGCCTATGAGTAGTGCTGTCAAGGCATATATCACTAATATGCAAGTTTATCTTGATAAGAAAGATATGTCTGTGCATAAGTTGCGTTTGTTTGAAACAGCGAAAAACTATACAGAATACACATTCTACAACAAGAAATTTAACTCATTGAAAGATGATAAAAAGTTTTCGGTACGCTAGTTTAGCGCTGATTGCATTTGTGATAATCTCTTGTTCTCAAAAGATTGGTCTGGATGCTGTCTCTTTGCCTCCCATTGTGAATGTGGATACTATCGCTCAGAAGTATAACATTCAAATGGACTTTATGAAGCATCATCTCAGCGGAATACTAATTGTGAGAAGGATGACGGATAAAGAGATCAGGATTGTTTGTTCCACCTATTTTGGGCCCAGTCTTTTTGATTTGTCCCTTCAAGGAGACTCCTTAAAAGTAAATAGCTGCATGGAACCTATGCGAAAGAAGAATGTGCTTCATTTGTTAGAAGCTGATTTTAATGCTATTTTTCTTTCCCAAAAGACTTTTAAGATAAAGAAAAAGGAAGATAACTTTGAAAAGAGAACAAAAGGGTGTGGATTTTCAAAATCAATCATTAAATTGTCTAAGTTTGCACGAGGATATCCTGAATGCATATGCATAAAGCATCCTTGGATATGGACTAAAATCAGATTAGAAAAGTTGAACGAAAGCACTGAGACAAATGATGCTGAGTAAATTCTATAAAGTAAATAATGTATCTTATAGAGATACCGGATGGTGTGTATCATTAGAACTAATGGCAGAACATTCTTTGTATAAAGGACATTTCCCTGGACATCCCATTGTTCCGGGAGTATGTATTATGCAGATCATTAAAGAATGTACGGCGGATATTTTGGGAAAAGAGCTGCAATATGATTATATATCTTCCTGTAAGTTCCTTTCTGCAATTAATCCAGTTCTGAATAGCTGTCTGGAGTTAACATTGCGCACTAAAGAGCTGGAAAACGGGAATATACAATTGTATGCAGAGGGTGAGTATGAAGGAACCGGTTTTGTGAAGCTGAAAGCAACATTGTTTTAATAAATAGTATGGAAAGTAAAGAAAACTGTTTTTGGAAAGATAAACTTCAATGTCTTAACGTGGTTGTTATAGTGCCTACGTATAACAATGCAAGTACACTGAGTGCTGTGATAGAAGAAGTGAGTCAATATTCAAAAGAGATAATTGTAGTTAATGATGGATCTACAGACGAAACAGCTCAGATACTTTCTGGCTTTACCGGAATAAATGTTATTACTCACGCTAAAAATGCAGGGAAAGGGAAAGCTTTGAGAAACGGATTGCGTATGGCTAAAGAAATGGGGTTTCGCTATGCAATTACGATTGATTCCGACGGACAGCATTTTGCATCTGATATACCTGTTTTTATAGCAGAGATAGAACAAACCCACGATTCGTTGCTTGTAGGTGCACGTAATCTGACTTCTGACAATATGCCGGGGAAGAATACTTTTGCCAATAAGTTTTCGAACTTTTGGTTCACATTGGAAACTGGCCTGAAGTTGACAGACACCCAGTCGGGCTATCGGTTGTATCCACTGCATAAGTTGGGCTCAATGAGATACTACACCGCTAAATACGAGTTTGAACTAGAAGCTATTGTTTTTGCTGCCTGGAACAATGTGTGTGTGAAGAATATCCCAGTTCATGTATATTACCCTCCCGCAGAAGAGAGGATCTCTCATTTCCGCCCCTTTTGGGACTTCTTTCGTATCAGTATATTGAATACGGTACTTGTGTTTATCACATTTTTGTGGATAGTGCCTAAGCGTTTCTTTGAAAAACTGACAATAAGCAATATTAAACGGTTCTTGAAGGAACACATCCTTTATTCTAAAATATCTAATGGCAAAATATCTCTGTCTGTTATGCTGGGTATATGTATGGGTATTCTTCCCATATGGGGCTATCAGATGTTGTTAACACTGCTTTTAGCGCACTTTTTTAAATTAAATAAGACAATTTCTATCATCGCTGCAAACATAAGCCTGCCTCCGATAATTCCTTTTTTATTGTATGGAAGCTATTGTATTGGTTGTAAGGTGCTCAATTGTACGTCGGACCTGGCCTTTTCAAATGTATCTTTAGAGAATATGAAAAATGTGCTAGAACAATATGTGGTGGGGAGTATTATATTAGCTCTATTATGTAGTTTAGTTGCTGGCTTTTTAACATTTAGTCTGCTCCCAGTCTTTAGAAGGAAGGCTAAATAGATTGCATTTTATTAAGATTATATTATGACAAAGTTCTTTATCTATCTGTATAACTATTTTCAACGACATAAAACACAACTTTATTTATCTCTTGTGGGATGCGTGTGCATAATGACTTTCTTTGCAGTCAAAGTGAAATTTGAAGAAAATGTGACTAGCTTTTTTCCTGATGTCAAAGGAATGCAGTATTCAAAAAAAGTCTTTAATAATTTAAAGGTAAAAGACAAGATTTTCGTCATGTTCTCTTCTTCGAACAAAGATAAAATGGTTGATAAAGAGGCCTTAATAGAATCAAGCAAGCAGTTTGAAAAGAATATTCTAGAGAAAGCAGGAAAAAAATATATTAAAGACATATTCTCACACATCGATGAAAAGATGGTAGGAGGAATGAGTAATTTTGTCTACGATAATCTTCCTCTGTTCCTTACTGAAAAAGATTACCAGCACTTTGATTCTTTGCTAAACAGAGAAAGCATAGAAAAGATAATGGATAAGAACTATTCCACAATTCTATCGCCAACAGGAATTGCTTTGAAAAATTACATTATGAGAGATCCTTTAGGACTTTCAAATAATGCTTTGAAGTGCCTACAGGGTTTTCAGCTTGATGCAAACTACAATATTGAAGATGGATATATATTCTCTCAGGATGGTTCTACACTATTGTTGTTTATCACCCCGACTTTTAGTACAGGCAGTACAGGTGAGAATGATAAGCTGGTCACAGCTATTGAAGAAGAATTATCTAACTTAAATCAGAAGAATCCATCTATCAAAGCAGAATATTTTGGAGGGCCTTCTGTGGGAGTATACAATGCCCGGCAAATAAAACAAGATACAATGATAACGCTGAGTATTGCTCTGGTTATTATTGTTGTATTTATGTCGTTGGTTTTTAAAAGGAAGAGAACTATTCCGCTCATCATAACCCCTGTATTATTTGGAGGATTATTTTCCTTATTCTTAATTTATTTCCTGAAAGGAAACATATCCGCCATTGCTGTAGGTACAGGCTCAGTTGTCTTTGGTATTGCATTGAGTTATTCTATTCATATGCTAGCTCATCAAAACCATGTGTCCTCGGTACAACAGCTTATCAAAGAGCTGGCTTACCCGCTTACGGTGGGAAGTTTCACTACAATAGGTGCTTTTTGGGGATTGATGTTTACCAGTTCGCAACTACTGCGGGACTTTGGACTCTTTGCATCTTTAACGCTAATAGGAACAACGCTTTTCTGCCTCATTTATCTGCCTCATTTCTTAAAAGGGCAAGCTGATGTGGAACAAGGACGGTTGCTTCGTTTTATAGAAAAGATTAATTCATATCCTTTTGATAAGAACAAATGGCTGATAGGAGGAATTCTAATTCTTACGCTTATCTGCCTGTTTACCTCACAAAAGGTGACCTTTAACGAAAATATGATGAGCCTTAACTATGAGCCTAAGCACCTCAAACAGTCAGAAGATAAACTAATGGGTCTTTTCGATAGTAAACAAAAGACTGTGCTGTTTGTGAGTGTGGGTAAAGATATGAATGAGGCTTCAAAATCGTACGTTAAGACCAATAAACGGTTATCTTTTCTTAAAGAGAAAAAATTGATAACTGATTATGCTTCGGCAGAGCTTTTTGTTATTCCGCAAAATGTACAGCAACAGCGTTTAGATAGGTGGAATGCTTACTGGACGCCTCAGAAAAAAGCATTTATTCAATCTGCTATTCAGAGTGAAGCAGCGCACTATCACTTTAAAAATACAGCCTTTGAAGGTTTCTATAGCTGGATGGATAAACCTTTTGCACGCTACGACTTTCTATCCGAAAAAGGTTCATTGGGTAAACAGATGGATGATTGGCAGATATCTTCGGATTCTATAACCATGCTGGTTACTCAGGTGCGGTTAAGTGAAAACGAAAAGGCTCCCGTTTATCAGAGCTTTAAAGGTGAGAACAATCTTGTGATATTCGACCGAGCTTATTTTGCTAATAAATGGGTATCTGCGGTGAACAATGATTTCTATTTAATTCTATACATTTCTTCATTTCTAATATTCTTTGCCCTCCTGATTTCGTATGGGCGAATAGAACTGACATTAATTAGTTTTCTACCCATGCTAATCAGTTGGATAATAATCTTAGGACTTATGGGAATATTTGGCATTCAGTTCAATATTATCAATATCATTCTTTCTACCTTTATATTCGGAATTGGAGACGACTTTAGTATCTTCATTATGGACGGTTTACAGAATAAATATCGTACCGGACAAAAGATGCTCAATTCACATAAAACTTCAATCTTTTTTTCAGCCTTTACTACTGTGGTGGGAATGGGCGCGTTGATTTTTGCCCAACATCCAGCCCTTCAGTCCATTTCGTTTATTTCAATCATTGGTATGACGGTTGTTGTGTTGGTTGCTTATACCATTCAGCCATTAATATTTCAGATCTTAATTGTTACGCCTACATCTAAGGGAATGCCTCCGTATACTCTGTTTGGCTTAATAAGGACATCTTTGTTTTTTCTTTTATTCTTACTTGGGTGTATTATTCTTCGCCTTCTTATATTTATTCTATACTTCATTCCTATACGGAAGTCGTCGAAGAAGCATTTCATAGGTTTTCTGATTATGTACACTTGCCGTTGCATTCTTTTGCTTCCAACGTTTGTTAAGAAGAGAAAGATCAATGTATCTGCTGAGGATTTCAAGAAGCCTTCAGTTTTAGTGGCTAATCATCAATCTTATATTGATATATTAGTGCTTTTGTCACTTACTCCAAAGATTGTAATGCTAACCAATCGTTGGGTATGGAACTCGCCATTTTTTGGTGCGATTATTCGTTTTGCCGATTTCTACTATGTTGGAGACGGATACGAAAACAATATTGACGTAATGAAAAAGAAAGTGGAAAATGGTTACTCTATAGCTGTTTTCCCGGAAGGAACAAGAGCATATGATGAGAAGATGAAACGTTTCCATAAAGGAGGCTTCTATCTGGCAGAGATATTAAAACTGGATATTATTCCTATTGTTTTGTATGGCAATGGAAAGGTGATAGCCAAAAAACAGCCGTTCAATATATGTAGTGGGGTTATTGTTACGAAAGTTCTTCCTCGCATTTCTTGTGATAACAAATCATTTGGTACAACCTATCAGGAACGAGCAAAACGTATTTGTGCATATATGAAAGAGGAATATTCAGTGGTACATAAAGAATATAATGTGTCCGAGAATCCTTATTTTTACAAGTCACTGATACAAACTTATATCTATAAAGGTCCTGTAGAAGAGTGGTATATGCGCATCAAAGTCAGAATGGAAAAGAACTACCGCTTGTTCAACGACCTTGTTCCTACAAAGGGACAAATTGTTGATGTTGGATGTGGATTTGGACCATTATGCTATATGTTATCGATGCTTTCAGATGAGAGACATATTTTAGGAATTGACTATGATGAAGATAAGATTGCAGTAGCTCAGAATAGTTATGCACGAAATGAGCGCATTCAGTTTGTCTGTGCAGATGCTATAAACTATCAATTGCCAGAAAGTGATGTCTTTATATTAAATGATATGCTCCATTATCTGAATGAAGATAATCAGGAAACCTTGTTGAAGAAATGTGCCGGATTGCTTCATGATAATGGGATGATAATTGTTCGTGATGGAAATGCTTCTGATGTTAAAAAACATAAGCTGACCCGACTAACAGAATTATTATCAACAAGAATTATAGGTTTTAATAAGACTACAGAAAAACTCTGTTTTATCTCCGAAAAACGGATGGTACAAATAGGGCAGGAATGTAATATGGATTTTCAGGTTATCAAGAATGATAAATACACTTCCAATATGATTTATGTATTTAGAAAACAAAGTTGATTATGAGCAAATACGATATAATTATTGCTGGAAGTGGTTTAGGTGGACTTGAATGTGCGGCAATTCTTAGTAAAGAAGGATATAATGTGTGTGTGTTTGAGAAAAATGAATTATTTGGAGGCTGTTTCCAGACTTATAGCCGAAAAGGGCATTTACTTGACACTGGTATTCATTATATTGGGAGTATGGATGAAGGGCAGATAATGCATCAATATTTTAAGTACTTTGGCATTATGGATAAATTGCATATTCATCGGTTAGATCAAGATGCTTTTGACCAGGTCTACTATCAAGGAAGCAAGTATGAATTTGCTATGGGGCATTCATGCTTTGCTGAGAGATTAAGTGAACACTTTCCTCAGGAGAAAGATAATTTACACCGTTATATCGCTGCTTTAAAGAATGTTGGGAGTCTGATAAGCATTGATAACCTTAAGAAAGGCATTGTTGCAGTAGAAGGTATGAAATATTTCTCTATTTCTGCCGCCGGCTTTATTGCAGACATAACGAAAGACATCAGGCTACAAAATGTGCTTGCAGGAACCTCCGTATTGTATGGCGGAATAAAAGATGCTTCTTCATTCTATCATCATGCAATGATTAATAATTCCTATATAGAGAGCGCTTATCGCTTTGTTGATGGCAGTGCGCAAGTCAGCGATCAACTAATACGGGTGATAAGAGAAAATGGGGGGACTGTGTTGAATAAGAAAGAGGTGACACGAATTATGGTTAAGGATGAGAAAGTGACAGGCGTAGAGGTTAATGGTGAGGATATAATAGAGAGTGATTATGTTATTTCCAATATACATCCTAAGCGTACGCTCGAACTATTAGATAAGAGTCGTTCTATTAAAAACGCTTATATTTCAAGAATAAATTCTTTGGTCAACTCCTATGGCATTTTTACTCTTTATCTTATAATGAAGAAAAATAGTTATCCCTATATGAATCGCAATTGCTTTCTGCATGGTGATGATGATGTATGGTATGTTCCTAATAAGGTAAAAGGAAGAACAACTAAATGCATGATTTCCATGCAAGTTTCGTCAGAGAATAATTTTTATGCTGATGTTATTACAATACTGACTCCAATGTATATTGATGAGCTGAAAGATTGGGAACATACAACACCAGACCGAAGAGGGGAAGATTATCTTCTATTTAAAGAAAATAAAGCACAGCAACTCTTGCAGTTAGTTTGCGAACACGGCTTTGACTTTGGCGACAATATAGAATGCAAGTACACTACTACTCCATTGAGTTATCGGGACTATACCGGCACTGCAGATGGATCGGCTTATGGGATAATAAAAGACTATAAGTATCCGCAGATGGGATTTGTATCCACAAAAACGAAGCTTAAAAACTTGTTTCTTACAGGTCAGAATCAAAATGTACATGGCGCTTTAGGAGTTACTCTTACAGCAATGATTACTTGTGCCGAATTTGTAGGGCATGAATATTTAGCAAAGAAGGCAGGAAATGCATAAAAGAACAAAGAAAATAGTAAAGTACTCAGGTATTGCATTGTTGGTCATCATCTTAGTGATCGTTGGTGCTGCATGTTATTTATATTATTCAGCAGATATGCTTGTGCCTCAAATCGCACCCGAGAAACAAGCGTATCAGGTAGAAAAGAAGGATAGTCTTCGTAGTTATGGCGATAATTATCTAAGGCATAGCGAATCTGGATTATGGGAGCTGATGGTACATGGAGATGCTTTCCATCGAGGAGTGGCTATAGGAAATCTGTCAAAAGACCTGCTTCATTATCAGGAAAAGGTTTTTGTGGATCAGATAAAGAATATTATACCTTCAGAAAATTATCTGAAATTTCTTCGCTTTTTTACGGTAATATTTAATCGTAATCTTGGAAGGAATATTCCTGAAGAATACCGGAAGGAAATCTATGGAATTTCCTTGTCCTGTACGCACGAATATGATTTTATCGGAACTCCCTATGAGCGGCAGTTAAATTATCATTCAGCACACGATCTTGGTCATGCAATGCAGGATTATATGTTAGTGGGATGTAGCTCTTTTGCTTCCTGGGGAAAGAACAGCGCAGATTCATCTTTAATTATTGGTAGAAACTTTGACTTCTATGTAGGTGATGATTTTGCACGGAACAAGCAAATTGCATTTTATATTCCCGATAAAGGTTATAAGTTTGCTTCTGTTGGCTGGCCGGGTATGACCGGAGTGATGTCGGGTATGAATGAAACAGGACTGACTGTAACCATAAATGCGGCAAAGTCTACTATGCCAACATCTTCTGCCACTCCAATTTCGATACTTACCAGAGAGATACTTCAATATGCCTCTACTATTAAGGAGGCATATGCCATTGCTCAGAAAAGAAAGACTTTTGTGTCCGAGTCAATATTAATTGGTTCGGCAAAGGATGGTAGAGCGGCAATTATTGAGAAATCACCCGAACATATAGCTTTGTTTGCCGGGGAGGGAGAACAGATTATTTGCACTAATCACTATCAATCCAAAGAATTTAGTCAGGATAAAGGGAATCTGGAGAATATACTAAAATCAGATAGTCCTTATCGCTATGCACGTTTAAAAGAACTGTTGAAGAAGAATACCCCTATAGATGAAAGAAAAGCAGCCAGTATTCTTCGCAATTTTAAAGGAATAAACAACACTGATATTGGATTATGCAATGAGATGTCAATCAATCAGTTTATTGCGCATCATTCAGTGATATTTAAACCAGAGAAGAGATTGATCTGGGTGTCTACTTCTCCTTGGCAATGTGGAAAATATATTGCTTATGATTTAAATAAGATATTTAATGGAAAGGTAGACTTTAGTAAGGAAATATGTGATAAGTTAAAGATAATTCCAGAAGATGCATTTCTAAAAACGTCCATGTATAATCAACTATTGATTTATAAGAAGTACACCAAACTAATCCGTGTACAAATAAACAAGAGAGAGAGAGTCGCAGAAAATATCCTGAGAATTTATGAGGCCTCTAATCCTGAGATGTATTATACATACGAATTGTTAGGTGATTATTATCATGCATTGGGAAATAAGCCTAAAGCTGTAAATTATTGGAAGAAAGCACTGAACAAAAAGATTCCAAAATTTGATGAGAGAACACGTGTTCAAAATAAACTAACTAAAAATTTGTGAAATGAAAAAAGATCAGAATATCCAATTCTTTTCCCCAGAGGAGATAAAGATATTTCAAGAACAAAGACTGGCAGAAGCTTTGGCTTATTTGCAAGCTCATTCTGCTTTTTACCAAAAGATGTTCAAAGAACACCATATTGATATTGCTAAAATTAAGAAAATTGAAGATTTACAGCAAATCCCCGTTACAACAAAGAAAGATCTTCAGCTTAATAATGACTCTTTTATCTGCGTTTCAAAAGATGATGTAATAGATTATGTTACAACTTCGGGTACATTAGGTGACCCTGTAACATTTGTATTAACATCAGAGGATCTTGACCGATTGGCTTATAATGATTATCTTTCGTTTACAACAGCTGGATTGTTAAAAAAAGATATTATGCAGCTTATGACAACGCTAGATCGTCGTTTTATGGCTGGGTTGGCATATTTTATGGGTGCTCGTGAACTAGGAATGGGAGTGGCACGTGTGGGTAATGGAATACCCGAACTTCAATGGGATACCATTCAACGCATTCATCCAACATGTGGAATGGTAGTACCTTCATTTCTTATCAAATTGATTGACTTTGCAGAGAAAAATGGAATAGATTACAATGCCAGTTCAATGAAGAAATGTGTTTGTATAGGAGAGGCCTTGCGTACTCCCGATTTCTCGTTGAACACTTTGGGCAGAAGGATACATGAGAAGTGGAATTCTCTTCAATTATTTTCTACTTATGCCTCTACAGAGATGCAGTCGTCATTTACAGAATGCGAGCAATTTCATGGTGGGCATCTTCAACCCGATTTAATTATAGTGGAATTTCTTGACGATGATAATAAGCCGGTGAAAAAAGGAGAACCGGGCGAAGTAACTATTACAACGTTAGGAGTTAAAGGTATGCCGTTATTACGTTTCAAAACCGGAGACCTTTGTTATTATCACGATGAGCCATGTGCTTGTGGAAGAAAAACAATACGTTTGAGTCCGGTGTTGGGACGCAAAGGACAGATGATAAAGTTTAAAGGCACCACGCTGTATCCACCGGCTCTTTTTGATATATTGGATAATATACCAAAGATAAAGAACTATATTATAGAGGTATATACTAATGATATTGGAACAGACGAAATACTTGTCAGGGTAGGGAGTGATGACAAGAGCGTAGCCTTCTCAAAAGAGATAAAAGATATGTTCCGTTCAAAAGTCAGAGTAGCACCTACTATTAATTTTGAGTCTACGGAATATGTTTTGAAGAAACAAATGCCACCCATGAGTAGAAAAGCAATTAAATTTATAGATTTGCGTTAGTAGAGTATTCTTTACCATTATATATTGTATAATATTAAGTATTCATTCTTAAATTAATTATTGTTATGAAAAAGAATTTATTATTGTTATTATTATTAGTTAGTTCATTTGCTCTAGGGCAAAACAGTGGAGAACTAAAAGAAATTAGAAATGTAAATTTCTATGGAGTTGATTACTCTTTGGCAAAGGTGTATGGGGCTGTAGAAACTCCTGAACAGTTTAAAAAGATGTTTGGCGATATTAACACGCTTTTTATCTCAGAAGCCCGGAAATATGATGTTGCTAAATTGCTCAAGAAAGATGTGGATAAGATTGAACTCGACGTTGTGAATCAAATGAATACACAATTGAATTTGAATGGAATAATGGCTAATAGTAAAAAATACGTGTTAGACTCAAATCTTTTATCTGAGCATATAAAATCATTACCTATAAAGGATGAAAAAGGTGTGGGGCTAATTGTTGTTGCACAGCTATTGGACAAAGCGAGCAATCAAGGAACCTATCAAGTTGTATATTTCGATCTTTCATCAAGAAAGATATTGTCTAGCAGTTCTGTGCAAGGAAAAGCCGGAGGCTTTGGATTGCGTAACTTTTGGGCTTCTTCAATGTATAAGGCTTTGAAAAAAGCAGATAAATGTTTTTATAATAAAAATTAATTGGATTATCACCAAACCAAAATTCCAAAAAGGCTGTGTATCTTTCTCAATTTCCATTAGAGAAAGATATACAGTTTTTTTATGGTGACAATAATTGAATTCTATCATTCATCACGCTTCTATATTATGGGTAAGGGAGTGAAGATTCTCTTCAGGCTGCCAACGGATATGATGCTAATGAATTCCGGGACCCATTCGTGATGAAAGAAGGCAATGTTTATAAGATGTTTATTACTACCCGTGGCTATGATAATCAATCTGCCTATCTTTATTTTTTTTCTTGTAATTCTTTTTACCTTCCAATTAGGTCTCTTTCCCGGTTATTTAAAATAAAAAATAAATTTATCTGCTACCTGCTACTAAAGTAACATTAATTACTTGATAACTAATAAAATAAACTAGTATCAGATAAACTTTCTATACAATTTATCTGCTACTAACATTTGCTATCTGCTACTAACCTGATATTCCAATTATGTATAATTGGGGAAATCACAGCCTGCTCAGTTTTCTCTAACAGTGTTTCAAAGTCGTATTCGCTCACTTTTATGGGAGTATGAACCGTAAATGTTAAGTGGTTGTCATATCATTTTAATAGATATATTTTCCCACTTCACTACGCTAAATCAATGCACAAAATAATAAAATCTGAGCTTAATGTTCCTTGGTTATTATTATGGTATCTTATTTAATCAGTTACTCATTTTTTCCGCTTTAACTAAGTAAGCCCACAGCCGTGAACCCATGAGTCCTCAGTTGAGAACTCATCGTTCTTCATCCGAGAACCCATGGGTTCACAGATGAGGGCTCACTTACATCTCTTTACAAATTGGATTAACTTATTAGGGAAAATTAGTTAATTTTATAGGTGTCCTACGGTAAAAAACAATTAAAATAAAGTGCGTATTTTATTTGAATTTCGTATCCTTTTTGCATTATCTTTATGCCATAAACGTCATTCATTTCGGTCGTATCCTCAGAAAGCTAAATATTCCTAACCGAAGGATTAACGGGAATACTTATTATGATGTTGCGGAACGTTTGATTTAGTAGCAGATAGTTCTGATTTAGTAGCAGATAAAAAGTTGAACTTTTTTATCTGCTACTAGTTGAAAGCCCTTTTGTGAGGGCTTTTTGTGCGTTTTTAGTGGAAGATGGGGGAGCTGGATACCCATTGCAGCAAAAAATAAAAATTTCTTCATTTTCTTGGTTTTAAAAAATTAATATTAAAGAGGCATCATATAATTATAAACTAATGTACCACCAAAAAAACCAGTAATATTAACAGTAATGGCAGCAATGCCATACAAAATAAAAGAAATCCATTTAAGTGTGCTGTTCTCTTTTTTACCTGAAGCAAGCATTAATCGTATTACTGAAGTTACAATAAGCAAACACATTGTAATGAAGGCAAATAATTCATGAGACTCCTTAACAGAACCTGCTGCGCCCGACATCTCAGACGTAAATAATTCTCCCGATAACCATGTAACTACAGTAGCCAATGTACCAGTGACCAACAAATACAGACTCAGCTTTGGTAAGCACAATTCCTTTTTAATAATTAAAGAAGCTAATTCAATAATGAATCCGAACATGACCAATGCTATTGGAAAATGAACCAGCATAGGATGAAGATGACTTGTATCAAACATAACTTTAAAAATATTAAGAGATTAATAGAAATGATTATCTGATTAAAAAAACAGCATTGGATGAATTATCAATTTTCATTGTGCTGTCTGTTATTTATCTGTTACTCGTTTGATTATGAGTAACAAATAAATAAAAAATAATGCAATAAAAAAAGTAAAATGAAAGAAAATTACACGATTCATATTTTCTGCACGAAATAATGGCGTACACTGTTAATACCCAACATTCTGTATTAGTTGCGGATTCATTCCCTTTACTTTTTCTGGAATAGGAAAAACAGTTGTGTATCCGTTCTCTTCGTTAGGAAGTTGTGGACGGCTGCTATATGCTCTTGTAAACTGGCCGAAGCGTATTAAGTCCTGTCGCCTCCAGCCCTCCCAAGCTAATTCCAGTTGTCTTTCGGCTAGTAGATTCTCTAAAGTTGCTTTCCGGGCAGGTGCACTAACGCGATTACGAACCTCATTCAACTCTGCATCTCCGTCATCACCATTGCGGACTTTGGCTTCGCTTTTCATCAACAGTACATCTGCATAGCGGAACAAAACAATGTCATTCTCCATTAACTTACCATCTTTTGTTCCCGTTGCGTCTACTTCATACTTCTTCATACGTGCACCCGCTGTTTTCTCATAAGGAGTATTTGAAACATCCAGAAGCACTTTCAAGGGGAAGTATTCCAGGACTGTTCCGTTATCCAGTTTCACCACGTTTCCTTTCAGATCATACACGATTCCGGCAAAATAGCATTTATCAAAACGAGGGTCTATTGTCTTTGTACAATAACCGAACGTATTGAGTGCCTCTATAGTAGCACTCGAGCCGTTTTCGCCTCCAAGTCCGTAGGCTTTGGCATGGTTGTAATGACGGGAACGGAAAAGATATTGCATCTGGTTAGTGTACATTGTTTTATTCATTGGAATGGTAAATATATTCTCATTAGATGATTCATTGAATACTGCAAAGTTGCTTTCGTATTGTGGCTCTAACTGGTATCCTAATGCCGTGATCATATCACAATAAGCGGCTGTTGCTTGCCAAGCATTCAACTGTTTACCATCCACTTCGAAGTAAATTGATTTTCCGTCTGGACGTATGTTATCCGTCCAGTTATTATCGGTGTAGATCTCTGCATTTAAAGTCAGTTTTGCCAGCAAAAAACAGATAACCGGACGAGTGAGACGTCCGTAGTAATCTCCGGACTGGTTACTACGTGCTGCAGTCAATAGAGGGGCGGTTGCCTGCAATTCTTTCACTACAAAGTCGAATATTTCTTTCCGCTCTTTCTGGACCACTTCTTTCATTGGTGTTGAGGAAGATAGTATCAACGGAACTCTTCCAAACAAATCCATAAGATAATAATAGTACATAGCGCGCATGGCGCGTACTTCCGCCCGGTAAACTGGCAGTTCGGCATCTGAATGTGTCTCTGCAAAACGGTCAATCTCCTCTAAAGATTTGTTGCAAAGATTCACCACTTTATAGAGATATTCCCATGTAGCCTGAATAGCGTCATTGTCCGTTCCCCATTTATGCAGAAACAGCCCTTGCCAGAAGCCGCCGTCATACCAGTCACCGCCACGAGTGGGCATAATAGCCTCGTCTGTAGTGAATGTATTCAGGTCATAAACACCGCGTCCTGTACCTTGTAATCCCTGGCTGTCGTTATATCCACCAACATACGTGTACAATGAAGCAACAGCGTTGAGGTAGACATCTGAAAGCGTTTTGTAAGCTTCCTTTTCAGGCAGTTTATCACGCGGGGTTTCTTCCAGAAATTTGTTGCACGCAGCAGATAACATTATCAAAACAACACATGAGAAAACATAAATATACTGGCGTTTCATTTGAATTTCCTCCATTAAAAATTAATACTCAATCCTAGCGTATAAGTCCGTGCCAAAGGGTATCCACGTTTGTCGTCCAAACCAAGCGTATTATTCACCGTTGAACTGTTAATCATGGGCGTAAGTCCGGAATATCCGCTAATTGTAGCCAGATTATTGACGGTAAACGCCAGGCGGAGCGACTGGATATACTTCTTTATTTTTTGCACAGGTACGTTCCACCCAACTGTTAAGTAGTCGAAATTAATATAGTCACCCCGCTCCAGCCAGTAATCAGTAGCTGTCTGGTCTTTGATGTTACGCTGTGGTGCCTCTTTCATCACATTATAATCCGGTAATATATTCATATTCATATAAGTCAGTGAAGTACCGTTATAGATTTTATGCCCGAAAGCTCCGTTGATCTGTATTGAGATATCCCAACGTTTGTAACGTAAACTGATGTTAGACCCCAGCAAAGCTTTGGGTACAGCCTGTCCTGCCACATAACGGTCTTCTCCGTCTTCCAGACTGACACCTCCTCCGTTCAGGTCTGCAATATCATATACTGATCCGCCGTTGGAGCCAGTGACCAGCCCTTTGGAATGCGGCAGGTAGAATACACCTAGTGGTTGCCCCACTACCTGATATACAATGTTGTTATATCCTCCGTGAAATCCGGCACCGTTCAGACTTGCCAGACTTTTGTATTTAGAGGCCGAAATGGCTTCTCCATTGTAATAACCGCTCAATGACAACAGCTTGTTTTGCTGAAAAGTAATATTGGCGTTGATATTCAGTTCCATATCCTTGGCTTTCAGAGGCGTTATTCCAATTGCAATTTCTGTTCCACTATTTCGCATAGAGCCGATATTTGCCAATAATGTGTTGTAGGTGAAAGGAGGTACACTCACATTATACAGATAGAGCATATCTTTTGTCTTCGATGTATAATAATTAGCCGAAAGTAACAAGCGGTTATCGAACAAAGCTATGTCAATTCCTGTATTGAAAGTATGCTTTACTTCCCATTTCAAGTTTGGATTCGTATTCCGTATATCACCCAGCGATACCACTGTAGAAGATCCCACAGGAATAACTCCGTTTGGTTTTACCAGATTCAGTGTAGTGTATGAATCAATTCCGCTTTGATTTCCTGCCAATCCGTATCCGATGCGAAACTTCAGGTTATTTACCATCGACAGGTGCTTCATGAACTTCTCTTCGCTCATTACCCAGGCAGCCGAAAAAGAAGGAAAGAATCCCCATTTATGATTTTTTCCGAATTTGGAAGAGGCATCTGTACGGGTATTGATTGTGAAAATATAACGGTCGGTAAATGTATAATTAAAGCGTCCCAGAAATGAGACCAGGCGAGGTTCTTCATAATAGGAATTCGTCCCTTCCCACAAACGGATTGCTCCCGACTGCAAGTTGTCGTATCCAAATTTGTCTGTGCTGAAATTTGTTACTGTGGTGTAGAAACCGGTGTATGTTTCTTTTTGCAATTCAGCCAGTACCAGTGCATCAAAGAAATGTTTTTTCCAGTTCTTTTTGTAGGTTAGCATCATGTTCCCAAGCAATGACTCTTTTTTTCGTGTTCCTTTATAAGCTTGTCCGTGTGCCCAGACTGAGGTGGGCAGATATTGTGAGTTCTCCACAATATTATTGGTATACGCACCAAACATTGCTAGTTTCCAGCTTTCGGACAGGTGGAATGTTAGTCGGGCATGACCACTGATATGCGAAGTAGCATCATTGTCTTTCACCTCCATCCAGGCCAATGGGTTAGTAATCTGGCTGGCATTCGTGATCATATCCCAGGAGTCTGTTTCCGGATTCTTATGATTGGGGAAAGTAGGATTGAAAGTGGCTGCCGAATAGAATGTCTTTTGATAATCGAACAAATTCCGATTCTTCTGAACAGAGCCAAACATACCCAGATCGCATTTTACAAAACCGTCGAAGACTTCCTGCACCATGTTCATATTGGAAGTTAAAATTTTCATATCTTCATTCAGAATTACTCCCTGGCGGTTCATAAGCCCCACGGAAACACGATAACTGGAAGCCTGAGTTCCTCCATAGAAAGCAACGTTATGATTTTGCTGCAGTCCGGTTTGTTCTGTTTCTTTCTGAAAATCAGTACTGTACCCTTTATCCAGAATGGAAATGTTTCGATCGGACGCCACTTTCCGAAATTCATCGGCAGAAAGCATTTTCAGATTCTTGTAGACTGAGGCAATACCGAAACTGCTATTATAGCTCACTCTTGTCTTGTCACTGATTCCCTTCTTTGTTGTTATTTCGATTACGCCTGAAGCACCGCGCGATCCGTACTGTGCTGTCTCAGATGCATCCTTCAAGATAGTGAAACTCTCTATGTCAGTGGGGTAAATAGAGGCAAGCATACTTAAATCACCGAAAACACCATCAACTATAATCAGCGGATCGTTGCCACTGGTTAATGAGGTTGTGCCACGTAACCGTACAGCATCCAGAGCTGCCGGACTGTTTGTGCTACGCTGAATAGTTAATCCCGGTACCCGTCCACGTATAGCATCCAGAGGGGTAGTTATTTGTTCCCTGTTCATCTGATTTTCCGTAACTTTCTCTACAGATCCCGAAACATTCTTTAGCTTTCCGGTAGCATATCCTATCGTAATTAATGAATCGGGCGGAAATATATCTGCCTTTTGTGCTATTGATGTATCTGGATAGATAGATAACAAACAGATACTTAAAATCCACCATTTGTAGTATTGTGCCATGAGTCCTGATTTTAAGGAATTATATTGTTATAACAAATGAAACCTTATATATGCTCAATTATATTAGTTATATTTCTATATTGAAATCTCTAACGATCATTGAAAATTGATTATATTTGGGTGGACTAACAAATGAAAGATTATGAAGATAGAACATGATAAAGAAAATGGAATTTTCCAGATGATGGTTGATGGAGTAACTGCCTATGTATCTTATCGGCTGGTAGATGGAGGATTAGATATTCGTCATACGATTGTTCCTGAAGAATTAGGAGGCAGAGGTATAGCATCAGCTTTGGTTAAAGCTGCCTATGACTATGCTTTGGAAAACGGATATAAACCGGTGGCTACTTGCTCGTATGCAGTGGTTTGGCTAAAAAGGCATCCGGAGTATCATGGTAAAACGGGGAATGATTTTGGTGGTGAAGGTACTTGTGCGGTGTAGATTTCATCTATGAAGAATTGTCATACACTTTACCTTTGATATCTTTGCGACAAAGAGTTCGCTTTTGTCTTAGAATCGTTATATTAGAGAGTTCTTATCTATTGTTCAGGAATTCTTTTCTGTTCCATACAAATTGATATTTTATCGCATCCTTCTTACATATAACAGAGCAGCTCCCGCACATTACACACTCAGAGTCGGCCACGAGACCCTTGTTGTCCTTTACATACTGCAGCAGGTGCACGCCCGTTCTGCAATCAGTCTCACACAACCCGCAGTTTACGCATTTCTCTGTATCGACTACTGGTACAAGCCTTGAATATTTTGCGAGATATGAGGCCGGGAATCCGAAGATACACATGTTACGGCATCCCCACCGCTTATTTGTAAGAAGTGCCGTCAGACTTGCCATGCCAATATCTACGCACCATACCAAACAGTAATGCCTGTTAAAGCTTGGTTCTAATCTGAAGGGATTGAAATGGAATCCGTTTATTGTTCCGCGCTGTATGTTCAGGTAAAAGAATGCAAAGGCAGAAGTGAAGAACATAATTTGCATAAGTACGCGAAACCATGTCATTGTTTTACGGTATTCTGCTTTCGGTTTTCTTGCATGATGGACGCAGTCATATGCTGTTCCCATGAAACAAAACCATCCACATCCAATGCGCCCTAATATAGGTGTCAACAGCAGGAATATTACCCATATAATCATAACCATTGTAACAGCTCCCCAGTAAATAGAATGCCAAATGAATCCAATGGCAAAGTACTGAAAGAAGGCGGGAGTTAGCATCAGAAAGAAGAATCGTGAGAGAAAACTTAAAGAACTAATTCGATTTTTTTTCATTTTATACTACTTTTATGAATCGTTGTTATAAGCCTTTTTCTTAGCTTCTCAGGCTTTTTTATGCCTTTGTTGAGGCCTTTTTATTGTTCTTATATGATTTTCTGTTGCTGGTTATTGTCTGTTTTGAGCAACAAAGTAACAACAAAAACTAAAATAAAAAAAGCAAACTAAAATTATTTTTTACTTTAGTTTGCTTTACCTTAAATTTTTGTTGTAAAGACTCAATTATTAGGCGAATTATACTTTTATTAGATCTTTTTTTTTCTTAAAAAATTGCCTTTACTTTCCTATAAAGCATTGCTTATCTTTCTATACTTTTCTATAGTTAATCTTGCCATTAGGTAACTTACAGTCGATTCGGCCCCTTGATTGAGATTCACATGGGTCTCTTCCAGTCCATCATAACAGCCACCTGTACATGGATTGTAAACAATTTGATGTAGTCGGTTATTTCCTAAGAACCAGTTGAATGCTATTTCCATTTTTTTTCGATACTCTTCATCCTTAAACTCCTTATAGAATGTACTTAGCGTCATAATGGTGTAAGCAACATCGATGGGCTGTTCGCCAAACCGTGCTGCTTTCTGACCTTTCAACAACCAACTCCTATTGGAAATAACTTCAATTCCATTCTTATTAAAAATATGCGATAGCAGAAATTTGAATGATGTTAGGGCTATATCTTTGTAAATGCTTTCACCTGTCATCAAAAAGGCAAATAGCATGGCTTCTGGCAAAATGCTGTTGGCATAAGTCAGGTAGCTTTCATACCATTCCCATGATTCGGATGATTCCTTTTTATACAACAGAAGCAAGCGCTTAGCATACGTTTTTACCAGATCCAGATGATCAGTGTCTTTTTCTGCCTTGTGAAAATAGAAAAGTCCTTTCATGGCAAAGGCCATTGAGCGTGGCGATTTTACAGCTTTCATACTTGGCAATGCTTTCTCAAAGATAGAGATGGCATCAGTAATCATTGCTTCGGGCAGAATATCTTTCAAAGAGACTATATAGCCTAATGACCAGAGGGCTCTTCCATTAGAATCATCTAGATTGACTTCCTTATTCTGATCCGTAAAGTTCTTCTCCAGATCAACATAATTTAAAAAGTTACCGGATGGTTGCTGGCAGGATTTTATGAAAGCGAGATATTTATAAATAAGATTAATACTTTCTTTTTCACCGTTCAATTCAAAGTACATGCAAGTTGCCACCAGTGCGCGGGCATTGTCGTCGAGTGTATAACCCGAGGAGAGATCGGGTTGATTGATTTTTGAAAACTGAATCATCCCAACATCAGTTGTCATCGACTTCAGATGACCCATATTAATTTCCGGTAAATTGTATTTAATCTGAATCTTATTATCAGATATAGATTTGAATAACATGGCATGTGCTACAGCTGAGTTTTCCCAGGCAGTATATACAATCTTTTGTAGAGTGTTTGTTCTAAAGCTTTTTCGCAACGTATTATTGTTAAGTAAAAGGTTTACACCTGCTGCTAATTGTTCCGAATTCCGAAAATCAAAAATAATCCCTGTATCTTTAGTCAAAACTTCTTTTGCATGTGGAATTGGTGTGGAGATGATAGGACAACCGCAGCTCATGGCATACACAAACGTGCCACTTACTGCCTGATTGGGATCGTTCGTGGTGAACAGATAAATATCAGTAAGCTGTAAATATTCAAGCAATTCAGGCAATGACAGGTATTTATTAATAAATATCACGTGGCCTTTAATATTGAGATCATTCACTATCTGAATAAGATTTTCTCTGTATATTTCGCCCTCGTTCTTTACAACCTCGGGGTGTGTTTTACCAATAATCAGAAACACTACCTCGGGAGATTGTTTTATTATTGCCGGCAAAGCATTCAATGTAGTTTCAATACTCTTTCCGGAACTAAGTAGTCCGAAGGTTGTAAGTACTTTACGACTGGCTAAACCGTATTTTTCTTTTAAAAAATCTTCGTTCAGATGAAGCACTAAGTGCGTTCCGTGAGCTATCACCGTTATTTTCTTTCTCAGAATGCCATAATCACTCATCAGTATCTTGGCCGAAGTTTTAGTCATAACAACAATAGACTGACAGGCAGCTGCAATATTTTTGACTTTTAGTTCCAATTGTGCATCCGGATTGGGAAGCACAGTGTGAAAGACTAACGCAACCGGTTTAGTAAGATCATTCAATAACTGCAGAAATGCTTGCTCCTGATATTTATAGAAGCCAAACTCATGCTGAATCAGTACGAGTTGAATCTGGCTATCATTATTAATATTCTGAGCCAGATCTGTATATGAAGCAATCTGCGAAGTATCAAGAGTGTATTTTACTTCTTCAGGATAGTTGTAACTGACTTTGCCTGTTTCTAGTGCGCAAACTTTAATAGATAATGAATTGCTGAATTTCTTATTTAAAGTGGTAATTAAATCTTGTGAATAGGTTGCTATACCGCATTCGCGAGGTGGATAAGACGTTATAAATAAAATTTCGGCTTGAGGGGTGATATTATTTTTCATTGTTTCTGTATTTAGCCGTTAATTCTTCTACTAAAGCTGTTAGATTCAACGATGCACATGCTATAGAAGAATCGGCAGCACCGTAATAAATAAATAAGGTATCGCCAAATAAGGCTGTTCCGGTTGGGAAACAAACGTTATTAACGTAACCATTTAGTTCCCAATTGTATTCCGGGGAAAACAATGCATTGGGTAGTCGGGCCAGTTCTTTGGAAGGATCATTCAAATCAAGTAAAGCAGCACAGGCGGAATAGACTAGCCCGTTTTCGGTTTCTTCTACGCCATGGTATATTAGCAGCCATCCATGTTTTGTTTCAATGGGAGGGCATCCACCTCCTATATAATTGCATTCGTGCTGATAGACAGGATCCATTACAATATGATCCTGAAAGTTTTGAAAATAGTTTTCCCAGTATTCTGGGGTCAGATCTTTTATGTTTTTAACGGATACAATCTGAATTCCAGGTCTTATGCGATGCAGAAATACTAAATTCCCATTAATTTTGCGTGGAAAGAAAACTACATTTTTATCCCATAACAGGATTTTTTTATCAGGATCAGATTCCTGATAATAGAATTTATGATTATGATAGTAATTCTCATTTACTTTACCGGCTGATTCTACAAGAAATACAAAATGTGCGTATGAAATATCAGGAACTACGAGTCCTTGTTTCGTGAAATGTACTAAATCTTTTGATGTGGCTAAAGCACCGCGGGCATTGGTCCCATCATATCCCGTATAAGACATATAATAGGTATCGTCAATCTTAACAATACGGGGATCTTCAACGCCTTGTGATTCATAACTAAACTCGGGAACTATAAGAGGCTTATCACCTCTTTCAGCTACATTAAATGGTCCGTCCAACCGGCAATAACCAATCGTTGATTGATTCCAGAGTTGAACTGCCCGATAAAATACATGAACGCTGTCGCCTACACGAATTATGGCAGGGTTTAATATGCCTTCATTTTCAAACTCCAAATCGGACTTTGATAATATAACTCCTTCTTTTTTTACTTCAATCATGACTGTTTATATTGAGTGATTTAAACTAAAAACCCTTCTCTTTGTCTATCGACATTGGAGAAGGGTTGATGTAAAATGTAACATTTTAGGATCTCTTAATAGATAGCTTTTAATTATGAATTAATCATCACTTCTATTTTTTCGTTTTAAGGCTTTGTCAGCTCTTTTTTCTTTCAGACTTTTTACAGCTTCTTTTTTTTGAGATTTCTCTTTTACTTCTTTTCCTTTAGGCATAATATTTATTTTAAAATGTGTAGAATTTCTCTATAGTTGAGAATTTATATAAATGAATCGGTAGATGTGTGATTTATTCTTTACTGTAATTATTGATACTCCAGGTTGTTAATTTACAAGGGTTATTACCAATTATTCTGCAGTCTAAGAGATCTCTGCGAACTAATATGTAGTAATTGATTAAGATGATAAGCTGTTTCTTTTCCTTAGTTTATCAAGATGTATATATATAAAACTTAAGTTGTTATGAATCAACCTCTATTTATTGGCGTTCATTTTGGCTTTCTTAGTTTTCTATTGTGGTAGATAATAATTCTATTTCCAAATGTACGACATAAATCTCAGTTTTCAAAATTAATTGATATATATTAACCTGTTGTAAGAATTAAAATCGTAAGAAAATGATTTATAAAAAGTTGAGCATATCGATAAAATATTTGATGTATGAAAACAGTTTAACTCTGATTTTGTGAATTCTTGTGGAAATATCCCCCGGTGTGGTGTTGTACCTAAATTCTCTGATTTGGAAATCTTAGTGTATTTGCCAACCTTAACTTTGGATATATTGTGGTATTTCGCATAATTGTAGAGTTGGTCACGTGTCAGATAAAATTTCTCCATAGCTTCCGCTACCGTATAATATTTTGGTTTTTCGGGTTCTGCTATACCTTTATGAAAGAAAGTCTGCTGCTCATTTTAAGATGTTAGTTCTCTTTTATTTCGTCCGAAATATGTCAACTATCGTAAACCATTGTCAACCATTGTCAACTTCGTCCACGACCTTTCCGAATAAGTTTTAGGTACAAACCACTGAGCAGATATCTTTTGATTTTGATTGTGGTTCTATCTGTGAGTTAGATTGAGATAAAGACTTTTTTTTATTTTGAAAGATACGTTCTACTATAGGCAACAGATATTCATTTACAATGGATTGGA
This sequence comes from uncultured Bacteroides sp., assembly GCF_963678425.1. Classification (NCBI taxonomy): domain Bacteria; kingdom Pseudomonadati; phylum Bacteroidota; class Bacteroidia; order Bacteroidales; family Bacteroidaceae; genus Bacteroides; species uncultured Bacteroides sp. The sequence continues at coordinate 252,934 of NZ_OY782854.1, forward strand.
AACTTATATAGATTGCACTTAGTAACAGACAACAAATCGTAAAAGCCACAACTCCCGTAAACTCATCCATCTGTAGTTCTTTCACCACAAACAAACGAAATGTCATAGCAATGCACAATATTGATGCAAAAAGAAATAAATAGATGATAATATAGTCTGTTTTCTTAGCTATCATATTAATCAATAGTTATTGTTTGTGCGCAAATATATGCTAATAACTATTTGATTCCTATACTTTGCGGATCAGTGGATGCTTGTGGCTTCGTTTGGCAGCATTTGGCTAAAAAATAGTTGATGTATTATTATGTCTTTGGTTATATTGAGAGCGTATTTGAAATAAGTTCATTCCATCTATATCTTAATTTATTCATTTCAATAGAATTACATATCTTCGAGAGTCAGGCAAGCAGTCTCTATTTCATATTTAAAGAACAATCTCGTGCGTACTGTTTCAATCTTTTGTTGAAATAGTTCTGGCTTGAAGTTCTTGCGTTGACGTTTTACTTCGGCAATAAAGACTTTGGATGATTCTGCTGAAATTGCAATGATATCTATTTCATTCTGGTCCACATTCTTTCCTTTAGAGGTTTTCCACCAGGAACCTATGTTTTTATAAATCTGTTTTTCTCTGAGTTGTTCACGAAAGTACCGTTCCAATGTCGAACCGGAATAGGTCGGATAATCAGCTTTTACGATTTCGGCAAGTTTTGTGAATAATCCAGCTTGTACGAAATCCTGATGTTTCACAATGTATCTGAACCAGAAGCGCAAAAAGTTATCAGTAATTTCATATCGTACATTTTGAGTCCCTTCTTTAGCTAATATAGGCCTTTTCTTAGCAATCGCTTCATAATCCTCTTCCAGACGTTGCAATAAACCTCCCACGCTGGCATTACCTATAAATTCAGATATTCCAGAAGCAGTGTTATTCCCAGAAGCAATGGCCGAAAGAATAGCATAATAATTACCATATTTTTTTCCAAATTCCTGAATGAGCAAAACGTTTCCTTCTTCAAGAAAAATAGAATTTTCTTGTATAACGGAATCGATCATTTTTTTCATTGTGAAACAGCCCTTATCCAGTAGAAGCTCAATATATTTGGGAACTCCACCTGTAAGTGTATAAAGGGCTAAAAGATCATCATTCGTATAGCTCGGATGATAATCGGATAATATTTGTTTGAGAACAGTAGTAGTAAAAGGTTTTAATTTGATAATACTATCGCAACGTCCATACAAAGGCTCTTTATAGTCCATAAAGATTCTGTGCATAAGTGTATAGACAGAACCGCTCGCGATCCAATTAAGGTGAGTTATATCTTTGTATCTATCCCAAACATCTTGTATTCCACTATATATGGATGGGTTTATGTAAAAAAACTCTTGAAATTCATCTATGACTAAATTAAACGATAGGTTTTTACCAATAGTCATTAAAGATTCAAATAGACTCACAAAAGAGGTAACCTCAGATGAAATGTATGTATTTAATGAGCGACTTACCGTTTCTGCAAACTGTGAACATAATGTAGCCTCATTACTTCTGCGAACAAATAGATATACTGTAGGTGTGCTTTCACAACTCTTTAAAATCAGCTTTGTCTTACCGATACGTCTGCGTCCGGTCAAAGCAGTCATTTGAGAATGATTGTTGAATGCAACATCTCTTGTCTGAACCAATAGCTCTAATTCTTGTTCTCGGTTATAAAATTTCATAAGGCTTATCCATTTTATCGCCATCGTTATTTTCGCGGCGGCGAGATTTGATACAAATATAGATGTTTCTAAATAAACAATGAAATTTCGCAATGGTTATTTTCGCCACTGCGAAATTTATGTTACTTAAAGATGTGGTTTATTAATTATCGATTAATGTCGATAATGCATACAAAAAGAAAGGCGCTCAAAATGAACGCCTTAACTATCAATAGTAATATATGCTAATCGATGATAATCATTAATTATTTTCCGATGCAGAAATGCGAGAAAATATTCCCTAAAATTTCATCATTAGAAATAGTTCCGGTAATTTCCCCAAGATAGTGCATACATTCACGGATATCCTGTGAAAGGAAATCGCCTGAGATGTTATTATTCAGTCCTTCCTTTACGCGGTGAATAGCTTCCTGCGCGTGGGTAAGGGCTTCGTAATGACGAATGTTGGTTACAATTACATCATTCTGAGTTACACTTGGAAGGTTGGCGGTTTTTACGAGTAATTCTTCCAGCTCAACTGTGTTTACACGGTTCTTGGCTGAAATGAAAATATGAGTAGCTTTATGCTTGGCTGCCTGTTGTTCCAGATTGTTTTTCTGCTCTTCGGTAATCTTTCTTTTCTTAAATTGGCACCTTTGGTTTATTGATGCTTTATCTATGAAAATATTTTTTCAATGCAAAATAACTATTATTTTTTTTATTTCTTTATAATGCAAGCCGAAAGAAATTTTATTAGGGATTCTCATGAACCGAAATGGAGAATTGCAGACATGGGTAGTTCTCATTGCTAATTTGCTGTGTACAATCATGCAACGTAAACTTAAAAGACACTGTTCTTTCTCTAATTTGGTTACCATGACCAGACTTATGCTAATGTACTATGTCGATTTCATTGCCTTTCTTGAAAAACCCGAAAAGGATTGGGAATATATTCTTCAAAAAGCCAATTATGAACCTCCAAATATTGAACCTGCATTAGAACTTGCTTTTGATTAGGGGCTTACTTTTAAAAGAATCATCCGAACCACCATTTTATAGGCGATTCGGATGATTCTTTATGCTTTTTAGAGTTTTACCGGACAGCAATAATTTGGTGTTACTTTGTTTTCAACACTATTGTTGAACTATAAGCTTTTGTCTTTACCGTAAGCTTAGCATTTCCCCTCTTCTTGGTGCTACGAACGGCGCAGATTGCACGTCCTTTCCACGCCTTACATTGAGGGGTAACATAAGGCTCCATGTCCTTCATATCGGCAGTACCTGTGGCAAGGATTTGTACAGGACCAGTGACAGAGAATTGGAGTTCGTCTGAGGTGTCAGGTACAGGAATACCATTCTTGTCGAGCAGCTGTACTTCTACCCACACGATGTCCTGACCATCAGCTTTCATCTTAGTAGCTGTTGGGGTAAGACGTAGTTGTGTGGCTTCTCCTGATGTTTGAAGTGTCTGGGCGGATTCTGCTATCTCTTTGCCATTGCTATCCACTCCTACAGAGCGAAGTGTGCCTGGAGCATAGTTGAGCGTGAATATGGCTTTAAACTCTTCAGAACGGGTTGTTTGCTTTTCACCAATCAACTGATCATTATAATAGAGGCGCACCTTGGGATAACGAGAGTAAATTTCCACATCAATAGCCTTTCCTTCGTGTCCCTTCCAGTTCCATGATTCCCATGTGGGCCAAACTGACCAAGAGGTCTCCTTGAACTCACCAATATAACCCTGAGGCTCTTTTACTGCCATGTAGAGTGAAGGTTTGTCAGACCAAAGAATCTCGCGGTAATGAGAGATAGGTTTGCGCCAACCGGTAACGTCTATGTCGCCACAGTAGGCACCATGCCAAGGGAAGTGGTCACCCTGCCAATTCTCGCCCTGGTTCTCGCCCTTATAGTGCCAAGCACCGATGCTGCTTTCGCCAACATAATCCAAAGCAGTCCACACGAAGTCACCAATAATATAAGGATGGTCTGCCACCGTCTTCCAGTTTGAGAAGGCGTGACGAGGGAAGGATTCTGTCTGCCACATTATTCTCTCAGGTATTCTCGCGTGGTCGCTCTCTGCCCTGTTTATCATGTAGTTATAACCTGTAATATCAAGTGTTGCAGCAAGTGGGTCGTAGATTTCCCAATCACTGTCCCAAGCTGCCAGTGCCTGTGTGACAGGACGTGTAGGATCGAGCTCGCGCATACGGTCGGCAAGTTTTTTCGAGGTCATGACAACCTCCAGCTTCTTGCGCTCAATAACCTCATTACCATTGCTCCAACTGATGATGCTTGAATGGTTGCGGTCACGCAGTACGAGAGCATCAACATCGCTCTTCCACCACTGATCGATGAGTGTGTGGTAGTCGTACTTGTTCTTCTCGTCACGCCATCCGTCAAACGCCTCGTCAATTACCATAAGTCCTATGTGGTCGCAGGCACGAAGGAACTCTGGAGCAGGAGCATTGTGCGAAGTGCGTACGGCATTGAATCCGGCACGCTTCATCAGTTCAGCCTTTCGCCATTCAGCCTTGTCATAAGCCGCAGCACCCAGAATGCCATTGTCGTGATGAATGCAACCACCGTTTATCTTCACAGTCTTGCCGTTAAGAAGGAATCCCTTTTCTACTGAGAATTCTATGGTTCTGAAACCATGCTCTACGGTGAGGTCGCCCACCTTTATATCATAGAGCACAGGATGTTCAGGACTCCAGAGATTCACACTACGGTAGGTACGCAGTTCGTCAGCTCTTCCCTCGTAAGATATTCTTACTACAGCAGAGTCGGCCTTCGTTCCATCGACAGAGATGCCATACACCTTATCCGTACGGACAAAGAGTTTCCAAGGGTCATTGATATGGTCCATCACTCGCTCCTCGAGCCACACATGGCGATAGATGCCACTGCCCGAATACCAACGACTGTTCTTTTGCTGGGCATTGTCGACGCGCACAGCTACCGTATTCTTCTTTCCGTTGAGGAGATGGTCGGTGATATCTACATAGAATGAACTATAGCCGTAAGGATGACCTCCAGCAAGCTGACTGTTGACGTACACCTGAGAGTTCATGTAGACGCCTTCGAAGTAAAGCAACACCTGCTTTCCTTTGGCTGATGCAGGAACCGTAAACTGTTTTCTATACCATCCAATGCCGGTAGGAAGGTATCCTCCGTCGCCACCCACGGGGCTGGTTGCGTCAAACTTTCCTTCTATACTCCAGTCATGGGGTAAGGTAAGGCTACGCCATTGGCTGTCATCATAAACTGTTTGGGATGCCAGTGAGTCATCACCAAGGTTGAAACGCCACTCATCGTCAAAGAGAGTGCGGTTTTGTGCTGATGCAGAGGCAACGCAAAGCAATACACACAGATTTAAAAAGATTCTTTTCATATAAGATTTCACTTGTTAGGTTGTTTTAAATTTTACTCTATCCAGTCAAAGTCAGCGAACCCCTTATTATCTGGACACTGAGCAAAGACACCCAGCATCACACCCGTAAATCCACCGATAACCTCAGTGCTAAGGTAGCGGAAATCCATTCGTCCTAAAGGTTCGTATTTCTTTCCATCTGATGAAACTTCGAGATAATAATAATCTTTGTCAGACGTAATGCGCAGATAGGCCGACTTAGCTTTCCTTCCTTGCAGATGAACACCTGTTCAGTGCCAAGGGTTCCGCATTTCACATCGACCTTCACACACCACTCCTTCTGCATATCCACATAGGGTAGTGGATGGTTGAAGTCTAACTTGTACACGCTGACATTCAGGCGTAGTTCTTTTGCGGGGTCATAGTCTTTTATCTTCCAGTCTGTAATGTATAGACTTTCGTTTGTGCAAATCTGGTAGTCAGGCTTGACAGCATTACCAAGGACATAAAGATTCTTTTCATGTTAAACTATTTTGTTTTATTTGCCGATGCAAAAATGCGAAAAAATATTTCCTAAAATTTCATCATTAGATATTGTTCCGGTAATCTCTCCTAAATAATGCATACACTCGCGGATGTCCTGTGAAAGGAAATCGCCTGATATGTTATTGTGTAATCCATCTTTTACGCGGTGAATAGAATCGAGGGCATGTACCAGTGCTTCGTAATGACGAATGTTGGTTACAATGACATCATTCTGAGTAACACTAGGAAGATTGGCTGTTTTTACAAGCAGATCTTCCAGCTCAACTGTGTTTACACGGTTCTTTGCCGAGATAAAGATATGATTGGATTTGTGCTTAATTGCGAGTTTCTCCAGATCGTTTTTCTGTTCTTCGGTGATGAGATCGCTTTTGTTGAACACCATAATGAGTTGCTTGCCTTTGCACTTTGGCTTGATTTTAGCTGCCAATTGTTCTATCTGTTCGTGACTATCGGTTGCGGCAATCATGCAGAGTACTATTTCTGCCTGATCGAGTTTGCGGAAGGTTCGCTCAATACCAATACTTTCAATCTTATCGTGTGTTTCGCGGATACCGGCGGTGTCGATAAAGCGGAACAGGGTTCCTTTGATGGTAATGGTATCTTCTATCACATCTCGGGTGGTGCCGTGAATATCACTGACAATGGCTTTCTCTTCATTCAGCAAAACGTTGAGCAGTGTGGACTTCCCTGCATTTGTTTCTCCGATAATGGCTACAGGAATACCGTTTTTTATGGCATTACCCACATTGAACGAATCGGCAAGGCGGGTGATGACATTCTCTATATTTTCAGTCAGTTTAAGGAGTGCGTCGCGATTGGCAAATTCCACTTCTTCTTCACTGAAATCGAGTTCCAGCTCTACCATGGAAACAAAGTTGAGCAGCTGAGTGCGGAGGTCGGTGAGCTCTTTGCTGAATCCACCGCGCATCTGACTCATGGCAAGGCGATGGGTGGCGGCTGAAGAGGAGGCTATCAGATCGGCTACTGCTTCGGCCTGACTGAGGTCCATCTTTCCATTGAGAAAGGCACGCTGGGTGAACTCGCCCGGAAGGGCGGAACGGCAGCCTTTTTCAATAAGCAGCTGCATAATCTGTTGCAGGATATAGGATGAACCGTGACACGAAATTTCTGTGGAGTTTTCACCGGTGTAAGAGTGGGGAGTGCGGAAGAGGCTGACCAGTACTTCGTCTATCACTTCTTCTCCCTTACAGATGCGTCCGAAGGTGAGGGTGTAAGCTTCCTTTCCCTGCAGTTTGGTTCTTTCCTGTATGGGGACAAAAACGGAGCTGGTTATGTCAATGGCATCGGGGCCTGAGACTCTGATTATTCCAATAGCTCCTCCTTGTGCGGTGGCTACGGCGCAGATTGTATCTTGATTTATCATCTTTTTAAATTCTATCCAGTACGGTTTTAATTAATGTGTCGATGGAGTTCTTGTATCCGGTATTTGCTTCCTTGATAAGGCGGTTGGCAATGACCATGCAAACAGTCATGGCTTTGTGTCCCATAAGCTTTGCCAGTCCGGCCAGTGCGGAACTTTCCATCTCGAAATTGGTGATCTTGTAACCGTTATATTCAAATGATTCTACTTTTTCGTTTTGTTTGGGATCAGCCAGTGGAACGCGAAGTTCGCGTCCTTGCGGTCCGAAGAATCCTCCGGCGGCAATGGTTACTCCATTCACCATGTCTCCCTGATTGATGCGGGCAATAAGTTCGGCATTGGCATCTATCACATAAGGGGAGCAGAGTAGGGGAGACCAGTTCATGTGTTTCTTGAATGCTTCTTCAAAAGCAAGATCACAAGCTTCATTCCTTCCGGCATAGAAATTCAGCAGCCCGTCGAACCCGATGGATTTCTGTGAACAGATGAATGTTCCCACAGGTGTGTTGGGTTGAAGTCCGCCGCAAGTACCTATACGTACAAGTTCCAGTTGGCGGAACTCTTTTTTCTCTTCGCGACTTTTAAAATCTATGTTGGCTAGTGCGTCAAGTTCATTGATCACAATATCTATATTGTCACAACCTATTCCCGTAGAAAGAACGGTAATCCGTTTCCCTTTGTAACTTCCGGTAATAGTTCTGAATTCTCTGCTTTCTACCTCGCACTCCTTACTTTCAAAGTGAGCGGCTACGGTGGCTACTCTGCCTGGGTCGCCAACCAATATTATCTTGTCTGCCAGCTCTTCCGGTTTCATGTGTAGATGAAAAACAGAACCGTCAGGGTTAATGATAAGTTCTGATTCAGCAAAATATTTCATATCGTTTCTGTTTAGGTGAATATATAAAAGAAATGTTGCCATAGTTACTTTGAAGTACAACCATGGCAACACTTATAAAGCTACCGGCCTTTACTCGCCAGCCAAAGGTTTCTTTGGTGATGAGGTTATCGGTTTTGCAATATTTTCACGCATTGAAGTGTCTGCCTCAATGTTCTTCATTTTATAGTAATCCATAATTCCGAGATTGCCGCTTCTGAAAGCGTCGGCCATAGCTCTTGGAACTTCGGCTTCTGCTTCGATTACTTTGGCGCGTGCCTCTTGTGCCTTGGCTTTCATTTCCTGTTCGGAAGCCACAGCCATTGCACGACGCTCTTCTGCCTTAGCCTGAGCGATGTTTTTATCGGCATTAGCCTGATCTATCTGTAGTTCGGCACCAATGTTCTTACCAATATCGATATCCGCGATATCAATGGAAAGTATTTCAAATGCTGTTCCTTGGTCGAGTCCTTTGTGTAATACTACTTTGGAGATGCTGTCTGGATGTTCCAGTACATCTTTGTGGCTGTCGGCTGCACCGATGGAAGCAACAATACCTTCACCTACACGTGCCAGGATAGTATCTTCACCTGCTCCTCCCACCAATCTTTTGATATTGGCGCGAACGGTAACACGTGCTTTGGTAATCAGCTGAATACCATTCTTTGCAACTGCGTAAACGGGAGGGGTATCCAATACTTTGGGGTTTACTGACATTGTAACAGCCTGGAATACATCACGACCGGCAAGGTCGATAGCGGTAGCCATCTGAAAGGATAATTCGATATTTGCTTTCGATGCGGAAACCAGTGCGTGGACCACCTTCTCTACATGTCCGCCTGCCAGATAATGGGCTTCGAGCTCGTCTCGGGTGATGGTGCTGAGACCGGCTTTGTGGGCTTCGATCATTGCGGGTACTATTACATAAGGCGGTACGTTACGGATACGCATCAGAAAAAGTTGTACTAACGACATACTAACTCCCGATACTTTCGCTGAAAGCCAAAGGAAGAATGGTACGTAATGGAAGAAGACAACAAGGAAAATAAGACCTCCTCCTATTAGGATCATTGTCAGAAAAGTAGGATTAATCATTTTTTATTGTATTAGTTTATTGTTTTTGTTTCTCTACCAGGATGGTTCCATTTTCGATGCGGGTGACGATGATCGGTGTCTTTTCGTCGATATATCCATCGATGGAACGAACCTCCACATGGTGCCCGTTTATATCTGCCATGCCGATCAATGCCAGACGGGTAAATGCCTTACCGGTATCGCCCACATTAACACTTTGTTCGGCTTTATTATCTACAGTAGAAGTTATATTTTTTTTCAGAGCAATTCTGTCCAGAGTCTTGGATTTCATGAATATGATCAATGAAATAACGCAAGTAACTGCGGATGCTGCCAGTGTGATGAATCCGGCTGTGTTACCCAGATTGGAAAAAGCAAAATAATTAGCGTAGATCAGGCAGAAAAATGCACCAATCCCCGCCAGACTGATTCCCGGAATGACAAATAATTCAATCAGAAATAAGATGATTCCGGCAATAATGAGTCCAATGATAATCAGTATATCCATATATTTTCTTTTTGCCAAATATAAGTAAAAATATTAAAAGCGGATCTATTTTCTAAGGAAATTATTTTCTTCGTTGCGAATGTTGATTTCCAGTGTTTTGATCTCTTTGCCGATCTGCTCCACTCTCTTTTCCAGATCCAGAATGCCGGGTGCGAGAGATTTTCTTTTCTCCTGGTTAGACTCGTTGAAAAAATCTCGTTGTTTTTCCAGTCTCTTGGCCTGCATGTCATAATCTGAAAGGGCTTGTAACCAATCCTTTACCATCTCAACTGCTTTGGGAGAGGTGAAGTCGTCCGTTCGGGTGTATGTGAGTTGATCATTGATAATTAATTCAAACTCTTTTTTCTCTGTTACTTTGGGCTTTTGGCTTTTGGCGGCTGCAAGTCGCTCTTTGGCTGCTTTTACATCTGTGTTTCTGCCTTTCCATGTGTCTTCCAATGAACCTATTTTAGCTAGAGAGACCAGCTTTTGCGGTTCTGCTGCGTCATAGTCATAAATCCGCTTAGATTCATTCGGGATAAAGATATAGATGCATACTTTACCTTTTGGCTGATAACGATCGGATGCAAACCAGCCCAGGTTATTAAACTCGTCAATAACGTACATGTAATCGTTGAACGGTGAGTTAAAAGGCATACCCACATTTTCCGGGTTGAGGTAGTTATCAGTATCGCTGTTGTAACGGGTGACAAAGATATCATATCCTCCCATGGAGCCTTCTCCTTTGGATGCATAATAGATGGTGATCCCGTCTGACATAACAAACGGATAGTTGGCATCGGCTCCAGAATTGATGGATTTGGGAAGTGGAGATGCTTCACTCCATTGATCCAGTAATTTGGTTTTGGTATAGATCTTTAAATGGTTGCTTTTTCCTTTATATCCATAATAGATTTTATTTTCCAGTTCCGTTTGATAAACCGTTCCTTCACTTTCTTCCTCTTTTTGAAAGAAATCGTTATATGTGAACAGGTTTCCTGATTCTTCACTGATTTTATATGCATTCAGGAAATTGTTCTTGTCAACAACTACGCTGTCTATTATAGCAACCTGCTCAACTCCCTTGATCATCTGAGCACCTAAACGGACTTTCTTTAAAGTGTTCTCGTATTCCTCTGTTGACATTTTGCTTTTAGCCAGCATTGCAATGTAGGAATTGTAGTTCTGTTCTGCTTCTGCAAAACGATATTGCTCGCTGTAAAGCTGTCCTAAGTACCGGTATGCTTCCTGTATTTTTTTATTTGCACCTATAACCAGATGTTTCTCGGCTAGATTCTTTTCTCCGGTTTCGTAGCAACAGGCTCCGTACCAGAAGTTGTAGCTGGGATTTCCCGGAGTGCTTTTTACATATTTCAAAAAAACGGGCTTTGCCTGCTCAAACTGACCACTTTTGAATAGTTCTTTGGCTTCTTCCAACGTTTGTGCCGGCAGAGCAAAAGCCGACAGGCAAAGAAGAATAAATATTACATATTTCTTTTTCATTCTAGTTCTGTTAAATTACGAAGTTCAAAAATACGAAGTTTTTATTTATTATTCGAATGGAACATATTCTATTATGTTAATTCTTCTTTAAAACACCCTTTACTCTGCTTTTTCAGCTAGTTTTCATGTAATTTTGCATCCAATTTTTAAAGTATGGCGCAGTTTACAGAAGAAGAGAAAATATACAGGCGTGTGGAAACGCGGTTTAGTAAAGGGATAGTGAAATATGGGTTGATTGAGGAAGGAGACAAGATTCTGGTTGGTCTTTCCGGTGGAAAAGACTCACTGGCTTTACTGGAGCTACTTGGACGGCGTTCAAAGATCTTAAAACCACGATTTTCTGTGGTGACAGTATACATCGCTATGACTAACATTCCCTATCAGTCTGATGTGGAATATCTTAAAAGTTATGCGGAATCTTTTGGGGTTCCTTTTGTGTATAGTGAAACCTCTTTCGACGAATCTACCGATACCCGTAAATCTCGCTGCTTTCTTTGCTCTTGGAACAGAAGAAAGGCTCTTTTTGCTGTGGCAAAAGAACAGGGGTGTAATAAAATAGCGTTAGGTCACCACATGGATGATATCTTGGAAACACTGTTGATGAATCAGGTTTTTCAGGGTGCGTTCAGCACTATGCCACCTAAACTTGTGATGCGTAAGTTTGATATGACGGTAATTCGCCCCATGTGTCTGATTCCTGAAGCGGATCTTATTGCACTGGCGGAGGTACGCAATTTCAAGAAGCAGAAGAAGAACTGTCCGTTTGAAACGCAGTCGCACCGTTCAGAAATGAAAAAGGTTCTCCGTCTGTTCGAAGAGATGAATCCCGAGGCTCGTTACAGTCTTTGGGGAAGTATGAATAATATTCAGAGTGAGCTGCTGCCGGATGAAAACATTTAATATATAAGGTTTTATAATTATACGTTATGCAAGGAATTTATTCTATTTTACTTTTAGTTGTATCGAATGTTTTTATGACATTTGCTTGGTATGGCCATTTAAAATTGCAGGAAGATAAGATCATTAGTAATTGGCCTTTATATGGTGTAGTATTGTTTTCATGGAGTATTGCTTTGGCAGAATATATGTGTCAGGTTCCGGCTAATCGTCTGGGGTTTGCAGGAAATGGCGGTCCTTTTACCTTGATGCAGTTAAAGGTTATTCAGGAGGTGATTACTCTTGTTATTTTTACGGTGTTTTCTACAATGATGTTTAATGGTGAAACATTGCATTGGAATCATATAGCTGCAGGAGCATGTTTGGTCTTAGCTGTTTATTTTGTTTTTATGAAGTAATGTGATCTTGATTGGTTGTTATGGTATTTGAATTCTAACTCCCGGTAAAAAGCATTAAGAGTATAGAAACTCTTCAATCCATTCCTCAATAAATAGAATCCATAAACCAATAGTTCGCATATTATTCCTCAATAATTTAAAGAAATACAGGACTGGTTTTTCAAAAACGTAACCGGATGTTGCTCAATATCCGGTTACGTTTTTTTTATAGGTCTAAAAAGTTTCGCTCGCATAAGGCATATAGAAACAGAAATAACAATATGTTAATAAATGTGTATTTAACTCGGGAGGAAGATGATTTTAAGGGCTTAAAATGTAGTTAAACATGATTTTAGAGGATAACAATTGTTGATAATCAATTATATAACACATTTTAACTCAAAATGGAGAGTAAAGACAAGAAAATCCCGCCTTGTTTTCTGTCCCACTATTTTATTTTTAGAAATAAACAATTGATTATCAGCCGCGGGCAATTTTATATCACCCCCTTAGAAAGCCGAATTCAAGTTATAAACGCAACTCTCTCCTATGTTTTTTTAATGTATTAATAAACTCCATTGGGGTATAATATCCCAACCTTTTTCTCGGTCTTGAATTAATTAAATTTTCTACTATTTCTACCTGTTTTTCAGTTACTTCACTAAAGTCTGTCCCCTTAGGAAAGTATTGCCTGACTAATCCATTTATATTTTCATTTGCTCCTCTTTCCCAAGAATGATAGGGTTTGGCAAAATAGAAATTAATTCTCAATTTTGTTTCTATTTTTTTATGAAAAGCAAACTCAAACCCATTATCCGAGGTTATAGTGAAGATTTTCCCTTTAAATGATGTTAAACATTTAATAGCCGTATCTGCCATTGATTTTGGATCACGCCCCTTAAGTTTGCGTATCCATAAGCGTCCGGTAAGCCTATCATTAATGGTCATTAGTGCACTCTTTTTATTCTTTCCAATTATAGAATCTATTTCAAAATCACCAAACCTTTTGCGTTCCTCTACAATGGCAGGTCTTTGATCAATAGTTCTGCGATTTTTAAGTATCCCTCTACTATTATATTCAGAGCCGCGTTTTTTGTTTTTTCGCCCTCTTCGGCGCAAATATTTATAAAGGCGTCCTTTCTGACGTTTATCTTTCCAGATCCATTGATAAAGTATTTCATGAGAAACCATGGGAATCGACTGTAATTTGCACCGACCTGATATCTGTTCCGGACTATAATTAAATTCTATTAGCAGATCCTTTGCAAGAGCCTTCATTTCTTGGGTAAAGACTACTTTCCCAGGGCGACATTTCTTTCTTAAGTCAGCTTTCTTTTGAGCTTCACGGGGCATGTACTGATGCCAGGAGCCATAAGAATTACGAATGATTTCACGGCCTATGGTACTTTTATGAACCTTTACAAGAGAGGCTATCTCACTTTTACTTTTTCCACTGTGAAGATATGCAGAAATTTCATATCTTTGTTCTTGGGTTAAATGTTTCATCTTGTAACTGATTTTGTAGGAGATTGAGGGAACAAGATAATTATTTTATCCCATCAGAGAAAGGGGGGAAGAAAAACATTTTCCCCTTCTCTGAAAAAATATTCAATCTAAAATTCCATCAGTTGCATTTAACACTTGAATTTAGGAAAACAAAAAAAATAGCATAGTTGCCCGCACACTTAAATTCTCAATAAAAAAGGCCGGACTTTTGTTAAAGCCCAGCCTCTTTGAATTTATAGAATGAACTATTTTTTATGCGATTGATTTGCTTCTTAGTTTCTTATCCATTGCAGCAGCTGCCTTACGGCCATCACCCATTGCAAGGATTACGGTTGCTCCGCCTCGTACAATATCTCCACCGGCAAAGATGGTTGGTATAGACGACTGCATATCCTCATTTACATTAATGGTTCCTTTTCTTCCTACTTCCAGACCTTTGATTGAACTAGGTACAATTGGGTTTGGAGATACACCTACGCTGACAATTGCCAGGTCGATGTCGATTGTTTCGGTAGCACCTGGTATGGCAACCGGGCTGCGGCGTCCGGATGCATCTGGTTCGCCTAGTTCCATCTTTTGCAAGATAACCTGTTTTACAAATCCACGTTCATCAGCAATGTATTCAATCGGATTATGCAAAGTAAGGAATTCGATTCCTTCTTCTTTGGCATGTTTCACTTCTTCAAGACGTGCTGGCATTTCTTCTTCAGAACGACGGTAAATAATCATGGCGCGTTCTGCTCCTAAACGTTTGGCAGTACGAACTGAGTCCATGGCTGTGTTGCCACCACCGATAACAGCGACATTCTTTCCAAATGCAACTGGGGTATCTGATTCGGGATTGGCTGCATCCATAAGGTTCACGCGAGTAAGATATTCATTGGATGAAAGGATGTTGAGTGAGTTTTCTCCCGGGATATTCATGAAGTTAGGAAGGCCCGCGCCGGAAGCAACATAGAATGCTTTGAACCCTTCTTTCTCTAATAGTTCTACAGATATCGTTTTTCCAACGATACAGTCTTTTATGAAAGTAACACCCATCTTTTCCAGGTTGTTGATTTCTACATCGACAATATTGTTTGGCAGACGGAATTCAGGAATACCATACTTAAGTACTCCACCGATTTCGTGTAATGCTTCGAAAACAGTTACGTCATATCCGTATTTTGCCATATCACCGGCAAAAGAAAGTCCGGAAGGTCCTGACCCAATTACAGCTACTTTGATTCCGTTGCTTTCGTCAAGATCGGGAACGGAGATTTGTCCGCTTTCTCTTTCGTAATCGGCAGCAAAGCGTTCAAGGTGTCCGATAGCAACGGCTTCTTTGCTCATTTTTTGTACATAGAAACATTGTGATTCGCACTGCTTCTCCTGAGGACAAACACGACCGCATACAGCAGGAAGTGCACTCGTCTCTTTCAATGTTTTAGCTGCTTCGAGAACTTCACCGCGTTCGATGTTCTTAACGAACTTAGGAATATTGATTTCCACCGGGCAACCTGTCATGCAAGTAGGGTGAGCACAATCCAGACAGCGTTTTGCTTCCTGCATTGCTTGTTCCAGTGTTAATCCCTGGTTTACCTCTTCGCGGTTATGTGAACGATATTCCGCATCGAGTTCATTCATGTGGACGCGTGGAATATCGGTACGTTCTTTTGCTTTCATGCTTTTACGCAATTCTTCGCGCCAAGGAGCGGTGCGATCTTCTGCATGCTGGCTTTTGGTAATTTCACATTTCGGTGAACCAAGCTTTTTGATTTCTTCTTTTTCAGCTTCTTTGAACGCTCCCATACGTTTGATCATACCGTCAAAGTCCACTTGGTGAGCATCGAACTCAGGGCCATCTACGCAAACAAACTTGGTTTTTCCTCCTACAGTGACACGGCATGCTCCACACATACCTGTTCCGTCTACCATAATGGTGTTCAGAGAAGCCTCTGTTGGAATCTCGTATTTCTTAGTTAACAAAGAAACAAACTTCATCATGATTGCCGGTCCGATAGTGAAGCACTTGTTCACTTTTTCGCGAAGAATAACTTCTTCCACACCGTTTGTTACCAACCCTTTTTTGCCATAAGAGCCGTCGTCGGTCATGATGATTACTTCGTCAGAGCTTTCGCGCATTTCTTTCTCCAGAATGATAAGCTCCTTTGTTCGTCCGGCCAAAACAGTGATAACCTTGTTTCCAGCAGCTTTCAGCGACTGAACGATTGGGAGTAGCGGAGCGATACCTACACCACCACCGGCGCAAATTACAGTCCCGAAGTTTTCAATGTGGGTTGCTTGTCCCAATGGACCTACCACATCGGTAATATAATCGCCAATTTCGAGGTTACATAGTTTGGTGGAAGAAAGTCCTACTTCCTGGACTACAAGGGTGATTGTTCCTTTTTTAAGATCGGCACCTGCAATGGTTAGTGGCATACGTTCACCTTTTTCTCCCACACGGACAATAACGAAATGTCCGGCTTTACGGGAACGGGCAATCATCGGAGCCTCAATTTCCAGCTTAAAAACTTTCTCTGAGAAATGTTCTTTGTTTATTATTTTATTCATAAAAATAAGAATGTGATATTTATATTAGATTTATAACTACGGAATGTCACTATTGGCAAAGGTAATCTTATTGTTTTTTATATCAAAACGATGGAGGTGAAAAAAGGAGAGCGTTTCACTACACTTAACATAGTAAAACGCTCTTGTTTTCTTTATAAAAATCCCTGTTAGGGGTATTTAGTCGATAATATCAAATCCGGTGTAAGGAACCAATGCCTTTGGTATACGAATACCTTCAGGAGTTTGGTTGTTTTCAAGCAATGCGGCAACGATACGTGGTAAAGCCAGTGCGCTACCATTCAGTGTGTGGCAAAGTTCTGTCTTCTTATCACCTGTTCGGTAGCGGCATTTCAAGCGATTGGCCTGGTAAGATTCAAAGTTAGAAACTGAACTAACCTCTAACCAACGTTGTTGTGCTGCAGAAAATACTTCAAAATCGAATGTGATGGCAGAAGTGAAACTCATATCGCCTCCGCAAAGGCGAAGGATGCGGTAGGGAAGTTCCAGTTTGTTAACCAATCCTTCTACGTGAGCAATCATTTCCTTCAGTGAATCATAAGAGTGTTCCGGTTTGTCAATGCGAACAATCTCCACTTTGTTGAACTGGTGCAGACGATTCAGTCCGCGTACATCCTTGCCATAAGAACCGGCTTCACGACGGAAACAAGCAGAGTATGCGCAATTCTTAATAGGCAGTTCGTTGTCTGTAAGGATTACATCTCTGTATATGTTAGTTACAGGAACTTCTGCTGTAGGAATAAGATACAAATCATCCTGGTTGTCGTGATACATCTGTCCTTCTTTGTCGGGTAATTGTCCTGTTCCGTAACCGGAAGCCGCATTTACCATATAAGGAGGTTCAATTTCCAGGTAACCTGCATTACGGGCTTCGTCGAGGAAGAAGTTAATCAATGCTCTTTGCAGACGAGCACCTTTTCCTTTATATACAGGGAAACCGGCACCTGTGATTTTTACTCCAAGCTCAAAGTCGATAAGATCGTATTTCTTGCAAAGATCCCAGTGAGGAACTGCATCTGCAGCAAGTTCGGGATTTACTCCACCCATTTTTTCTACTTTGTTATCGTCGGCACCATAGCCTTCAGGAACAGAAGAGTGGGGAAGATTAGGAATTGTGCAAAGAAGAGTCTGAAGATCAGTAGAAGCATTGTTCATTGCTGTTTCCAAAGCTTTGTTTCCCTCTTTGATCTCGCTTACTTTGGCGCGTGCCGATTCCGCTTCTTCTTTATTTCCTTCTTTCATCAGTTTTCCGATGGATTTTGAAATAGCGTTAACTTCGGCAAGATTCTTGTCCAGTTCATTTTGTGCGGCACGTCTTTTCTTGTCTAACTCCAGCACTTTGTCAATGGCTTCCTGTGCGCCTTTAAAGTGTTTCTTTTCCAGACCACGAAGTACCTCGTCCGTCTTTTCTGTAATAACTTTAAGTGTAAGCATATCTTATACTGTTTTATTGTTTTTTTTGTTAAGAGCCACAAAGATAAATAAAAATCAGATAAGATGATATTTATAATCTTTCTAATCCTTTAAATAATAAAAAAAGTTCCCGTAACTAATTTAGTTACGGGAACTTTTATATCATTAAAACAAATCTCTTTGTTTATGCTTGGGCTGTTTCAGCAGGAATGATAGAAACGTATGAACGATCTTCTCTTCCTTTCTTGAAAGTTACAACACCATCTACTAATGCGTAAAGAGTGTGGTCTTTACCCATACCCATGTTTAAACCTGGGTGATGTTCTGTACCTCTTTGACGAATGATAATGTTACCGGCTTTGCAGTTTTCTCCACCGAATATCTTTACGCCTAATCTTTTGCTATGTGATTCGCGGCCGTTCTTAGAACTACCGACACCTTTTTTGTGTGCCATTTCTTCTTAAAATTTAATTTGATTAAGCTACTACTTCCTTAATGTTTAACTCTGTAAATTGTTGACGGTGACCGTTACGTTTTCTGTAACCTTTTCTTCTCTTCTTGTGGAATACGATTACTTTATCTCCTTTTACAAGGTGAGAAATTACTTCGCATACTACTTTTGCACCTTCTACTGTTGGGGCTCCTACAGTCACTGCACCATCTTTGTCTACTAACAATACTTTGTCAAATTCGACAGTCGCTCCGTTTTCTGCGTCTTGTATGTGGTGAACATACATTCTTTTTCCGGCTTCAGCTTTGAACTGTTGTCCGTTGATCTCTACAATTACGTACATCTGTTATATTTTGTTATACAGGTTCTCTCCGGAAGGTGGATCTTAATTCACTTAACACCACTTATTTACCTTAACGCGGAATAATCAGGGCACAAAATTACTGATTCTATTTTAAATGAACAAATATTTCGAGGAAATTTTAAGCCGACTCTTTTATTTTATCGTTGTTTTTAACATCATTGCAAAATTAGCTTTATGCTACATTACTTATTGCTTCTATTAGTTTCTTTCCAATTAGTTTGGGATAAGTGGGTGTGATTTCTTTATCAAAGAAACTGTAGCCGAATTCCTTTTTAAAGGATCTGATTAGACTCTCCGGGTGTAGATTGTATTTTATGGCTATTTGCTCTATTCTTTCATTTATATTCCACTCTCTTTTAGCTTCTATCAGGGCGCGTAATCGCAGGTATACGGGTAGTCTCAAGCCTGTAATATCCTTGAACATCAGCTTAAATGACTGGTAAGGACAGTTCATTTCTTTTGAAATATCAGTAGGTTTGATGCCTTCCTGGATATGCCATTCAATATAAATCAGTGCCTCAATTATAATGTCTTCAGTGGTTGTGTCTCTTTTCATCTTGAAGTTAATTATTGTTTTGATGCTGCAAAGTTGTGAATAAAATTTGGTGTCTATTTGTCTATTCTTGCTTTCTGTAGTATTATTATACCAAAGCTTATTTTTATAAGACGAAAACAGGTAAACTGAAGGATGAAATTTATATCCCGAATAAAATTAAGTCTCTATTGCTTTCTTATATATTAAAATGAAATACGGGTCTGTTTTTTCATTTAATATGCTACTTTACAGGTTC
Organism: uncultured Bacteroides sp.; assembly: GCF_963678425.1. NCBI lineage: Bacteria > Pseudomonadati > Bacteroidota > Bacteroidia > Bacteroidales > Bacteroidaceae > Bacteroides > uncultured Bacteroides sp. The sequence goes on from NZ_OY782854.1 coordinate 272,237, forward strand.
AACATTAAAACCTTGGTTCCTAAGCAAAGCGATCAATCCTGCTTTTCCGGGAAGATGCATTGCACCGACCGCAACAAAAGAGGGTGCTTCTTTCATAATCGCAGGAAGTTTGGCAGCCCAGTCTTTGTTCCTATTGTCAATCATGCCCTCTCTCTCTCCTGGCAGAGGGTCACAGCTGGTTCCTTCTTTTTCTTCTGATAATTGAGCCAATTTCTCAAGATCAAAAGATAGATAGGCCTTGTTCACTTCTTTAAGCCAATTGAACACTTTAGTTGTGTCACTTAATTGGCAAACCAGAACACGTGCCTGACGTTGCAATGATTGAGAATCATAAATTAAATCGCGTTGAAATTCCATCGTTTCAAGAGCTATGATTTTCTTTCCGTTTTCCTCCCCTTTGGTTTGGAGATAGCTATCCAGTTGTTTTTTAGGATCAAAACCAGGAAGTGTCCTGTCAGAAAGGATTCTTATTGCCATAATGCTGATTAATGCGGGCTTTAATTTGGGCGCCTTAGTAAAGTCAATTCCAGCATTAGCTTTAAAAAAAGCTTTTATCATCTCTAATTCTTTCTCATTGAAAAGTAACTGCAAAGTAGTATCGTTAGTTATAAACATCTTTTCCTGCATCTTTTTAATGTTCTCAGAAGATTGTGCATCCGTTGTATTTAATTCGCCAACAACTTGTGTGGTAGCATCGAAAGCTTCCTTAAATCCTTGTACTTTGTCGAGAATAGAAAGGGGGACAAAGTGATGCGTCCCGAATATGTAGGATGGTTTTGTCTGGCCATTACCGGAAACTTTCCATAGGAGTGACTGTGCGTTGACTGTGATTGACAGGAATAAAATGCATGCAATAGCTATTTTTTTTTTCATAATTGTATCTATTAAGTATGTAATTAGGTTATTCCATTATTCGTCCTCCGGTGATCCAGTTGGCTATATAGTAATTCTCTTTCAGGCTACTGATAATTACTCCTTTACTGGAACTGGCATGAGCGAATTTATTCTCTTTGAGATAGATGCCTACATGGGCTACATTTCCTTTTGACTGTTTGCTGCTGAAAAATACAAGATCTCCTTCTTTTAAGCGGTTTCTGGAGATAAGGCAACAGTTCTTTTCTAATTCATCAGCAGTACTTCTTTTTAGTTCCTTTTTATATATTTTCTTGTATACCTGATAGATAAAGCCCGAACAATCGATCCCATGTTCGTCCATTCCTTTCGGCAGATAAGGAACTCCAAACCAGTGGGCTATTTCAAGATACAACTGTTTGTTATCTTCCATATTAATATTTATTCCTAATCTGACTGAAGCTTTAGCCAATGCCTGATAGTCAAAAGCCGGGGCTTTGGTACCACAAGAACTTAAGTATCCTGTTAATAGTACCAATGTCAGGAGAGGATACAGGTATTTTTTCATCAGACTATTCTATGTTGAAGTAATCCTCCAGTTCTTTTTCCGCACTATTCTCCGTATTATCAATGTCGCGGATTATTTTTCCGTTTTCGAGCAAGGCGATGCGGGGGCAGATGTCTGTGGTATGATTCAGATTGTGACTGGAGATCAGAATGGTGGCGCCAGTTTGTTCATTGTAATTTTTGAGGATATGCTTAATAATGGATTGAGAACTTGGATCAAGAAAGTTGAATGGCTCGTCCAGAATAAGTAGCTCGGGATGATGGATCATGGCTGAGATAATACCGATTTTTTGTTTGTTCCCTGCAGAGAAGTTTCGGATATATTTCTTTTGTCCCACGACCTCTCCATTCATAAAACGTTCGAAGGTAGTTAACTGCTCGTCAACTTCTTCCTTATTCAATCCGTACATTTTTCCAATGAAATAGAAATATTCTTCGGGAGTGAGATAATCAATCAGGAAACTTTCATCAATAAAAGCGCCTGTCAGGTGCTTCCACTCTTCACTATCGCTTGTATCAATATCGTTGATGTGAGCCGAACCGTTGTCCGCTTTCAGCAGGTCGAGGATCAAGCGGAAAAAGGTAGTTTTTCCGGCTCCGTTATTTCCTACCAGTCCCAGTATCTCGCCACTCTTAATTATGTAATTTTCAATATTGACGGCTCTTTTCTCACCGAAATTCTTTTGCAGGTTATTGATTGTTATTGTTGTCATGGTTAAAATGAAGTTTAAATGATTCTTGATGATAATTCAGAATACAGCTTATTTTGTATCTCTGAATCCTTCCATATTCTTGTATCTTCTTGTCATAAAGCGTTTGTAGATATTCCTGATCCAAAGGTGTGAGGTAAATGTCAGTCCCATTCCTATAACCAATAGTATCCATAGGCTGGTTGTTTCTCCGAACGCGATTCTAAGAAAGTTAATGACCAGCATCGGAACGCCAAAAGCCATTAAACTGACTAAACTCTGAAAACCAGTTCCGGTGGATTGACGGCCTGCAAGACTCTCATTCAGTGGGGTGGTTTTATTGTTATAAACAGCAAGCTGAAGAATAATGAAATAGATAAATCCAGTAGTAAAGAAACTATAGGATACTGCCATCAGCAATGATATCTTTCCCATCACAATTACTGGAATCATCAGAATGAAAGGTACAATCACTGCAAAGCTATAAAAGTAATATTTGGCTCTTAGCAGGTTGAAGATAGACTCTTTGCGACTCATCAGTCCATCCAGATAATTTCCTTCGAAACTCATTACCTGAGTGAGCATCATAATACCCAGTATGGCAAAGTTGTAGATTCCTACAAAACTCTTGCCGAATGGTCCTTCGTAGGAAGGAGTGAAGAGCATTGCAGTCAGCATGATGATAAGGAAGCAGCTCAATCGGAACATGGATTTGCTCCTTTTATTTCTGAACAGCAGTTTAAGCTCAAGACGGAAATATTCGCCAACTTCGCCGTAGCGTTCCAGAAATTTGTATTCTGAGACATGCTTCACTTTGGTATCCTCTGTTCTGGCCAGTTCGGCATAGAGGTTTTTAATCATGATGTAGCGGTTAATCCATACCAATCCCAGAATGACAATCAACACACCAATGAATCCGAGTAGATTTCCTTTTATAAAGAGTTCGCCTAAGTTCATGGTGAAAGTACTGATGGGATTGCCTAATGTAAACTCAGCCACTCCCAGAAGTGAGTAGAAGAGGATAGGGATCAGTACAAATATTGTTTTTTCGTTGACTAAAGTCCGGCACATCAGGTACCAGAAGTTATTGAGAACCATCAGCAGGTAAATGCCCAGGCAGTAAGTGATGACTCCCGTTATTCCAAAGAATTTTAAAACTGTGATAAAAGCAAATGGAACAATCATAAACAACCAGAAGGCATTATAGGTATCGGCTCCTGATTTTAAAAGGAGGAAATTAAGTAGTTTGTTTTTTTTAACAGGTAACAGCAGGTAAGGTTTTATTTCCTGAGTAGGTGTTTTCTGAAAAGCAAAGCGGAGGAGAAAATCAATGATAAGGATAATAAAGATTCCTTTATTGAGAATGTGATAAGGCTCCATGGTAGGAGAGCCTTCAGCAAGCCCAAGTCCTAATAATATGCCAATGAAAATAAAATAACCAGCCCAAAAGAGCTTCATAAAGTAGAGAAAGAATTTTCCGAACTTATTTTTCTCGAACATGGGATGTCGCTTTGCTGCTAGTTTTCCATGTTTTCGTAATTCTTTTAAAAGCATAGTTGATTAAGTTTTTGAGAAATATGAATAAGAGGGGAAACTCTTCTTTGTTAGAATGTTCCCCTCTTATATTTGTGATTATTTAGCGTCAGGAGAAGTCATGGTTACCTCTATCTGATTTTTCTGATCGAACAGACTCTTGGCAAATTTCTGTATATCGTTTGAGGTTATTTTGTTCACAATCGCTTCATAGTTTGCATTCAAGTCTATTCCAGTATAAAAATATTCATCAAGATTACCTAACCAATAGTCATTTTCTTTCTGGTTTTCTTTGTATTTTTTCAACATATACTCTTTTACCTTAGCCAGATTTACTTCAGATGGACCGGCGTTTGCAATGCTGTCTGTCTCATCAAAGATAATCTTTGTCAGTTTATCTTTCTTGGCTGGATCTGTCTGGAAGTAGATCTGTAATATGTACTCTTCCTTTGGGAACTTATTAATATTACCATATACACTTACTCCATATGTTCCCCCTTCTGATTCACGTACTTTTTCTGTATAAACAATGTTGAGTATCTGACTAAGCATGCTCATCTTGATGTCATTCTCAGAGGTGTATTTACACTTTCCGTTATAGAGAGCAAGTACGGTAGCTTTCGGAGTTTCCTGCTTTTTCTTGAATACATTGGTATATATTCCTTTACGCATATCCATCTTAGTATCTTTGAAATTTTCTTTTCTATTGATGGATGGCAATGAACCAAGATACTGTTCAATTAATGGTTTGGCTTTTTCCAGGTCAACATTACCTACAAACATAAAGATGAAGTCGCTGGCATCTTTAAAGCGGTCTTTGTACAGATCCATACATTTCTGATAGTCAACCTTGTCAATCATGTCGGCTTTTATACGGATTGCTCTTGGGTGATTGCCGTAAATGCCAAATGTAACTGAGTCGTTTAATGCTGTCATCGGGTTCGCTTCCTGGTTCAATATGGATGCTTTTGTACGGGTTTTGAAAGATGTGAAGGCGTCTGCATCCATTCTTGGAGCGGTAAATGAAAGATAAGTCAACTGCAACATGGTTTCCAGATCCTTGGGTGAGCAGCTTCCATTAATACCTTCTGTGTTTGTACTGACAAAAGAACTTGCCGATGCTTTTTTACCGGCTAATGCTTTTTGTAGATTTACTTCGCTAAAGTTTCCTAATCCTCCCAGATGAACAACGCTGTTCAGCTCTTTGATATTAATTATCTCAGAGTCCGGCATCAAGGAATTACCACCTAAGCTGATGCCTTTCATCTTAATCTCATCAGCTTTATAATCGGTCTTTTTAATGACTACTTTCACTCCGTTAGATAATCTGAGTGTAGTAGTTCCATAGACTGTGTTTTCTTTAACAGAGACAATCTTACCCGGTTTTGGCATATTGGAAATCAATGGCTCGTTAGATACCTTATCTACATAAGGAGTGATCTTCTCGGTTTTTACATCTTTCAGAATAGAAAGTATTTTATCTTTTGTAGGATAAACCAATCCTTGTTTATCCGGACCGAAGACGGAAACAACCTGATTACTGTCTGCTATGAACGATTTCATGATATTATTAATCATGTTTACAGGAATGTTAGGCGCAATCTGATTCATCAGATTATACTCATCTTCTATGCTGGGAATAGGTTCATTATTTGTGAAATTGCTTACATATTGATCAACATAATCCTCATTTTTCTTTTTGTTTCGTTCGTTGAATTCAGATTCCAGGCTGCGAAGATATTCTGCACGTGCACGTGCATACTCTGACTCGGTAAAGCCGAAACGATATGCTCTTTCTATCTCACGAAGCAAAGAGCTCAGGGCAGTCTCTGCTCCGTCTTCCTTGCATGAAACAACACCTGTAAATGCCCCTTTGGTTTTTGAAACATAGAAGTTATCGTCGTAAGCATAACCATTGATAAATGGTGGGGTTGCAGACTGAACCAATTCTTCAAAACGGGCACTCAACATGTTGCTGATCATTCCTTTTGCATAACTCAACATCAGGTATTGCATGTTGTCTTTTAAAGAATCCGGAAATTCCTCATGCTTATTAAATACCATAATCTGCATGTTAGTCTGTTCTTTATCCTTATCAATAACAACAATGGGTTCTTTATTGTCTGGAACAGGAAAATAAGTGCGCAAAGCTGGATTTACAGGCTTAGGAATATCGGAAAAAATCTTTTTTATTTTTGCTTCAATAGCATCTATGTCGATATCTCCGACAATGATAATTGCTTGTAAGTCCGGACGATACCATTTTCCATAATAATCTCGGAGGGATTTGTATTTAAAATTGTCAACCACATCCATGGAACCGATTGGTAAGCAGTCTGCATATTTTGTTCCCGCATATATGATAGGCAACGATTTTTCCAGAAAACGTTGCTGAGCACTATTCCGTGAACGCCACTCTTCATGAATAACGCCACGTTCTTTATCAATTTCTTTATCTGTTAATAGCAGGGCGTTTGACCAGTCATGCAGAATAAGCAGACAAGAATCGGTGATTCCTTCACGTGTAACAGGAGCATTTGATACATTATATACCGTTTGTTCCATGCTGGTATATGCATTGAGATTGACACCGAACTTTATCCCCACGCTCTCACACCACTCCTTAACGCCCAAACCTTTCTCTGTTCCAGGGAAATTTTTTGTTCCGTTAAATGCCATGTGTTCCAGAAAATGAGCCAGTCCTCTTTGTTGAGGTTCCTCAAGAATAGAACCCACTTTTTGTGCAATGTAGAAATCTGCCAGTTTTTCTCTAGTTGTATTTTTTCGGATGTAATAAGTTAATCCATTGTCCAGTTTTCCAATTCTCACATCTTTGTCAATAGGAATTGGCGGCATTTTTTGTTGTGCAAAAGCGGAACCTGCACAGATTGAAAATAACGTGATAAATAAATGTCTGAATAAATGTTTCATATGCTATTTTAATTTAGATATTAAAGTGTATCATCCTTAATTTGTCGTTGATAAATGTATTTAAATCACAAAGAAAGTAATTTTTTTTATCAATATATAGAAAGCTCCCCGATAAAGATTAGAAAAACTTTATCGGGGAGTAGCAAATGAGTTTTAAGTTTAAACTTATTATTGGGATTGATGGGTGCTGTCAATTCCCTTTTTCTTATTATAATTTATGCTCTGCAAGATAACGTTCAGCCTCAATAGCAGCTTTGCATCCGCTGCCTGCAGCTGTTGTTGCCTGGCGGTAAACCGGATCAGCTACATCTCCTGCCGCAAATACTCCGGGAACTTTGGTCCGCGGGGTATCTCCTTCGGTGATAATATACCCGATAGAATCTGTATCCAGATATGGAGCGAAAATTTCTGAATTAGGCTTATGCCCTATTGCCAGAAAGAAACCGTCAATGGCAATATCATACTTTTTTTCGTCCGGTTCACCCATACGTTTTACCACATGTACACCTTCTACTCCGTTTTCTCCAAAGAGTCCTAATGTATTATGTTCAAACAGAACTTCAATCTTTTCGTGATTTATTACACGCTCTTGCATGATTTTTGATGCTCTGAGGAACGGTTTTCGGACAATGAGATACACTTTCTTAGCTAATCCTGCTAAATAAATTGCTTCTTCACAGGCTGTATCACCACCGCCTACTACAGCAACTACTTTTTTGCGGTAGAAGAATCCGTCACAGGTAGCACATGCACTGACGCCCATTCCTGCATATTTCTTCTCATCAGCAAGTCCCAGATATTTAGCTGTGGCACCGGTTGCAATGATTACAGTTTGTGCTTCAATTACTTTTTCTCCATCAATTGTTATCTTGTAAGGAGCCTCACTTAGATCGGCAGCAGTGGCAAGTCCGCTTCTTATATCTGCGCCAAAACGGGCAGCCTGCCTTTTTAGGTCGTCCATTAACTGGTTACCGTCCACACCGTCGGGATAACCGGGGAAGTTTTCCACATCAGTAGTTATAGTCAGCTGTCCTCCCGGTTGTAATCCTTCGTAAAGAATAGGAAATAAGTTTGCCCGTCCTGCATAAATTGCAGCAGTATAGCCTGCTGGTCCGGAACCGATAATCAGGCATCTTGTCTTTTCTGTAGCTTCCATATTATTTCTTTATTATCTTAAATCAATGATTTCCGCATTCGGATAATTTTTCTTATTAAACTTAAACAAGGAATCAGGGTAAGATTGCTTTGTCTGATAGCTGGTCACTGTAATCTCACTTTTGTTATTTTGTTGTTCCAAAGTAATGTGCTGAGGCTGGTAATTACTTTTCGAGATCAACAAAACAATGCGTGCAATGGAATGTTTCTTGTTTTCCGGAGTAAGTGTGATTTTATAGTTATTTCCAACAGTACCGTTATATTTGTAATTGAACCCTTTTTTATAGATACTGAATAAGGTATAAGGATTCATGCTTTGCAATTCCTCGTTGGATGGGAGACTGATATTTACCTCTTCGCTGTGTTTTAAATAGCTCCATTGAGTTTTTCCATCAAACCAGGTAATTGCATCATTTGTATTCAACAAGAATTTATTGTTCTTTAGCTGTAGTACCCCCTTGGCTTGTTCACCTCCTGTTTTAATATTAAAGGTGGCTTTTATCCCACCTGCTTTTGCAAAGGCGGCTGATGTCTGGTCCAGAATTTGTTTAGCTTGCGCATCCTTTTGTGCAAAACAAGGAAGAACTAATGCGCTGATCAATAATGTAATAATATACTTTTTCATTATTTTTATCCTTTAGTGATTTTATTGCTAGATAATGGTTTATGATCTTAAGTTGCCCAATCTCATTTCCAGATCGGTTTCGTCAATGCACATAACCTGTCGGGCTTTACTTCCCTCTGACGGACCTACAATACCAGCTTTCTCGAGTTGATCCATGATTCGTCCGGCACGGTTGTAACCGATGGAAAATTTACGTTGGATTAGCGAAGTTGAACCCTGTTGATGAATCACAATCAGTCGGGCAGCATCCTCGAACATGGGGTCAAGGCGGTTCATATCTACATCTCCAACTGAACTTTCACTTTCATCTCCCACATATTCAGGCAGGTAGAATGCAGTAGTGTAACCTTGCTGACGGCAAATATAATTGGTGATTTGTTCCACTTCCGGTGTGTCTACAAATGCGCACTGCACACGGACTGGATCGCTTCCCTGGAGGAAGAGCATATCTCCGCGGCCGATCAACTGGTTTGCTCCCGGACGGTCGAGGATGGTACGTGAGTCCATCATGGACGAAACACGGAAAGCAACACGTGCCGGGAAGTTGGCCTTGATCGTACCGGTAATGATGTTGGTTGTTGGCCGCTGGGTGGCAATAATCATGTGGATACCCACGGCTCGTGCCAACTGGGCAATACGGGCAATTGGCAGTTCCACCTCCTTACCTGCAGTCATAATCAGGTCGCCGAACTCGTCAATGATTACCACGATATAGGGCATGAATTTATGTCCTTTTTCCGGGTTCAGTCTGCGGTTAATAAATTTTTCGTTGTACTCTTTAAGATTACGTGTGTGAGCTTTCTTTAGCAAATCGTAACGTGAATCCATCTCAATACAAAGAGAGTTCAATGTTTGTACCACCTTGGTAAAATCGGTTATGATTGCTTCTTCACCATCTGGCAGTTTGGCCAGAAAATGCTTCTCGATGGTTGAGTAAATGCTGAATTCCACTTTTTTCGGGTCGATTAACACAAATTTCAGTTCAGCCGGATGCTTCTTGTAAAGCAAGGATGTAATGATTGCATTTAGTCCTACAGACTTACCCTGACCGGTTGCTCCGGCTACAAGTACGTGAGGCATCTTGCAAAGATCCACCATAAATATGTCATTTGTAATGGTTTTACCAAAAGCGATAGGAAGGTCGTAAGTAGATTCCTGAAATTTCTTGGAAGAAATGATAGACTGCATGGATACAATCTTCGGATTGGAGTTTGGAACTTCAATACCAATGGTCCCTTTTCCAGGGATCGGTGCAATGATACGAATTCCTAACGCCGAAAGACTGAGGGCAATATCATCTTCCAGTCCGCGGATTTTAGAAATGCGGACTCCTGCTTCCGGAGTAATTTCATATAGGGTAACCGTAGAGCCTACAGTAGCTTTTATCGAACTGATTTCGATTCCAAAACTTCTCAGTGTACTGATTATCTTATCCTTATTGGCTGTCTGTTCTTCCATGTTAATGGCCGGTTCGTTGTTGTCGTACCGTTTCATTAGGTCAATAGTAGGGAAGCGATAGTTTTCCAGGTCAAGTGTTGGATTATACTGTCCCAGACCTGAGGCATCGTAAGCCTCCTCATCTCCGTTGTGCAGAGGCTCTATTTTAAATTCCGGCTCATTATCTTCGGCCTCTTCTTCATTCTCTTCAGACGAATTTGGATTATTCACTTCTTCCTCATTTACTACGTTTGATTTAACCCAGTCATCAGCCGGAATCTCATCTACCGGAGCATTTATCTCCATAGGTTTGGCAACTGCTGATTGCTCAAAACTTTGATCCAGCTTAAAATTCACTGTTTTAGGTTCCGGGTTTGTAAAGGCTTGTGCGCTTTCTTCAGAGGGAATAGTCTGTATTTTCTCTTTTTTGTTTCTGAAATTAAGCTGCAGTAAACGTCTGATGTAGATTATTGTCTGAGCACTCAGATAAATAAGAAAACAGAGTGCTGTAGCCAGTAGAAGCAGTGAGATGCCGGGAATGCCTATTTGGGAGATTAGCCAGTTGCTCACATTGTATCCGTGTAATCCTCCTAAATAGATAAAGCTGTCTTTATAACTATCCATAAACACAAAACCGAAAAATACGGAACACCAGATGAGCATAAGGGCACAGCACATAAACCATTTCCATAGGCGGAAGTTATGAACCCGCATCAGTTTCATGCCTGCAACTGAAAAGAATAGCAGTATTAAATAAGAAGCTACTCCGAAACAGTCGTTAATTAGGAAATTTGCTAATTGGGCACCTCGTGAACCGGCATAATTTTTTATATGGTTATTAATAGCTGCCAGTTGATCCGTATTGGAATTATCCAGAATACTCTGATCGGCCGCTCCGGTAAAGAAGAAAGATGTAAAAGCCAGAAGCAGATAGACCGAAAATATCACCAACATTAAGCCCAGGACAAAATGAATGGTTTCATTTTGAAAGACTGTAGTAAATTTATTGGATGGAACCGACGTTGCAGCTGGACTCTTATCTGTTTTTTTCTTTGCCATGAAGAATATTATTTTATAATTTGATTCTGCAAAAATAATAAAATAACATCAGTTGGGAGCAAGAATCAACTAAAAATTCTTCAAAGGATTGTTATTGTGATATTGTATCTGAAAGCTCGTTATTCTGTACAGGATAATAGCTATTTTGTACAGAATTTCATTATATTCTGTGCGGATGGATATAAAAATCCTTTGTGAGAGTCAATAGTATAGATAGCTACTTTAAAAACGATGTACTTACATTTCAAGTTAAAATACATTGATTTGCAGTTAGATTACCCCTTTTTTGTTAACTTTGCGCCCTAATTGAATAGAAGTATGGAAAAGAGTCATCAATTGATATTTAGCAGAGACGTTGTGGAATTTGTAACCGTAGCGGCCGAGTTTTGTGCATTTCTTGAACGTTCAGAGAGCTCAAAGCGAAGCACTTTTGTTGATACTACTTTAAAAATATTGCCATTGCTTTATCTTAAAGCATCTTTATTACCCGAATGCGAGATGGAGGGAGAAGATGCACCGGAAACTTATGTCACTGAAGAAGTTTATGAACTGATGCGAATGAATATTGCTTCTGTATTAAGAGAAAAAGATGACTATCTGGAAGTCTTTCTTCCGGAAATGGCTTATAGTGATACACCCATAAAAAAATGTATATCAGAGGATTTAGCAGATATTTATCAGGATCTGAAGGACTTTATTTTTGTCTTTCAATTGGGGCTTGATGAAACGATGCATGATGCGTTAGCTATTTGCAAAGAACATTTTGGTCTGTATTGGGGACAAAAACTGGTGAATACCTTAAGAGCCTTGCACGACGTAAAGTTTAACGTTGATAATGCAGATGAAACAGAGGAAGATGAAGAGGAAGATATGACGAACGAAGAATTATGATTGTAAAAAGAACGATAACGAAAGAAGATATCTCTGAAATGCCGAAGGTTTCTTTCGAAGGCAAAATAATAGTGATTTGTACGGAAAAAGATGCCCAACGAGCTGTGGCTTTCTTGAGTAATTATCCAGCTTTGGGCATAGACAGTGAAACAAAGCCCTCTTTCGTTAAAGGGAAGTCGCATAAAGTTTCCTTGTTGCAGATTTCTACGGACGATTATTGTTTCCTTTTTCGCTTAAACTTGATAGGTCTTCATAAGGCGCTGATTGATTTACTCGAAAATCCGTCAATCGTTAAAGTAGGACTTTCACTAAAAGATGATTTTCTTGCCTTGCGCAAGAGGGTCTCTTTCAAGCAACAGAACTGCATAGAATTACAGGAGTTTGTGAAGCCATTCGGTATACTGGATAAAAGCCTGCAAAAGATATATGCAATCCTTTTTGGTCACAAGATATCCAAAGCACAGCGCTTGTCCAACTGGGAAGCAGAGACCTTAAGCCCTTCGCAGCAGGTATATGCCGCTACAGATGCATGGACTTGCCTGAAAATTTATAACTTGCTTCAGGAGTTGCATCAAACGGGTAATTATGTGAAAGAGGAGATAGTAGAACCGGTAATTGAAGAAAAAGAAAAAGAAAAAGAATAAATAAATGACTTACAAAAAAGTTTATCTGAAATCAGGGAAAGAAGAATCGTTGAAGCGTTTCCATCCCTGGATTTTTTCAGGCGCAATCAGCCGCTTCGAGGGAGAACCTGAAGAGGGAGAAATTGTAGATATATATACCTCAAAAAAAGAGTTCATTGCTTTAGGCCACTTTCAGATAGGCAGCATCGCTGTAAGAGTTCTCTCTTTTAAACAAGAAGAGATAAATCTGGATTTCTGGGTTAGAAAGCTGGAAGTTGCCTATGATCTGCGTAAGGGGATTGGATTGGCTGGGAATCCTACTAATAATACATATCGGTTAGTACATGGTGAAGGTGACAACCTTCCCGGACTGATTATTGATGTATATGCCGGAACCGCAGTTATGCAGGCTCATTCCGTGGGAATGCACGTTTACCGGATGGATATTGCTAATGCACTTTCTCAGGTAATGGGAGATGCCATTGAAAATATATATTATAAATCGGAAACAACACTTCCTTTCAAGGCGGAACTTGGACAGGAAAATGGATTTATCAAAGGTGGAAGTTCTGACAATATTGCTCAGGAATATGGCCTGAATTTTCATGTAGACTGGCTTAAAGGACAGAAAACCGGATTCTTTGTTGATCAACGTGAAAACCGCGCATTGCTGGAGAGATATGCCAGAGGACGATCTGTATTGAATATGTTCTGTTATACCGGTGGGTTCTCTTTTTATGCCATGCGTGGCGGGGCTAACTTAGTTCACTCTGTGGATAGCTCGGCGAAAGCCATCGATCTGACTAATAAGAATGTGGAACTTAATTTCCCTGGCGACACCCGCCATACGGCTTATGCGGAAGATGCGTTCAAATACCTGGATAGAATGGGGGATCAGTACGATCTGATTATTCTTGATCCGCCGGCTTTTGCCAAACATAGAGCCGCTTTACGCAATGCTTTACAGGGATACAAGAAATTAAATGCCAAGGCTTTTGAAAAAATCAAGCCGGGAGGGATTTTATTTACTTTCTCCTGTTCTCAGGTAGTAACCAAAGATAATTTCCGTACAGCAGTATTTACAGCTGCAGCCATGTCGGGCAGAAGTGTGAGGATTTTGCATCAGCTGACTCAGCCTGCCGATCATCCGGTGAATATTTACCATCCCGAGGGAGAATATTTAAAAGGTTTGGTTTTGTACGTGGAATAGCTTCTGATAAGATAAAATCTGAAACAGCATAATAAATAATGTTAATAAATTGATGATTTTTATCTGAATGTTATGTTGCGTAACATTAAACATGTATATTTGCACCATGTTTTTCATGGTATTAGATTTAAGGTTAACAAAGATTGGTTGTCGTGAGACAGCCTTTTTTTTTATAAATACCTCCCAATAGTCCCATCATCCAAAAATAAATCCTTATATTTGCTTCCTAGTCTTAAATAGGATTCAACGTGGATAATAAAGTAGAACTTAAGGTATTAAATATTTCCAATAGTCAGTTACAGGCAAATGCTTTTGCTTTGGTCCTGGAAGAAGTGGATGGACCTCGTCAGTTGCCTATCATAATTGGTTCCATTGAGGCACAGGCTATTGCTTTTAAGTTGAAAGGACTCAATGCTCCCCGTCCTTTTACGCATGATTTATTTGTTACTTTCTCAGAACATCTTCAAGCAAAACTAGAACAGGTAATTATTTATAAAGCGAAGGAAGGAATCTTTTATTCTTATCTCTTTTTTAATAGAGATGGAGAACAGTTTAAGATAGATTCCAGAACCTCAGATGCTATAGCCTTGGCTCTGCGTTTTGGATGTCCTATCTATACTACCGAACAGATTCTCAATACTGAAGGATATATTCCTGAGGTAGAAGAAGAAATAATAGAAGAACCCGAACAAAACACTACGCTTGAAGTATTAAAAGAATCCCTTGCGCAGGCAATTAAAGAAGAAAATTATGAACTAGCCTCTGCACTGCGCGATGAGATAAAGCGAAAGGAACAGAACAAATAACCGTTTAAATTCATAGATTACACTACAAAAAACAATGCATGTATTTTATACTCCCGATATTTCAGTCAATAACGAATTACCCGATGAGGAAGCCCAACACTGTATTCGTGTGCTTCGCCTTTCTCAAGGTGATGAGATTATGCTGACTGATGGACACGGCTCCTTTTATAAAGCAGAAATAAGTATGGCAAGCGGAAAGAAATGTTTTGTTTCCGTTATCGAAAGAATCCCTCAGGAAAAGCCATGGCCATGTCATTTACATATCGCAATGGCTCCAACTAAGAACATGGATCGCAATGAATGGTTTGCCGAAAAAGCTACAGAGATTGGCTTTGACGAACTTACTTTTCTTAATTGTCGTTTTTCAGAAAGAAAAGTAATTAAGAATGAGCGAATTGAAAAAATACTTATTTCTGCCATTAAGCAGTCTTTGAAAGCAACTCTCCCCCAATTGAATGAAATGACCGACTTCGACCGGTTCATATCTCGTGATTTCCCCGGACAAAAGTTTATAGCTCACTGTTATGAAGGCGAAAAGCCGTTGCTGAAAGACGCACTTCGGAAAGGAGAAGATGCATTGGTACTGATTGGACCAGAAGGAGACTTCAGTCCGGAAGAGGTGGAAAAGGCTCTTTCAAAAGGTTTTCAACCAATTAGTCTCGGAAAATCCAGACTGCGCACTGAAACAGCAGCTTTAGTGGCATGTCACACCCTGAATCTTATGAATCAATAACTTATATTTAAATACATATGAATAAATCAAAATTCTTTCTCAATTTATCAGTACTGTTAGTGGCAGTGCTGTTGCTGGGCTCATGTTCCAAGGATAAAGAATATACAAGAGTTATTCCCTCAAATGCTTCACTGGTAGTCTCCTTTGATGTTCAATCGATGATAAAGAAGAGTGGCTTGGCGAATAACAAAGAATCCATCGTGAAGAATATGACGAGTGTTCTGGGTAATGAAAAACTGGCAAAGATAGTTCAGAATCCTTCGGAAGCCGGTCTTTCTCTTGAAGAAAAAGCCTATATTTTCCTTACAGCCAACGAAGAACCTGTTGCTCTGTTTAAAGTATCTGATCAGGATAAACTCGAGGATGCCTTTAAGTTGATGCAGCAAAATGGAATTTGCGATGCAGTGGAGAGAAACGGTGACTTTTCGTCGGTTGCCCTTGGAGGATATGGAATTTGTGCATTCGACGCAAGCACTCTGATTGTGCTGCGGACTTCCAATGTCCATTCAATTCCCGTAAAAGAACAGGTTACAAAAATGATGGACCAAAGTGAGAAAATCAGTATTATGTCCAATAAAGGTTTTCAGAAATTGATGGAAAAGAAGAGCGATATCGGATTTTATGGTTCTTTTGCTTCTATGCCTCAGTTTACCTCTGCTTCCATGATGATGGGATTTCCGGAAGATGTGGATATGCGGGAAATGATGATGCTTGCTCAGATAAATTTTGAAGATGGAAAGATTGCTATCGAAGGAGAGTATTACACGGAAAATGAATCTTTAAAGGAGTATTTTAAGAAGCAGGCTGAAATGGGAGGGAAGATTAATCATACTTTCCTGAAACGTTTCCCTGTCTCTTCGTTGGCTTACCTTTCTACCAATGTGAAAGGTGACAAACTGTATGAAATGCTTGCCAAAAGTCCCGAGTTTAAAGGTCTGGTAAAAGATTCACGTCTCACTCCCGGATTTGATCTGAAGAAGAGTGTTACATCATTGAAAGGAGATGTTGCCATTGCACTTACAAATATTAGCGAAAGTGGAACTCCATCCATCCTGGCTTATGCTGATGTGAAAGATCCTTCGGCTGCCGGAATTGTCTACGCATTCAAAAAAGATTTTGATGAGGCTGGAATGACGATTGCCTCTTCGGGTAAGAATGAATATGTGGTAAAGACTAAAATGTTTCCTTCACCCATTCATTTTGGGGTGAGAGCAGACTATTTCTATTTAACTAATGACGACAATCTCTACAAGAATATAGGTAAGGATGTAACCAACTCGCTGGCCAATGCTAAATATGACTATCTAAAAGGTAACGCTAATGGTTATTTTGTTCTGGATATGGAAAATATCCTAAAATTACCTCTAGTGAATAATGCCTTTTCCCGCTTTGGTTCTCAAGGTGTGATGGCTCAAACCATGCTTTCAGGTTTCTCGTATGCGGAAGCATATAATCTGAACAATCAAAAGAGTGTATGTAACATCTATTTTAAAGATAAAAACCAAAATGTGCTTAAGCAACTCATTGCCGGATTAAGGCAGGTGATTGGTTAAAGCTGACTAAAATTGAAATGCATCAATGAATAACATTAGCTTACAGCAAACTTTACCGAATGTGTTTGCCGAACGTGATTCTATTGTTTCGGATGTTTGGAAAAAGAATCTGGAGTTCCGCAAAGGAGAAATTTATCTGATTGAAGCGGATTCCGGTACGGGAAAGTCCTCGCTTTGTAGTTATATCTATGGTTACCGGAATGATTATCAGGGAATTTTCAGTTTCGATAAGAATAGCATCCGGTCTCTTTCAGTTTCCAAATGGGTGGATATCCGGAAACACTCTCTGAGTATGCTTTTTCAGGATATGAGACTTTTTACGGAACTCACTGCTCTGGAGAATATACAATTAAAGAATAGTCTGACTAAGTACAAGTCCAGGCAGGAAATCGAGAATTTGTTTGAAGCGATGGGAATCGCTGATAAGTATGATTCTAAAGTGGGAAAACTATCTTTCGGACAGCAACAGCGCGTGGCGTTTATAAGATCTTTGTGTCAGCCTTTCGACTTTATATTCCTGGATGAACCTATTAGTCACCTCGATGAGACGAATGGTCAGATTATGGGTGAACTTTTGATGCAGGAAGTGAATAAACAGGGAGCGGGTGTTATTGTAACATCTATTGGTAAACATATTGAGTTGAACTACAATAAAATATTTAAGCTATGAAACTTGTTTGGAAACTTCTTCGTCAGCATATTAGTCTGGGCCAGTTGAGTGGCTTTTTCTTTGCCAATCTTTTCGGAATGATGATTGTGGCACTGAGTGTACAGTTTTATAAAGATATTGCTCCAATCTTTACTGATGGTGATAGCTTTATCAAGAAAGATTTTATTATCGTAACTAAAAAGATAAGCGCATTGGGCTCTATTACCGGAGCAAACAACTCTTTTTCGGAAGATGATATTAATGAAGTTAAATCTCAACCGTTTGCCCAGAATGTAGGTTCTTTTATGCCTTCTCAGTTCTCGGTCACAGCCGGATTTGGAATGGCGGAATCAGATTTTCATCTTGCTACAGAGATGTTCTTTGAATCCGTACCCAATGAGTTTGTGGATGTGAGCCTGGATAAATGGCATTTTGATGAGAATTCTCATACCATTCCTATTATTCTTCCCCGTAACTACCTGAATCTTTATAACTTTGGTTTTGCACAGGCTCGTCGTCTTCCAAAACTCTCTGAAGGATTGATGGGAATGATTAAGCTTGATGTTGTAATTAAGGGGAATAACCGGGTTGAAAAGTATAAAGGAAATATTGTAGGCTTTTCCAGCCGTTTGAATACGATTCTGGTTCCTGAGACATTTATGAATTGGGCAAACAAAGCTTTTGCTCCGGATAAGAAGCAACAATCTTCCCGATTGATTGTAGAAGTGAAGAATCCGGCTGATGAGAAGATTGCGCAGTTCTTTCAGAAGAAAGGGTATGAAACGGAAGATAATAAACTGGATGCCGGAAAGACCACCTATTTCCTGAAACTGATTACCGGTATTGTGCTGGCTGTGGGACTGTTGATCAGCGTTCTTTCATTCTATATATTAATGCTTAGCATTTATCTGTTGCTACAGAAAAATACCACCAAGCTGGAGAACCTCCTGTTGATAGGGTATAGTCCCGGACAAGTGGCCTTGCCTTACCAGATACTTACGCTGGGACTGAATTTCATAGTTCTGATTCTGGCCGTCTTATTGGTTTGCTGGACACGTACCTATTACATGGGTGTTGTTTCCTTGCTCTTTCCGCAACTTGCATCGGGATCAATCTTACCTGCGGTTGTGATTGGAACAACTCTTTTTGTTGTGGTTTCTTCTATGAATATAGTAGCAATTCGCAAGAAAGTACAATCTATCTGGATGCATAAGTCGTAAGAATTAATACTTGCCAATGCAAAAAATGAGGGTGTATCAATAGCTGACCACCCTCTTTTTTATTCAGCCCCACCATTTTCATCAAGTTACCGCCAAAATTGCTGAATTATTTTATTTTATTCGCCAATAAATAAAAACCATTCTCCAATAAATAAAAATCATTGGAGAATAAATCTGAATGATACACCAATTATTTCTCAAAAAAGACGATTAAGAATATATGCCGAATGATTTCTCTGAAAGTCTCAAGTGATGCTGAAGAATAAGTCTTGATGTTTTTAAAAAGTGTCAAGACGTTTAAAGCCTGCCAGTAAGGCGTTCCAGGCCATTTAGACCTTAGCTTGCAAAGACAGTGAATGATCAGTTTATAAAAGCAAACCCACAAAATAATTGCAATAATCATTGGTCTAAAATGATCAATAAAAAGAGCTTAAGAGTGATTCTAATAGTAAATACAATGGACTATAGGTACCAAAATACAAAAAACACTGCCAAAAAAGAGGCAACTTATAACTGAATCATTTGTCCAGGTATTTTATTTTATATGGATAACTGTTTAATAATCAGTGTCTGCCAGTACAAAATCGTGGGGTTATAAAGCCGAATTCAAGTTATAAACGCAACTCTCTCCTATGTTTTTTTAATGTATTAATAAACTCCATTGGGGTATAATATCCCAACCTTTTTCTCGGTCTTGAATTAATTAAATTTTCTACTATTTCTACCTGTTTTTCAGTTACTTCACTAAAGTCTGTCCCCTTAGGAAAGTATTGCCTGACTAATCCATTTATATTTTCATTTGCTCCTCTTTCCCAAGAATGATAGGGTTTGGCAAAATAGAAATTAATTCTCAATTTTGTTTCTATTTTTTTATGAAAAGCAAACTCAAACCCATTATCCGAGGTTATAGTGAAGATTTTCCCTTTAAATGATGTTAAACATTTAATAGCCGTATCTGCCATTGATTTTGGATCACGCCCCTTAAGTTTGCGTATCCATAAGCGTCCGGTAAGCCTATCATTAATGGTCATTAGTGCACTCTTTTTATTCTTTCCAATTATAGAATCTATTTCAAAATCACCAAACCTTTTGCGTTCCTCTACAATGGCAGGTCTTTGATCAATAGTTCTGCGATTTTTAAGTATCCCTCTACTATTATATTCAGAGCCGCGTTTTTTGTTTTTTCGCCCTCTTCGGCGCAAATATTTATAAAGGCGTCCTTTCTGACGTTTATCTTTCCAGATCCATTGATAAAGTATTTCATGAGAAACCATGGGAATCGACTGTAATTTGCACCGACCTGATATCTGTTCCGGACTATAATTAAATTCTATTAGCAGATCCTTTGCAAGAGCCTTCATTTCTTGGGTAAAGACTACTTTCCCAGGGCGACATTTCTTTCTTAAGTCAGCTTTCTTTTGAGCTTCACGGGGCATGTACTGATGCCAGGAGCCATAAGAATTACGAATGATTTCACGGCCTATGGTACTTTTATGAACCTTTACAAGAGAGGCTATCTCACTTTTACTTTTTCCACTGTGAAGATATGCAGAAATTTCATATCTTTGTTCTTGGGTTAAATGTTTCATCTTGTAACTGATTTTGTAGGAGATTGAGGGAACAAGATAATTATTTTATCCCATCAGAGAAAGGGGGGAAGAAAAACATTTTCCCCTTCTCTGAAAAAATATTCAATCTAAAATTCCATCAGTTGCATTTAACACTTGAATTTAGGAAATATATGTATAAAATACACATCCAGTGTCCTTAATTCTTTTAAAAGAATCAGCCTTATTCAGACCAATTTTGCAATTCCTTAAAAGTGATCCGTGAGGGATGAAATGCGATCTATCACGAAACAATGATCTTATAACCAGATATATACTCTGAATCTTGATATAGCGATAGATCAGTTCGTGCTTTTGCCGTAACAGCCTATTTTAACAGCAATGTATTATTCTATTAGTTTTCTATATTATTTTTGCATGGTTTTAACCGATAAAGCATTAACATTGTATTCGAAATTTATAAATGATAATTTGCAGATGAAAAAGCAAAATTTCCGTTTCATGTTATTTCTCCTCTTGTTGTTGCCTTCGTTGCTATTGAACGCTGCGCAGGGAGATCTGAAAAATAAGTTGGAGGCATTGCCCGGAGCAAGTGGAGTAGAACCTCTGAAAAGTACACAGTACAGTGAAAAATATACTATGATGTTTGAACATCCACTGGATTATAAACATCCTCAGGCTGGTAAATTTCTTCAGCGGGTAATCGTTAGCCATGTTGGTTACGACCGCCCTACAGTGATTGTTACCGAAGGCTACTGGGCCGATTATGCAACCCGGGAAAACTATGTTGAAGAACTATCCAATTTGTTGAAAACGAATGTTGTATTCGTGGAATATCGTTATTTTGGAAAATCTATGCCCAATCCCTGTAACTGGGATTACCTGACGGTAGAGAATTCACTTAATGATCTTCATCAGGTGCGAAATGCACTGAAAAGTATCTATCCTGGCAAATGGATATCAACAGGTATAAGCAAGGGTGGGCAGACCACACTTTTCTACCGTGCTTATTTTCCTGATGATGTAGATATCTCTGTTCCATATGTTGCTCCCCTGAACCGTTCAGTAGAGGATGGTCGCCATGAACCGTTTATTGAGAATAAAGTTTCTACAGCTGAAAACCGTAAGAAAGTAAAAGACTTCCAATTGGAAGTTCTGAAACGCAAGGCTCAGCTGATGCCGTTGTTTCGTAAACATTGCGAGGAGAAGAAGTATGCTTTCAGAGCCCCAGAGGACGATATATTCGATTATTGCGTGATGGAGTATGCATTTGGCTTCTGGCAATGGGGCACACCGATGGAAAAGATCCCTGCGCTTACAGCCAGCAATGAGCAAATCTTTAATCATTTTATAGCAATGATTGAACCTGATTATTTCTCAAAACAAACTCCTTATACATCGTTTAATGTGCAGGCTGCCCATGAGCTGGGTTACTATGGCTATGACATGAAACCTTTTCGTAAATATATGTCTTTGAAGACTACTAAAGATTATCTTCGTCGACTGATGTTGCCGGATGAATTAAGAAATATTTGTTTTGATAAGACTTTGTATAACAACACAATGAAGTTTCTGAAAAAGAACGATCCTAAGATGATCTTTATCTATGGAGGAATTGATCCATGGGGTGCGTCAGGTTGTACCTGGATTAAAGGCAAGCAGAATATTAAAGTTTACGTTCAGCCCGATGGCTCTCACAGAACTCGTATCGGCACAATGAAACCGGAAGTTCAGAAGGTGATTATTGATCGGCTAAAACTCTGGTTAAGCGAATAGACTAAAACAGTATATAGAAAAACAAGAATGATTATTCTAAAAAAGCATCTGCCACCTGATTAATAATTTATTAATTGGTTGGCAGATGCTTTTTTATTTATATGTTCAATCAATGACAGTTATTGCTTTTCTTGCTTCACTGCTTCGGAAAGCAGCTTCAATTACTCTCATCACGCGGATGCCATCATCTACCGTAACGGGCATGGGGCAGTTTTGCGTTAAAGCAGTATGTACTCCGTTATAAAATTCCAGATAATTGCCTTGCTGTGTCTTTATCTTTTCGTGGATGGTTGTTCCATCTTTATCGTAGTTGATAATACCTTGCTCTTCTTCCGGTTCTGTTCCCCAATTAGGAGTATCAGGTAGTAATCCTTTCTGAAGATCAGCTTCCTGCACATCGGCACGAGATTTCAGGAAAGAGCCTTTTGTGCCATGAACAATGTATGCAGGAAGAACCTCTTTTACAATATATCCCCCTTTTATTCTGACTCTGAATGAAGGATAGTAAAGAAGGATATCGAGACAATCTTCAACAACAGAATTGGGGCGGGTAGTTCTTAGATCGGCAAAAATAGCTTCCGGCATACCAAATAAGTACAAAGCCTGATCTATAATGTGCGGACCAAGATCTCTCACAATTCCAGCTCCCGGGTTAGGTTCCTCTTTGTGCTTTTTCGGACTCAGCTCCAGGTTAAAGCGGTCGAAATGGATTTCCATTTCATTGATATCTCCAAGTACACCACTTTCAATAACCTGCTTTACTGTTCTGAAATCACTGTCCCATCTTCTGTTCTGGAAAACGGCAATCTGTTTGTTCTGCTCCAGAGCGATCGCTTTAAGTTCTTCAGCTTCTGCCGCTGTGGAGGTAAAAGCTTTCTCAACTACCACATGTTTTCCTGCCTTCAAAGCTTTTGCTGCATATTCAAAATGAGAATAAACAGGAGTATTCACCACAACCAAATCAATAGAATCATCATTCAATACAGCTTCCAGTGAATCATAAGAATGTACTTCGGGATAAAATTTCTGGATTTGTTTTTTGCTCCTTTCCCATGAACCTGCAAGATGGAAACCTTCGTGCAGATTTATAAAAGGTGCGTGAAACACTCTTCCGCTCATTCCGAAAGAGAGTAGGGCTGTATTGATTGGTTTCATAATCTTAAAATATTAATAAGGGAATAGTTATACAGTTTCAGAAGCAAATAATTCAATGGCTTTGGTCGCAATACGTTTCCCAAAGACCTCAAACATTGGTTTGCTTTGCTCAAAATTCTCTTTCAGAGCAACAGCACCTAAGTGAATATATGGATGACCAAGAGCGGAACCACCTGAATATACCAGCATACCTTTCACCATTAAATGGTTTATGATAGTTAGAATAGCAGTATCCGCGCCACCCTGGGCATAATCAGCAGTAGCAAAAACAGCACCGATCTTGCCTTCCAGCTTGTAGTTTCTCGACTCATCGAACCATTTCTTTATCTGCCAGCAAGTATTTGCATAATAGGTTGGTGTTCCGAATACTACAGCTTTACTTTCTGCCAGAAATTCATCATCAACATGTTCCAGATCGAAGATTCCTACTTCAATACCTTGAACACTTTTCATTCCATTGGCTATTACTTCGGCCATCTCTTTGGTATGACCGTTTTTGCTGAAATATATTATTGATAGTTTTAAAAACATGATGGCAATTTTGTAATTTATGTAGAATTATAATATCTTTCCTAATAACTGAGATTGAAAAATATTTATGTTATATTGAATGGCCTTTATATGTTATTTCCTCAATTCCTCAATTCTTCTTGTAATATCTTTGTCTAAAAATAAGCATTCTTTGGTTAGGCTAATATTATTTGATAATATGCATGTATAAAGTGATTTAAGGCTTATTTCATCTAACTCAACAGAAGATAATTTGATTTTCTTAATTGAATATTGTTCAGTAAATAACGATTTTATTTTTAGAAGCTTTTTATCTTTCTTAAATAAAATATTATTTATGTGTCGTAGGATAATTATGTATCTGTAAATTATTCTAATAATTATGGGTGATTTCTTGAATCTTAACTCAGAAAAATCAATATCTTTTAGTTGACAATCACTGATTTCTAATGATGATACTTCAGTTTGCATAAACTTTATTTTCGTTAACGTTGAATTGAAAAATCTAATACTATTATATTTACACTGTGAGAAAGAGATATTTTCTAGATTTGAATCTGTAAATTTATTTGGTATAAGAATTCTTGTATATATTTTATTTAGCTCTATATTAGAAATATTTATTGTAAGAGATGGCCTAGCTAATATGTATTTCATATATTTATATGTGCATTTCTCATTTTTACTTATTCCTAATATTAAAGCTTTTTCTGTAAATTGATTGCACTTATAAACTTTTAGCACTCCAAAAATCATTATAAAAGTAAATATTATAAGGATGCCAATAATACTTAAAGGTATACTCATATCTTTATTTGTTTCAACTCCAACTATTTTATCTTTTATAACAAGTATTATTTGTGTGAATAATAAATATACATATATGTATATTAGATATTTAAACATTAAAGTTTCAAGTTTGAATAAAGAAAGTTTTATTGATGCTACAACATGGTTATTTGCTAAGCTCAGTAAAGCTGGTATATTTTTATTTTCTTTCTTATTTTCTGGAATTACATCATAGATGAAATCCATAACTTCTAAGCTCCATGATTTTAACATTAATGGATCATTAAATTTGTTTTGTTTTATTAATTCCTTTATTTTTGAAGCTATAAAGAATTCAAAAAAGGATTTATGTACAAATTTATAATCATCTCCATCCCGCTCAATGAAATATCCTGTTAATATTTCTAAGCAAAAGCCTTCTTTTGATTCAATGTTTTCTAAAATTGGAAGATTTCTATATCTAATTTCCTCTGTTATTTTATTTAATATATCTTCGCTAGATATTTTTAGCTTATCAGATAAGTAAAACTCGACTGCTAATTTTGTGAAGAAAGTTACTATAAAATCTTCTTTTTTTGCAGATGTACCTTCGAATGCAGATTGAATTTTTTTACTTTCTTGTCTATTAATCCAATAGTTAATATACCTCTTGATTACATATCCAGCAGACATATGATAATTATCTTTACTATTGTATAAATCCTCTAACATTTCTCGAATAATATGCATCATTGAAGGACGTTTGCAAAGTTCATATAAGCTTTTATTACTTTTAATCCATCTGAAGTAAATTGTTGCTTTTTGTTGATAATACTTTTCAATATATAGCTGCATTCTTTTGTCGTCTAGTGGCTTAAGTGTTAGTTTCTCAGCATATGGTTGTGTTTGAACAATTTCATAGCCTTCTTCTGGTAGTGCTAAGGTCTTTTTTAGTTCAAATTCAGTGGGGAAGTATGATGGACGCCCTGTAAATACAATTTTATTGTTTTTTGTTGCTAATTGCCATATTTCATTAAATTGCTTAAATCTTTGTTGATTTGTTCCTATAAATCCCATTTCGTCATATGCGTCCAAAATAAATAAAATTTTCCCCTTTTCTACAAGTTTATTAAATAATGCATAATCTACTCCTAAATATTCGGCAACAAATGATTTTATATTTTTAGATATACCTCCGTGCATTGGTGAACAATTTGTTAACGAAATATATACAGGAAAGCGAGAAAAAGAATTCCCTGATAAAATGTTTTCTGATAATCTATATGTTAAATATTTTGCAAATGAGGTTTTCCCCATTCCATAATCTCCTAAAATTGCTAAATGTTTATTTTCATTTGTATTATTTATCCATTCTGATATATATTTATACAATGTTATTGATGCCTTTTTATTTTCTCCTATTATATAAGCTGGTTCAATAAATGTTTCAGCTAGAGTTTTTCTTTTTTCTTGTTCAGATATTGCTGAAAATAGCTTGTCGTTTTTATAATTAGTTATTTTTTTTTTGAGATAATAGTTAAAATCTATAAGTCCTTTAATAAATTCATCTTCAGTAAGACATTTTATATTATTTGTGGATGATTCGAATTTCGCAATGCTACTAATATAATAGTAATGTGCTATTGTTTTTTTTGTGTCATCACATTTTGTTTTTTTAAATATCTCATTAGTAAGATATTCTTGTATTTCTTTTATTTTAAAAGATGTTATTAAAGAAATGGATTTACTATCGCAGTATATAATCTTAACAATTGTGTTGAAGTCATCTTCGTAAGTACCATATAGTATTTTGTTAGTATCTTGACTTATTAACTCTTTTAGTTGTAAATCTTGTCTTTTATATTTTAATTCAAATAATTCTTTTATTCTTAATTCAAAGAAAGGACTTTCATGAATTGTTTGATCAGGAAATTTTATTGTATTTATTGTTTTATATTCTTCTTTTTGTTTTTCAAAAGCAGTTTTTGTTTGTAAATGTTTATTTCTGTATTCTAGAGCTATTATAGATAAAATAGCAAAACAAAATATAATATATACTATAATACTATAGATACTTATGTCTGTATCTATTAAAGAAAAACTTGTTTTAAAAATGTAGTTGTATAGCTGAATTATCAAGTTTAATATTTCCATATTTGTACTTGGATTTAAAGATGAAAATGCAGCAAAAATAAGACTAAAACCTAAGTAAGGGAGGTAGTTGTTTTGGCTTGGATTAAAGCTCTCTTTTTTTTTAGTGAAGTATTTTGCCATCGAAAACTTGGCAAGGAAATATATTAGAAAAATAATAATGATAGAGAATATTGAAGTTGCAATCATAGGGATTTATTATATTTTCTTGCAAATATAAATAAATATT
Source organism: uncultured Bacteroides sp. (assembly GCF_963678425.1). NCBI lineage: Bacteria > Pseudomonadati > Bacteroidota > Bacteroidia > Bacteroidales > Bacteroidaceae > Bacteroides > uncultured Bacteroides sp. The sequence goes on from NZ_OY782854.1 coordinate 298,927, forward strand.
ATAAATTATGAGAATATACTGTAAATATTATTATGTATGATGTGGCTCTTATGATTTTTGGATAGAAGTCTTTCTTGATCTTAATTAATTACTCCTGATATAAGATCTATATCGGGAGTATTTAATGTTGGAAATTTTAAATGGTATTTTATTTTATCGTCACTATAGTAGCCCCATAACCATATTCCTTAAATGAAGCATCCTGACTTTGTAAATCTTATATTTATGCTTTAGTTTGTCAAGAATTGCTTTGCGCAATACTCTGTCTCCTTTTCCGGGGATAAGACAATCTTTTGACCTTTCTTGTTCTTATTTTTTTTCGAGCACTTTGTGGAATTCTCCTATCTGGTAATCCAATATTTCTTTGTTACTCATACAATAAGAAGGCAGCCCTCATGTATTAGTGTTACTTAAAAAGCTCTTTGTGTGAAATACTTTGGTAGAGACATACCGATTTCTGTAATAATACCGAAAGAATTTTTATAATAAACATACCTTAAACTTTTTGGCTGTTTAATGAAACTATGAAACTGATATACTCAATGAATCAGTGCGAGAACATTTAATCAAGGTAATTGTTTTAGTATTATCAGTTATATTCAATTATTTACACCTAAAACTACACACTATGAACCCGCCAGTTGTTGCCAAACGGTAACATCCATGAAAATGTGTGTGAACCGTACCTTTCTTACTTTCTAACTTTCCGCTTTTGTAATTCGGCAAAAGCCTACCAAGAATTATATATTACCATGTGAAATACCATACTGTCCTTATAGGATTAATACTATAGTGAAATATAGAAACTAAAGGCGGCAATACATTTACCCTTTAAATTTATTCATTATGAAGTCTATACGTATTTTTGTCTATTTGCTTTTTTTAGTACTCTTTTATTGTTGTCAGAACGACGATTTTACTTCATTAACTAACGCAGATGAATCGCTCGATACAACATCCGTAAGTACTAGATGTATAAAGAGTGGAATTAAGATTGCTATTCTATCGGATATCCATGTAATGGATCCGTCACTGTTGGTAAAAGATGGTCCTGCTTTTCAGGAATATCTGACCAAAGATCCAAAGCTATTGAAATTTAGTGCTTATATGATGCAAGTTACCGTAAGTAAGATTATTGCTCAGAAACCAGATTTAGTACTGATTGCAGGAGACCTTACCAAAGATGGAGAAAGAATCAGCCATGAAAAAGTTGCCAGAATGCTTAGACAATTTACTTCACACGGAATTAAAGTTGTGGTTACTATTGGAAATCATGATGTGAATAATCCGGAAGCATTAAGATATAATAATGACAAAACCACTCCCGTCTCTACTGTACAGGCTAGTAATATACCTTGCATATATGCTAATTATGGCTTCAAAAATGCAATTTGCAAAGATCCGAATTCATTAAGCTATGTGAATGAACCTATTAATGGGCTTTGGATAATTACCATTGATGCTAACAAGTATTATTTAAATACAGGAACAATAGCCACGGGTAGCGGTGTTATTAAACCAGAAACAATGACATGGGTAAAAGCACAGTTGGCCAAAGCTCAAAGTAAGGGAAAGGTTGTAATAGGAATGATGCATCACGGCTTGATTGAGCATTTTCAGGGTCAGCAAATGCTTGATTACGGTTATGTGGATGACAATTCAGACAGCGATGTTAATGAATTGATAGATGCTGGATTGAAGATAATCCTCACCGGGCACTATCATGCTACTGATATTACCAAAAGAGAATACAACGGCAAATTTATTTTTGATGTAGAAACAGGTTCATTAGTTAATTATCCCTGTAGCTATCGAATGCTATCCGTTGTAGGAAATACTTATAGTTTTACGCCACAATATCCTACAGCCTTAATGGCTCATGTAGGTACAATTACGTTTGATAATTATGCAAAGAAATTCTTTTCAGATCACCTCGACACTTATTTTAGCTATCTATTATTGAATAAGTTTGGCGTACTGGCACCATATAATTCCATATTTGCACCATTCTTCAAAGCTGGCGCAATGGCTCACTTTGTAGGTGACGAAGTATTTCCTCCTGAATTACCTACCGAACTTGCTTATCTAAATGCTGCTGATCCATCCGGCACATTAAGCTGGGCTTTGAATACTATCTGGACTGATATAAATACACCGGACAATACCGTTACAATTAATATGCAAACGGGAGTTGCCTATTAAAGGAATACCAATTAGAATTTATATGAAAACAAATAGTTTTGTAGAATGAATAAAAAAGAATAATGCGACAAAAATCCCGGTAAAGAATTACTCTATACCGGGATTCTCTTGTTTATATACTAAATACGTATGCTTACATAAATGCAGTATTTATTTAATAGTCACCATAGTAGCACCAAATCCATACTCCTTGAAAGAAGCATCCTGACTTTGATAGGTTTTGTACTTATACCTCAATTCTTCAAGAATAGCTTTGCGCAATACACCGTCACCTTTTCCGTGGATGAAGACAATCTTTTGTCCTTTATTGTTCTTATTCTCTTCCAGAGCTTCACGGAACTTGCCAAGTTGGTAATCCAGGATTTCTTTATGGCTCATATTGCCGGTGTCATCCAGTAACTCATTGATGTGCAAGTCTATTTCGATGACTTCGTTCTTTATTACCTTTTTCACAATGGGAGTTGCTACTGGTCTGTCCACACTCTTCTTGGCAAGCAAGGCTTCTTCTATTTCCTGTGCAGAAACATACATCTGCTTGGCTGGTTGATTGTTTTTTACAATGTCGTAAATCAGGGATGGATCTTCAAAATAGACTGATTCGCGGAAAGTGTGAAGCTTGTAAAACTTAACGGTGTCAATGCGGAGCTCTATACTTACTGCCGGTTTCAGGGTAAATGTTTTGGAATCTTTGAATGCTATTAGTTGCACGGCAACATGTTCAAGTTCATTCAATGAGTCTTTAGTAAACTCTTCCAGAAAGAGTTTTGTGTTTGGCTCAATCAATCCGTGCGAACGACTGTTCCATGCTTTTCCTTCTGCATTGAGATAGTTATAATAGATATAATAATTACTGTCGTTTACCAGATAAGCTTCGAACGGAGTGGTGGAGATAGCCTTGGAGTCAACCGGAACATATGCCAGAAGAACATTCAAAGCTTCACCTTCGCGGGTTTCCACCGGACGGGAAGTGATTTGAGGTGCTTCAATCTTTGCTTCAACCTTTGTTTCGGGTTTCGCTTCTTTGGAACCAGACTTAGAAGTATCAGAGGGCTTTCTTTTTAAGTTATAATCGTCCGTTTCAATAACTACGCATTCGCGTATAGGCATTGGTACTTCAAATCCGTCTTCATCTTCTACATTTACTATATCTTTATTTACAAATCCTGATACGATTCCGCCTCCTACTTCGCTCAGGAAGCGCACTTTATCACCTACTTTAATAGCCATATTCTTTCTACGTTTAAAGTTCTTTGAGCAAATTTGCTCAATTATCCGTCAAATATCACTAATTTTGCCGAGATAGACAAAGAAAAGATGGAAGAAACAAAACATATTAAGATAAGTGAGTTCAATTATCCGTTGCCGGATGAACGTATTGCGAAGTTCCCGCTTTCTGTGCGAGATCAGTCGAAGTTACTGGTGTATAAACATGGAGAAATAAGTGAAACTATTTTTACTTCTCTTCCGGAACTGATTCCGGAGGGAAGTTTGATGATTTTTAATAATACGAAGGTGATTCAGGCTCGTCTTCACTTTCGAAAAGAAACAGGTGCTTTGATTGAGATATTCTGTCTGGAACCAATTGCTCCGAATGATTATGTTCTTTCTTTTCAGCAGACCGGGAAATGCAGCTGGCTTTGCATGATTGGTAATCTGAAGAAATGGAAAGAAGGTTCTCTTTTCCGGAAGATTGTGGTAAAAGGGATACCGGTAGTATTGAAGGCTACCAGAGGAGAGCGCCGTGGCACAAGTCATTGGATTTATTTTTCATGGAACAATAATGAAATTACTTTCTCTGAAATATTAGAGGTTGTAGGTGAACTGCCTATTCCTCCTTATCTGAACAGAGAGACTCAGGAGAGTGATAAGGAAACCTACCAGACTGTATATTCAAAGATAGATGGTTCTGTTGCTGCCCCAACTGCCGGACTTCATTTCACTGAAAGGGTAATGAAGGATCTGGAAAAACATGGTGTGGAGCTGGAGGAACTGACTCTGCATGTGGGTGCCGGTACGTTCAGACCAGTGAAGAGTGAAGAAATTGCTGATCACGAAATGCATACGGAGTTTATTTCTGTAAACCGGAAAACGATAGAAAGGCTTATTGCTCATCAGTGCAGAGCAGTGGCTGTGGGTACTACTTCGGTGCGTACACTGGAAAGCCTTTATCACATGGGAGTGGTGTTGAGTAATACTCCTGATGCCACTCAAGAGGAACTGCATGTAAAACAATGGCAGCCGTATAAAGGTCTTTCTGAACTGACTGCTGTTGAGGCGCTTCAGCAGATTCTAGCCTATATGGATCGTCATAAGATAAATACGCTGCATAGCAGTACGCAGATCATTATTGCTCCAGGATATGAATATCGCATTGTAAAGGCGATGGTTACTAATTTCCACCAGCCACAGAGTACTTTATTGCTGCTTGTTTCGGCATTCGTACAAGGAAACTGGAAGAAGATATATGATTACGCGCTCAGTCACGATTTCCGTTTTCTGAGTTATGGAGATAGTTCGTTGCTTATTCCTTAAATAGACAGACCGATGAATAAAGATAATAGTGAAGAGATGTTTCCGCTGGTTGATGAACTTGGGAATATAACCGGTGCTGCCTCAAGAGGGGAGTGCCACAGCGGAAGTAAATTGTTGCATCCGGTGGTGCATCTTCATGTGTTTAATGAAAAAGGGGAACTGTTTCTTCAGAAACGTCCGGCATGGAAAGATATTCAGCCCGATAAATGGGATACTGCCGTGGGTGGTCATGTGGATTTAGGCGAGAGTGCTGAGCAGGCACTTAAACGGGAAGTACGTGAGGAAGTTGGTATTACTGAATACGATCCTCAGTTTATTACCTCTTATGTGTTTGAATCTAAAGTTGAGAAAGAACTTGTCTTTGTGTATAAAACAATTTATAACGGTGAGATAATTCCCAGTAAAGATGAACTGGCCGGCGGACGATTCTGGAATATTCAGGAGATAAAAGAGAATATAGGAAAGAATATATTTACTCCGAATTTTGAAGGCGAGATTAAGCGTGTGAACTTGCTTCCCGGCCTTGAATAATAAATTATTTAAGCTGTACAGATTGTTTTTTGAGTTTTGATAATTTTCCTTATAACAACATTATTCGTCAGACTTAAATAAACAATATAAATTCCAGGTTGTTGTTTTTATATATATAAACCTTAAAATTCAACATTATGGGATTTATTTGGTACATTGTTATTGGAATAATAGCCGGTTATATTGCCGGGAAAATTATGAGAGGCGGAGGCTTTGGATTAATTGTTAATCTAATTTTGGGAATTATCGGCGGACTAGTAGGAGGATGGGTCTTTGGTTTGTTGGGTATTGTGGCTGGTGGGATTATCGGGAGTTTAGTTACAGCTACAATCGGTGCAATTTTACTACTAGCGGTTGCTTCACTTTTTTCATCAAGAAGGCATTAGCTATTCATTATTTACGTTTATCTGCATAATTTCCCTCAGGAATATAAAAAATGAGAAAAAAGTCATGCAGTCAAGCAGTATCTACATAATTATCCGTCTATAAGTACTATACGGGTGCTGGACTTTCCTAGACAAGTCTAGCACTCGCATGGAAGTCTGGCGCCCTGTCTCGTCCTGATATAGGTTGACCCTGCTTGTTAATAATACTTTCATAAGTTTTTCACAGTTTGTGCTTTTCTGATTTTATTTATTCGGAATAATAATTTCTTGTACACCCGGATGGAGGAGAGTACTACATCCGGGCATACAGAAAACTTACACCCGGGTGTACGGAAGAATGTCCGGGCAATAAAAAGAGCGAAGAAAGCAGATTTTGCTTCTTCGCTCTTTTTATATTGTAACGAATGACTCTTATTTTGCCAGTTCCGCAATTACATCCATAATCTTCTGACCAATTTCTTCCGCAGCTTTCATGGTTGAGGCTTCTGAATAAACACGAATATTTGGTTCTATGTTACTCTTTCTCAATATTGCAAAATACCTTAATCAATTCTTTAAACATAAAAATAAGTAATGTATGCTTTACATTTTATCTAAAATATTTGTTTTTATGTAAAGTATACAATACATTTGCAGAACAAATTTAAAATATATGTCCTATGAAAACAAATTATCTTTTCCCGGTTATCTTTAAAAAGATTGGATGGTGGTTATTTGTGCCATTTTTCGTTTCTTGTATCTATTGCTTGTTCGGTAATGGAACAAATATTTTTCCGACCAAGGTGTTTGCTCTTGTGTGTAATACTAATTTTATGGATGTGGGTTTCTGTAAGATTATAAAAAATTGCTTGTTTGATGAGTTGAGTGTAATAGGTCTTGCTGTATCTTTACTTTTTATTGCTTTTTCCAAGGAGAAAGATGAAGATGAGTGTATTGCGGAACTCAGAATGCGTTCTTTAGTGTGGGCTATCATTGTGAACTACTCATTATTGATTGTAGTGACAGTATTTGTTTACGACACTTTCTATATGACATTTGCTTTTATTGATTTATTCACAATGCTTTTCTTATTCATGATAAAGTATAACATAGAACTATACAAGTTTAGGAGGACAAATAATGAATAATACGATAAGAGTGGAAAGGGCAATAAAAAAAATGACACAACAGCAATTGGCTGTGAGCGTACAAGTAAGTAGACAAACAATTAACGCTATTGAATTAGGAAAATATATCCCATCGACAGTATTATCGCTTAAAATAGCCAGCGTTTTTGAAAAACGTGTTGATGATATATTCCAGTTGGAAGAAAATGATTGGAAATAAATAAGAGCTTTTACAATATAGTTGAATAAAGCCTAAAGAAAGAGCGAAGAAGCATTGATTAAAATCAGCTTCTTCGCTCTTTTTATATTGTGTAACAGATGACTATTATTTAGCCAAATCCGCAATTACATCCATAATCTTCTGACCAATTTCTTCCGCAGCTTCCATTGTTGAGGCTTCTGAATAAACACGGATAATGGCTTCTGTGTTACTCTTTCTCAGGTGAACCCATTTATCAGGGAAGTCAATCTTTACACCATCAATATCGTTGATTTCTTCTTTGGCATAGATTTCTTTAACCTTTGCAAGAATAGCATCCACGTCAATTGCAGGAGTTAACTCTACTTTGTTCTTAGCGATAAAGTATGGAGGATAAGTAGCTCTTAATTCGCTGACTTTTTTCCCTTCGTGAGCCAGATGACTAAGGAAGAGAGCGATACCAACCAATGCATCACGTCCGTAGTGACTTTCAGGATAGATTACTCCGCCATTACCTTCACCGCCGATAACTGCATTTGTATCTTTCATCTTAGTTACCACGTTTACCTCGCCTACAGCAGCAGCATTGTATGTTTGTCCGTATTTACGGGTTACATCGCGAAGTGCGCGAGTTGAACTCAGATTGGAAACTGTATTTCCAGGAGTATGTTTCAATACATAGTCGGCAACAGTTACCAGTGTATATTCTTCTCCGTACATTTTTCCGTCTTCACAGATCATGGCAAGGCGGTCTACGTCCGGGTCAACCACGAAGGCAACGTCAGCTTTTCCGCTTTTCATCAGGTTCATGATGTCTCCCAAATTCTTTTCAAGTGGTTCGGGGTTATGCTGGAAGTTTCCGTTAGGTTCGCAATACAGCTTTTCTACATGTTTCACGCCCAGTGCATCAAATAAATCAGGAAGAATAATTCCTCCCACAGAGTTTACACAGTCAATGGCTACTCTGAAGTTTGCTTTGCGGATAGCTTCCACATCAACCAGTTTCAGCGCAAGTACGCTGTCTATATGTTTTTGGTTGTAACTTAAATCTTCACGGTAAGCCCCCAGACTATCTACTTCGGCAAAAGTAAACTCTTCAGCTTCAGCAATGCGAAGTACTTCTTCTCCTTCTGCTGCGTTAAGGAATTCTCCATACTCGTTCAGTAGTTTCAGTGCGTTCCATTGTTTTGGATTGTGACTGGCAGTAAGAATGATACCTCCACAAGCGCCTTCCATGGTAACTGCAAGCTCTGTAGTTGGAGTAGAAGCCAGACCGATATCTACTACATCATAGCCCATACCCATTAAGGTACCGACAACTACATTATTAACCATCTTTCCAGAGATACGGGCATCGCGGCCTACTACAATTTTATTGCTTTTTGATTTGCAGGTTTTTCTGATTAACGTTGCATAAGCAGAAGTGAATTTCACGATGTCAAGTGGGTTTAACCCGTCACCGGCTTGTCCGCCAATGGTTCCACGGATACCGGAAATTGATTTTATTAGTGTCATAGATATTAGTCTTTTTTATATTCTATTTCGTAAAAATAGGGTGTTACATATTGTTGTGCTGTACTGTGTCCTTGATCGGATGGCACTATAATCTTAACTTTAGCTCCATCTCCCACGTATTGGAGTGGCATTAACCAGCCGGAAGGAACGGCGCTTCCATAAGCGCTTAACATATATGCTTTTTGGCTTTGTTCCAAGAAAAATTGTCCATAAGTTACAGAACTGGTTTTTGTATATCTGAACTGTTCTACACTGGTATTGTCATAATAGTTGGTCAATGTCGTATCTCCACTAGCAATATCTACTTCCAGAAAACGGCTCAGAATAACGTCATTGCTTTTAAATAGATCAGCTCCTTTCTTGTCTATATGTATATATATTTTGCTGTCAGAAAAGTAAGCGTATTCGTTCTCTGCAGTTGTGGTATCCTTTAAGAATTCCTCACTTGTTATTACTTTGATGTTATTTTTCTTGATGTATGACTTAATGGCAGAGGTTTCATCTGAGAGCATTTCTGCGTAAGTCTTCGAATTCTGACTACAAGATTGAAAGGCAAAACTCAACATAAGTAAATAGAGCAGTTGTATTGTTAGTTTTTTCATATATATATCTTAAAAATTTATACAAAAGTAATGATTCAGTTGTTATTAACACAATGTTTTCTTGCAATAATGCTTAAATTACTATTATTATGCCAATAACAGTTGATCATATTTCTTTAAAGCTTGCTCAAAGGTTTTAATTGCTTCTTCCATTGTTCCGTAAAATTCACCTCCTGAAGCATTCAGATGTCCTCCTCCACCAAAGAATTCAGATGCGAATTTGTTGCAAGGAAAATCTCCTACTGAACGCAGTGAAACCTTGATCATATCTGTATCTTCACGGAAGAAAACAGAGAATTTTACTTCCTTAATTGATAAGGGAATGTTGACAAATCCTTCTGAATCGCCCTTCACATAGTTGAATTCCTTCAGTTCATCCTGGGTAAGGGAGATCATGGCTGTATGATATCCAGAATACACTTTCATTTTTGTATGCAGAATATATCCCATCAGGCGCAGACGACTTTCGGAGTAAGTGTTGTATACATTGCGATTAATGTCGTCTTTATCAATACCTTTGGATATCAGCTGGCTGATGATAAAGTATATTTCCTGATTGTTTGAGTTGTAGGTAAAACTACCGGTATCGGTCATCATCCCTGTATAAATACATTCTGCACCTTCCTTGGTAATTTCGTCAAAGTATCCAAGACGGCAGATCAACCGGAAAACCAATTCGGATGTTGATGATATTTCCGGATGTGACATAACAATGGAACAAATGTCATCGGGAAATGGGTGATGGTCGATCATTACTTTACGGGCTTTTGCCTCTTTTACGGCATTGCCCATTTCCTCAATCCGTTTTAATCCGTTGAAATCAAGGCAACAAATCATGTCGGCATCAGCAATAAGCTTATCTGCAAGCTCCTTCTTCCGATCATAAAGAGTAATGTCTTTTGCTCCAGGCATCCATTTCAGAAATTCCGGAAAGGCATTGGGAACAATTATATTTACTACCTTGTTCTGTGAAGTCAGAAAGTGATAAAGTCCTAAAGAGGAACCCATTGCGTCTCCATCAGGAGATACATGTGTTACAATAACAACCTTTTCGGTGTCTTTAAGCCATTTTCCGAAAAGATCAATGTTTGCCTGGTCTATAATTTTTGTCAACATAACTATTTATTCTTCATAATGAGTTGCAAAAGTACAAATTAAATTGCATTAAAGAGTTATTTGATAGGCTCCTTTTTCAGATAATGCAACAAAACCTATTCCTAAAAGTTTGCATTCCTTTTTTAATGCTTCCTGATGGTAATCGCTTAAAGAAGAGTCGATCACCACTTTTTGCGCTTTAAAAAGGGGCATTAGCCACACCAGTTTCCCTTTATACCCCTTGCAGATATATAAATAATCAATGTATAACGGCTTATCGGCTACCTTGTTACGCCATGTTTCATCTTTGATCATGCAGATGGTTTTTCCGTTAAAGCAAAGCATGTTGTGATCTCTCCAGATATGTTTTCCGTAATAGCACGAAGGAAGAGCTTTGGGGCTGTTTAATAGATTTCTATCCCAGTAGCGTTGGGCGGCATAACGCAACTTTTCTGTGACGCTGTCTTTTTCGGCAGAAAAGAGATAAGAGCTTTCTCGCGATTCAATCAAATGAACGGTGGGACAGTTGCGGGCGTTGTAGAAAACAATGGAGCGAATATTTTGTTGCCGGTATTTCTCTTCCGTATGAAAAAGGAAGAGTACTAATATGCAGGGCAGCAGGCAAAACAGAGCCCAACGTTTTTTTGCAATGACATAAAGACTGGTGAAAACAAGAATGAGATAGAAAACGGCCACATCAGTCGGGCTCAATGAAATTCGATCGATGGAAGAGTAGGGCAGATGTTCAACAAAGACTACTGTTCCGTTCAGAAACTTGATAGATTCTTTTAATAAAAAGGCTAGTATAGCTTGCAAGGGAGAAATAAAACCCAGGCAAAGTGTAAAAACTGCCAGATACATAATAACCGAGACCAATGGAACCACAATGATATTGGTGAGCAGGAAATGAGTGGAAAAACGGGAAAAATAATAAAGAACAATGGGGGCGGTAATAATCTGTGCTGCGATGGATACACTCATCAGTCCCCACACATATTTCCCGATGCGACTCTTTAACTTTATCCGGCTATAAAGCCAGGGCTGGATAAGTACGATTCCGGCCACCGCGGTGAATGAGAGCTGGAAGCTGACATCGTATAGATAGAATGGGTTATAGACCAACATCAATAGAGCGGCGACAGCCAAGGTGTTCAGTGTTACCGGATGATTGTTTCGTATCCTGGAAAGGGCGATCAGTGAAAACATGATTACTGAACGGACCACCGGTGAGAGCAGACCTGTGAGAAAGGCGAATCCCCATAATAGAAAGATGATAATTAACTGTTTGGCAATCAGTGTTCCTTTCTGTCTGTTGGCAAAACCCAGAAGAAAATCCAGCAGGAAGTAAAGAAAGCCGATGTGTAATCCTGAAAGAGAAAGCACGTGACTGGCTCCGGATATGGAATAGCTTTCCCGTATCTCTTCGCTCAGCTCGTCCTGATATCCCAATACCAAAGCTGAAAGTACCGTATATTCGTCTCCGGTGAATCCCAGACTCTTTATCTTATTAAGCAGCAAGTCTCTGTAATCCAGCGCAGTCTGTTTTAGCGTGCGTTGTGAATTGTGTCCTGCCGGTTGCCAGTTCCCCTTATATGCAAAGGCTGTACCGCTAACTCCCTGATGGATCAGATAAGAGGCATAATCAAATTCTTCAGGATTGCCATTGTTACGTGGAGCGTTGATCTGACCGTAAAACAGCAATTGATCTCCTTGTTCTATTTGTTGGCTGAGTGAATCTTTAGTCAGGTAAAGCAATACTTTTTTCTCTACCGGGAATATGCCCGAAGAATCCTGTCTTGTCATTATCGTAACAGGGCATAATATGCTGTGTTCTTTCTCTTTTGGCTTTTCCGTGAGAAGAACTTTGTAAATACTCTTTTCCGCAGGCCACCGGTAGTGCACGGAAGATAAATGCCATTCCGTTATTCCTGTGCCGATTGTGAATAGCAGCAGGTAAATGCAGACTCCCGTAAGCCATCTGAATGTGTATTTTTTGAGAAGATGGTAAAGAATAAAGGCGAAAACAGATAAAAAACAAAGTATGGTCATACCAAATTCTACCCATCCTGTTTCATGAAGAAATGAATGACTAAAACATATCCCGAGTATCAAGGGTACAAGAAATCGGACAAAGGGATATTTGTGCAGTTGTAGAGGAGGCTGCACAGTAAGTTTATAATGTTTTCATCTGGTGAATAGTTTCTTCGGGTGAAGGTGTGCTAAAGATGGCATTGCCTGCTACCAGTACGTCGGCACCAGCTTCCAGCAGCAGTGGGGCAGTTTTCATATTTACACCGCCATCCACTTCAATCAGTGCTTTTGATCCGGTTTCGTCTATTAACATTCTGAGTTCTTTTACTTTTTCCACCGAATGTTCAATGAACTTCTGTCCTCCAAATCCGGGGTTTACACTCATGATCAGCACCAGATATACTTCCTTGATAATATCTTTCAGCAGAAAGACCGGAGTGGAAGGGTTGATGGTTACGGCCGGCTCCATTCCAGCTTCGCGGATTTGCTGGATTACCCGGTGAAGATGCGGGCAAGCTTCATAGTGCACATTCATAATCTTTGCCCCAGTAGCCTTTACTGCCGGAATAAATTTTTCAGGGTTCACGATCATCAAATGTACATCAAGCGGCTTTTTACAAATTTTGCTGATTGCTTTAATAACGGGAAATCCAAAGGAGATATTCGGAACAAATACACCGTCCATAATGTCAAGATGCAGCCAGTCGGCTTCGCTTCGGTTAATCATTTCAATATCATCTGCCAGATTAGCAAAGTTGGCAGCAAGCAGTGATGGGGATATTTTGTGTTTCATGACTCTTTTGCTGTATGTTTTGGTTTGCAAAAATAAACAAAATAATTGAACTGAGTTTTTTTATTCGGGCTTCTTTTATTTATTGGCAGGTGGTAATTGTTTCCTTGTACAAAAGAATGCAATCTTCTGTACAAAACAACAAATTTTCCTGTACAGAAAAATATATTCTTTTGTACAGGAGAATTAAAATATATAACGGGTCATCCGAGGATGATTCCTTGCAAACCTTCAGGCATTGACGGCTCAACATGATAATTACGAGCAAACAACTTCAGAAAAGTTACTGTCCCAGCGCTTGGGCACAGTGCGTTTTTCTCTTTGTTAACCTGTTTTCTCCTTTTCTGTTGAGTGATAGTTTGAGTAGAATTACTTTTCATAGGCATACTAGTTTCTCTGTTTTTTATAGAAACGCAAAAAACAAAACTTTAGTATTCCTATGAAATAAATATTTTAATCGAGGGTCAGAATTACATCTTTTTCTTCTGCCATGCGGCGGAGATTTAGGATGGCATAACGCATTCTTCCCAAAGCAGTATTAATACTTACTCCTGTTACTTCAGCAATCTCTTTGAAACTAAGATCCTGGTAAAAGCGCATATAAACTACTTCCCGCTGATTATCAGGGAGCTGTTTAACCAGATGCCGGACATCATCCTGGATTTGTTCGTTGATAATATCTGTTTCAATGTTTCCTTCAGATAGCTTCATGTTATTCAGTATGTCTATTTCGCTATCGTCGTTGGAAATCAGATTCTCATTTCGTTCCAGACGGTAGTTGTCAATAATGAGGTTATGAGCTATACGAGTAAGCCATGCAGGGAATTTTCCATTCTCTGTGTATCGACCTAGTTTGATGGTCATAATTGCCTTAACGAAAGTTTCCTGGAAAATATCTTCAGTCAGTTCCGTGTTTTTTACAATGAAATAGATATAGGAATATAACCTATTTTGATACCGATTAAGAAGTGTATCGAAAGCTTTATTTTCTCCTTTTGAATATAAAACTACCAGTTCTTCATCAGTCATTTCTTTCAAAATGTTCATTACGTCTTTTGTTTTGGTTAGAGTAATGTTTGATCAATAGGCTTTGGGTTTTGAAGTTAATACACAATGTTAGACTATGCAAATAAAAGTAATATTTTTATAACAACAAAATAAAAACAAAGAAAAGTGCGTTAATGTTCGATACTTAACGTACTTTTCTAAAATTGTTAAAACTTTATTTTGCTTTTATTCAATCTTCATATCATCTAAAAACTTAAATCCACGCAAAAAATCATTAATGCTAAGTCGTTTCTTCCCAGCTAGCTGAAGAGATTTTATTGACAGATATCCGTCTGCGGCAGCTATGTGCAGATAGGTTTTGCCATCAGTTTGTATAGTACCCGGGGTAACTTCAGGCGTTTTTTCTATCTTTTCTGTTTCAAATATTTTTATTATAACAGGTGCTTCTTGTTCCTGATAAAGTTCTGTCCAGGCAGCAGGATAGGGAGAAAGTCCGCGGATAAAGTCGTAAGTTTGTTTAACGTTTCCAGACCAGTTGATGCGGCAGGTTTCCTTGAAAATTTTCGGAGCAGGGCGTAATTTTTCCAATTGAGCCATTTCTTCCTGTGGAATAGGCTTTACACGATTTTCAAGAATTGCATCCACTGTTTCAATAACCAGTTTCCCTCCTAATAACATCAGTTTGTCGTGTACCACTCCCACATTATCCGTGTCAGCTATTGGGATATGCACTTGCTGAATTACTTTCCCTGTGTCTATTTCTTGCTGAAGGAAGAAAGTGGTAATTCCTGTCTCTGTATCACCATTGATTACAGCCCAGTTAATAGGGGCTGCTCCACGATACTGCGGAAGAAGAGAGGCATGCAGATTAAATGTTCCCAGACGAGGCATAGCCCACACAACTTCGGGTAACATGCGGAAGGCAACGACTATTTGCAGATCGGATTTCCATTCCCGAAGGGCTTCTATAAAAGATTCGTCCTTTAATCGTTCGGGCTGAAGTAAAGGAATATTTTGTTCCAGGGCATATTGTTTTACGGGTGAGAACTGAACCTTATGTCCTCGTCCGGCAGGTTTGTCAGGCATTGTAATGACACCCACCACATTGTATCCGCCTTCTACCAGGCAACGAAGGGATTCCACGGCAAAGTCGGGTGTTCCCATATATACTATTCTTAGGTCTTTCTTTTCCATCTCTTTTTTCCTTAAATTGTTTCTCTTATTAAATGCAGCTAATTGTTTGGACTAGTCTTCCGAGAAGTTAACTAAAAGCTCCCGATAGGAGTTGAATATCTTCGATTTTGAAACAAAGCCCATATACTGTCCTTTTTCATCCACTACCGGAAGATTCCAGGCCTGGGTCTCGTCAAATGTTTGCATAACTTGTTCCATGGAGTCTGAGATAAACAGCTTAGCAGGAACGGAGGTCATCAGTTTATTTACAGTAAAACGATGATAAAGTTCTTGCCGGAAAATAACGTTTCGTATGTTATCCAACAAAACAACTCCCTGCAACACTCCTTGTTTATTTACTACCGGAAATAGATTTCTTTTGGCAAGTGAAATAACCTTAACCAGTTCTCCCAGATCCATTTCCGGAGAAACCTGCTGGAAGTCTGTTTCTATTACATTTTCCGTCTTCATCAGTGTAAGCACTGCTTTGTCCTTGTGGTGTGTAATAAGCTGTCCTTTCTTGGCCAAACGCATGGAATAAAGACTATGAGGCTCAAAAATAATGATGGTAAGATAGGAACTTACGGAGCAAATCATTAAAGGCAGAAAGAGGTCGTACCCTCCAGTTAACTCAGCTATAAGAAAAATACCCGTCAGTGGCGCATGCATTACTCCGGACATTACTCCAGCCATTCCCATTAATGCGAAATTCTTTTCAGGAAGGTCTATGAAGAGTCCCAGTTCATTAGAAAAATGAGAGAAGATGAATCCTGCGATACATCCTAAAAATAAACTTGGCGCAAAGATACCACCACAACCTCCACCTCCGTTAGTGGCACTTGAAGCAAATACTTTAAATACGATAATAAGGAATAAATAGACTAGTAACAGATGATTGTTCCCATAGAAAAGGGAGTTGTTCATTACTGTATGCCATTCACCCGAAGCTGCGCCTTTAAGCAATAAGTTTATTGTGTCATATCCTTCACCATACAGGGGAGGAAAAAGGAAAATCAGTATACTTAGCATTGCTCCGCCAAGCACAAGTTTCTTATATGGTCCTTCTAGTTTTCCAAAAATAGTCTCTACGAAATTGGATGCTCGTGTAAAGTAAAGAGATACCAGTCCGCAGAATATTCCCAGCAGGATAACATGAGGAATACGTCCCATTTCAAAAGCCTGGTCAAGATTGAATTTAAACATAGCCTCTGTGCCCATGAAAATGTAGGATACGGTAGCAGCGGTAACGGAAGTAATTAGCAAAGGGAGAAGTGAAGCCATTGTAAGGTCGATCATCAGTACTTCCAGCGTAAATACTACTCCGGCAATCGGAGCTTTGAATATTCCCGCAACCGCTCCGGCAGCTCCACATCCAATGAGTAACATTAATGTTTTGTGTTCCATTTTGAAAACACTCCCCAGATTGGAACCGATGGCAGAACCGGTAAGTACAATTGGTGCTTCGGCCCCTACAGATCCACCGCATCCAATGGTAATGGCGCTGGCTATGGTTGAGGACCAGATATTGTGTCGCTTGATTCTTCCCTGTCTGCGCGAAATGGAATAGAGGATTTTTGTTACACCGTGACTGATGTCGTCTTTCACAATATTGCGTACAAATAAACCTGTAAGCAGAATACCAACTACCGGATAAACCAGATAAAGGTAGTTGGCTCCTGTAGTGTTAAAACTGTCTGTCAGAAAGTTCTGAATCAAATGAATCAGGGATTTTAAAATTATTGCTGCACAGGCAGTGCAGACTCCAACCACAAAGCTTAGAAGAAGGATAAACTGATTATCCTTTATATGGTTTTCGCGCCAAAATATAAATCGTTGCAATAAACTGATTTTCTCTGTTTTCATCTTTTTTGTTACATACCTTTTCCGGTAAGTATTGTTTTAATAGTGTATATCAATATTTTCATGTCTATGCCCAGAGAGCGGTTTTCCAGATAGATTAAATCATATTGCAGACGCTCTATCATTTTATCTACCGTATTTGCATATCCATACTTTACCATTCCCCAAGAGGTGATGCCTGGCTTTACAGAAAATACCTGATAATAGTAGGGGGCTTTACTTACAATCTGATCTACAAAGAATTTTCGCTCAGGTCGTGGGCCAACTAAAGACATCTCACCCTTCAGTACGTTCCAGAACTGAGGCAGTTCATCCAGGCGATATTTTCGCATTGTTTTACCGAATTCAGTTATCCTTTTGTCTCTCTCATAGGATAATAGTGGCTTTCCTTTTTCTGCATTCATCTCCATCGTCCTGAATTTGATGATTGTGAATGGTTTTCCCCTATAGCCAAGTCTTTCTTGTTTATAAAAAACCTTTCCGGCAGAGCCTTTTTTTATTTTCCATGCCAGCCATGCAAAAACAGGGGAAAGTAAAAGTAGTGCTACTGCAGCAATAATCGGGTCGAGCACTTTTTTTATATTCTTTTCTCCTTCAGACATGTTATCTCTGGTGATCTCTATCATGGGAGATGCATATATGGAAGACATTTTTATGCTTCGGGAGAGTACGCTGTTTTCTCCGGCCATTGCTTTGATGGGGAGATTGAAACAATAGAGCCCGTTTAGCAGTTCGAAGAGCTCTTTTTCATCGGTGGAATTCTGAGCGACAATAATTTCTTCTATATCCTGATCATGGATAATCGTTTCGATATCTTCCCATTTCCATACAGGCTTTTCTTGTATAACACAAGGCTCTTTTCCTGTGTCAATAAATCCTTTAATGAGATAGCCCAGAGATTGCGGTTGAGAATCCAGCTCCTGAGCAAGTTTCAGAGCGCGTTCTCCGGCTCCTATTAAAAGTGCGTTGAATCCTATCTTTCTGTAGTGAATCTTCTTTGTCAGAATTTGAGTGATAGTAGCCCTTATGCTGTAAGTTAGTGCAAACTGTCCGATAAAAAGTATTCCCAGTAATTGGTAATAGACATGATAATCCCGTGGCAAATCGTTAACTACTATCACAAAAAAGACAATAAGTACTCCGATTTCCACAGAAATAAGTGTCTTGTTGAGCTCAAATAGTCTGGATTTTCTCATGGGGGTGTTATAATATCCCGAGAAATAGTACAACATCAACCAAAAGAAAGGAATGATAATTTGTCCGGCAATCACTTTCCCTGAAAAGAGATAAGTGTTCAAATCATGAAAGCCAGTGACAGATGCAATATAGTCATATCGGAAAACATTCACAAGAATCCAGATTATATTAGCTGCAATATAATCTCCTAAAAGATATTTAATGAGTTGTTTTCTCTGGTTTATTTTCATTAAAAGATTTTCTTTTATTCCCGAATCACCTTGATGACTCCACCTTTTCCAAGTTTAATAATGCTGGATGGTTTGGCTGGAGATTGGTCGTCCTGCTTGTATTTCACAATATAGTCTACTGCAGATTTTATCTCCTCGCTTATCTCACTGAAAGCTGCCGGTGAGGGTTGTCCGCTTATATTGGCTGATGTGGAAACAATGGCTTTACGAAACCGTTGGCACAGCTGGTGGGAGAATTGTTCATTTGTTACACGAATTCCCACACTTCCATCTTCCGCTAAAAGATTGGGTGCCATGTTACGTGCTCCATCATAAATAATGGTCAATGGTTTGTTGGCTAAATCAATCAGGTCCCATGCTACTTCCGGTGCATCACTTACATAAAAATCCACCTTTACAGATGTATCTACCAAAACAATCAGCGCCTTGCTATCAATGCGTTTCTTGATTTCGTATACTCTACGGACAGCTTCAGGGTTAGTCGCATCACAACCTATTCCCCAGATTGTATCAGTGGGATAGAGGATTACTCCACCCTCGTTCATAATCCGGCAGGCTTCCTTTATGTCTTCTGAAAATTCCATTATGTATTATATTTTAATGTATAGTTTCTGCAAAAATACATAATACATTTATGGAATCAAAATATTTAGTTCTCGAACATTCGGCTACGGGCAATCATGCAGGCTCCAACGATACCTGCTTTGTCTTTCAGTTTAGAGGTGATTACAATTGAATCTTTGTTAACAAGATTCAGAGAATACTTGCGAATGGCCGTTTTAATGGGTTGAGTGATATAGTCTCCGGTAATTGAAACTGTTCCTCCGATAATAACCATTTCCGGATTAAAAATGTTGATCAGCCCGGCAATCTGTTTCCCTAGTTTCTGTCCCACTTCTTCCACGATATCAATGCAGAGCATATCTTCCTTCATCACTGCGTCGATAATATCATTGAGTGTTACTGTTTCTTCTTTTAGTACCATATCGGAAAGAATTGAGCTGGCACCTCCTTTTATACGTTCTATCAGCATTCGGTGCATAGCCGATCCGGATGCTTCAGTTTCCAGACAGCCTTTTTTCCCGCAGTGACAGATAATCTCGTTATCGTATGTGCTTACATGACCAAATTCTCCTGAAAATCCGGATTTCCCGGTGTATACTTTCCCGTCAATGATGATTCCAATACCCACTCCCCAGCTGATATTGACAAAAATAATGTTTTTCTCGCTATTAACTCCTCCTACCATATATTCGCCATAAGTCATGGCTCTGGTATCATTATCTATAGTTACCCTGTAAGATAATTTTTCTGAAAGGATTTCAGCTAAAGGACGTTCCTCAAAATAGAACATACTATAACTGTAACCTGATTCAGGATTAACTCGTCCTGAAATATTTACGTTAATATTAAGAATCTTATCTTTTTCAATGGTCAGTTTCTTTATGAAATTCAGGATTAATTGGCAAAGCTTATTGAGAGACTCTGTGGTATTTTCAAAAATATAGGGGATATTCATTTTAAGTTCCACCATCTCTCCTTTGAAATTAATCAGGCCGATGTTAACATCGTATTGTTTGATGTCAACTCCGATAAAGTATCCGGATTTGGGGTTCAGACCATATAAATTAGGATGCCTGCCTCCGCTGGTTTCCAGTTTTCCGTAATCGTTAATAAAACCTTCTTCACACATCTCACTAATAAACTTAGTGACAGTTGGCACACTAAGATCAACCTCTTTAGAAAGATCTGTAATAGTAGAATTACCATTGTAAATGTAATGATTAATAATTCTCTTTTTGATAAGGGCGTTTTTTGTACCTTTCTCGAGCTCTTCTAAGAATTGTTTGTTCATAATTAAATGCGTTTCTTGTGATGTTGGTGTTAATAGATTATTTGTTTTTACACTTCGCACAAAGATAGCTTTAATTTTATTAATTATGAATATATTAGACTAAAAATTTATTAATAAGAGGGGAAATGTGTATTTTTTGAATATTAATATCAGAATATTGTTTCGAACATCTTGTTAAAGGAAGAATCATACGAATACAAAAAGCCAATAGGAGTAATTTCTACTTTTATACTTCTATAGTAATTATGTTATTAAACTTATCAGATCTAATAGTCTGTAATAGAAAAATTATTTCAGAGGAAGTATTTCAATCCAGTACCCATCCGGATCATTAATAAAGTACAGTCCCATATTGGTGTTCTCATAGCATACGCAACCCATCTCTTTGTGATACTTGCGAACTTCATCATAATCACCCGGAATACGCATGCAGAGATGAATTTCGTTTTCTCCAAGATTGTAGGGTTCTTTGCGATCTCTTAACCAAGTTAGCTCCAGACTGAAATCTGTACTTCCGTCTGTTAAATATACCAAGATAAATGAACCATCACTCGCAGTCATGCGTTTGGCTTCTTTCAAACCAAGCGCTTTGGCATAAAATTCAATGCTCTTTTCAAGGTTAAGTACATTGAAATTGAAATGGTCGAATCTGCTTTTTATTTCCATAGTTTAGTTTTATGATTCTTTGAGTTTGTTTTAATTTAAATTAGGGAAAATACTAAGAGTGCTTTTCTCTTTTAGATAAATTCTGTATAATGAAGATTACTCTGAAAATAAGAACGTAAATAGATCTTTTAGACAAATATAGATTCAATTTTATTAAATAGCAAAATCCTTCGCCAATAAATAAAAATAATAGGTGTATCATTTCTGATAATTCATCAATAAACAGAATTTATTCGCCAATTATTTTTATTTATTGGTGAATGTCTTTTTTGTGTAAGGTCTGTTTCAAATGCAAAACTAAAGACACTTACTATGGCTCATGCCTTTTCGTGATGTTTCCATAACTGATGAAATCGATCTATTACGGTTGTATTTAACTATTATTCAGCCTATTACTAACATTCGTGATGGAGTGATGGAGTGTGGCCGTTTTTTTTAGATTTTATTGAGTTTCTATGTTTTATCAGAAGGTGATTTTTTCTCCTTTGTATGTCCATTTCAGAAATTTACATTTCTTTGTTTCTGCATAAGGTGAGAATGCCGCAACTTTTTTATAGGATTCGCCAAAATGCATAGGTGCTAAAATGTCTGTAGGTATTCTACTGATAAATTGTTCGGCTCCTCTCATATAATCTATTCCTAGGCGGGGATCAACAGGAAACATAGCCAGATCTAAATGATAGACCTCTTTTGCTAGAAGTTCCAACTCGTTCAGATAATTATTCTCATATTCCTGTGACTCCTCTGGAGGACATTCCTCATTCCAGTGCCAGTTGTTCAAATCTCCTGCATGGAAGATTTGTTTCCCTTCCGCTTGGATCAGAAATGAGATTCCAATATCTGTAGATCCATAAGCTTTGATCTTTAGATGGTTGTCCTCATAGGTGTCGAGCTTATTAAGGTAAATGGCATCTTCCTTTGTTGCCAGTCCTGCATCCAGAATATCTTGAGAGAAAATGTACTGCAGATCTTCTCTTTGCTGTTTCCAGAGAAGAATCTCCGGATTAAAATGATCAGGATGAGAGTGTGAAGAGAGTACATAAATCTTTCCTGGTTTATTTAATAGCTGAGAATGGATAAGTCCTTTCTCAAAGGGATGTACTGTATCTTTATAATAATCCACTATAACGGTGTATGCATCAAATTCTAATGCAAAACAACTGTGATATATATAGGTTAGTTTCATAATTCGGGAGTTTGATTTTTCTGAAATAGGTACGGTTGCCTTAGAACAAAGATATAAAATTAGAGAACAATTATAGTTTCATCACTGTTTATTTTGGATGTTTTAAATATTAATCAATTATATTTGCTGCAATAACAAAATTAGAAATGTAAAATATGGAAGAATTGAAGATAAGAGAGAATGATGGTACTTTGGTTGGCGGAACAGAAATTGCAATCTTTGCCGGAGGATGCTTCTGGGGTGTAGAACATTTAATGAAGACTGCTCCGGGTACACTTACTGTGGAATCGGGATATATAGGAGGTACGAAAGAAAATCCTTCTTATGAAGAAGTCTGTCGTCATGATACCGGACATGCTGAGGCGGTAAGAATTGTATTTGATCCTACCAAGACTACTTACGAAGAGTTGGCTAAACTGTTTTTTGAGATTCATGATCCTGAACAAGAGGATGGCCAGGGACCTGATCTTGGCGATCAATACCGTTCGGAAATTTTCTATACCACTCCACAGCAGAAGCAGGTCGCTGAGAAATTAATAGGCGTTCTTACAGAAAAAGGATACCATGTGGTGACAAAGGTTACTCCGGCTACAAAATTCTGGAAAGCAGAGAAATATCACCAGAATCATTATGAACTTCGAGGTACGGAACCTTATTGCCACATATATACAAAGAGGTTTTGATTAGGTTTCTCAGATAAAGAAATGGTTTGTAATCTTTTAGCCTGATTTTAGCTTGCTGTTAATGCTGTTAATAAAGGATTTTATACTAATGATAAATAGTAAAAAAGAAGGAGAGGATTTGTTGTGAATAACAGAATCCTTTCCTTTATTTCATTGTAGACTATTGGTTGATCTTTACTAAATGCTGAATCATTGATGCTGGAATCTCTTTGATGTCTTTTATTTCCAATGAAGCTTGTGTCTGACCATCTTTCTTTTCCAATGTTTCGTTCACAAATTCTCTCTCTAATCTGTACATAGCGCCGGTTGCTGGGTCAACAATAAGTATGCCGATAAGTCCTCCAAAAATAAGGTTCCCGAAATACCATCCGTTAAGATTGCATTTTACAGGAATAGATTTTGTTTCATAACCTTCCATTGTTAGTTTAAGTTCGTAAGACTGACTGCTGAAGAAGCCACTTCCCGATTTTAGATAGATTGTTGTAGGAGATAGGGCTTCGTAAACAGTTGCTCCTCTTTTGTCAGTAACTTCTACCTTTACTCCATTAGGATTTGTATTTACTGTTAATGGCCAGTTACTTTGCTTACGATTGAAGCGCAGCTGGAGAAGAGACAGATAAATGCTGCAACGAATAGTGATTTAGTGAAATTTTTCATTTGTTTAATTGGGTTTTTAATTATTTAATATCTGAAATGTTATTTGTATAATATATATTTCACAAAAGAATAGAAAATAATCTAAACATTAAAATTCTTGTAGAACTATTTTCTTTGCAATTTTTACTTTGATGAGAAAACTAAACTTATAGATTAGTTGTTATTCAGTTAAATAGCTGCTTTTTTTAGTCTGTAGAGTGATGATAATGTATGTAAGTAGTTGTTTGTGTGATGAAAATATCGTTTTGCTTTATTGTTTCCTTAGTTGCGTTTTCCTCCTATAATGCGTTAATGAGATCTAAATGAAAAGAATTTGAATATGCAAAAAATGAAACCAAATGAAAACAATAGCACTAACAAAAGATGAATTTCTTACAAAGGTAGCTAATTACAAGGATAGTCCTGATGAGTGGAAGTATCTGGGTGATAAGCCTGCCATTGTAGATTTTTATGCATCGTGGTGTGGTCCATGTAAGTTGATTGCTCCAATTCTTGAAGAGCTGGCTTTGGAATATTCAGGGAAAATCTATATATATAAAGTAAATACCGAAGAGGAAGAAGAGCTTGCATCTGTATTTGGTATTCGAAGTATTCCTTCTTTGCTGTTCGTTCCTATGTATGGTGTGCCTCATATGGCACAGGGAGCAATGCCAAAGTCGGCATTTAAAGCTGCAATACAAAAAGTGCTGCTGAAGCTTGAAAACTAGAAGCGCGCTTTTCTCTTGGGTTCTATAGTGTTCTCGTGAGCGGAATAGATTGCTTTTATTAAAAATCTTCCGTGAATAAATAAAAATATAACCTGTTAGATTTTTTATTTATTAATGGAAAGTCAGAGTTCTTCCATGCTTTGTTTTTTGGTTATAGAATAATTTGGTGTTAATAAATGTATATTAGCTTTTTGAATTAGGCGGTTATATGGCTTTAAATTGGCCAATTTGTATTATTTGAAGCTATCAACTGTCTGATAAATAGATGTGAAACACTTTTTAACTCGATTTTGCTCTTAAAAAGAACAAAACTTCAGGTTGTTTTCTGACAATACGTTTTACTTTTTGAGGTAATAGCTTGATAATAAGCTGCGGGGAAATTATTCCTACCCCCTATAAAGCCGAATTCAAGTTATAAACGCAACTCTCTCCTATGTTTTTTTAATGTATTAATAAACTCCATTGGGGTATAATATCCCAACCTTTTTCTCGGTCTTGAATTAATTAAATTTTCTACTATTTCTACCTGTTTTTCAGTTACTTCACTAAAGTCTGTCCCCTTAGGAAAGTATTGCCTGACTAATCCATTTATATTTTCATTTGCTCCTCTTTCCCAAGAATGATAGGGTTTGGCAAAATAGAAATTAATTCTCAATTTTGTTTCTATTTTTTTATGAAAAGCAAACTCAAACCCATTATCCGAGGTTATAGTGAAGATTTTCCCTTTAAATGATGTTAAACATTTAATAGCCGTATCTGCCATTGATTTTGGATCACGCCCCTTAAGTTTGCGTATCCATAAGCGTCCGGTAAGCCTATCATTAATGGTCATTAGTGCACTCTTTTTATTCTTTCCAATTATAGAATCTATTTCAAAATCACCAAACCTTTTGCGTTCCTCTACAATGGCAGGTCTTTGATCAATAGTTCTGCGATTTTTAAGTATCCCTCTACTATTATATTCAGAGCCGCGTTTTTTGTTTTTTCGCCCTCTTCGGCGCAAATATTTATAAAGGCGTCCTTTCTGACGTTTATCTTTCCAGATCCATTGATAAAGTATTTCATGAGAAACCATGGGAATCGACTGTAATTTGCACCGACCTGATATCTGTTCCGGACTATAATTAAATTCTATTAGCAGATCCTTTGCAAGAGCCTTCATTTCTTGGGTAAAGACTACTTTCCCAGGGCGACATTTCTTTCTTAAGTCAGCTTTCTTTTGAGCTTCACGGGGCATGTACTGATGCCAGGAGCCATAAGAATTACGAATGATTTCACGGCCTATGGTACTTTTATGAACCTTTACAAGAGAGGCTATCTCACTTTTACTTTTTCCACTGTGAAGATATGCAGAAATTTCATATCTTTGTTCTTGGGTTAAATGTTTCATCTTGTAACTGATTTTGTAGGAGATTGAGGGAACAAGATAATTATTTTATCCCATCAGAGAAAGGGGGGAAGAAAAACATTTTCCCCTTCTCTGAAAAAATATTCAATCTAAAATTCCATCAGTTGCATTTAACACTTGAATTTAGGAAAACAAAAAAGATGGTATGATTTTCCGCGGGTTAATTTTAGGAATTTAGCAGCAAATTTTATTGCTGATTCAACGAAACAGACTTCTATGTTAAATCAAGATGGTTTATGTACGATGAATCTTTCGGTAAAGTTGGGTGATTAATAGGATGATTAAGAGACCTTTATTCTGCTTTTTTTCTTTTTGTTTAGAATGTATTCTTTGTGGGGTGCATTATGGCTTAATAAATTGAGGTATAATGTACTATATCCTTTTTACTGAATGCAAAATCCTGATAGAAAGTTTTTTTTTTCTAATAATTTTCTTATCTTTGCGCCCGATTTATATAGTCAATATAATGTCTTACTTAATTAAAGGTATTTAAACAAAATTATTAATGGAAAATTTAAAGAACGTTGCTCCTGTTGAAGACTTCAACTGGGATGCGTATGAAAACGGCGAAACCTTTGTTGGTGCTAGCCACGAAGACCTAGAAAAAGCATACGATAGTACGCTTAACAAAGTGAATGACCGCGAGGTTGTTGACGGAACTGTAATCTCGATGAACAAACGTGAAGTTGTTGTGAACATCGGTTACAAATCAGATGGTATCATTCCTTTGAATGAATTCCGCTACAATCCTGAATTAACAGTAGGTGATAAAGTTGAAGTTTACATCGAAAATCAGGAAGACAAGAAAGGTCAGTTGATCCTTTCACACAAAAAAGCTCGCGCTGCTCGTTCTTGGGATCGCGTTAACTCTGCTCTTGAAACAGAAGAAATTGTTAAGGGCTTCATCAAGTGCCGCACTAAGGGTGGTATGATCGTTGATGTATTTGGTATCGAAGCATTCTTACCAGGTTCTCAGATTGATGTTAAACCTATCCGCGATTACGATGTATTCGTTGGAAAGACTATGGAATTCAAAGTTGTTAAAATCAACCAGGAATTCAAAAACGTTGTTGTTTCTCACAAAGCTCTTATCGAAGCTGAACTTGAACAACAGAAGAAAGAAATTATTGGCAAACTTGAAAAAGGACAGGTTCTTGAAGGAACTGTTAAAAATATCACATCTTACGGTGTATTCATCGACTTGGGTGGCGTAGACGGTTTGATCCACATTACAGACCTTTCTTGGGGACGTGTTAGCGATCCTAAAGAAGTGGTTGAATTGGATCAGAAGCTTAACGTTGTTATCCTTGACTTTGATAACGAAAAGAAACGTATCGCTCTTGGTTTGAAACAACTTACTCCTCACCCATGGGATGCTCTTTCAGCTGAACTGAAAGTAGGTGACAAGGTAGAAGGTAAAGTAGTTGTTATGGCTGACTACGGTGCATTTATTGAAATTGCTCCAGGTGTAGAAGGTCTGATCCACGTATCTGAAATGTCTTGGTCTCAACACTTACGTAGTGCACAAGACTTCATGAAAGTTGGTGATACAGTAGAAGCTGTTGTTCTTACTCTTGACCGTGACGAACGTAAGATGTCTTTGGGTATCAAACAACTGAAACAAGATCCATGGGAAACTATCGCTGAGAAGTATCCTGTAGGTAGCAAACATGTTGCTAAGGTACGTAACTTCACTAACTTCGGTGTATTCGTAGAAATCGAAGAAGGTGTTGACGGATTGATCCACATCTCTGACCTTTCTTGGACTAAGAAGGTTAAACACCCTTCTGAATTCACTACAATTGGTGCAGATATCGAAGTTCAGGTTCTTGAAATCGATAAGGAAAACCGTCGTTTGAGCTTAGGCCACAAACAATTAGAAGAAAATCCTTGGGATGTATTTGAAACAGTATTCACAGTAGGTTCAGTACACGAAGGAACAATTATCGAAATGCTTGATAAGGGTTCTGTAGTAGCTCTTCCTTATGGTGTTGAAGGTTTCGCAACTCCTAAACATCTTGTAAAAGAAGACGGTTCACAAGCTCAGTTAGACGAAAAACTTGAGTTCAAAGTAATCGAATTCAATAAAGATGCTAAGAGAATTATCCTTTCTCACAGCCGTATTTTCGAAGATGCTGCAAAGGCAGAAGAAAAAGCTGAAAAGAAAGCTGCTTCTAAGAAAACAACTACTAGAAAAGAAGAATCTTCTGCTCCAGCGGTGACAAATCAAGCTGCTTCTACTACATTAGGTGACATTGATGCATTAGCTGCATTGAAAGAACAAATGGAGTCTGGTAAAGAAGACTAATTAATTAGTTAAATAAATCTCTGAAGGGGTTACCGTTTTCCGGTAACCCCTTTCGTTTCAAACAGATGTATGGAAAAATTTGATGTGCATATTCTTGGCTGTGGCTCAGCTTTGCCTACCACCCGCCATTTTCCTACTTCTCAAATTGTCAACTTGAGAGACAAACTTTTTATGATAGATTGCGGAGAAGGTACACAAGTGCAGTTTCGTAGGTCTAAACTGAAGTTCTCACGTCTGAACCATATCTTTATATCACATCTTCATGGCGATCATTGCTTTGGACTGCCTGGACTAATTTCTACATTTGGCATGCTGGGACGTACGGCTGAACTTTGTATTCATGCTCATCAGGATATGAGTAAGTATCTTGACCCTATACTCGATTATTTTTGTCAGCATCTTCCATACAAAGTTACTTTAATTCCTTTTGAAACTAAAAAGCCTGAGTTGATTTATGAGGATCGTTCGCTTATGATTACCACAATTCCTCTAAAACATCGTATCCCTTGTTGCGGCTTTCTTTTTGAAGAGAAGGCTGAAAGAAATCATATTAATCGTGAAATGATAGATTTCTATCAGATTCCGATATACCAGATGAATCGTATAAAAAATGGAGAAAATTTTATAACTCCTGATGGAGATATAATACCTAATAGTCGTCTTACTTTTCCCGCTAATCCTCCAAGAAAGTATGCTTATTGTTCGGATACGATTTATAATCAAAAAATTATTGAACAAATTCAAGGAGTGGATCTCTTGTTCCATGAGGCAACATTCACTCAAAGTGATCTCCCCAGAGCTAAAGAAACCTATCACACTACCGCCCGTCAGGCTGCACAGATAGCTCTTGCCGCCAACGTGAAAAAATTATTGCTTGGACATTTCTCTGCCCGATATGAAGATGATTTGATCTTTCTGCAGGAAGCAAAAGAAATATTTTTGAAATGTCAGCTTGCTTCAGAAGGTTTGTATATAAATGTTTAACCGATATTTCTTGTTTAATAAAATCGGAATGTTTACATTTGTTCCGAAAAGTAAAATGAGTGCTTATAGATGAAAAGATTTACCTTGTTTTTATTATTAATCTTCTCACTCCTATCCTGTATTGCAGGTTATGCTCAGGAAGGAAGAAGATCTCAGCCTGTTGAAAATGAGCAGACTTCGGTTACTTTGACTGTTACCGGAAATAATGTCCGCGTACAAAATGCAGCTCCCGGATCGTTATTGGAAGTATACAATGTGTTAGGTTTGAGAGTAACTTCCATAAAAATAGATTCCATAGATAAGACTATAACTTTAAATATTCCTAAAGGTTGGTATATTCTTAAAATTGAGAATATAGCCCGAAAAGTGGCTATTAAATAAAGCGATTTTTATTGTTTAATTAAAAATTCCTTGCCTATGAAAAAGATTACTTTTATTAAAGGTTTAATGCTGACAGCAGTTGTTGGCTTTTGTGGAACAGCATCTTTGAATGCTCAGAATCTTATAACAACCAATCCTGGGTTTGAAGATTGGGCTGCTGGTGCACCGACGGGTTATACTTTAACAGTGGTTACAGGTTCAACTATTTCTCAGGAATCTACTATCAAATATGAAGGTAGTAGTTCTGTAAAGATTGTGCATAATGGTACAAGCGGTACAGGCAAAATTGGTTATACAACAAAGGTTCCTGTTGAAGCAGGGAAATACACTTTCTCATTTAAATATTATGTTGATCCCACTTCAGGAACAGCTAGTGTTCTAAGACATTGGGGCTATATGAATGATGTGAATGGCGCTCAGATTGCGCTCACAGATCCCAATAAAGCTCTGTATGATGCCTTTAATAAGCAATTGCAATATAATGGTGCCCAAGCAGCTTATACTGCTACAACAACGACTGGGGAATGGTTAACAGATAACGTGCCACTGGATATTCCTTTTGCCGGAACCTTACAGTTAGAAATTCGCTATTATAAAACATTTGTAGGTTACATTGATAATATTAGTTTGGTAAAAGACGGTATTACCGGACTTAATGCAGAAAAAGTAAGTACAGGTATTTATGCTAATAATAATAAAGTATATGTTCCTGCAACAGCTGGCGAAAAAATTGTTGTAACCAACTCGTTAGGACAAGTCGTTTCTGTTACTGCGGCACACGAAGGCGTGAATGAGCTCCCTAATCTTCCACAGAAACAAATACTTATTGTAAAAGCTGGAAATAAGGTCGCAAAAGTTATTTTATAAGAGATTTTAGTTCTAAAATATGGCTTTATAACTCATGTAAATGAGCCTACTCTTTTTAAAGCATATCATAATAAGTCACCTACTCAGGTATTTACCTCTGTAGGTGACTTATTTTTAATGAGCAAACAGTTTTATTCTTGTTCTTTGCTGAAAAACTTTATCTTTGTCAGCAATAATTAATCTATAAGGTAAACGAAGAAAAGTCTATGATAAAACAATGGTTACTTTCTATCTCTCTCTTCCTGTTGATTATGTGTGCTTGTACTCCTGATAAAGATTCAATGGATTATCTCAGCTTAGGTTCTATTCAGAAGATGAGCAATCCTTGTTTTGAGATTAATGGAGCAATGGTCCATAAAAGACTGCTGAAGCTTTGTGTGGAGAGAAGTACTCATTCTGTTAAGGATTCTGCGCTTTATCATTATTATGCAAAAGGAGGTGCATCTCTCTGGCTTACTTCTTTTGGTGACTGGACACGAGTAGAACAATTGCTTTATTGGTTAGAAAAATCTCGGAGTCATGGATTAAACCCTGAGAAGTTTTATCTGTCAAAGATAAGAATGAATTTTATAAAATTGCGTTCTTTGAAGATTGAAAAGAAAGATAATATCAATAAGATTGTAGCTGAACTGGAGTATGATTTATCGTCTGCTTACCTTCGCTATATCAGTGGGCTAAGTTATGGCTTTGTTAATCCCAATCGGGTTCTTAATAATATTGATGAAGCCGAACTTAAGCCGGGAGAGGTTAGAGATTCATTAGCTCCTAAGAAGATGAAAACCTATTATTCCATTCCTCTGAAGCGATGTAATAGGGCATTTGTGAATAGGGCTCTTGAGGCCGTCAAAGGTGATCTTTCTGCATTTCTGCGGGAGGTTCAGCCAAAAGATCATTTTTATTTGTCTATGCAGAAAGAGTTTATAAGGCTGGATTCTCATAAAAAGAACTCTTATGATAATATTCCTGAAATTGGAGATGCAATGCTTAAGATCGGAGATGTGAGTCCCGTCATTCCATTGATTGCTGAAAAGCTTATGGTGCTTGGATATCTTCCCAGGGCAGAACATGCTAACAGTATATATTCGTCTCTTTCACCAGATTTGCTTGCAGCAGTCAACTCGTTTCGAATAAGGAATAATATGCCGGTGGATAAGGAAATAGGCGCTAATACTATTGGTGCACTGAATCGTCCTTTGAGTTATTATAAGGAGCGATTGGCTGTGAATATGGAACGGATGAGGTGGCAAAAGAAAATGAGCAAAGGAAGCAAATATGTAATGGTTAATATTGCTACTTTTACATTACGGGCTGTGGATGAAAAGGCTGATTCTGTGTTGAATATGAAAATTTGTTGTGGCTCTTATGAAAATAAGACTCCGCTTTTGGCAAGTAGGATTATATATATGCAGATGAATCCTTATTGGAATGTGCCTAAATCCATTGTTCGCAAAGAGATTATTCCGGCATATATGAAAGATCCGGCTTATTTTGAAAAGCATCAGATGAAGGTCTATGACAAAGAAGGCAATGAAGTGAATCCACTTTCTGTAGAGTGGACAAGTTATGAGGAAGAGATACCATTCAGTGTGAAACAGGAAAAAGGGGAGGGGAATTCACTAGGGAGACTCATTTTTCGTTTTCCGAATGCTTTTGCTGTTTATCTGCATGATACTCCTTCACGTTGGGCGTTTATGAAATCAGACAGGGCGGTAAGTCATGGTTGTGTACGACTTGAAAAACCTTTGGATTTTGCCTTTTTCCTTTTGAAGAAGAAAGATGATAAGGTGATGGATAAAATACGGATAGCAATAGATCTTCCTCCGAAAACAGAGAAGGGGAAGAAATTAGTGGAATCGTCTGATTTTAAGCCGATGAAGACGTTGGGCCTTCCGGAAACAGTGCCGCTTTTCTTAGATTATTATACTGTTTTCATGTCTCAAAGCGGATCACTGAATTATTGTGATGATATTTATAGATTTGATAAACCTTTATTGAAGGAACTAAGAAAAATATAATAAAATATGACTCCATCTTATAATGAGAAAGAGGTACTGGCACTACTGCAGCAGGAGAATACGCAAAAACAAAAAGAAGCATTCTCTAGGGTTGTGGCGCAGTACAGTGAGCCACTTTACTGGCAAATCCGGCGAATGGTGCTCTCTCACGAAGATGCGAATGACTTGTTGCAGAATACTTTTATAAAAGCGTGGACCAATATTGACTATTTCCGTGCGGAATCAAAACTCTCGACCTGGCTTTATCGCATTGCACTCAACGAATGCCTTACTTTTCTCAACAAGCAAAGGGCATCATCTCTGGTGTCCATTGATGAGCCCGAGGCAGATGCTGTAACCATGTTGGAAGGTGATCCTTATTTTTCCGGTGACGAAGCACAGCTTTTGCTACAAAAAGCATTGCTCACTTTGCCCGAGAAACAAAGAATGGTGTTCAATATGAAATATTTTCAGGAAATGAAATATGAAGAGATGTCGGATGTCTTTGGCACCTCTGTAGGGGCGTTAAAGGCTTCTTACCATTATGCGGTGAAGAAAATAGAAACTTTTTTAAAAGACTCCTATTAAACCTTTTGAGTAATAGAGAGTCTTATGAATATAAAGAAGAATTGCGATATGAAAAAGGAAGATGAAATATTGAGAAAGTGCGGCACTGGTAATCCTTTTACCGTACCCGAAGACTACTTTGATCACTTCAGAGAGAGCATTATGAAGCAGTTGCCTGAGAAAGAAAAACAGGCTTTCACGAAACCGCATATAACGAGATGGGGACGGGTGAAACCTTGGTTTTATATGACGGCTGTTTTTGCCGGAATGCTTTTGGGTGTTCATGTAATGTTGGATTTAACATCATCTGATAAACCTTCTGCTGCATCAGCGAGTGCAAAGACAGAGATGTTTACCGATCAGGATGTAGATGTGTTGATGGATCATTCTATGATGGATGATTATTCTTTATATGAATGTTTAACGGAAGCTGAATAAAAGCCGTTATCAAATAATTATGATGTTATGAAAAGAGTATTTATGTTATTAATGATTTCTTATGTGGGGATAATCTCTGTTTTTGCCCAGGATTGGGGCAAGCCGAAGATGTCGCCAGAAGAATTTCGTGAAAAGCAGCAAGTTTTTATTACTGAGAAGGCTGCTCTGACTAAAGAGGAGGCTGCTAAATTTTTCCCGTTGTATTTTGAACTACAAGATAAGAAGAAAGCGCTGAATGACAGAGCATGGTCTCAGATGAAGAAAAGCAAACAGGGTAATATTAGTGAAGCGCAATATGAGGTGCTTATTCTAAATTTCTTGAATACCCGCATTGCGTCCGATAAGCTGGAAAAAACTTATTTTTATAGATTTAAAACATTTCTATCCTGCGAAAAGATATTTAAGATACAAGGAGCTGAGATGCGCTTCCATAGAGAATTACTAAAAGATTTCGGTCGGAAACCTTGATCTGATAGTTGTATTTTTTTTAGTATAAACTTGTGGGAACACTTTATAGAGGTGTTCCCACAAGTTTTTTTTGTAAACAATCATCTGTTCTTTTAAACTTATTTGTATTAGCTCTTGTTGTAAATAAAAAGTTTATTTATAATATTTTTCACTTTTAGCGATTACATTGGAAACTATAAAACGTCTTATAGTGTGATAAGAATAATCATTTTTTTTAAGTTTTCTGTAATTTTAGTACTATGAATTTAGTTAATAGGTTCTTTTTTAAATACATGGCTCTATTATGCGTTGTGTTTTCTTTGTCTCCTAATCTTTATTGCCAGGTAAAAGAAAGGATGTCTTCTCCTAAGAGGAATGTTTCTCAATACAGAATTGCCGCCTGTGACTGGATGATATTGAAAAGACAAAAAATTGGAGCGTTCAAATTGGTTAGCGAACTTAAAGGCGATGGTGTGGAAGTTGATATGGGAGGTTTAGGCATGCGTGATTCGTTTGATAATAAACTGAGACAGGTCTCTTTCCAGCAATTGTTTAAGGCTGAAGCTATTAAGTATAATCTGGAAATACCTTCAATAGCGATGTCTGGATTTTATGCTCAGTCATTCGTAAAAAGAACAAATTATAAAGAACTGTCCCAGGATTGCATTCAAACAATGGTTGCTATGGGAGCTAAAGTAGCTTTTTTGCCTTTGGGAGTTCAATGTGATTTGATTAAGAATCCGGAAATTCGTCCTGAATTGGTGAAGCGTCTGAAAGAGGTCGGTGAAATGGCTTTAAAGGCCGGAGTCGTAATTGGAATAGAAACATCGTTGGATGCAAAAGGAGAAATAAAGTTACTTGATGAAATAAATTCACCGGCTATAAAGATTTATTATAATTTCCAGAATCCACTTGTAGCAGGACGTGATTTATATAAAGAACTTAAGATACTTGGGAAAAATCGTATTTGTCAGATTCATTGTACTGATACAGATGATGTAATGCTACCTTACAATACTCGTTTAGATATGAGCAAAGTTAAAAAGACCCTTGATAAGATGGGGTGGAGTGGCTGGCTGGTTGTTGAGCGTTCCCGTGATAAGAATGATCCTCGGAATGTAGTGCGAAATTTTGGAACAAATATAAGTTTTTTAAAAAGTGTTTTTCAAGGTAAGATATCAAAAAATAATTAATAATTATGGATCAAGAAAAGAATCTAAACCAGGTGCACGTGAATAAAATTTTACGTAAATCCGTTTGTGCTGCGATGATCTTGTTTTCTTGGTTTTCATTGGTTCCTATGCCTGCTGTGGCAGCAAGGAATGTGATGATCACTCAGGAATCCAATCAACGGGTTACAGTAAAAGGTAAAGTCGTTGACGAGAAAGGTGAAGCTGTCATTGGAGCCAGTATTGCGATTAAGGGTACATCAATGGGTACTATTAGTGATATTAATGGTCAATTTTCACTAAATGTTCCTTCGGGAGCAACATTAACAATTACATGCGTTGGTTTCGCTGCTCAAACAATGAAAGCTACCGATAAAGAATTATTAATCACATTAAAAGAGGATTCTAAAGTTCTTGATGAAGTGGTAGTAGTTGGTTATGGTACCGTAAAACGTGCAAACTTGGCAGGTGCTGTATCTAGTGTAAGTATGAAGCAACTGGAGGATATTCCGGCAACTAATCTTACCTCGGTGTTGGGAGGTACCATGCCAGGTGTAACAGTTGGGGATTATTCTGGTTCTCCTCTGGCTAGCTCAACATTGAAAATACGTATTAACGGTTCCTGGAATGCGGAAGCTCCGCTATATGTTATTGATGGTTTTATCCGCGATGCAGATGCCTTCAATATTCTGGACCCTTCTGAAGTAGAAAGCGTTTCTGTATTGAAAGATGCCCAAGCTTCTGTATATGGTGTACGTGGTGCTGGTGGTGTTGTTCTTGTAAAGACTAAGCAAGGAAAAGAAGGTAAAGCAAAAGTAAATTATTCTGGTTCATATGGAGTTTCTACAGCAGCTAAAATGCCCGAGATGATGTCGGCATATGAGCAGGCTACTATGCTGAATGATTATTATACACAGCAACGTGAATCAGGTGTTGTAGTTGCCGATAGTAAATTTTATTCAGAAGATGAACTTCAGGCTTTCAAAGGATTGAATTACGATTGGCTGGATATGGGCTGGAAAAACTCATCAAATACACGTCATACATTGAATGTTAGTGGTGGAACTGAAAAGGTGAAATATTTTGTTGGCGGTTCGTATATGTGGCAGGATGGTAATTTTGCTGACTTAAGTATGAGCAGAGTTGGTGTCCGTATGGGATTAGACGTTCAATTGACTAAGAACTTAAAATCAAGTTTCTCGTTGAACTTTACTAATAAAAATACATCTAGTCCATTGAATGCACAGGATGCGGAAGCTGACCGTATGTCGGGAACTTTTGGTCAGTTACTTCGTAGTCCACGTTGGGTACCTGCTTATATAAATGGCCTGCCTGTAGGTAATGCTGTAGATCCAAGTTCTGGCTCTCACCCTCTTTATATATTTGATTCAGGCTCTTATAAAAGGAGCAAAGCTGCAGATTTGACTGCAGGAGCTTCTTTTGAATATACGGTCCCTGGTGTAAAAGGATTAAAAGCTAATCTTTCTTTCAACTATGGTTATAGTTCCAATCAAGGTAAACAGTTAGCAAAGTCATATAAATTGTATAACTTTATGACTTCAGGTACAAACGGACACATCATTACAGATGATTTGTTAGCTGTCACCGATCCTAATTATACTAAAACGATAACCAATAAAAATCGTATTTATCAAAGTGCAGATAATGGATGGGACTACCAGTTGAATCCATCAATCAGTTATAACCGTACTTTCGGGAAACATGATATCAGTGCATTATTGGTTTATGAGCAATCACAGGGTGGTTCTGATGGTCTTGTTGCTTATAGAGATAATATGATCATTGATAACTATGAAGTTATGGATGGCTTTAGCAAGAATTCTCAGTTCAATTCTTCCAGCATGAGTAATAGTGCCCGCGAATCTTATATTGGTCGTATCAATTATTCATATGATGGTAAGTATTTTGTTGAAGCAGCTACTCGTTATGAAGGTTCAACGCTATTTTCTTCGGCAAATAGATGGGGGTTATTTCCTTCTATCTCATTGGGATGGAGAATTTCAGAAGAGAAATTCTTTAAAGAAAACGTGTCGTTTATGGATAACCTTAAGATCAGAGCTTCTTATGGTCGTTTAGGTAATGATAAAGCTACTGCCCGTGCTTGGGAGTATAGCTATCAAACAGGTAACGGAGCTTATTTTAGTGGCTCAGATATCTCATTGGGATTATATCCAAAGAATGAAGGATTAGTAGATAATTCAGCAACCTGGGAAAAAACAGATTCATATAACTTAGGAATTGACTCTCATTTCCTGAATTATTTTTCATTCAATGTTGATGCATTCTATAAGCACACATTTGATATTCTAGATGATAGGAAAAGTGAATTTCCACAGACTACAGGTATTACGTTAACTCCTAAGACAAACTATGGAATTCAGAATGCCTGGGGTGGTGAATTAGAACTTGGCTTCCAAAAGAAATTAAATAAAGATTGGAGTGTGCAGGCAAAAGGTAATATTGCTTGGGCTACAAACAAGGTTATTAAGAAATATCAGGACCCATCTAGTGTCGGTACCTGGAAGGATGAAGAAGGAAGAATATCTGGAGGAGATACAGGTCTGCAATGTATGGGTATAGCTCGTACTCAGGCTGATGTAGACAACTATATTGCTTATCTGAAGAGTCATTTATCTGACCCTAACGCTAAGATTAGCGTTTACGAAAAGGGAGAAGAATATTTTAAACCAGGTATGCTGATGTTTAAAGATGTAGGCCGTGTTGATAAAATAGCAAAGGGAGATGGTACTTATGTTGATGGTGCTCCTGATGGAAAAATTGATGATGGGGATTCGCGTATTATTAATAAGTATTCTAGTGCTCCTTTCAATTTTGGACTCTCATTAGGAGTTACTTGGAAAGACTTTAGAGTAGATGCTATTTTTAGTGGATCATTTGGTAATAACGTATTTTACGATAAGCCTTTTTATGGAGATGGCTCAGGTAGTCGCAGGGGCGCTTTCTTATCTGAAACATCTAATAACCTGAAAGAATGGGCTGGTAATTATTGGACAGAAAGTAATCCAAATGCTAAATATCCAAGACTAATTGATGGCTACCGTGATAAGCAATCTACATTCTGGATGCGAGATGGAGCTACATTGAGTTTACGCACAGTGAATGTATCTTATTCTTTGCCTGCTAAAATGGCTAAATATATTGGAATTGGTCAAACACGTGTTTTCTTCTCAGGATCAAATTTATTGACTATTATCAATCCGTTTAACTATAAAGATGCAAATATTTCCTCATGGGTTGATTATCCAATGATTCGTACATTCAATTTTGGATTAAATCTAAGCTTCTAAAAATATATAGATATGAAAACTATAAATAAAATAATAGTAAGTGCGATAGTAGCTCCTTTGTTTTGCAGCTGTAGTGATTTGCTAGACGTTAAAGATAATTCAGCAATAAATGCTGCAATATGGGATAGCGAACAATCGGCTACTCTCTATCTGAACTATACTTATGCTCAATGTCTTCCATCATTTGGGGGAGATCCGGTCTGCAATTCAGGTCTTGCCAGCTTATCAGATGAAACTGTGGGAATGCCTAATATGTTGCTTGGTACTATGAGTACAGATGATACGGATGGAACTTTTTCTTCAACCACTTATCAGGCTATTCGTTATATTAATATCGCTTTAGAGTCTATGAAGGGTTCAAAAATGTCTCAGGAATCTCAAAATAAGATTCTGGGGCAACTCTATTTCTTTAGAGCATGGCAACATTGGAAAATGGTGAATCTTTATGGTGGAGTTCCTTATATAACTAATGTTGCAGATTTTGGTAGTGACTCAACTGCAATTAATAAAGCCCGGAATAAGACTTCAGAATGTATTGCTTATCTTAAAGAAGATTTGAATAAGGCTATAAGTATGCTTCCTTCAACTTGGCCTTCCAGTGATTATGGACGAATTACCCGTGGAGCAGCGGCAGCTTTTCTGGGAAGAATACTCATGTTCTATGCAAGTCCTCAGTTTAATCCTAATAATGATAAGACTCGCTGGACTGAAGCTTACGAGGCCAATCTGAAAGCTAAGCAAATTTGTACTGAAGATGGATATAGATTGATAGACATAAGTGTACCTTCTAGCCCTTATTCTCCAGTTTCAAAAGACTTCAATAAAATATTTGCTCTGTCTTCTGAGGGTATTGCAAATACTGAAGCGGTGATGGTTCGTTGTTATAGTGCAGTTTCTTCTCATGGTTATGAAGCTTCTGTCCGTCCGGTTGATCAAACAGGAAAAACAACAGCTCCTTCTAATCAACCATCTTGGGATCTGGTAAAAGCATTTCCTATGAGTGATGGACGTTTAACTTCAGATCCTGGATCAAGCTGGGATAGCACTTATTTCTACAAAAACAGAGATCCTCGTTTCTATGCTACCGTAGCTTATAATGGTTGCTACTGGCCTCTTGGTGGCTCATCAGCTCGTCGTCAATGGACTTATAAAGGAGGAGAACCTGTAGTTGTAACTGCCGGTACTATGTCTCAAACTGGTTTCTATTGCCGTAAAATGGTGGATCCTACTGCATCAAAGACGGATGCTGCAGACCAGATAAACAAGACTGAAACAAACTGGATAGAGATTCGTTATGCAGAGGTGCTGCTTAACTTGGCTGAATGTGCTTTTGAGACAGGACATCCAGATGAAGGATACGAGCAATTAGTTGCAATTAGAAAAAGAGCAGGTCTTGAACCGGGTGCTGATGGCTTTTACGGATTGAAATCTAATCCATCTATTACTCCGATTGAATTAGTTATGAACGAACGTCGGATTGAGTTTGCATTTGAGGGTAAGCGTTTTTGGGATCTTCGTCGTCGTAATATGTTCTCAGGTCAACTGGGATCATATACGAGAAAACTAAATGGTTGGTTAAAAGCTGGTTCTCAGATGGAATTTAAGATGAAGAATCCTAGTGCATCTGCATTAACTCAGTTCGCAGCCATTCGTGATACGATGAATATTGATTTGATTTATAAAAATTATGTAAAGATGGCTCCGAGAGCTGCAGGCTCACAAGCGAAAGTTATAAATTATTTGTATGCACCGCAACCTGGTGATAATGCAAGAAGTTATAACTTCTTGG
Organism: uncultured Bacteroides sp.; assembly: GCF_963678425.1. Lineage (NCBI taxonomy): Bacteria > Pseudomonadati > Bacteroidota > Bacteroidia > Bacteroidales > Bacteroidaceae > Bacteroides > uncultured Bacteroides sp. Next base: position 338,819 of record NZ_OY782854.1, read on the forward strand.
ATGTTCCTTTGACTATTATAAATAGATGTCCTTCTGTTGAACAAACACTGGGATGGTCTGGTGGTAAATTTAATCCTTTGGATTAATTCTCTATAACTCTTTAGCAGAGCATAAGAATGCTCTGCTAAAGTTCTTTTACCTTTAAATTAATTAGTATGAATAACAAATTTTACATAATTACTTTCTGTCTGCTGTGTTTAAGTCTATTAACTTTTGCGCAGCCTTTTCGTTTTATAGTGGGCAAAGATGGAAGTGGTACACACACAACAATACAGAGTGCAATAAATGATTGTCCGAATAATGTACGAAGTCTTATCTTTGTTAAGAATGGAACTTATGAAGAAAAGGTTACTATTGGCACAAAAACATCAAAATCTTTGAAGCTGATTAGTCTGATAGGTGAGAGCTCTGACGGAGTTATTATAACTTCTCATGACGCACTTGGAAATGGCTCAATTGATGTTTATGGTGCAACAACCTTTGCTATTTATGCGAATGACTTTTATGCTGAGAATATCACTTTTCAAAATGCAGCTGGTGATAAAGGACAGGCTTTGGCATTAGATACAGAAGAAGACCGGCAGACTTTTAAAAACTGTCGATTACTGGGATATCAGGATACTTACCGTTCCAAGAAGGGAAGGAGATATTATTTCAAAGATTGTTTTATTCAAGGGGCTACTGATTTTGTATATGGTGGTGGAACTGTGTTTTTTGATGATTGCACCATTAACTGTGTTAAGGGTGGAGGTTATGTTTCTGCTCCTGAAGATATAACATATTATGAAAAAACAACCTCTGGAAAGACTCTTCGTTATGGTTTTATTTTTAGAAATTGTAAAATAACAGCAGATGCAGATGTCGCTGATAACTCTTATTATTTAGGCAGACCTTGGAATATGGAGTGTGGCTCTATCTATTTGAATTGTCGTTTGGGTAAACATATTAAGCCAGAGGGATGGTCTGTCTGGAGCGGCACAAACCATCTAACAGCTTGTTTTGCAGAATATAACAGTGTGGATCTGGAAGGATTACCTGTTGATGTTTCAAACAGAGTTGGCTGGAGTCTTCAATTATCTCAAGATGATGTAGATACTTATTTAGGAATGGATCATGTTTATTCCAAAATCAATCCAACAACTCCTTATAATCCGGTGGCAACATGTGTTGCTCCTTCTGCACCAACTGGATTTATCCGGGATGGAAATTCAATATCCTGGGGATCAGTCGATGGGGTTGCCGGATATCTGATTTTACGAAATGGACTATTCTTGGCTACAACTTCTGAAACTTCTTATTTAGATGGAACTGCTCAACCTAACGAAAGCTATACTTATGCTGTAAAGGCTGTGGGTCTTAATGGAAATCTGAGTGCTGCAGCATCCATAGCAAGTTCCATAAAATTTGCACAAACAGAAAAACCATATGCATTTATTAGTGATGGCGAAATTGAAATTTCTATTCCGGTAGATGTGACTTTAACATCTCTTGGTGGGGCTTTATTATCCTCAAAAAAGGAGTGCACTTCTTTACCTATCGGTCAATTGAATGCTGGAACTTATATATTGCAGATGGTTGATAAAACCGGAGTAATCTATACTCAGAAAATACAGATAAAGTAACTTTTATAAAATATATATCATGAAATTATTACATTCTGTTCTTTGTTCCGGGCTTTTGCTTGCTACCGTTTTTGTTCCGGCTCAAGTGTCAGCTCAAACTTTGGCCTTCCCTACAGCGGAAGGATTTGGTAAATATGCAACCGGTGGACGTGGCGGTGAGGTCGTAGAAGTAACTAATCTTGATGATAGTGGAGAGGGATCCTTACGGTGGGCTCTTTCACAATATCCAACTACCCCTTTTACTGTTGTGTTTCGCGTTTCCGGTGTGATAAAACTGGCATCTGATATCCGATGCAACCGTAATGGCCTGACAATAGCTGGACAAACAGCTCCGGGGGATGGTATTTGTATTCGTGGTGCCAAACTTAATTTGGGAGGATCAAAGAATTTAGTTATTCGTCATATGCGTTCCCGTATTGGTGGAAAGACTGACGAAGGAGTCTTTATTCCGGGTGGCTCGATAGACATAGAAAATGCTTCCGATTTTATTATTGACCATTGCACGTTTGGTTGGTCAGCGGAAGAGAATATGACTATTTATGATAATAAAAGAACAACTATTCAGTGGTGTTTGGTACATGAAGGTTTGTATACTTCCGGCCATTCCAAGGGGGAACGAAGCTATGCTAGTCAGTGGGGAGGTCAGTTCTCTACTTACCATCATAATTTGTTAGCACACAATAATAACCGTACTCCTCGCTTTAATGGAGCTAGAGGAAGTAATGATGTAAGAGTTCTTACTGATTATGTGAACAATGTAAATTATAACTGGGGTAAGCCCAATTCCTGTTATGGTGGTGATATAAATAATAATACATATAACCACATTAATATGGTGGGTAATTATTATAAACCGGGACCAGCAAGACCTATTGGCAACCAATCTTATTTTGTTCAGGCCTCTTATGGAGGCACATCAAAGGTGGCTAATTGGTATTTAGCCGGGAATGTGATGGAAGGAAATGCTGCTATGACTGCTGACAATAATACGGGGGTTGATCTTAGTCCTAATCCAGCTACAAGCAGAGATACAATGATTGTGAGCACTCCTTTTTTTATCAATCCTGTTTATTCTGTAAATACAGAAACAGCTCAAAAGGCATATGAAAGTGTATTGGCTGGAGCAGGAGCTTTTCCTCGCGATGTGGTTGATTTACGAATTATAGACGAAACACGTAATGGAACAGCTTCAGGTAAAGGAACTGTAGAAAAATATCCTTCTTCTATATCAGGAACTGATACTACTTGGGTATCTAACCATTATTATGGATTACAATTAGGAATAATTGATGCACCATCTGCTGTGGGAGGTTATCCTTCATACAATACCAGTAACACAATTACCGATAATGATCACGATGGTATGGATGATGCCTGGGAAATTGCAAATGGTTTTGATCCGACAAACAAAGACGACAGGAATGTTCGTATGTTGAGTGGCTACACTGCATTGGAGGTATATCTGAATAGTCTGGTTGGTGAAAGCATACCTTTAGAAATAGATCACACTGGCATCTCTAATCAGTTTGTTAGTGATAAGATATCTGTTTATCCAAGTCCTGCTATTGACAAATTGTATATTGGAACAGAACATCGTTTGGTTTCTGGTGATATATTTGGAACCGACGGTTGTTTAATTAAAAAAGTTATTTTTAATAATGTTGCTATTGCCGATGTTGCCGATTTACATTCGGGAAATTATATTCTTGTTTTAACTACAGCTGACAAGCAAAAAGCAACCGTGCGATTTTTAAAGAAATAAAATTTTATTTTTCTTTTAAAAGAGTGAGTACAAAATTAATCTGGATAAGTCCTTTAATATGATAGAGTCTATTATTAATTTTAAATATATTATTATGAGAATGACATTTACTAAACCTATTTTAGCAGTCGCCTTAATTGCTGCAGGTTTGCAACCGGCTATGGGGCAATGTGCTGCATCTAAAGATGGAACAATAGGATGGAGTACCCCAACCTTTGCAAAGATGATTGATGTGGACATGACTGCATTGGAAAATACATTTATTGGTACGGATGGCTCTCAACAAGCTGATGGTAGCGATACCTTTAGTGATGATCGCCTTGGCGAAGTTTACAAAACAGGAACATTATTAACTCCAATCTATGGAATAGATGGAAATCCAAATGGAGTGAAATGGCCTATTCAATATTATAATGCAGCGTTTGCACCTACTCAGGTAACTAGCGCATTAGCTAAGATGGCAACTAATCCTAATAGCGTTTCTAAATATGGAGACCCTTGCTGGGATAATAGTTATGTGATATCCGGGCATACATATAAACCTGAAAAACCTGGATTTATTGAATTCTGTAAACGTGGCGCTTTAGCTTCGGCTCCAGGTGTCAGCAGACAAGGTTATATAGTTATCCCTCATATTCCTCATGTTGAAGTACTTCAATGGTATTTCTCTTCTACTAGCTGGTTACGTGGAATGAAAGTTGATATTAAATACGGAGATGGTGATTGGGAACCTTTACGTTGGATGCCTACAGCGTTCCAGAAAGGTCCATACACAGGTTTTTCTGAACAAGGATATCAGCTTGAACAAGTGATCGGAGAAGATGATATTTCATTGAGATTCAAAGTGTGGGATGGTGGTGATGTAACAGATCCAGATACCGGTGAAATCGCAAAGATAGGTTTAGGTCCTACTCCATTAACAACATCTCAGGTTGTACGTATTCACACAATCAGAATTTTTAGTGATGTCATTCCTACTGAAGCTCCTTCTGTTGGAATAGCTCAGAATACTGTTTCTAAGATTTCTATTTATAAATCAGGTAAGGATGTAGTATTGTCATCTGAAGCAGATGTTGATATTTACTCTATAGATGGTAAGATTGTAAGTTCATCATTGAATACTAAAAAGGTGGATCTCTCCAACTTGTCTTCCGGTATTTATATTGTGAAAGCAAAAGTTGCAGATGGTTCTGTTAGTAATGTGAAGATAGCATTGTAAGTAATATATTTTTTATATAGGAAAGACCGTCTCAATTCAGACGGTCTTTTTTTATGTTTATTTGCATACTGCTTTTGAGTACAACAGTATAAACCTTTCGTCTAATATGTATTATAAATAATTTTTTGGATAAATTAATTTATGATAGAAAGGTATTGGGTAAATATGTGTTGATTACAAATTTAGTCAACGGGTAAAGAGTAAAAAGGTAAAAGAATAGCAATAATTTCAAAAATGAAGCAAACCATGAAAATGAAAACAGTATTAGGAATCTGTACAGTAATGTTGCTGGCACCGGTTTCTATGTTACATGCACAGTATCCCACTGTGCCAAAAGCTCAACAAGCAAAAGCTGATTCTCTTTTGGATGTTGAAAAGAGAAGTTCAGAAAAAGCTTTAGAAAAAGCAATGCCAATTATTCAGGCTGAGGCTTTGAACGGACGTCCGTATATTCCTTGGGCAGCGCGCCCAACAGATCTTCCTCAGGCAAAGATTCCTTCTTTCCCTGGTGCAATGGGAGGTGGTGCTTACAGTTTAGGTGGACGTGGTGGTAAGGTAATTACTGTAACCAGTCTTGCTGATCGTGGACCTGGTACTTTGCGTGAAGCTTGTGAAACAGGTGGAGCACGTATCGTTGTGTTCAACGTATCCGGAATTATTCATTTGAAAAGTCCGATCATTGTTAATGCTCCTTATATAACTATTGCCGGACAAACTGCTCCCGGAGATGGTGTATGTATTGCAGGTGAGTCATTCTGGGTAAATACACACGATGTGGTGGTTCGTTTTATGCGTTTCCGTCGTGGTGAAACAGATGTTACTCGTCGTGATGATTCTTTTGGAGGTAATCCGGTTGGTAATATAATGATTGACCACTGTTCTTGCAGTTGGGGATTAGATGAAAATATATCTTTTTATCGTCACATGTTTAGTCCGGGTAAAGGATATAATGACCTGAAATTGCCTACAGTCAATGTAACAATCCAAAATACAATCTCAGCACAGTCACTTGATACTTACAACCATGCTTTTGGTAGTACTTTAGGTGGTGAAAACTGTAGCTTTATGCGTAACCTTTGGGCAAATAATGCCGGACGTAACCCATCAATTGGATGGAACGGAGTGTTCAACTTTACAAATAACGTAATTTATAACTGGGTTCACCGTTCAGTAGATGGTGGTGACTATACAGCTCTTTATAACATTATAAACAACTATTACAAACCAGGACCATTGACTCCGAAAGATACTCCAATAGGACACCGTATTTTGAAGCCTGAATCAGGACGTAGTAAATTGGGCTATTTGGTATTTGGACGTGTATATTGCAACGGTAATATTATGGAAGGTAACGAAAAAGTTACTAACAATAACTGGGATGGCGGCGTTCAGGTAGAAGAATTACCAGATGCTGGCAAGTATACGGAAGCAATGAAATGGAATGAACCATTCCCTATGCCTCAGTTCCCAATCATGTCTGCAAAAGAAGCTTATGATTTTGTGTTGGAGAATGTTGGAGCAACGATTCCTAAAAGAGATATTGTAGACGAACATATTATTGAGCAAGTAAAAACCGGAAAGGTGTTTTATAAAGAAGGTTTGGATCCAAACTCATTCTATCAGTTCAAATACCGTCGTTTGCCTAAAGATTCTTACAAATCAGGTATTATTACAGACGTAAAACAAGTAGGTGGCTATCCTGAATATAAAGGTAAATCTTACAAAGATAGTGATAATGATGGTATGCCAGATGCATGGGAAAAAGCTAACGGCCTGAATCCTAATGATCCATCAGATGCTAATAAAGATTGTACTGGTGATGGATATACTAATATTGAAAAATATATCAATGGTATCAGCACCAAAGATAAAACCGACTGGACTAACCCAACTAACAATTATGATACGTTGGCTAAGAAAGGTAAATTGATGTAATATGAAGGTTTTTCAAAAAAGAATATTTTTACTGACAGCATGTATATTCATGCTGTCAGTGTTTTCGGTAAAAGCCATAGATCTGGATTCGCTCAACCGTGACCCCAAATATGTGGAATCTATCGTGAAACGTTCACAGAAAATAGTAGACCAACTGAAGCTAAAGGATGCTTCTGCTGCAAAGCAAGTAGTCAAAATCATTTCTAATCGGTACTTTGAGCTAAACGATATCTATACAAAACGAGATGCTAAAGTGAAGAAAGTGAAAGATTCAGGTGTTACCGGTGATGCAAAAAATGAAGCAGTTAAAGCAGCTAATGATGAAAAAGATGCAGCTCTTTACCGAACACACTTTGCTTTTCCTGCTAATCTTTCGATTTATCTGAATGAAAAGCAGATTGAAAGTGTAAAAGACGGGATGACTTATAACGTAGTTTCTGTTACTTATAATGCTACATTAGATATGATTCCTTCTTTGAAGAAAGACGAGAAGGAGCAAATTTATGCATGGTTGGTTGAAGCTCGGGAATATGCTATCGATGCTGAAAGCTCAAATAAAAAGCATGAGATGTTTGGAAAATATAAAGGTCGGATTAATAATTATCTTTCTAAAAGAGGATATGATTTGACTAAGGAACGTGAGGAGTGGGCCAAACGCGTAAAGGCGAGAGGTGGAACACTTTAAAATTTTCCGCCAATAAATAAAAATCTCCGGTGAATGATTGAACAATTATTCACCGGAGATTTTTATTTATTGGTGAATGATTATTTATTTTAGGTGAATTATTTCTCTTCAAATAAAATATTTGAATTCTTTATTATTCCAGAAGATATTAATAAATGATAGTAGGAAAAAATAAAATGCAAAAAAGTTGAGTACATAAAAAAACATTATTCGTCTCTTTTATAATATTAATCTTTAAAATTCGTAATATGAAAAAACAAATTCTACTCATTGCCGCATTATTTGGCCTCTCATTGGGTGCGAATGCACAGTTTAAAATGGTTACTAATGTAACCGCTGGTAACTTATTAGAGACCTTGCCTAACGGAGATTCTAAATTTACAGTAAACTTTAATACAGATAAAGCAGTTTTTGTAAAAGCTCAGACACAAAAAGGAGTTCAGGTTTGTGTGTTTAATGACCTTGGTTTAGAAGTTTCTGGTTTTAATGGAAAGGTGAATAACTATGGAGGTAATGGTAACTTCCTGCATGTTGATACTATTTCAAAGTTGCTAGACTATAACACTGTAGCAACGGAGAAACCTTGGAGCTCTAAACAAAATTTCTGGAAACCTGAACATCTTTTAATCGATAATGGTAGCGCTACAGATCAGGCCTTTGCTGCATATCCCGGTATCTACAAGAAAGTATTGTATTCTTTTTGTTTCGGAATGGCTGGTTATGGACTTAACTCTGACATCTCTTTGGAAATGAAGACTTTTGATATAGGTAACACTACTAAACAAGCTACTTATAAAATGATGGTCGGTATTGATGCTGATGCTGTTTTAAAAGATCCCAAAAAGGCTGAGGCTGCTACATCTGCAGACAATACTGCAACATGGTATGTTGTAGATAATATCTATACTACTTCTGCTACAGCAACTGATCAAAATCTGAAGAAAATTAATGTGGCTGAGGTTATCGGACTTAACCCTAGTGCATTCAATGGCAAAAAAATATATATTCTTTTCTATACCGCAGGAACAGGAACTTCTATTCAGCATGGCATTTATGAGCCTATTGTTGCCTTCGATAACATGTCAGTTACATACGGCGTTCCATCATGGATTGTTCCTACAGTTGCTAAAGCCGATGTTAATATAGGCTATAATGATTCAGTGGCAGTTCAGAAGCCTGTAAATGTTGAATCTGAAATTAAGTTTAATTTGCAAGATGCTAAACGTGCCGGTATAATAACTATTCAGGAAGATGCATCTTCTGCTTTTGGACAATTCTCTTTTGCAGAAACTGGTGCAATTAAGGCAAAAGATGCTAATGGACAGTATACTATAGATGTGCCATATACTCGCACAATGGGAGAGAAGGAAGGTTCTCCTTCAGAGATATTAACTATTCCTGCTCCAACGAGTGGATTAGCGGATGATGATCTTGAAGTTACGATGAAAGTAACTCCAACAGCTCTTTCAAATATTATGGAAAATCTTGAAATAACTAACGGAGTACGTTTCCGTTATCAGTTCTTTGTTCAAGGTGTTGAGGGTACAGGTATTCAAAATCCAGCATCAACTCAAAATATCATCTCTTCAAACGCAGGTAAGATCTATGTTGCTAAAGCAACTGGTGATGTAGAGGTTGTTAATTTAGCAGGTGTTGTTTTGAAAACAGTAAGCGCTGATGTTGCTGCATCAGGTATTGCTGTGGATCAAGGTGCATATATTGTTAAAGTAGCAGATGTAATTGAAAAGGTTTCAGTTAAGTAATAATTAATTATACGTAAAAGTGCTCTAAGGATTAACTTTAGGGCACTTTTCTTTTTTAATGGGGTGTTGATTATTGCTTGCTTTATCTTGTAATAGTTGGCTTTCAGCTTAACTCTGTGAATAATGAAAGTGTAATAGAATATAAACAGAAAGATTAGATAAAGTAATCCCTTAGCAGACATGTGCCTGTTAAGGGATTCTTATTGAGTACAGACTCCTTCCTTTTACGTCTTTTTTATAAAATACTCCCTTTTAGGAAATACAGAAAGTATTATAAAAATATGAAACATACGAAGTTGTTTTTTCTCGCTGTCTTTTTACTTTTGTTTTCATGCAGAGCCGAAAAAGAGATCTATCTATCAACATCATTTCACGAACCGGCCAATGGAGGCCTGCGTTATATATACAGTGAGGATGCTATTCATTGGGATAGTATTCCAGGAACCTGGTTAAAACCTGAGGTTGGAGCTCAGAAAGTTTTGCGTGACCCATCAATAACGCATACACCTGATGGTACTTATCATTTAGTGTGGACTTCAAGCTGGAAAGGAGATTACGGTTTTGGTTATGCGCATTCAAAAGATTTGATTCACTGGTCGGATGAACAATTGATTCCTGTTATGGCAAAAGAATCTGAAACCGTGAATGTGTGGGCTCCTGAGATTTTTTATGATGATGTAAAAAAAAAAATTGTAGTGGTTTGGGCATCTTGTGTGCCTCACCGTTTTGAAAAAGGCATTGAAGATGAAAACAATAACCATCGTCTATATTATATTACTACAAAAGACTTTAAAACCATTTCCGAAACCAAATTGTTCTATGATCCCGGCTTTAGCGTGATTGATGCTACTATTGTGAAACGTGGAAAGGAAGATTATGTATTGGTAATGAAGGATAATACCCGTGCAATGAGAAACCTGAAAGTAGCTTTTGCAAAATCACCAACAGGACCTTACACTTCTGCATCGGTTCCTTTTTCGGAAAGCTTTGTAGAAGGTCCTACAGTAGCAAAGGTTGATAAAGACTATTATATATACTTTGACGTGTACGAAAGAAAAATCTTTGGTGCAATGAAAACAAGAGATTTTATTCATTTTCAGGATAAAACAGATGAACTAAAGATGCCTAAAGGTCATAAACATGGTACCATTGTAAAAGTGCCATACTCTGATGTGAAAAGTTTATTGAAGTATCATAAATAAGATTTTAAGAATAGAAGAAATTAATCATATTATAAAGCAAAATGAATAGGCTTATCCAATTATTAAGTTCAGTGGTTGCAGTGTTTATACTGTCAACCTTTGCTATGGCACAAAATAAGATTCACTACACAGGAACGGAACTTTCCAATCCTGCATATCATGACGGCCAACTTTCTCCGGTGGTAGGAGTACACAATATTCAGGTGATGCGTGCCAATCGTGAGCATCCGGATGTTTCCAACGGCGATGGCTGGACATACAATCATCAGCCGATGATGGCTTACTGGCAAGGTAAGTTCTTTATGCACTATCTTTCCGATCCGAAAGATGAGCATGTGCCTTCTTCCAGAACTCTTTTGATGACTTCAAAGGACGGTTATCACTGGACAAATCCGGTGGTTCTTTTTCCTCCATACCATGTTCCTGATGGATATACAAAACCTGACAATCCGGGTGTGGCAAAGAATCTGATTGCCATTATGCACCAACGTGTCGGCTTTTATGTTTCAAAGTCGGGCAAGCTTATTGCAATGGGCTTCTATGGCGTAGCATTGGATAAGAAAGATGATCCTAACGATGGTAACGGTATTGGCCGTGTGGTCAGAGAAATCAAAAAAGACGGTTCTTTCGGATCAATCTATTTTATACATTACAATCATGCCTTTAACGAGACAAATGCAGACTATCCATACTTTACAAAAAGTAAGGATAAAAAGTTTGTAACTGCTTGTCAGGAAATTCTTGATAACCCTCTTTACCGTATGCAATGGGTAGAAGAGTCTGATCGTAACGACCCAATTATCCCATTAAAGAAAGAATATAAAGCATTCTGCTACTATCATTTGCCGGACGGAAATATTGCCTGTTTGTGGAAACACGCACTTACGTCAATCAGTAAGGATGGCGGAAATACCTGGCTCGAACCGGTTGAACGCGCAAAAGGTTTTGTGAATAGTAACGCTAAGATTTGGGGACAAAGACTGACTGATGGCACTTATGCCACTGTATATAATCCTTCAGAATTTCGTTGGCCGCTTGCTATATCTACAAGTATTGATGGTTTGGAATATACAACTCTTAATCTTATTCAGGGTGAAATTACTCCAATGCGCTATGGTGGAAACTATAAATCTTACGGTCCGCAGTATGTTCGTGGTATTCAGGAAGGCAATGGCATTCCAGCCGATGGTAATCTTTGGGTGGCATATAGCATGAATAAGGAAGATATATGGGTTTCATGTATTCAGGTTCCTATCCGACAAAATGCATTGACTCAGGCCGATGATAACTTTGATAAATATAAATCAATCAATGAGCTGACAGAATGGAACATCTATTCTCCAATCTGGGCCCCAGTATCATTAGAAAATAAGAACGGAGCCAACTGGCTTACTTTAAAAGATAAAGATCCTTTTGATTTCGCTAAAGTAGAGCGTAAGATTCCTGCTACTTCAGAACTGGAAGTTTCTTTCAAGATGATGGCAGATCAGGTTGATAAAGGCACACTTCAGATTGAATTCCTTGATGAAAATGGTATCGCTTGCTCTCGTCTGGACCTTACTCCTGACAGTTTCTTCCGTGCAAAAGGTGGTTCTCGTTTTTCAAATATGATGAAATATGAATCCGGTAAAGTATATGACGTAAAAGCTCTTCTATCTGTAGCCAACCGTAGTATTACTGTAACTGTTGATGGCAAGAAAGTAGGAGTGCGTATGTTCTTTGCTCCAGTACATTCTATTGAAAGAATAGTATTCCGCACAGGTGCACCTCGTAACTTCCCAACACCGGAAACTCCGGCCGATCAGGATTATGATTTACCAAATGCCGGTGCTGAAGATCCGATGGCTGTATATTATATCAAAGATGTAAAAACAACAGCTGTTAATCCTAAAACTTCTGCGATTCTAAGTTATGATAATTTCAGTCATTACGTTGACTACTTCAACGGAATGGAAGATGAGAATATTGCTCAGGCTATTCCAAACGCTCAGGCAAGTGAATGGATGAAAGAAAATATTCCATTATTTGAATGTCCTCAGAAGAATATTGAAGAGATGTACTATTACCGCTGGTGGACACTGCGCAAGCACTTGAAACAAACTCCGGTAGGGTATGCATTTACTGAGTTCCTTGTTCCTCGTACTTATGCTGATCAATATAATCTTATAGCTTCGGCTTTCGGTCATCATATCTATGAATCACGTTGGTTGCGCGATCAGAAATATCTTGATCAGCATATCCAAGTATGGTTCCGTGGAAACGGTGGTCAGCCTATGAAGAAGATGAATAAATTTAGCTCATGGGCTGCCGATGCAATTCTTAACCGTTATAAAGTAAATGGCAATAAAGAATATATGCTTGATATGCTTCCTGATCTGGAAAGCGAATACAAGCGTTGGGAAAGTACCAACCGTTTATCCTCAGGATTATTCTGGCAGGGTGATGTTCAGGATGGTATGGAAGAATCTATCAGTGGTGGACGAAAGAAGAAATATGCTCGTCCTACTATAAATAGTTATATGTTTGGTAATGCAAAGGCTTTGTCGCAAATGGCTTTGCTTGCCGGAAAGAAAGATGAAGCTGCACTTTACGAACATAAAGCAGATACCATAAAGAATTTGGTTGAAAATAAATTATGGAGCGCGAAGCACGGATTCTTTGAAACTCTTCGCACAGATTCTTTAGCAAATGTGCGTGAAGCAATTGGTTATATTCCTTGGTACTTTAATCTACCGGATGCTAATAAATACGATTTAGCATGGAAACAAGTAACAGAAGAAGGTGGATTCCTTGCACCTTACGGACTTACTACAGCAGAACGTCGTCATCCGTTATTCCGTATGGCCGGTTGCTGCAAATGTGAATGGGATGGAGCCATCTGGCCTTTTGCTACATCTCAGACTATGACTGCAATGGCTAACTTCATGAACAACAACAAACAAACAGTTTTAAGTGATAGTACTTATTTCCATTTGATGGAACTTTATGTTGAATCTCAATACCATCGTGGCCGTCCTTATGTAGGTGAATATCTTGACGAAGTAACCGGAACATGGCTAAAAGGAGATCAGGAAAGAAGCCGTTACTACAACCATTCTACATTTAATGATTTAATTATTACCGGACTTGTTGGTCTTCGCCCTCGAATGGATAATGCAATAGAAGTCAATCCATTGATCCCTGAAGGAAAATGGAACTGGTTCTGTCTTGACAATGTGTTGTATCATGGCAAGAACATTACAATAATGTGGGATAAAGACGGTAGTAAATACCATCTTGGAAAAGGATTCCGTATATTTGTCAATGGAAAAGAAGTGGCAAAATCAGATCGCTTGAAGAAGATTGTTTGTGAAAACGTTTTATAACAATATCAATGGCATATTAATGAAGAACAGGATTATCATATTATTTAGTCTGATATTAGCTTTATGCCCTTCTTTTGTTAGAGGAATTGAGGTTACAAAGATGACTTGTGAATTGTCTGAAGCTCCTTTGACAATTGATACTGAACATCCTCGCTTTGGATGGCAACTGCAATCAAAAGTAAACGGAGCTCGTCAGTCGGCTTATGCAATAGAACTTTATAATGTTGATAATGGGAAAAATGAACTGGTATGGACTTCAGGAAAGATTGTTTCCAATAAAAGTCAGCTGGTTCCTTATTCAGGTTCTAAGAAATTGGAACGTGCCGTAAAATATATATGGCGTGTGATGGTTTGGGATGAGAATAACAAACCATCATCCTGGAGTAAGAAAGCGGAATTCCGTTTGGCTCCTTCTGCGGCTTTTCTTAATGCAAAATGGATTGGATTCATCTCCAGAGAAAAAGCAAACTTACCTTCTGGCAGACATTTCCATTCTACAGTATTAAAGAAACCCGAAAATAAAGCCTTATGGGCAGCTATTGATTCAGCTTCCAGCAAAAGTGTTTATCTGCGTCGTTCATTTACAGCAGATAAAAAGGTAACTCAGGCCACTGCTTATGTTTGTGGACTGGGTCTTTATGAATTTTCTTTGAACGGAAAGAAAATTGGGGATAGTGAATTTACTCCTTTGATCAGTGATTATGATAAAACGGTTTATTATAATGTTTACGATGTAACTGCTAATTTAAGAAAAGGCGCCAATGCAATAGGTATATTGTTAGGAAATGGTTTCTATAATATACAGGGCGGTGGACGTTACCGCAAACTTCAGATCAGTTTCGGTCCTCCAACGTTATTCTTTAAAATGGTTGTTAGCTATTCTGATGGTACAACAAAAGAGATTCTTTCCGGTGCCGACTGGAAATATTCTTTCAGCCCAATTATATTCAATAGTATTTATGGTGGAGAAGATTATAATGCTTGCCTGGAACAAAAAGGCTGGAACGAACCTGGTTTCAATGATAGTCGTTGGCATCCGGTAGTTGTTCAGGGTGCTCCGAAAGGAGAACTTCGTCCACAACAAGCTGCTCCGATAAAGATTATGGAGCATTATGGTGTAAAAAGTGTCAATAAGTTTTCTGATAAATATGTATTGGACATGGGACAAAACTTGTCCGGTTTTCCTGAGATTACAGTAAATGGTAAAATAGGAACAACTATCCGTCTTACTGTTGGCGAATCACTAAATCCCGATGGAACTGTCAGCCAGAAGAATACTGGTAGTAAACATTATTATGAATACACTCTTAAGGGTGGAGGAGATGAATACTGGCATCCTCGCTTCTCATATTACGGATTCAGATATATTCAGGTTGAAGGTGCCCGTTTCAAAGAAGATAAAGCAAACAGTAATTTGCCACTCTTAAAGAAAATACAATCTTGTTTCGTTTATAATTCAGCTGAAGAAGCTGGTGAGTTTAAATGTTCAAACAAAATATTCAATGATGCTCATCGCATTATTTGCATGGCGATGAGAAGTAACATGCAGGGAGTATTTACTGATTGCCCTCACAGAGAGAAATTAGGCTGGCTGGAAGAAACACATCTTAACGGACCTGGCTTATTCTTCAATTACAACCTGACTAAGTTCATTCCTAAAATAATGCAGGATATGTGTGATGCTCAGCATTCAAATGGTTTGGTTCCTAGCATTGCGCCAGAGTATGTGGAATTTGAAGGTGGCTTTCAGGATTCTCCGGAATGGGGTAGTGCATCGGTTATTCTTCCATGGATGTATTATGACTATTATGGAGACAATTCTCTTATTATAAAATATTATCCCACCATGAAACGCTATGTTGATTACCTCACATCACGTGCCGATAATCACATTGTTTCTCATGGACTGGGCGATTGGTATGATTACGATGGTAAGAAAGCTGGCTTTTCTCGTAATACACCTGTTCCTTTGGTTGCCAGTGCTCACTATTTGTGGGACATTCAACTTCTAAGCAAAGCTGCTGGCATGGTTGGAAATGAAGCAGATGAAGCTTATTATGCTAAGTTAGCCAAGGAGGTTAAAAAAGCATATAACGATAAGTTCTTCAATGTAAATACCCGTCAATATGGCAATGGTAGTCAGTGTTCCAATGCTCTGCCTTTGTTCCTTGATATTGTAGAACCACAGTATAAAGCAGATGTTCTGGCAAACCTGGTTAAAGATATAAAAGCACATGGTAACCGTCTTACAACCGGTGATGTTGGTAATCGTTACCTTTTCCAGACTCTTGCAAGAAATGGTCTGAACGAGGTGATGTACAAGATGAACAATCATGAAGATTCACCGGGGTATGGATTTCAGGTTAAGTTTGGCGCAACAACTCTGACCGAACAATGGGATCCAAGAGAAGGAACTTCATGGAATCATTTTATGATGGGACAAATTGATGAATGGTTCTATGCATGGTTGGCAGGTATACAACCGGTTCCAAGTGAACCGGGATTTCAAAAGCTGGTAATTAACCCCCAGGTAGTGGGTGATTTGAAATATGTTTCTGCTTCTTATAACACTCTTTACGGGAAAGTAGCTGTGAACTGGAAAGTTGAGAATGGAACTTTCACTATGGATGCTGAGGTCCCAGTTAACTGTTCGGCTACAATTATTCTTCCTAACAAGGAGAAGCATGTTATGGAAAGCGGTAAACAAACATTTACTGTGAAAATTTAGTAACTTTATTATTTAAAAATATGAAAATAAAGCATTTAGTTTTACTCTTTTGTATGGTATTTCTTTCCGGGAACTTTGCTTATGCAGAGAGAATTGATATGCTTAAATCCGGAGCTAAAGCTGGTGGAAAAAAACTGAATACTCAATTAATCAATAAGACTATTGAGAAGCTTTCCTCTAATGGTGGAGGTACTCTTTATTTTCCTTCCGGCACATATCTTACCGGGGCAGTGAAACTGAAGAGTAATATCACTATTGAACTGGAGGCTGGAGCTACATTATTATTTTCTGATAACTTTGACGATTATCTTCCTTTTGTAGATATGAGATATGAAGGAGTGATGATGAAAAGTTTCTCGCCTCTGTTCTATGCGGTTGATCAGCATGATATCACGATTAAAGGTGAAGGAACAATTGATGGCCAGGGCAAGAAATGGTGGGCCGAATTTTATCGGGTTCTTGTTGATGTTCAAAAGAATGGCATCCGGGATCTGAATAAATACCAGCCTATGTGGGATAGTGTAAACAAAGATCCTAATCTTTATAAAGTGACCAACGAAGATTATAAAGAGGTTCTTGACCGTCGCTTCTTTCGTCCTTCTTTTATCCAGCCTATTCGTTGTAAGAACATAAAGATTGAAGGGATTAAAATCATTAATTCTCCCTTCTGGACTGTGAATCCTGAGTTTTGTGAAAATGTAACTATAAAAGGTATAGCTATTAATAATCCCCTCTCACCCAATACGGATGGAATCAATCCTTCATCCTGTAAGAATGTTCATATCTCTGATTGTCATATCTCGGTAGGAGACGACTGTATTACTCTGAAGTCAGGGAGAGATTTGCAGGCTCGTCAGCTTGGAGTTCCTTGTGAGAATATTACCATTACCAACTGTACAATGTTATCAGGACATGGTGGGGTAGTGATTGGTAGTGAAATGAGTGGTGATGTGCGTAAAGTAACTATCTCTAATTGTGTGTTTGATGGAACAGACAGAGGAATTCGTATTAAGTCTACCCGTGGACGTGGAGGTATTGTAGAAGAAATACGTGTAGACAATATTGTGATGAACAATATAAAGAGTGAGGCTATTGTACTCAGCCTTTTCTATAGTAAGATGGATAAAGAACCTGTTTCTGATCGTACACCAATCTTCCGCAACATTCACATTTCTAATCTTACCGGAACTCAGGTGAATAGCGCAGTCAGAATATCGGGTATTGAAGAAATGCCAATATCAGATGTTACGCTGAATAATATAAATATTCAGTCAAACACAGGACTTGAAGCAGATATGGTTAAGAATCTGGAACTGAATAATGTTCGCATTGATACAAAGATAGGTTCTGCATTTAAATTCTCTCATGCAGAGAACTTGGAACTGAATGCAATAAAGACTCTGACCCCAAATGCTAATTCTCCGGTACTGAGGATTAGTGATTCTAAAGAATGTCTTATTCAGGGGTGCTATCCATTGGCTGGAAGTCGTTCATTCCTTCTTCTGGAAGGCGAAAATAGAGGCATGGTACTGATGCATAATTGGTTTAATCGTCTGCCTTCAGTTGTGGATAAAGAGAGCATGTTTATAAAGGAAAACCTTATTATAAAAGAATAAAGCCAATTTTCTTGGTTCAAATGAAATAATTACATGAATATAAAAGAAATCATATTATCAGTAGCATTAGTTCTTTCTGGAAGCACTCTTTTTGCCCAGCAAGATTCAGATCATAAGTATCAAAGGCCATTGAAAGATGTTTTAATGGATATTTCTAAACGGTTTAACGTCCGTCTGAAATGGACAGAAGTAGTGGTTGACGGTAAGATGCTTGATTATGCAGATTCCCGCATTCGCCCTTATTCTGTGGAGGAAAGTCTGAACAATGTACTTGTTCCGTTTGATTATAAATTTGTGAAACAGGGAGATAATCTTTATAAAATAAAAAACTATGAATATGCCCGCCGTACGGATGAAGACGGAGTGAAAATGATTAAGTATCTTAATTCACTTTACTCTGATTCAGTGCAATGGAACAAGAGAAAAGAATGCTTACGCAAAGAAGTAAGAGAGCGTTTAGGTATCGACTCTCTACTGAAAGTTCGAGTTAAAACAAAACCGGTAATTTCTAAGGAAAGAATCTATAGTGGATATACTGTTCAGAACTTTTCTTTGGAAACTTTGCCCGGTCTGTATGTTTGCGGATCAATCTATAAGCCTTTGGTAAAAGGAAAATTCCCGTTGATAATTTGTCCGAATGGACATTTCCTTGATGGGCGATATCGTAAGGATCAGCAGCAACGCATGGCTAGTCTGGCTAGAATGGGAGCTATTTGTGTGGACTATGATCTTTTTGCATGGGGAGAATCTATGTTGCAATTCCCCGAAGAAGCTCATCACAAAAGTGCAGCTCAGTTTATTCAGGCTTTGAATGGAATTAGTGTTCTTGATTTCATGTATAACCGTAAAGATGTTGATAAGAAAAGAATCGGTGTGAACGGTGGTTCCGGTGGTGGTTCTCAAACAGTATTACTATCTGTCCTTGATCAGAGATACACAGCTCTTTGTCCGGTAGTAAGTTTGTCATCTCACTTTGATGGTGGATGTCCTTGTGAAAGCGGACTACCAATCTTTTATTCTTGTGGAGGAACGGTTGCTGCTGAATTAGCTGCTACAAATGCTCCGAAACCTATGTTGATTGTTTCCGACGGACAAGACTGGACAAGCACCGTACCAACTCTTGAACTTCCGTATATCAAGCATATCTATGACTTTTACGGCGCTGCAGAGAAAGTAACGAATGTTCATTTACCTGCCGAAGGACACGACTTTGGTCCAAATAAAAGAAATGCTGTTTATGATTTCTTTGCCGATGCATTCAAGCTGAAAAAATCAATGCTTGATGAAAGTAAAGTAACTATAGAGCCTAAAGAGAATATGTTTAGTTTTGGAGACAAAGGAGAAAAACTTCCAAAGAATGCTATTCGCTCTTTTGAGGAGTTGGAAAAACTTCTGACCACGCTGAAGTAATATCATTTTCTTCATAAAATAACCAACAACAGATGAATCGTAAAAATACATATTTCAGTCGTTATAGATTTCTTATCCTGCTTTCATTTCTGTTTCTGTCTCTTTATGCAGAGGCAGCAGGATACAAATTGTGGTATGATAAACCAGCTTCTGTATGGACTGAAGCTTTACCTTTAGGGAATGGCCGTTTAGGAGCAATGGTTTACGGGACTCCTTCTGTAGAGCAGGTTCAGCTAAACGAAGAAACTATATGGGCCGGACGTCCGAATAACAATGCAAATCCTGAAGCATTACAATATTTACCTAAAGTCAGAGAACTTGTTTTTGCTGGTAAATATCTGGAAGCTCAGACACTGGCCACTGAAAAAGTGATGTCGAACACAAATTCGGGTATGCCTTATCAACCTTTTGGTGATTTGCGCATTGCTTTCCCGGGACATACACGTTATACTGATTATTACAGAGAGCTAAGTCTCGATTCAGCCCGTGCACTGGTATCCTATAAAGTGGATGGCGTTCGTTACAAAAGAGAGATGATAACTTCATTTCCAGACCAGGTTATAATGATTCGCTTATCTGCCGATGCTGCAAAGAAAATAACTTTTAATGCATTCTTTACTTCTCCTCATCAGGATGTTGTTGTAGATACCGAAGGAAACTGTGTTACTCTTTCAGGTGTATCTTCATGGCATGAAGGATTAAAAGGAAAAGTAGAGTTTCAGGGGAGACTGACAGTTAAGGCTGTTAATGGAAAAGTACAGTATAAAGACGGAACTGTAACTGTTGAAGGTGCCGATGAAGCAACTTTGTATGTTTCAATAGGAACTAATTTTGTAAATTACAAAGATATATCCGGTAACTCTGCAGAGCGGGCAAAGAGTTTTCTTGAGAAGGCACTGACCAGAGATTATGCAACATCGTTCAAAGAACATGTTTCTATCTTTAAAAAGTACATGGACAGGGTTTCTCTTTATCTTGGAGAAAATAAACAAGACGGAATAACGACTGATAAAAGAATAGAAAACTTTGCACAGACAAACGATGCTCATTTGGTGGCAACTTATTTCCAGTTCGGACGTTACCTGCTGATTTCTTCTTCACAACCGGGCGGACAACCGGCCAATCTTCAGGGAATCTGGAACGATAAACTATTGCCTTCATGGGATAGCAAGTATACTTGCAATATAAATGTTGAAATGAACTACTGGCCATCGGAAGTGGCTAACCTCACAGAACTGAATGAACCATTGTTTAACATGGTAAAAGAAGTTTCTGAAAGTGGTAAGGAAACAGCTAAAGTAATGTATGGTGCCGACGGGTGGGTATTGCATCATAATACAGATATCTGGAGAGTTACCGGTGCTTTGGATAAAGCGCCTTCGGGCATGTGGCCTTCGGGTGGAGCATGGTTATGTCGCCATCTTTGGGAGCACTATCTGTATACCGGGGATATAAAGTTTCTGAAAGAGATATATCCAATAATGAAAGGGGCAGCACTTTTCTTTGATCAGACTATGGTTAAGGAACCTTCACATAACTGGTTGGTTGTTTGTCCTTCCAACTCTCCTGAAAATGTTCATGCCGGAAGTAATGGAGAAGCAACTACTGCCGCAGGTTGTACAATGGATAATCAGTTAATATTCGATCTTTGGAATGAAATTATTTCAGCTTCGCGCTTACTGGGTGTCGATGCTGATTTCGCATCTCATCTGAAACAAAGACTGAATCAAATGGCACCAATGCAAGTTGGTCGTTGGGGACAATTACAGGAATGGATGAACGATTGGGATGATCCGCAGGATATTCATCGTCATGTGTCTCACCTTTACGGATTATTCCCAAGTAATCAGATATCTCCTTACCGCACTCCTGAATTATTTGAGGCAGCCCGCACATCATTGATACATCGTGGTGATCCTTCTACAGGTTGGTCAATGGGATGGAAGGTTTGTTTATGGGCACGTTTGCTGGATGGCGATCATGCATATAAGCTAATTACTAACCAACTTTCATTGGTTCGCAATGAAAAGAAAAAAGGAGGTACTTATCCAAACTTATTCGATGCTCATCCTCCTTTCCAGATTGATGGAAACTTTGGTTGTGCAGCCGGAATTGCAGAGATGTTGATGCAAAGTTATGACGGTTTTATTTATCTACTCCCGGCGTTACCTTCATTATGGAAAGAAGGACACATAAACGGACTGATTGCCCGCGGTGGATTTGAATTGAATATCAGTTGGAAAAACGGAGAAGTTGATCGTGTTGTAATAAAGTCTCGTCTTGGAGGTAATTGCCGCTTGCGCTCACTGACTCCGCTTAAAGGAAACGGTCTGTCGAAAGCCAAAGGTGAAAACCCGAATGCGCTTTATGCAGTACCTACCGTATCTAAACCATTGGTTCATGACTCTTCAAAACTGGCAGGAATAAGTATAAAGAACACTTATTTGTATGATTTGAAAACAAAAGCAGGAAAAGAATACATAATCTATAAAAAATAAAGAATAATGATGAAAAGAAACAAGATCATTGCATTGGCATGTTTGTTCCTTTTAGGAGTTTCTGGCACTATGAAAGCACAGAAAAACGAACCTAAAACTTACATACCATGGGCTAATGGAAAGTTGGTTGTTGATGAAAGCGGACGTTATCTGAAACAGGCTAATGGTGCTCCGTTCTTCTGGTTAGGTGATACAGGTTGGCTTATGCCTGCACGTCTTGATCGTGATGAAGTGGAATATTATCTTGAACAATGCAGCAAGAAAGGCTTTAATATGGTTCAGATTATGTTAATGCATACTATTCCTGAAATCAATACTTATGGTCAATGGGCTTTACCTGATGGATTTAATTTTAAGAACATTGATAAAAAAGGTGTTTACGGATATTGGGACCATATAGATTATATTGTTCGTACCGCTGAAAAGAAAGGTATTTATATTGGTATGGTGTGTCTTTGGGGAACTCCTGTTCAAAAAGGACTGGTAACAGAAAAAGATGCTCAGGCTTATGGTAAATTCCTTGCAGATCGCTATAAGAACAATCCTAATATAGTTTGGTTTATCGGAGGAGATATTCGTGGTGATGTGAAGCCAACTGTTTGGAATACACTTGCCAATACTATAAAAAATAGTGATGGAAATCACCTGATGACTTTCCATCCAAGAGGAAGAACAACTTCTGCCGTTTGGTTTAATAATGAAAAGTGGTTAGACTTTAATATGTTTCAGTCTGGTCACCGTCGTTACGGTCAACGATTTGGCGATGGAGATTATACCATTCAGGAAAATACAGAAGAAGATAACTGGCGTTATGTAGAAAAGAGCTTTGCTATGAAGCCTTTGAAGCCAACTATTGATGGTGAACCTGTTTACGAAGAAATTCCTCAGGGATTGCATGATACCACACAACCTTTATGGAATGCTAATGATATTCGTCGTTATGCATACTGGTCGGTTTTTGCAGGTTCATTCGGACATACTTACGGACATAATTCAATTATGCAGATGTTGAAGAATGGAGTAGGGGGAGCTTACGGTGCTACAAAACCATGGTATGATGCATTGAAAGATCCTGGAATGAACCAGATGAAATATCTTAAAAACCTGATGCTTACTTTACCATACTTTGATAGAGTGCCAGATCAGACTGTTATTGCAGGTACAAATGGCGATCTTTACGAAAGAGTAATCGCAACTCGTGGTAATGATTACCTTATGGCTTACAACTATACTAATCGCCCTGTACAGATAGATCTTACAAAGATTTCGGGTGCGAAGAAGAAAGTATGGTGGTACAATCCTTCAAACGGAGAATTGCAATATGCAGGTGAGTTTGATAATAAAGTAACCGAATTTATTGAAGATAGCGGTTACCGTGCCGGAAACGATCGCGTGCTTATTGCTGTTGATTCTTCTAAGGATTATATTAAGCAGGATTGGACATCTCTTCCAGATGCACAACAAAAATGGAATAAAAAATAAATAACCAGATAACAATGCCGAAGAAAAGAATCTTATTATTGCTTGTTTTTCTGCTTTCTCTGAAAGTAGCGGCTTTTGCAGGAGTTAGCATTAGCAATCTGCGTTGTGAAATGCTGAACAATCCTGTAGGGATTGATACAGAATCTCCTCGTGTTAGTTGGCGCATTTCTTCTTCAGAAAGAGGAGTGACTCAACTTTCTTATCAGATATTGGTAGCTTCTTCCATGCAAAAACTAAATGCCGGTGAGGGAGATGTATGGAACTCCGGCATTGTTAAGTCTTCCCAGTCTCAATGGGTGAGTTATGCCGGACAGCCATTAAAAAGTAATGGCCGATATTTCTGGAAAGTAAAGGTTACTACTAATGCCGGAGAATCTTCCTGGAGCACACCTGCTCAATGGAGCATGGGATTACTTTCACAGAATGACTGGAAAGCTCAGTGGATTGGTTTGGATAAACTGATGCCATGGGATTCTGATACTCAGTTCTCACGTATGTCTGCCCGTTATCTTCGTAAAGAGTTTACTCCGAAGAAAGCAGTAGCTCATGCCACTGTTCATGTTTCCGGCCTAGGATTATATGAATTGTATATCAATGGTCAGAAAGTTGGCGATCGTGTTCTTGCACCTGCACCAACCGATTACAGAAAAACTACTCTTTATAATAGTTACGACGTTACAGCTTTGTTGAAAGATAAGGCAAACGCTATGGGTGTTACTCTTGGTAATGGACGTTTCTATACCATGCGTCAGAATTTCAAGAACTATAAAATCCCTACATTTGGTTTTCCAAAAGTTCGTCTGGTACTTATACTTGAATATACAGATGGATCAAAAGATGTAGTTGGAAGTGATACTTCATGGAAAATTAATGCCGATGGTCCTATCCGTAGTAATAACGAATATGATGGAGAGGTGTATGATGCCCGCAAAGAGTTTGGAAACTGGACAGAACCGGGATTCAATGATTCTTCTTGGGAATCGGCACAGCGTGTAACCCTTCCGAGTGGAACACTTCGTGCTGAAATGACGGCAGGAATGAAGGTCGTGGATAAAATCCATCCTGTTTCTATCACAGAACTTCCGGGCAGGAAATATATTCTTGACATGGGACAGAATATGGCCGGTTGGTTAAGAATCAAAGTGAAAGGTGATGCCGGTGATACTGTCCGCCTACGTTTTGCTGAAGTTCTTCAGAAGAACGGCGAACTTTATATGGAACCTCTAAGAGATGCCAAGGTTACTAATCTTTATATCCTGAAAGGTCAGGGAATGGAAGAGTGGGCACCTAAGTTTGTATATAATGGTTTCCGTTATGTTGAGATTACCGGATGCAAAAACAAACCTTCGTTAGATCAGTTTGTTGGCGAGGTTGTCAGTGATGAGATGGAAACACTTGGTGCTTTCAGCTGCACTGATCCTATCATTAATCAGATTTACAAAAATGCTTTCTGGGGAATCCGTAGTAATTACAAAGGAATGCCTGTTGACTGTCCGCAGAGAAACGAACGTCAGCCTTGGTTGGGCGACCGTGCTGTAGGCTGCCTGGGTGAAAGCTTTGTCATGGAAAACGGACAGCTTTACAGCAAATGGATGAATGATATCAACGATTCACAACGTGAAGATGGTTGTATTCCCGATGTAGCACCTTCTTATCTGAACTATTACACAGATAATATTACATGGCCTTCCGTATTCCTTTTATCATCTGATATGGTTTATTCACAGTTTGGAAACATCCAGCCTATCGTGAAAAACTATGATGCCATGAAAAAGTGGATGGATCACATGAAGAAGGAATATCTGAGAGAGGGCATTATGACTCGTGATGAATATGGCGATTGGTGTGTTCCACCTGAATCTCCAGAACTGATTCACTCAAAAGACCCGAAACGTCAGACAGACGGTTTGTTGGTTTCTACAGCTTATTATTATAAAATGCTTGCTTTGATGAGCAAATTTGCAACATTGCAGAATAAAACTGAAGATTCAAAAGAGTTTGATGCAATTGCTGCCAATGTAAAAGATGCCTTCAACAAGAAATATTTCAATACAGATAGCTTGTTCTACGGAAATAACTCGGCAACGTCCAACTTGCTTCCATTAGCATTTGGCATGGTGCCCGATAATATGGTTGAAAAAGTAAGCAAGCAGATTGTTGATAAGGTAATGAATGACAGCAAAGGACATATTTGCACAGGTCTTGTAGGTTCGCAATGGATTATGCGCGAATTGTGCAAGATGGGACGTGCTGATGTGGCATATATGTTGGCTTCTAACGATACATACCCAAGTTGGGGATATATGGTTAAAAAGGGAGCGACTACAATCTGGGAATTATGGAATGGTGATACTGCCGGACCGAAAATGAATTCCAAGAATCACGTAATGCTTCTTGGCGATTTGATTCCATTCTTCTACGAAAATATGGCCGGAATCAAAACCGATGAAAAGGAAGCAGGCTTTAAGAAGATTATTATGAAGCCAAATTTTGAAATTCAGGATCTGAGTGATGTTGATGCTTCTTATATGACTCCTTACGGAAAAGTGGTGAGCAAATGGAAAAAGAATCTGAAACATCTGGATTGGAATATCACTATTCCTGCCAATGCAACTGCAATAGTTTACTTGCCTTCGGATAAGGCGATGATAAAAGAGGGTGGCATTCCTGTTGCAAAAGCCAAAGGTGTGAAATATCTTGGAAAAGAAGGTAATCTTACCCGCTGGGAAGTCGGCTCGGGAGATTATTTATTCAGCGTTGATATGAATGTAGGTCTGGGAGCCTGGAGAAAAGGAATTGTTGAAGATGAGTTCCTTTACGAAAAAGCTTCTTTCCCATCGGCACATGCTGCTACAATAGCTGACACTCCAACCGGACTTGTTGCTTCATTTTTCGGAGGAACTAAAGAAGGAAATCCTGATGTTTGTATCTGGGTATGCAGAAAAACAGCCGAAGGATGGACTGCTCCTCAAAAGGTTGCTGATGGTATAATGAGTGATACTTTGCGTAAGGCATGCTATAACCCGGTACTTTTTCAGGTACCTGGTGGCGAACTATTGTTATTCTTTAAGATTGGAAAGAATGTGGGCGACTGGACCGGTTACCTCATTCGCTCTTTCGATGGAGGAAAAACATGGATGCAACCCGAAGAGTTACCAAAGAATATACTTGGACCAATTAAAAACAAACCGGTTCTTATCGGCAATAAACTAGTTTGCCCCACAAGTACTGAAAAAAATGGCTGGAAAGTTCACTTTGAGTTTACAGAAGATAAAGGAAAAACATGGCGCGAAACACAACCTATCAATGATGGAAAGACAGTCAACGCCATTCAGCCTAGCATCTTATTCCATAAAGACGGATCGTTACAGATTCTTTGTCGCTCTCTAAATGGTGCAATAGCCGATGCATGGTCGAAAGACGGTGGCGAAACATGGAGTGAAATGAAGCTGATTGATCTTCCTAATAATAACTCAGGTACAGACGCGGTAACATTGAAAGACGGTCGTCAGGTAGTGATCTATAATCACGTTAAAACTCCCGCAGGAGCTAAGAAAGGTGCACGTACGCCACTTAACATTGCCGTTTCAAAAGACGGAAAGAAGTGGTTTGCTTCACTCATTCTTGAAGATTCGCCGATTGGTCAATACTCTTACCCTTCCATAATACAAGGCAATGATGGCTATATTCATGCTATTTATACCTGGAGACGCCAACGCATTAAATATATGAAGATTGATCCTAAGCAGTTAAAAGAAGTGCCTATTGTCAACGGACAATGGCCGGCTCTCAAAGAATAAAGTTTTTGTTTTATATATAAAGAAGTGAATTTAAAGATTAGCCAGTATTCAGAATAACATCTGAATACTGGCTAATCTTTTTTTATAAAAGAGGATTCTTGTTTTATAAAACAAGAAAATGAGTACAATCACTGTCTTGGGGCGTCTCTTAAGGCGGCAGTAGAATTGTGAAAAAATGCTATTGTTGTGAAAAATAAAAAAAAAGCATGAATAATTTACTAGTAGTTATTAACTATTAAATGATGAAAAACAAGAAAGAAAAAGTATGTCCACCAATGGACGCCTTGGGTTATTGTTTTAGACGTACCCATTTGGTTTTTGGTCTATCAGCTGTTTTATGCATGTCTGCACTACCTTCGGTTTATGCAGAGAATTCATTAAACGGTGTGAATGCAGCCCAGACAGTTACACAGGCCAAAACAATCAAAGGGAAGGTTGTAGATGACAAAACAGGGGAAGCGTTGACAGGAGTTTCAGTATTCGTAAAAGGTACATCTGTAGGTTCAATTACAGATATTGATGGAAATTTCTCCTTGAACTTACCTTCGGGAAAGAATGTAATAGCCTTGACTTATGTCGGATATAAGCCACAAACTGTTACAGTTAATGGCAGAGAGATGAATATTAAGATGGAATCGGTTGCGCAGGATCTGGATGAAGTTGTAGTAATCGGTTATGGAACGATGAAGAAGCGTGATTTGACAGGAGCTATTACTTCAATAAAATCAGCAGATATCACAGTTGCTCCAACCAGCAATGCAATGGAAGCATTGCAAGGTAAGGTAGCTGGTTTGGATATTATTAAAACATCAGGTCAGGCTGGTGCAGATGTTAATATTCAGTTGCGTGGAACACGTTCCATCTATGGAGATAATACCCCTTTGTTTATTATTGATGGTATTGCTGGTAGTTATAACCAATTAAACCCTTCAGATATTGAATCTATCGAGGTATTAAAAGATGCATCATCGACAGCCATTTATGGCTCTGCCGGTGCTAATGGTGTTGTTATAATCACAACAAAAAAAGGTAAGCAAGGAAAAACCGCAGTAAATCTAGATGCTTATGTCGGAGTTTCTGGCTTTGCAAAATATCCATCTGGTATGACTGGCGATGAGTATATGAATCTGAAAAGAGAAGCTTATAGAGGAGCGCATGGAGCTTATCCTGAATTTACATCATCTATATTTACTGATCCACTAGTGCAAAGTGCATATGATAAAGGTCAGTGGATTGATTTTGTAGATGAAGTAATAGGAAAATCTTCAATCAATCAGAATTATAATTTATCAGTGAATGGTGGTACAGATAAAACTCAGGTATTTGCATCATTAAATTATAATGATGAGCAAGGTCTGCTTAAAGGAGATGATCGTTTGCGTTATGCGTTAAGACTTAATGTAGATCAAAAGCTATGTAGCTGGGCAAAGGCTGGAATTAATACGAATGTTACATATACAGATCAGAATAAACGTAACCAAAGCGTATTTGTCAATGCTTTGACTTTTGTTCCACTTGGTGAGGCATATAAAGAAGATGGTTCAATCAATCCTGAATATCTTACCGGACAACAAAATCCAATGTCTGATGAAATTAATGGTCAGTATGTAAATAATATCCGTGGTACAAACATTACAGCAAATGGAACCTTGGAATTAACTCCTTTAGAAGGATTTTCTTTCAAATCTGTATTGGGTACAACCGTTAATAATTCACGTACAGGAATGTTCTTCGGCCCTTTATCAATAGCCAACATTACAGCCGGATACAATAAACCTTTGGCTTCCATCGCTAATAATGCTTCATATGGCTATAAATGGGAGAATATTTTAAACTATAACTTTAAAATAGCAAAAGATCACGAGTTTGCCTTAACAGGCGTAACTTCATGGTCAAATAATCAGACTGAGTATAGTTATGCTGCAGCTCAGGGACAACAATTAACAAGCCAGTCTTTCTGGAAACTTTCTGCAGGAACCCAGAAACAAAGTCTGGATTCAGACTTTAAACAAACTCAGTCCATGTCTTATGCTGCCCGTATAAACTATAACTTTAAGGGACGTTATATTGTTACATTATCCAATCGTTGGGATGGAGTATCTCATCTGGCTGTAGGTAACAAATGGGATTCATTCCCTGCTGCAGCTTTTGCATGGCGTATCAGCGATGAATCCTTTATGGAAAAAAGTCAGGACTGGTTGTCTAATCTGAAATTGAGAGTAGGTTATGGTATCACAGGTAACTCTGGTGGTATGGGAGCTTATTCTTCTAATACAGCGGTATATACATTCCTTAATCCTGTTGTATTTGGATCTAAGGCATATCCGGTAGTACAATTTAGTGCACCTTATGGCAATCCATCCATTAGCTGGGAAAAATCATACAATACGAACATTGGTATTGATGCCGGTTTCCTGAATGGACGTATTAACCTGGCTGTCGATCTGTCTAACACAAATACAAAAGGTCTGTTGTTTAAACGTACCTTACCTATTACTGCAGGTGTAACAATGTGGGGATCTCCAATAAATACATGGCAGAACATTGGTGCAACTAATAATAAGAACCTTGAGGTAATGTTAAATACACAGAATATTATTAGAAAGGACTTCACCTGGTCTACTGTTATGACCTTAACAGTTAATAAAGAAAAGATAGTCTCTTTACCTGATGGAGACATTGTTGCAGAGGCTTTATTCAAAGGTAAACCTGTGAGAGCCTTCTATAACTATAAGTACTTAGGAATATGGTCTGAAGCAGAAACGGATGAAGCTAAATTGTACGGTTGTGTTCCGGGCGATATAAAACTGGCTACTAATCCTATTATTACAAAGGATGCTAACGGGAATGATGTTAGTGATAATGGTGTTCATAAGTATAGTGAGAAAGATAAAATGTATTTAGGTTCAAAGAATCCTGATTGGTATTTAGGTTTCCAGAATAACTTTACTTTCCATAATTTCGATGCCAGTGTTTTTGTAATGGCTCGTTGTGGACAGATGTTGCAGAGCGATTTGATAACCCGGTACAATCCAACTACAAGTCTGGACAACTCTCCTTCTGGCATTAGTTACTGGACTCCAGAGAACCAGGGCGCTTATTTGCCTCGTCCGGGAATTCACAGTTCAACATCACAATATTATGGTTGGGGTAGTTTAGCTGATAGAGATGGTTCTTTTATCAAGATTAAGAATATTACATTAGGTTATACTTTGCCCAAATCTTTATTAAAGAATGCACACATGGAAAAACTTCGTGTATATGCAACAGCCTACAATCCATTTATTTATGCATTTGACAAACAAATGAAGGGACAGGATCCGGAACGTGAAGGATCAGATAATTTCCCTTTGACAAAAGAATTTGTGTTTGGTATAAATGTAACATTCTAAATTAAAGTATAATATGAAATTCAATAAGCTTAAGAAATATAATAAAATCTTGCTATCAACTATTCTTGTAGCAGGTGTCGGGCTCTCATCTTGTTCTTTGGATGAGGTAAACCCTTCTGGTTCTACAATGAATATTCTGATATCTCAGAAAAGTGGTTACCAACAAGCTATCAATAACTGTTATTTTAGTCTTCAACGTTATTTCTATGGCAAAAACAGTATGATGTTATTGACTGAAGGCGGAACAGATCTTTGGACTTCTCATCAGAATGCTAAAACATACGAAGGCTATTTTAAATATGGTCAGGGAGCACAGATCTCACTAAATAATGCAAAAGATCAGTGGAATGGTGCTTATGATGGTATCGGAGCATGTAATTTGTGCATTGAAAGTGTTGAGAACGTAACAGACTTCAAGAGCACTGACGAGAAGAATGCTTTGGTAGCTGAGGCTCATTACATGAGAGCAATGTACTATTATTTTCTGGTTGAACAGTTTGGCGCTGTAACGTTGAACACAACATTGCCTTCCGGTGTGAATTTATCTCCAACTAAAACAGAACCGCTTGAAATATATAAAACCTGCATTATTCCTGATCTTGAGTTTGCTGCTAAGTGGCTTCCTGTATCTCGTACTGGAGAAGAAGGAAGAGCTTTGCGCAAATCTGCAATGGGTCTTTTGGCAAAAGCTTGCTTACAAACAAAAGAATATGGCACTACAGAGTATCTTCAGGAAGCATTGGATACCAGTAAAGCGTTGATCGCTGACTGTGAATCCGGAGGCGCTAAATATGCTGCCTATATGTATCCTACCATTAATGAGGTGTTCGCAAATGCAAATAATCTGGAGAATAAAGAATCATTGTATTCTGTTGCTTTCTCTCAGGCAGGTGGTAGCACAAACTTGTGGCAGCATAATCAGGATTATCAATTGTTCTATGGAAATGTTGCCAAATTCCCGGCAATCCTTTATAAAGGACATGAAACAGAAATAGCACGTTATTCAGATGGCCTGTTTATGCCTTCTAAATATTTGATGGATGTATTTGTTAATGAAGACAATACTTTGGATCCTCGTTACGCTGCATTCTTCCAGACAGAGTGGACCGCTAATAATGCATATCAATGGACTGCAGATAACTTGAAGATGTATGACCGTACATCCGATGTTTCTTCTTCTTCAAAAGTGAATTCCGGTGATCTTGCTATTAAAATAGTTCGTCCTCAGGAAGCTACTTATAGCAGTCTTGCTGCAAAGAAGTTGTCTGTTCCCTACCTGATTGTTGATTACAAAGATTTGTATAACGATGATATGACAGTGAAAATGACATATACTCGTACTAATGATGGAACAGCAGTTGAAAATCCATTCTACTTCTTCTATCCGTCACTGAATAAGTTTAACTCAAGCAACTTTACTGTAATTAGTGCTGCAAAGAACCGTTTTGCATGCGATGCTTCATCAATTACAATGCGTATGTCTGAAATCTATCTGATAGCAGCTGAAGCTGATCTGTATCTGAATGGAGGTTCAGGAGCTGCAGGGTATATCAATAAAGTACGTAAAAGAGCTGGTGCCGGCGATATCAAAGGAACTGTCACCATTCAGACAATCCTGGATGAGCGTGCCCGCGAATTAGCAGGAGAATATACACGTTTCTATGATTTAAAGCGTACAGGTATGTTGACTAAGACTTATTTGTCAAAGACTAATCCTGATGTAGGTGCATATTTCAATGATGATTACTATAAAGTCCGTCCAATTCCACAGTCGTTTACTGATGTGATTAAAAACGGTGCTGAATATCAGAATCCGGGATATTAAGAAAATTAGATGAAGTTTACTGGTAAAGTCCAGGTCTTATTTTGGTAAGGCCTGGACTTTTTTTTTGACTATTGTGGTGATGTATATGCTAAATGCCTCCAATAGCAGTTGTTTATACCTTAAATATGGTATAATATTGTAAGAAAAATGCCATATCAACGGTATTTATCAGATTCATTTCATATTATATCTTTGCAACAAATTAAAACATTCTTTTAGGGGATGCTATATCAAATATTTAATTAAGCAAATAGTATGAAACAAATCTTAGAAAAAAGCAAGTTATTAGGGTTGTTGTACCCTAAAGAGGCAACGTTTAAAACGAATGACTTAGAATCTTTGTTTGCCTCTTTTTCCCTGATGTTTTCAATCCCTTCACTTCCCATGCGAATGTGCTGTATGCACACCTGTTTTCTCTCCTTATAATATTCTTTTTTATCAATAGTCTGATATATAGAGGATAAGGATAACTCCTTATTGTTACATATTCTATATATCCATCCATCATAATACAAAATCAATTATGGAAACAAAATATTTCAGCAAATTACTTTTGGCCTTTTTTCTCTTTACTACAGGGCTTGCCGCACAAAATACGGATAATGATCCCATAGTGATTAGCGGCACTAAATTCACTTATCCTTTAATAAAGAAATGGATATCAGAATATACAAAGATTAATCCGAATGTTCAGTTAAAACTAGTTCAGAATATAGCGAATACACAGAACCCGGATTTAAATGTGATAGCTCATCTTCCGGTAAAAGATGAATTAAAAGAGAGTGAAGGGATAGTATATGCCGGCCGATATGCTTTATTACCTGTCACTAATAGTAGAAATCCATTCTTAGCGAGCATAGGAAAGAAAGGTTTGAGCAAAAAGGATATAGATAAACTTTTCTTTGAAACGTTCAATTATGGAGATGAACCGAAAAAAGAAAAGCCCAAGTTCCAGGCAACTGTTTATGCCCGCGATAACCATTCTTGTGCTTCTACGGCTTTGGCCGGATATTTTGGTCATGAATCATCTGAAATTAAAGGGAAAAAAGTATTGGGTGATGATATTTATCTGCTTACTGCTGTCAAAAAGGATTCTATAGGTCTTGCTTATAATAATCTGGGCTATCTTTTCGATACCAATACCCGTAGATTGAAAGATGGAATTGCGCTCCTGCCACTTGATTTGAAGAAAGATGTGAAGAATGTTCTATCTGGCAATGTGGACGATGCGATTACACTATTGGAGAGAAATCAAGTAGAAACCATACCTGTTGTGAAATTTGGCTTTGTTTATTCTCAGCCAAATGCACGAAAAGAAGTTTCTGATTTTCTGAAATGGGTATTGACCGATGGACAGAAATACAATCATGAACTTGGCTTTCTCAGTTTAGACAAGGATATATTAGTGGAACAAAGTAATCACTTAACCGAAAGATTCTTGTCTTTGAAATAACCAAAACTATTTTTAATAAAATAAACGAAAATCCCTCTTTCTGTCTACAGATTGATTCAGGGCCTGCTCGTTATAACTTTAAATGAATATGATAAAATTAATTACTATTATAAAAAGGGAAAGAAGTTCGCAGAGTTTCATAAGATTGGGGCTGACTTTCCTGCTTGTGAGCCTATTCACTTTGACTACATATGCGCAAATTACACTTAAAGGAACAATCCTCGAAGAGAGATCTAAGAAATCTGTATTTGGTGCATCTGTCAAACTTAAGGGACAACTGGGAGAAACATTCACGGATGTAGATGGTGGGTTTCAGCTAAAAGTAAAGACTTTGCCTGCTACTTTATTGATAAAAAGCGTTGGATATAAATCTCAGGAATTTGATGTATACGAAAATGAACCAATAACAATCTACTTAAATGAAGATCTTAATGAACTTGATAATGTAGTGGTTACCGGTTATGTTCAGACAAAGAGAAATGCCATGACCAGTGCTATCTCGGAAATAAAAGCAGATCAGTTCAAGAATATAGCAGGAAGCGGTTTAAACGAACAAATACAAGGGCAAACTCCGGGGCTTTTGGTCTCTACTACTTCAGGGACACCGGGTTCCAGCGTTTTTGTCCGCTTACGTGGAACAACCTCTATTAATGCCGGCAACGATCCGTTATATGTAATTGATGGGGTGCCTATCAGTAGTAAAACATTGCAAACTATCAGCATAGGCGGACAAACTACAAATCCGATATCAGACATAAATCCTGCTGATATTGAAAATGTGGAAGTACTTAAAGATGCTAATGCTACAGCTGTGTATGGCGCACGGGGAGCTAATGGTGTGATATTGATCACTACTAAACGAGGGAAAAATAATAGTAAGACTACGATTAATTTAGATGCAGAATATGGCTTCGCCAAAGCTTCCAAATTATGGGATCTGGCTACTGGACCGGATCATGCAGAAATCCTGAATGAAGCGTGGGTAAATGACGGGAAACCTTATGCAACAAGACCATATCGTCCTAAGAGTGAAGGAGGACTTGGAAATCCTGAAGATCAGCAGACTTATGATCGGCAAAGTCTTGTTTTCCGGACAGCCAATGTGCAAACCTACAACCTTTCGGCAAATGGTGGTGATGCAAAGACATCTTTCTTTGTAGGTGGTGGTTATACTTCCCAGGAAGCAATTGTGAGAACGCAGGACTTTTCAAGATATAACTTCCGTGTTAATCTAGACCATAAAATCAATAATAAATTATCAATAGGAACAAGTAATGCTCTGGATTATTCCATCCGTTCTTTATCGCGTACAGCCAACAGCCCGAAAGGTATTCTTCAAGCCAGTGTTCATACGGCTACACTGCTTCCTATATACAATTCGGATGGTTCTTATGCAAAATATGGCATTTTTGATAACATTGTAGCATTGATTAATAATAATGATCACCATGCATATGGTTTGCATTCAATTAATAATGTGTATGCAAAGTGGAATATTATAAATAATCTGTCTTTCAAATCTTCAGTTAGTGCCGATTTAAATAACTATCACGAGAAAAGATATTTTAATACTCAGTTATCAGACGGGCAACCCAATGGAGCTGCTACTGATGCAACCAGTATTGAACAAACATGGGTGGCAGAGCAATTGTTGAACTACTTTACAACCATTCGCAATTCACATTTTATCTCTCTTTTTCTTGGTAATACAGTTCAGAAACGCAATTATCAACTAGAGTCTATCAATGCTTCAAGCTTTCCAAGTGATCAGTTTAAAACAATTTCTTCGGCAGCTATTACTTCCGCTACGACGAGCAGTTCTTCATCGGGTTTAGTATCTTTTTTTGGTGGAGCAAATTATAGTTTCAATAACAAGTATAGTGTTGATGCTAATGTTCGTGCCGATGCATCTTCCCGATTTGGAAAATCTAACAGATGGGGTTATTTCCCTTCTGTCGGTGCTTCATGGCGTATCAGTCAGGAAAAGTTTATAAAAAATCTGCAAATCTTCAATGAATTGAAATTAAAAGCTAGTCTCGGTTGGACCGGTAACCAGGATATTGATGATTTTGCATCATTAGGTCTTTGGAGTGGAGGAGCTAACTACGGAGATGCAGCAGGTATTTCCAGTTCTCAATTAAGCAATCCAAATCTTAAATGGG
The DNA here is from genome assembly GCF_963678425.1 of uncultured Bacteroides sp. NCBI lineage: Bacteria > Pseudomonadati > Bacteroidota > Bacteroidia > Bacteroidales > Bacteroidaceae > Bacteroides > uncultured Bacteroides sp. Next base: position 374,738 of record NZ_OY782854.1, read on the forward strand.
AAACAACCCGTCAATGGAATGTAGGACTCGAATCTTCTTTCCTGTCTGGCAGACTTTCATTTGAACTCAATTATTATAATAAGTACACTACTGATTTGCTTTTAAATATACCAGTAGCAGGTAAAACCGGATTCTCTTCTACAATTCAGAATGTTGGTGCAATGAGTAATAAAGGAGTTGAATTCGAAATTAATTCGACTAATATAGAAAACAGAGATTTTAAATGGACCTCTTCTTTTCAGATATCACATAACAAAAATCTGGTAGAAAAGTTACCAATATCTTTTTCTCAATATTCAAGAGACTGGGTTCGTTTGCAACAAGGTTCCCCGATGTATTCTTTCTGGCTTTACAAACAACTGTATGTTGATCCTAAAACAGGAAATGCAGTCTATGAAGATGTGAACAAGGATGGTAAGATTACTACTGCTGATAGGCAAATTGTAGGTAATGCATGGCCAACTTTTACAGGAGGGCTCAGAAATACCTTAACATATAAAGGCTTAGATCTGTCTTTCTTCTTCTATTTTTCAGTTGGCAACGATGTATTTAACATGAACCGTTTCTTCCAGGAACACGGTGGTGTGCGCGGCACTAACTGGGGATTGCTAAAGAGTCAGATGAGACGTTGGCAGAAAGAAGGAGATATCACAGATATTCCCCGTGCTTCTACAGTTGTAAATCCTGATGGAAGTTACAATAACGATTTCCAGAGTAGCCGCTTCCTGGAAGATGGTTCCTTCTTAAGACTTCGTAATTTGACTATTGGGTATACACTTCCTTCAAGAGTTCTTGCAAAAGCAGGATTGAGCAAAATCCGTTTGTATGCCAGCGCAACCAATCTCTTCACAGTAACTAAATATTCCGGTGCCGATCCTGAAGGAAACACAGCTGCCGATCAAACGAATGGAACTGTACAAGGACTTGATTTTGCTATTCCTCCACAGCCAAGACAAATTGTATTCGGTGCTAACTTAACATTTTAAATAATTAAGAATATGAGAACAACAGAATTCTATAAATATACATATAAAGTATTACTTGTCAATTTCATTTTATTACTTAGTTCATGCAGTAATATTCTTGATCTTGAGCCGGAGCAATCAGTATCCAATGCATCGGCAGTAGTAGATAAAAAATCGGCGGAGGCGGCTTTGGCTGGTGCTTATGATAAGTTACAATCCGGCAATTATTATGGCAGCGAATTTGTTGCAGCGATCTATTTGGCTGGCAATGATGTTACCTGGACAGGATCTTTAAATTACTATCGGGCATTTAATAATCATTCTTACCAATCCGACAATACCACAATAAATACGGTATGGTATGCTATTTACGCAACTCTTAATGCTGCGAATCAGGTGATAGACAAAACTTCTGCATTGTCGTCTCAGGTTTTGCCGGACACAGATAAGAATAGAATTGTTGGAGAAGCTTATTTTATCAGGGCACTATCCTTATTTGATTTAGGAAGAACCTGGGGAAACGTTCCTATTATTACTAAGGGAACAATTACTGCACACGATTTTGATGGAGTAAAGCAAAGCACACAAGCAGAAGTTTATCAACAAGTTATCACAGATCTGCAAACTGCGCTTTCTTTATTACCAGAAAAGACAGACCGTTCACGAGCCACAAAGAATACCGCCCGCGCATTACTGGCCAGAGTGTATCTTTATGCGGAAAACTGGGATAAAGCGGAAGAATATTCCTCTTTGTTAATTGCAGACACTAATGATTACCAATTGGTTGATTATTCTTCATTCTTTAAGAATAAGCAGACAAAAGAATCCATTTTTGAACTTCTTTACACTACTTCCGATAAAAATACTCATGCTGCTTACTGGTTAGCATCAGCAAATGGAGGACGTCATGAATGGGCACCATCAGAAAGTCTTGTAGCCTTGTTAGGTAATTCTGAAATTGGAGGAACCCGCAAAGCTCTGTATTCAGATCTTTCAACTGCTTTAAATCCAAAATTTTATGTCGGGAATCTATATTGGAGAACAACCGGAGACGACCCCGCATACATCTTACGTATCTCTGAACAATATCTTATCAGAGCTGAGGCACGTGCTAAAAAAACAACGCCAGATATTACAGGAGCTTTGAATGATTTGAATGCAGTAAGATTACGTGCTCAGGTGAAGGTACTTACAGGACTTTCTCAATCTGAGACAATTCTTGCAATTGAGAATGAACGTCGCGTTGAATTTCCTTTTGAACCCCATCGCTGGTTTGATTTGGTACGTACCAAAAGAGCCGGGACTGTGCTTGGGGTAACCGATTCTGATAAATGGGTATACCCTATACCCTATAATGATATACAGGCTGATAGTGATTTGAAGCAAAATCCAAGTTATTAACATCTACCTGCTATAGTACATACTTTATACGAATGGTGAAAAATTTACAGAAGTGAAGAATCAGATTATTAGAATATAAAAAGATATTAAAATGAAGAAATTAGTATTATTAACTTTAGTTACAGCAGCTTTGGGCTTAAACAGCTATGCCCAGAGCAAGGGGCATTTTTCAGAGAAGGGCAGTATTGCCATAGATTATTTAAATAATTCATTCCCGGTTTATGACCAACTTCAAAAAAATATATGGGGCAAAGCTGAATTGGGATTTATTGAAAAGGAGAGCTCCATATTACTTCAGCAGCAATTGCAGAAAAACGGATTTAAAGTTGAAGCTGGTGTTGCAGGAATGCCAACTGCTTTTGTGGCAAGTTATGGCAGCGGAAGTCCGGTGATTGGTATTCTGGCAGAGTTTGATGCTCTACCCGGTTTGTCACAAGATACAGTTCCGTATAAGAAACCTTTGATTGAAGGAGGCAATGGTCATGGTTGCGGACATAATGTATTCGGGGTAGGTTCGGTTGCAGGAGCTATTGCAATTAAACAATGGCTGGAGCAGACAAAACATCCGGGTACTATCAAAGTATTTGGAAGTCCGGCTGAAGAAGGTGGTGGCGGAAAAGTGTACCTGGTGCGTGAAGGAAGCTTCAAAGGGGTAGACCTTGTGCTCGATTGGCACCCTGCTGCCGGCAATGGGGTAAGTACAGATACAGGAACAGCCATACAAATGATTGATTATAGTTTTTATGGAAAAGCGGCTCATGCTGCAGGAAGTCCGGATAAAGGACGTTCGGCATTAGATGCAGTGGAGGCTTTTGATTATTTAGTCAATATGATGAGAGAGCATGTTCCTACTTCCTCACGCATTCATTATATTATAGCCAATGGCGGTGAAGCTCCTAATGTAGTGCCTGCTTATGCCAGAGTATCTTATTACATCCGTAGCCCGAAAAGAGATGCATTAAAGGATTTAACCACATGGATTAATCAGGCGGCTCAAGGTGCAGCTTTGGGAACCCAGACTACTGTGAAGTCTGAAATCATTTCCGGATTTTATGAAAGATTATACAATAAAACATTGGCAAATCTGGTGCAGAAGAAACTGGAAAAAGTAGGAGGCGTTATTTATAACCCACGCGAGGAAACTTTTGCCAAAGAAATAGTTAAAGGGCTCGGTGAATTAGATACTGTCTTGTTAAAAGTGCAAAGAGTGGAATCTCTGAAAGAAGAGAAAGTCTCACAAGGAGGGGGTTCTTCCGATGTGGGTGATGTAAGCTGGACTGTTCCAACAGTAAGCTTTGGAACTGCGGCATTTATTCCGGGAAGTGCGGGTCATAGCTGGCAGAATGTAGCTTCAGGAGGATCAACCATTGGTACAAAAGCTCTTATTAATGCAGCGAAGGTGTTCTCACTCTCAGCAATAGAACTGTATACTGATCCTAAATTAGTAGAAAAGGCAAAACAGGAATTTAATACTCGTCGTGGATCTGATTTTCACTATGAGCCGCTATTAGGTAATCGTGCTCCGGCATTAGATTATCGGGTTAAGAAGTAAATCAGTTAGAATCTGAAATGAAACTATATTAATAAAAGCAGACTGAATGAGTTTATTTGTAAGAAAATCAATAGGTAGCTTATTAAGCGAGTCGAATGCCACCGATAGCAACACCTTAAAGAAATCTTTAGGGCCATCAAAACTTGTAGCTTTAGGTATCGGAGCTATTATTGGTGCAGGCTTATTTTCTATTACAGGAGGTGCTGCCGCTTATCAGGCAGGTCCGGCTATTACACTTTCGTTCATAGTAGCATCCTTAGGGTGCTGCTTTGCCGGCCTGTGTTATGCTGAATTTGCCTCAATGATTCCGGTGGCGGGTAGTGCTTATACCTATTCATACGCAACAATGGGCGAATTTATAGCCTGGATTATCGGATGGGATTTAATGCTGGAGTACGCTATTGCAGCCGTTACCGTTAGTATTAGCTGGAGCCGGTATCTGGTTAAATTTCTGGAAGGCATTGGAATCTATCTGCCAAAGGAATTAGTCCAATGTCCCTGGGATGGGGGAATCCTGAATCTTCCGGCGGCCATAATTATTGTTCTGGCAAGTCTGCTCCTTATTAAAGGCATTGAGGGAAGCTCACGAGTTAATTTTATCATTGTGCTTTTAAAAATAGCAGTGGTGCTTGTCTTTATAATTTTAGGATGGAAATATATTGATACATCTAACTACACACCATATATTCCTGCCAATAACGGCACTTTCGGAGAATATGGTTTTAGTGGAATTATCAGAGCTTCTGCAGTAGTCTTCTTTGCATTTATAGGTTTTGATGCAGTGAGTACGGCGGCTCAGGAGGCAAAGAATCCCAAAAGAAATATGCCTATTGGAATATTAGTTTCTTTGCTTATCTGCACGGTGCTATATTTCTTGTTTGCACATGTAATGACCGGAGTAGTAAATTATACAGCTTTTAAAGGATATGATGGCATTGCTCCTGTAGCAGTTGCCATCGATCACATGGGTAAGCCTGATGCTTTAGGTGTTATCCATCCTGATTATCCATGGCTTAATAAGGCTATTGTCCTGGCTATTCTTGCAGGTTATTCTTCAGTGATACTTGTGATGCTATTAGGACAAAGCCGGATTTTTTACAGCATGAGTAAAGATGGTTTATTGCCAAAAGTCTTTTCTCAGATTCATCCTGTTTACAGAACACCCGTGAAAAGCAATCTTTTATTATTGATTATTGGTGGAACTCTTGCAGCCTTGGTTCCGGCGCGTGTAGCTGGCGAGATGACCAGCATCGGTACCCTTTTGGCTTTCATTCTGGTTTGTGCAGGTATTTTAGTAATGAGGAAGAAAATGCCTGATGCGCCCAGAGCCTTTAAAACACCTTTTGTTCCATTAGTCCCTGTTTTAGGCATTATAACCTGTCTTTTTATGATGGCGTTTCTGCCTGCAGATACCTGGATTCGTCTTCTTATCTGGATGGCAATAGGTTTTGATGTATATATAGCTTATGGTCTTAAGAATAGTAAACTGCAGGTTCAGATTCCTTCTCGTACTGATCAGTTAATCCTCAGGGCAAGCGGTGCAATTATATCAATTCTTTTGGTATTTGTTGCTTTGTGGTATCAACAGACCATCGGATGGACAGGTAGCAAAACCTTAATGACTATAGCCTTTGTTATTGTTTTGATTCATAGCTTATTTGTGTGGAATCGTCTGAAAGATTTAAAATCATTGGCAGACAAAGAAATTATTGAGTTAGCCTGAATAAGGTAATCTCTTTTGATGTAACAAAGTACATAATTTATTATTTTACATTTTTTGACGTTGATAAGTTAGTCTGGTTTGTTTTGGTGCCTGCTGAAGATTCTTTAGCAGGCATTTTTTAGATTTTGGTCAACAATAAAAAACACAAAATCATCTGCTACCTGCTACTAAAACTGAATAAATTCCTGCGTTTATAGTACTTTTAGCTAGTGGCAGATAAATTTGTGATACAAATCATCTGCTACTAAAATTTGCTATCTGCTACTAAATTCATTGTTTTTTGCTAATGAAAATTTCATCGCTTGACTTTTTATCCTGTCTCTATCAATAATATTTCTCAGACCCTCGTGCCATAATTAACTTATTAGTCTTTGTCTTTTTTATAAAGTGGTTCAATCGTTTATTAAATTCCTCCGGCCTGTTACGGGCAGCCTCGATGTATGCAAGGCGAATTCTCTTATATGAATCAGAAAAAAGACAATAGTTCTCCCACGTAACAGAATCTTTTTTGAGTTCATTGAGAATATCTGCCGGAAAAGTATATTCCTGATTGGTGATGTTTTTTATAGAATCCACTACCAGAGGATGAATCAGGTTGTTTTTGTATAACCATGCTATCCGCTCCTTATTCAATTGAGAATAGGTACTTGAAGGATTTCTGACCGAATAGCGTTGTATTGTGCTGGTTTCTGTATAAGACCTTACAGTACTGTCAATCCATCCAAAACATAAAGCTTCCTCAACAGCATCATTATATGACACAGATTTTATGCCCGATAATTTATTCGGAAAAATAAGCCATACCTCTCTTTGTGTTTGAAAATTGGTTTCCAGCCAATTTCTCCAGATAGATCTGTCCTCAGCTTGAAATGTCTCTATCATATTAAACCTTTTTATGTTTGCAAAAATATGGATAATTCTCTGATTACCTTCAGGAAAATTATAATTATCAGCCCGGAGTTTTGCTAAACTCCGGTTTACTTTTAAAAAAATTACTAGACTAATTTGTGCATCCTTGTACAAAAGAATGCATTCTTCTGTACAAAACAATTAATTCTTTTGTACAGAAGAAAGATTTGTTTTGTACAAGATAACACAAACATCCCGCCTGAAAAATAAAATATCCCAAGTAGAAAATAAAAGTTTCGGTTGCATCCTTGTAAATAACAAAGGTGGCAAATCTAGTAGCAGATGTCGCTAATTAGTAGCAGATAAAATGTATTGAAAATTTATCTGCTACTAGCTGTAAGGCCCATAAACAGGGATATATGTGCAATTTTAGTAGCAGGTGGCAGTAACTTTTTATTTTTTTTGTTTTTATTGAGAGTCTCCAATGAAGATTTCTGTAAGTATGTAGTGCCAGAGAGCAAGGCTTCTTCAGGAAAAAAAATAAATTAGTTGAGTAAACAGTATAAGTGCGAAGTGATTGCACTTTTCTTTTTTCAGATACAAATAGAAGTAGTATCTTTGATGCATTATTGTTAAACACAAAACCTATTATAAATGAAAAGATCTGTTTTAAGTCTGCTGGCTTTCCTTATCCTTGTTGGAGTAAAAGCACATACACCCGTTACCCGTGAAAAAGATTATGCTGCTTATCTGTTTGTTTACTTTACAGGCAATACAGGCGCAGAGGAATCCGTGCGTTATGCAATTAGTAATAACGGCTACTCATATTATGCCCTGAACGGAAATGAGCCGATACTTGATTCCAAAGTAATAAGTTCAACAGGAGGCGTACGCGATCCACATATTTTAAGAGGAGCCGACGGCAAAACTTTCTATATGGTGCTGACCGACATGGCTGCCGTCAATGGCTGGGACTCTAATCGTGCAATGGTATTATTGAAATCAACCGATTTGATAAACTGGAAACATTCCGTAGTAAACATACAAAAACGATATAAAGGTCAGGAAGATCTGAAACGTGTTTGGGCGCCACAAACCATATTCGACAAGAAAGCAGGTAAATACATGATTTACTGGTCAATGCAATATGGTACTGGACCAGATGTTATTTATTACGCCTATGCAAATAAAGATTTCACAGACCTGGAAGGAGAACCAAAACCATTGTTCTTGCCAGCCAACGGAAAATCATGCATAGACGGAGACATCATTTATAAAGACGGTGTTTTTCATCTCTTCTATAAAACCGAAGGTCACGGAAACGGAATCAAGAAAGCAACCACCCGCTCGCTAACTTCAGGCAAATGGGCAGAACAGGAAGATTACAAACAACAGACAAAAGAAGCGGTTGAAGGTGCCGGAGTCTTTAAAATGATAAACTCTAACAAATATATCCTAATGTATGACGTGTACATGAAAGGAAAATATCAGTTTACAGAGAGCACAGACTTAGACCACTTCAAAGTAATAGACAATGAAGTGAAGATGAATTTCCATCCTCGTCACGGAACTGTTATTCCTATTACCTGCAAAGAGCTGAAAGCTTTGACCGATAAGTGGGGAAAGCCGGAAGGGCTATAAGCTGCTGTTAGTGAAGTGATACTATAAGACAAGAAACAGAAAAGTGTAATATGCAGAATATTGCACTTTTCTTGTTTAGTGTCAAATAGAATGTGTGATATAGTTAAATAGCAAGATTCCATTTATTGATATTTTTACTTTTCAAACAGAATAAAATGAATACCTTTGTTCTTCGGACTTAAAAGTAAAAAGTTTATGGCAGACAATTATTTAGAAAATCAGTACGAGCAATACCAGGCCAGAAAGGCAGCTTGGGAGAAAGCTTGCAAATACGGAATAAAGAAAACAACTACAGCTAATCAGGCGAAATCAGAAAAACCGGTTGTAGCTTCTGAAACTGATACTAAGAAACGATTCACTTACAGAAAACTGGATGCCTTTACAAGCGGAAAGTCAAAAGGGAATCCTGCCGCCTGTCTGTATCTTGAGAAAGATCAGCAATTAACTGACGAAGAGATGCTAACCATTGCAAAAGATCATAAAGAATTTGTGTCCGAAGTGGTTTATTGCAGTCCGCTTGCTGATAATGCATACAGGCTGCGTTACTACTCTTCCGAATGTGAAGTGGAATTCTGCGGGCACGGAACCATTGCGTGTATGTATAATCTCGTAAAAAGTAATAAGGAACTGGCAGAGGTAAAGGAAATCATTATTAAAACAAATAAAGGAGATTTGAAAGTATATAACGAACTCCAGTCTCTTGATGCAGTATTTATAACAGCTCCCAATCCTGAATATCTCAATGTAAAACCGAGCCTCACAGATATAGCTTCTAATCTTGGAACTTCCCCAGAAGCCATTGATCAGCAACACCCCATTATGTTGATTGATGCCGGCTTAAGAACATTAATTGTTCCGATTACAGATTTAGATAACATTCTTGATTTACTCCCAGATGAACTAAAGCTAAAAGAATTCTGCGTTAATAATGATATAGATATAATACTCGTTTTCACTAATGATGTAGCTGACAAATCAAATAAAATCAGAACCCGTGTCTTCGCTCCCAAATTCGGTTATCTTGAAGATCCCGCAACTGGTTCAGGCAATTCCGCAATGGGATATTACATGCTGAAGAATCAACTTTGGGATGGTCAGCCTGTTTCAATAGAACAGAACGGAGAAAAGGAACTTTTTAATGTTGTGAAGCTTAAAGCCGTAGATGGTAAAGTCCTTTTTGGTGGTAATGCTGTTGTTAAGATTGAGGGGGAGTACAGCTTGTAGCTTATTTAAAATAGATAAAACAGGAAAGTGTAATATGCAGAATATTGCACTTTTTAGTATTATATCCGATATAATACGTTATATTTGCTTCAAATGGGCAAAATAATGCACTTATGGATTTCTACGATATTATAAAAGACAGAAGAGTCTTGCTCAATATTACTCAGCAAGACCTGGCAGATATTTCCGGCGTTAGTCTTCGGACCATTAAAGCTATAGAAAAAGGTAACGGTAATCCATCTATCGATACTCTTAGAAAAATAGCCGATGCACTTGGACTTGAATTGATAATGAGAGTTAGAGAAATACCTAAATTATGAGACAGGCAGAAGTATATTACAATAAAATTCTGGCAGGACTGCTGACCGAGAATGATAATGGAGAATACATATTTCGCTATGATGATAAATACTTTCATGATTCTTCTTTACCGGCAATAAGTTTAACGCTTCCAAAGACAAAGCTGGAATACAAATCAGAAACCCTCTTCTCTTTCTTCTTCAATATGTTGTCTGAAGGAGCAAATAAAGCCATTCAATGCCAGACACTTCGTATTGATGAAGAAGATTATTTTGGACTATTGCTTGCAACAGCGCATACAGATACTATTGGTGCAGTAACGGTGAAGAAGATATGAAAGAAATAAAATATTGTCTGGGTACTTTAGCGGAAGGATTTAATAAATATAGTCCTTTGTGCCTGAAGCGTGTCTTTAACGGAAAATCAGTAAATCATGTACTCGATTTTTCTTATGACGCAGAAGAAAATGATATTGCAGATTACATAAATCAGATTTCAGTATCTGGTGTACAAGAGAAATTATCAGCTATCGTTGATAAAGGAAAGATAGTACTTACACCGCAAGGAGTTCAGGGTACTTACATTATTAAACCAGCACCCAATTATAAGCATTTAAAGTTTCGTAATCAGATTCCAGCAAATGAACATTTAACGATGCAGATTGCCAGTCAGGTTTATAAAATAAAAACAGCAGAAAATGCCTTGACTTTCTTTAGCAATGGAGAAATTGCCTATATAACCAAACGATTTGATATAGCTGCTGACGGAACAAAAATAAATCAGGAAGATTTTTCTTCATTAGCCAGTAAAACTTCAGTAACCCATGGTAAAGACTTTAAATATACCGGTAGTTATGAAGATTTGGCTTTATTAATCAAGAAAAATGTATCGGCTTGGCAAGTTGAAATGAGTAAGTTTTTTACGTTGGTAGTATTTAATTATCTGTTCGCCAATGGCGATGCTCACCAAAAGAACTTTTCATTGCAGCAGTCTCCCAATGGCGACTATCTTTTAGCTCCGGCGTATGACTTGATGAATACTTCTCTACACGTAAAAGATAGCGATTTTGCACTTGAAGGTGGCTTATTCCCAAAAGAAGAATATTCTGAAATATATGAGCAAACCGGACATCCTTGCAGTGATGATTTTATTCATTTCGGACGTAGAATAGGAGTGCCGGAAAAGAAGATAAAGAAAATCATGGAGGTGTTTACTACTTCTCAGCCACTTGTAATGGAGTTGATAGGTAATTCTTTTCTTGAAGATAAGCTAAAACGAATGTATTTGCGGAGCTATGAGGAACGGCTTAGTCGGTTGAGGCGTTTTGTTGATATGTAAGTTTATTAAGATGTTTAAATCATAAATATGACGCAACTTACTTTTTTCTTTTCAATAAAAATGTAAATTCTGAGTTAGTTAAAAATGTAAGCATAAAGTATAGTTAATTGATTAAATTACCTAACTTTGGAGCAGATTATAATTATGAAAATGAACGATACTAATATATATAGATTTAGAAGTTATGCTAATATGTTTGGCAGAAGTGTTTTTAGTACTTTTGTGGAAGAGCAGAATATGACATATATTTCGTCTAAAATCAATAAATATGATAAAGAGTGCAATTTTACATTTCGAGAATATTACACTTATATATATAAAATATTGTTGTCTAATTATAGAAATGAATATATATATAAGAATCTTATAATAAACAAGATACTGTTAGGAAAACATAGTCTAAATACTTCCACTATTCTTAATGAATTTAGAATAGGAAAGTCTATTGCTGATTTAGTATTCTTAAATGGAACTAGTAAAGTTTTTGAGATTAAAACAGAATTAGATAATTTGTCTAGATTTAATTCTCAAGTAAATGATTACAGAAAAGTCTTTAAACAAATCTATATTGTTACTCATGTTTCTTTGGCAGATAAATTTTCTCAGACTATAGGTGATAATGTTGGTATTATCGTATTAACAAAAAACAAAACCTTAAAAATAGTTCGTGAGGCATTAGAAGATATGACCTTTTTTGATCCTGTTGCAATGTTTAAATGTTTAAGGAAAGTAGAATATACAAATGTTATAAATAGTTTCTATGGTGAGATTCCTCAAGTAAAGGCGGTAAATTATTATTCGGTATGCAAGGAATTATTTATAAAGATACCATTAGAAGAGTTACATTCTTTAATGCTTAAAGAACTAAAAAAAAGGTGTGTAAAAGAAAAGGAGCTGTTTGCTTCTGTTGTACCAGAAGAGTTGAAACTTCTTTTCTGGAATCTTAATTATGGAAAGAAAGAATATGAAAAATTTACTCAGATAATAGATAAAAATGTTTTAGAATTTAATACTAAGTAAAAAATAATAGCCTATGTATTTCCCGTATTTAAGAGGTAAGCAATTTGAATTAATTGCTCTTCGTGATATGTCTGTCTTTATAAAAGACATAAACTTGATTTCTCCAATTATTGAACCTGTAAGGACAACTACTGCAACTCTTTTTAGGACATTAGAGGATTTAAAAAATAATGGTTTTAATTTTAATATTATTTTAAATCCACATGATGGAGAAATAAAACGAACAAATGGATATGCTTCTTTTATAGATGACTTAATAAAAAAAATTGGGGGATACTCTAATTATCAACCAAGTTTTATAATTAATAGAAATACTGATATTGACAATATTGTTGATGTTATTAATAGCTATTCATTAAAGAATATTTCTCTTATTATTTCAGGAATCCCAGAATCAAATAAACTGCTTGATCTTTTCTCAATAAGTGGTTGTGTTGTTCGTTATGCAGCTTTATATGATGATAGTTCTGTTAGGCGGCTCTCTAGAAGTATAGGAGGGAAATGTGAAAACCTCATTCTATTTGCTGATAGATTTTTAAGTAAAGCTAGAAATGTTGATTATTTACAGGCCGAAGATGAGGAGTTTACGGATGATCATCTATTCTATAAAAGTGAAGGCTATTGTGGCTTTTCTGATTTTGCTACTATTGGAAAAGGATTCTCGGAATCAGGGTTTTTACCTTATGCTATTGCTATTCATTTAACCTATTTATCGAAAGAACAAAAAATAAGAATTCATCATTTTGTATCAGATAGCAATGATGATACTGATAATACTGCAGGAAAGCTAGGAGAAGCATTAGACAAATTAGTGCCATTTGTTGATAGAGAAAATATACATACGCAGGCTAGTGAACAATTTCGGAAAATAAAAACAGATGGATCTTATCCTGGTCTTGGTGTTATAAAAAAAATATCAATATTAAATCATATTGAAGTCGTGTATAATTATTTGAGTAATGAATTATTGCATAAATCACTTTAAGGATATAGAACTTCGTGGCATTATTTTTTCTAATGCATTAATTAAAGAATGTGATCTTTGCCATAAGACCGATGGGTTAACCATTGACACAAAATCTTTATATGAACTTTTTGAACCTTTATTCAGATTGTATTTGCCTGATGATAAGTCAAAAGATTCTATATTTTCTATTATTGAAGAAGATTGGAGTATATTTGATAACAAGGACTCTTGTGAATTAATAATTAATGAGATTTTAAGAGATACAGAATTGGCTTACTTACTTTCAAAAAAAGTGAAGCGAATAAATGTAGACTCTACATCAAAGCAAATAGAGATATGGAAAGATTTTGTGAGTGAAATAAAGTCGAAAAATCGTTTTTTTATTGATAATGATATTATTGGAGAAGAAACTCTAAAAGATATTCTTAGTTTCTATAATAATAAAATAAAGGCAGGTCAGATATTTTATAGGAGTCGAGTTTGTGACACATATAAAGGTTACAGAAAGGCTATGATGGGAGCTCCTCCCAATTATTTAGCTTCTGCTGGAAGAGCAAATCCTCAAGGAATATCTTATTTTTATTTATCAAAAGAAGAGGATACAACTTTATATGAAACAAGATCGACATATCTCGATTATGTTTGTGTTGCAGAGTTCAAACTCAAAGAAGATATTAATATTATTAATTTACATAATATTAGTGTTGTTAGTCCTTTTTCTGATGGATTAGATTTATCTGCTTATCTTGCAAATAAAGATCTAGTAATTGAATTTGAGAAAGCTCTTTCTACTCCCCTTAGAAGATTTGATTCTGAATTAGATTATTTACCGACTCAATATTTATGTGAGTATATTAAATCAATAGGATTTGATGGTATAGAGTATTCTAGTGCGATGAAATCAGGAGGTACTAATTATGCTATATTTTATCAAGATAAATTTCAATTTGAGAGTAAAAAAGTTATCGAAGTAAAAAGTGTTAAAATAGGTAGTGTTGAAATTGATTCTTTATGAATTATAAGTCTCTTTTTTGCAAGATTTTTTTAGAGTAGTGTTTCTTTTTTTTAAATCTTATTTTTACATGGATTTCGAAATACAGGAAATATTTCAAAAAGAAAAAATTGTCCTTATCCCCATTACAAAACCGCCATTTCTTCGTCCTTATAGTTAACACATTATATTAACGAAAAAAGAAATGATAAAGAAAGGACTTCTTACACTTGGTTTATTATCGGCTTTTATGGCTTTGCCGGCACAGGAAAAAGCCTTAATGAATACCTCGAAAAGTAAGTATGCACAACTTACTAACGTTGATTTGTCGGCTGTGAAGTGGACTAACGGTTTTTGGGGGGATAGATTCCGCGTTTGCAAAGACACTATGCTTATCAGTATGTGGAATACATGGAATGCTCCTGAGATTTCGCATGGCTTCCGCAACTTTGAAGTGGCTGCCGGTGTGTGTCCGGGCGAACATTGGGGACCTCCTTTCCACGATGGTGACTTCTATAAATGGCTGGAAGGTGTGGCTGCTGTTTATGCGGTAAATAAAGATCCGAAACTGGATGCGCTGATGGATAAGGCTGTTGCTGTTATTGTGAAGGCGCAACGCGAAGATGGATATATTCATACTCCGGTTATTATTGAAGAAAAAAATAAAGGTGTTGACTCTCACAAAGCTAAACATGAACAGAATGTTGTGATTGGTACAAAGGTGGGCAGTGCCGATCAGGTTGGGGCTTTTGCTAACCGCCTGAATTTTGAAACTTATAATCTTGGTCACTTGATGCTGGCTGGTTGTGTGCACTACAGAGCTACCGGAAAGAAAACTTTGTTCAACGCTGCAATCAAAGCGACTGATTTCCTTTGCCACTTCTACGAAACTGCTTCGGCTGAACTAGCCCGCAATGCTATATGTCCTTCTCACTACATGGGTGTGGTTGAGATGTATCGTGCAACAGGTAATCCTCGTTACCTGGAACTTGCAAAGAACCTGATTAATATTCGTGGTATGGTGAAGAATGGTACGGATGATAATCAGGATCGTGTTCCTTTCCGCGACCAGAAAACTGCAATGGGGCATGCTGTTCGTGCCAACTACTTATATGCCGGTGTGGCTGATGTGTATGCTGAAACAGGTGAAAAGGTTTTAAAAGATAATCTGGAATCTATCTGGAAGGATATTGTTACCAGAAAAATGTATGTAACAGGTGCTTGCGGTGCTTTGTATGATGGTACTTCTCCTGATGGTACTTGCTACGAGCCGGATTCTATTCAAAAAGTGCACCAGTCTTACGGACGTGCTTATCAGTTGCCTAACAGTACTGCTCACAACGAATCATGCGCAAATATTGGTAACATGCTTTTCAATTGGCGTATGTTGCAGACTACCGGCGAAGAGAAGTTTGCAGATGTGATGGAGACTGCTCTTTATAATAGTGTTTTGTCTAATGTCAGTTTGGATGGAAAGAGATTCTTCTACACCAATCCGTTGCGTTTGTCGAAAGATTTTCCTTATACACTGAGATGGCCAAGAGAGCGCCAGTCATACATCAGTTGTTTCTGCTGTCCTCCAAACACAATGCGTACTTTGTGTGAAGCTCAGAACTACGCATATAGCATTTCTCATAAAGGGGTATGGTTCAACTTATACGGTGGCAACCAACTTGATACTAAACTTACTGACGGCTCTGCGTTGAAACTGACTCAGGTTTCTGATTATCCATGGGATGGCAAAGTGGTTACAACAGTTGATAAAGTTTCATCAAAGAAAGCTTTCTCAATGAATTTCCGTATTCCTGAATGGTGCGAAAAGGCTACTCTGACTGTTAACGGCAAACCTGTGGATGCTGATGTGTCTGCCGGAAAATATGCGGAAGTGAACAGAGTATGGAAGAAGGGCGATGTAGTGGAACTGAATCTTGCCATGACTGTGAAACTGATGGAATCTAATCCGTTGGTGGAAGAGACTCGTAACCAGACTGTGGTAAAACGTGGACCGCTGGTTTACTGTCTTGAATCTATGGATGTGGCAGGCGGACAGTCTATTGATAATGTATTGATTCCTGCAAACATTCAGCTTACTCCGAATAAGATTACCATTGATGGAAGTCCGATTGTGGCTTTGGATGGTGAAGCTCAACTGATGAACGAGGGTTCATGGAAGGGTACTCTTTATAAAACGGTTTCTGATTCTTCAAAGAAGGTGAAAATCCGCTTGATTCCTTATTATGCATGGGGTAACCGTGGTAAGGCAGATATGACTGTATGGATGCCTTTGGCACGATAAATGAATGTTGATAAACAGATAATATAAGAAAAATGAAACGTATTCCATTTCTCCTGCTTGTCCTCTTTTTAGGGATAACAAAGGCTTCTTCGGCTGATATATGGGTTTCCGTGCATGGCAATGACCGCAACAACGGAACTCAGGCTTCACCGAAAGCTACACTTGCGGGAGCATTGAGACAGGCTCGTGAACTCAGAAGATTAAAAGATGAGTCGGTTAAGGGCGGTATTCATATTTACATGCAGAGTGGTACTTACTCTCTGTATGAACCGGTTTTTATCCGTCCCGAGGATTCGGGCACGAAAGAATCGCCTACGGTTATTGAGCCGGTGAAAGGTGAAAAGGTAATTATTAGTGGTGGTACATCACTTACTGGATGGCAAAAGGCCGGACATGTAAACGGTCTGCCTGCCGCTTCAAAAGGAAAAGTCTGGGTAACAGAAGTTCCTGACTTTAACGGGAGAACGGCTGATTTCCGTCAGTTGTGGATAAACGGAAAGAAAGCTGTTCGTGCCCGTAATGTTGCCGACTTTAAACAGATGGCGCGAATTGTGAATAATGATACGGAGAATGAAATTCTTTGGGTGCCGGCCCGCTCGGTAAAGGCGATAATGAATGTTCGTCATGCTGAGTTGGTGCTTCACGAGATGTGGGCGGTTGCCAATCTTCGCATCAAGTCTATAAAGGTGCAGGGTGATTCTGCCGGAATTAGATTCTGTAATCCAGAAAGCCGCATTCAGTTTGAACATCCCTGGCCGAGACCAATGTTGGGCAAAGGGGTGAACTCTGCTTTCTATCTTACCAATGCTATCGAGTTACTCGACCAACCGGGTGAGTGGTATTATGACAATGCAACCAGCCGACTTTATTATTATCCGCGTGAAGGGGAGAATATGAAGACGGTTTCGGCCGTGGTTCCTGCTTTGGAAACTGTGGTTCAGGTGGAAGGAACGGTTGATCGTCCGGTTTCAAACATTCGCTTTGAGGGTATCAACTTTAATTATACTACATGGATGCGTCCGTCTGAAAAAGGACATGTGCCTTTGCAGGCCGGAATGTATATGCTGGATGCTTATACGCTGACCCCGAAACAGGTGCGTGATGATAACAATCATAAACTGGATAATCAGGGATGGATTGGTCGTCCGCCTGCTGCCGTTCAGGTGCAGGGTGCAAACAATATTGCTTTTGCTAATTGTAATTTTGAACATTTAGGTTCTTGCGGGCTCGATTTTGTTGAGGCTGCTCAGCATGTAAGCGTGGAAGGTTCTATCTTCAGGGATATTGCCGGTAATGGTTTGCAGACAGGTAAGTTTAACGATCCTTCGTTTGAATCGCACTTACCGTATGATCCTGCCGATAGCAGAGTGCTTTGCGCAAATCAGCTTATTGCCAACAATTACTTTACGGATGTAACAAATGAAGACTGGGGATGTGTGGCAATCTGTGCAGGTTTTGTAAGAGATGTAACTATTCAGCATAACGAAATCAGCTATGTGTCCTACACTGGAATTAACCTGGGATGGGGATGGACTCAGACAATAAATTGCATGCGAAACAATAAAGTGATTGCAAATAATATCCATCATTATGCTATTCACATGCATGATGTGGCCGGTATTTATACGCTTTCTGCTCAGCCAAAAACAGTGGTTGCTGAAAATTATGTGCATGATATTGTTCTTTCTCCTTACGCACACGATCCTAATCACTGGTTCTATTTGTATACCGACGAAGGCTCTTCGTTCATTGAAGTGAAAGACAATTGGTGTGATTCCGAAAAGTTCCTGAAGAATGCTAATGGTCCGGGTAATGTATGGGCAAATAATGGCCCGATGGTGGCAGATAGTATTCGTAACCGTGCTGGTTTACAACCGGATTACCTATATTTGTTGAAAAAATAATCTTAATAATATAAAGATGAAACGTAATTTTTTATTAATCCTTTTAATAGTTCTTTCTGTTTCTTCAATGAAAGCACAAAAAGCTACATGGATTTGGTATCCGGGCGATTATGAAATATGGCTCGGCAATAACATGAATAATAACCGTACTGAGAGGGGAGCTTTCTTTCCTCCTTTCTGGAAAATGGATAGTCATTACGTGCTGGTTGAGTTCTCAAAGAAACTGAATCTGTTTAAACCGGAGGAAATTACAATTGCTGTTGAGGGACGTTACAATGTGAAACTTGATGGTAAACTTCTGTTTGGTGCTCCTAAAACTCTCATTATTCCGGAAGGAAAACATAGTCTGAATATCAAAGTTCACAATCAGGCAACGGTTCCTGCTATCTATGTATCTGGTAAAACAATTCACTCTGATCAGTCATGGAAAGTAACTTACGAAGATAAGGAATGGATTGACGAATCGGGCAAAGCATCGGATACTTCTGCTACGACTTATATGGATGCTGCCAGCTGGAACTTTAATGATCCTTCTCAGTTACCTTCTCAATTTAAGTTGCATACAGAACCTGCTAATGCGGTTTCCTGTACTCCGCAAACGCAAGGCGTGTTGGTTGATTTTGGAAAGGAAACTTTTGGTTACATCAAACTTGAACAACTTAAGGGAAATGGTAAAGTGAACATCTTCTACGGAGAATCTAAGGAAGAAGCAATGAGCACAGGTTCTTGTGAAACACTCGATCGTTTTGAGGTGAATAATGCTGAGGCTAAAGATTATACTGTTCAGGGTTCTAAGGCCTTCAGATATGTATATATCGTAACCGATCCGGGAGTGAGCTTTGCAAAGGCATCTATGCTTTACGAATCTCTTCCTGAAACTTATCGCGGCTCTTTCCGTTGCAGTGATCCGGAGATTAATAAAATATGGGATGTGGCTGCTTATACAATGCATCTTACTACCCGTGAATTCTTTATTGATGGTATTAAGCGCGACCGCTGGGTGTGGAGTGGCGATGCCATTCAAAGTTATCTGATGAATTATTATTTGTTCTTCGATTCTCACACAGTAGGACGCACTATAAATCTGCTTCGCGGTAAGGATCCTGTTACTTCGCATATTAATACTATCATGGATTATACGTTCTACTGGTTCCTTAGTGTATATGATTACTATCTGTATACTGGTGACCGTCATTTAATTGAACAACTTTATCCGAAGATGGCTACCATGATGGATTATGTGCTGGGAAGAACCAATAAAGATGGCATGGTCGAAGGTATGACCGGCGACTGGGTCTTCGTGGACTGGGCAGATGGTTATATGGATAAGCACGGCGAACTGAGCTTTGAACAGATATTGTTCTGCAAGAGTTTGGAAACAATGGCTGTGTGTGCTGATCTTACCGGAAATAAAGAGGATAAAGCAAAATATGATAAGTTGGCAACTTCTCTTAAATCGAAATTGGAACCTGCATTCTGGAATAACCAGAAACAAGGGTTTGTTCATAACCGTTTGAATGGAAAGCAAAGTGAACAGGTAACCCGCTATGCAAATATGTTTGGAATCTTGTTTGATTATCTGGATAATCAGAAAAAACAGGCCGTTAAGAAGTCGGTTATACTGAATAATTCTATTATGAAGATATCAACTCCTTACATGCGTTTCTATGAATTGGAATCTCTTTGTGCACTTGGCGAACAGACTAATGTAACCAAAGAAATAAAGGATTACTGGGGTGGAATGCTTAAACTGGGTGCTACTTCTTTCTGGGAAAAATATAATCCGGAAGACAAGGGCAGCAAACATTATGAAATGTATGGCCGTCCGTTCGGAAAAAGTCTTTGTCACGCTTGGGGATCAAGTCCTATTTACTTGTTAGGTAAATATTATCTGGGAGTGAAACCTTTGAAACCTGGATATAGTGAGTTCGCCATCAATCCTTCTTTAGGTGGGTTGAAATGGATTGAAGGAACGGTTCCTACCCCTAAGGGAGGTATTCATGTGTATATGGATAAAAAAACAATCAAGGTTAAAGCCGGCGAGGGAAAAGGTTATCTTACTTTCAAGAGTAAAATCAAACCTAAAGCATCTACCGGAGTTGTTGAGAAACTTTCTAACGATGAATATCGTATCTTAATTGAAGGCAATAATGCAGAAGTTACGGTAAACTACCGTAATTAGTCATAATAGCTTTGAATATAAAGAGCGAAGAAGCAGGTTATTATCCATGCTCCTTCGCTCTTTTTTATTTATAACTAACTCATTCTTCCGTACATCTGGGTGTACGCACTTTCTACACGTGGGTGTACCGTCAGAGTCCATCCGGGTGTACGTAATGGAAGCCCCTTTCTTTCTTGAGGAAATTGCACGCTTTTGAGTACATTCCTCCTTTGTTTTCGTCTCATTTTTATAACATTATAAACTTATTTGAACGATGACGAAACTGAAAGTATTGACCTTGTGTGGATTGGCTTGTCTTTTTGCTTCATGCCAAAAGAATGCAGTGTCGATAATTACTTCGCCTACAGCATCCAAACGTTTACAGTTTGGAACAGAACAGCTGAAGACAACTCTTGAGAATGACGGATATACGGTTAAAGTACGTAATCTGAATGATGCAAAACATTTAAGTGGAAAAACAATTCTTGCTTTGGAAAAAGGAGATCCTATTTCGCTTAACCTTGCAAAGAAATATGGCTTTATGCTTCCTGATTATAACAAGAAAGAGGGCTTCTATATCGGGACAAAGAAAAATATAACTTTAATGTATGGCAATGATCCATCCGGAGCTTTGTATGGTTGCCTTCAACTGAAAGATCAGGTTAAAAAGAATACTTTGGAATTTTCTGCAAACATGACTGATGCTCCTGAAATGGTGTTAAGAGGTACATGTATTGGAGTACAGAAACCTTATTACTTGCCTGGAAGAACTGTATACGAATATCCTTATACTGAAGAAAACTTTCCATGGTTTTATGACAAGCAGATGTGGATTAAATATCTGGATATGCTTGTGGCCAACAAAATGAACTCTGTTTATTTGTGGAATGGTCACCCTTTTGCTTCTTTAGTTAAACTGAAAGATTATCCGTTTGCCGTTGAAGTAGATGATGCTACTTTTAAGAAAAACGAAGAGATGTTTTCATTCATAACAAAAGAGGCTGACAAACGCGGTATCTTTGTTATTCAGATGTTTTATAATATCCTTGTTTCAAAACCTTTTGCCGAGCATTATGGTATTAAAACTCAGGACAGAAATCGTCCTATTACTCCATTAATTGCTGACTATACACGTAAATCGATCGCTGCATTTATTGAAAAGTATCCTAATGTAGGATTATTGGTTTGCCTTGGTGAAGCAATAGATACTTACGAAGATGATGTGGAATGGTTTACCAAAACTATTATTCCGGGGGTAAAAGACGGACTTAAGGCTTTAGGACGTACCGATGAACCTCCAATTCTACTTCGCGCTCACGATACTGATTGTAAAATGGTAATGGATAAAGCACTTCCTCTTTACAAGAATCTATATACAATGCACAAGTATAATGGCGAATCGCTTACTACTTATGAACCACGTGGACCATGGGCTAAGATTCATAAGGATTTAAGTGAGCTTGGAAGTATTCACATTAGTAACGTACATATCCTGGCAAACCTTGAGCCTTTCCGCTGGAGTTCTCCGGACTTTATTCAGAAAGCAGTAAATGCTATGCATAATATTCATGGAGCGAATGCGCTTCACTTATATCCGCAGGCTTCATACTGGGATTGGCCTTATACTGCCGATAAATTACCTGATGGTAAGCGTCAGGAACAACTTGATCGTGACTGGATGTGGTATAAAGGATGGGCGCGTTATGCATGGAATTGCCACCGCGACCGTAAAGATGAAATTGTATATTGGGAACAACAGTTAGGTGATTATTATGGTATCGATGCAAAAGATGCAGGAAATATTCTGGAGGCTTATGAACAAGCCGGTGAGATTGCTCCTAAATTGTTGCGTCGCTTTGGTATAACAGAAGGTAACAGACAAACGCTTCTTTTGGGTATGTTTATGAGCCAGTTGGTCAACCCTTATAAATATACTATCTATCCGGGATTCTATGAAAGCTGTGGACCGGAAGGTGAGAAGCTTATTGAATACGTTGAGAAAGAATGGAAGAAACAACCACATGTTGGGGAGTTGCCTTTTGATATAATTGCTCAGGTAATAGCGCATGGTGATAAAGCAATTGCTGCTATAGATAGCGTTGATGGAAAAGTAACGAAGAATAAAGAAGAGTTTGAACGTCTTCGTAATGATATGCACTGCTATCGTGAGTTTGCTTATGCTTTTAACTTGAAAGTGAAAGCTGCCAAGTTGGTTCTCGACTATCAGTGGGGAAAAGATATAAAGAATCTTGATGCGGCTATTCCATTGATGGAGCAAGGACTTGTTCACTATCGTAAATTAGTTGATCTGACTAAGGATCATTACTTGTATGCTAACAGTATGCAGACTTCACTACGTCGTATTCCTATTGGTGGCGATGATGGCAAAAACAAAACCTGGGCAGAAATGCTTGTTCATTATCAGAAAGAATTAGATAACTTTAAGGCAAATCTGGCAATGTTGAAAGATAAAGCAAACGGTAAGTTATTGTCTACAGACTCAAAGATTGCTGCGTTTACTCCTGCTAAGGTTACATTATTGGGTAAACCTTTTATAGTAAAACTAACAAAGGGAGCGCAGTTGTTTACTAACTTGAACGAAAAAGTTGTTGATATTGCTCCTGAACTGGAAGGTCTTTCTGCTTTCTGTTTCAATGGTGACAAACAACGTGAAGAGGGTACAACAATTGAATTTGAAACTAAAGAACCGGTTACATTACTAGTAGGCTATTTCCGCGATGACCAAAGAAAATTTGCGAAAGCTCCAAAGCTGGAAGTTGATGCTTCTGCAAATGAATATGGTCAGGCTGAGCCTGTAATAATAAATGCTATTCGCATAAACAACATGCCTCTTGCAAATGTTCATCCTTTTAGTTTTGCGCCTGGTAAACATAAACTTTTATTGCCAAAAGGATATCTGATTGTTCTTGGATTTACAAATAAAAAAGAGATGGTAACACGGAATGCAGGTTTGGCTGAAGCCGATGAAACAGTTGACTGGTTATTCTATTAATATAAATTATAGAGATAAAATGATGATAATAAAACGCCATTTAACGGCTTTTCTTACTCTTCTTATTTCATTGGGGGGATTTGCTCAACAGCAAGTCCCTCAGAATAAAATGGAGGAAATCTATGAGAAGATAAAAACGCCTTATAAGTATGGTTTGGTTATTGCGCCAACCACCAATAAATATAAGGTAGACTGCCCGAGTGTATTCAGAGAAGGTAATAAGTGGTATATGACTTACCTGATGTATAACGGGCAGAATGGTAAAGATGGTCGTGGATACCAGACTATGCTTGCGGAAAGTGATGATTTGCTTAAGTGGAAAACTTTGGGAAATTTTCTTTCTTTCCGTGATGGTACCTGGGATACAAATCAGCGTGGTGGTTTCCTTTCATTACTCGATAATACATGGGGTGGAAGTTATAAACTGAATAAGTTCAAGAATAAATATTGGATGACTTATATTGGTGGCGCTTCTGCCGGATATGAATCCGGACCTTTGAAAATTGGTGTGGCTTTTACGAAGAAAAATATTACGAAGGCTCACGAATGGGAAAGTTTGGATAAACCAATATTGAGCCCTGAAGATAAGGATGCTCAGTGGTTTGAAAACATTACTCAGTATAAGAGCTGTGTTTATTGGGATAAGGATAAAAAACTCGGTAAGCAATTTGTGATGTATTACAATGCCGGCGGTCGTAACCCAAAGACAAATATCAAAGCGGAAAGAATTGGTATTGCTCTGTCTGATGATATGATTCACTGGAAGAGATATGGAGGTAATCCAATCTTCACTCATGAAGAGGGGCTTACTGCCGATGCACACATCCAGAAAATGGGTGATGTGTATGTTATGTTCTACTTCAGTGCTTTCCGTAGCTCTAGAAAATATAAAGCATTCAATACTTTTGCCTGCTCGTATGATCTTGTTCACTGGACCGATTGGACAGGCGATGACTTGGTTATTCCTTCTAAGGATTATGATAATCTTTTTGCTCACAAATCATGTGTGGTAGAACATAAAGGAGTAGTTTATCACTTTTATTGTGGAGTAAACAAGAATGATCAGCGTGGTATTGCAGTTGCTGTTTCAAAACCAATGGGAAAATCGGAAGCTCATTTTCCTGCTCCGGAACAGACAGGAAAACGAATTATCAGTTCGTTGAATAATGATTGGTATACAGTTGCTGCCGGAGAAAACAGCAATACTTATGATGCATTTAATGTGACTGCCGACTGGAAGAAAGTTAATCTTCCTCATAACTGGGATGATTATGCGGGATACCGTCAGCTGGTACATGGTAATCGTCACGGTAATGCATGGTACAAGAAAGAATTCTACTTGCCGGCTTATGATGCTGATAAGAGATTGTTTATCCGTTTTGATGGAGTAGGCTCTTATGCCACAGTTTATGTAAACGGCAAAAATATGGGACGCCGTCCAAGTGGTCGCACAACTTTTACTCTTGATGTAACTGATGCTTTGAAACCGGGTGCAAAAAATACAATTGCCGTTAAGGCAGAGCATCCTTCCATGATTTCAGATATGCCATGGGTTTGTGGTGGTTGTTCTTCTGAATTTGGATTCTCGGAAGGTTCTCAGCCAATGGGAATCTATCGTCCGGTAACTCTTGAAGTTACAGATAAGGTTCGTATTGAACCGTTCGGTGTACATATATGGAATGATGAAAAAGCTAAGACTGTAAATATTGAAACTGAAATAAAGAATTACGGTAACACTGTTGAAACAGTAGAGCTAGTAAGCAAACTTACCGATGAAAATTGGACTCAGGCATTCCGTTTATCAGAAAATGTAACTCTTCAACCGGGAGAAACAAAGGTGATAAAACAGGTGAGCCCTGAAATTAAAGATGTTCATTTATGGTCGGTTGAAGATCCGTATCTTTACTCATTAGCTTCAGTGGTAAAACGTGGAGGTAAGAGTACTGACGAGATGACTACTTCTTACGGTATCCGTACGGTAAGCTGGCCGGTACTTCGTAAAGACGGCGACAAGACTTTCCGTTTGAATGGTAAATCGGTTTTCATTAACGGAGTTTGTGAGTACGAACATCAGTTTGGACAATCTCATGCTTTCTCAAATGAGCAGATTGCTTCTCGTGTAAAACAAATAAAAGCTGCCGGCTTTAATGCTTTCCGTGATGCTCACCAACCTCATAATTTGTCTTATCAGAATTATTGGGATGAGAGTGGTATTATTTTCTGGCCTCAGTTCTCGGCACATATATGGTATGATTCTCCTGAATTCCGTAATAACTTTAAAGCATTACTCCGTCAGTGGATAAAGGAACGACGTAATTCTCCATCTGTAGTGATGTGGGGATTGCAAAACGAAAGTTCTTTGCCAAAGGAATTTGCAGAAGAGTGTGCAAACATTATTCGCGAGATGGATCCAACAGCCCGAAATCAAAGAATAGTAACCACTTGTAACGGTGGTGAAGGAACAGATTGGGATGTGGTTCAGAACTGGTCGGGTACGTATGGAGGATTTCCTGATAACTATAATAATGAAATCAGCAATCAGTTGTTGAATGGTGAATATGGTGCATGGCGTTCTATTGATTTGCACACCGAAGGTGATTTTGATCAGAATGGTGTGTGGAGCGAAAACAGAATGTGTCAGTT
The DNA here is from genome assembly GCF_963678425.1 of uncultured Bacteroides sp. NCBI lineage: Bacteria > Pseudomonadati > Bacteroidota > Bacteroidia > Bacteroidales > Bacteroidaceae > Bacteroides > uncultured Bacteroides sp. The sequence continues at coordinate 400,726 of NZ_OY782854.1, forward strand.
GCTCGAAAAGAAAATTCGCTTGGCTGAGTCTGTAAAGGATAGTTGTTGCGGTCAGTTCCAATGGGTATTTAGCTCACACGATAATCCGGGACGTAAACAACCGGATGAGGGTTATCGGTTAATTGATAAAGTGGGACCGTTTAATTATAAAGGCTTGGTTACTCCATGGGAAGAACCGGTAGATGCTTACTATATGTATCGTGCAAACTATGTTCCGGCAAAGAAAGATCCAATGGTTTACATTGTGTCTCATACATGGGCTGATCGTTTTGTGAAGAACAAAGGTCGTATCAACATTGATGTATTCAGTAATTGTGATTCAGTGAAACTATATAATGATGCAACCGATACTCTTTTAATGGGTAAGAAGGTTAATCATGGAGTGGGAACTCATTTTATGTGGGAACACAGAGCTGTTCGTTACAATGTTTTGCGTGCGGTTGGTTATTATGGCGGAAAACCGGTAACTCAGGATGTAATTGTTTTGGATGGACTGGAAAAAGCACCTCATTTTGATAAGCTATATACTAATGTTGCTCCTATTTTGAAAGGTGCAGATGATTATAACTATATTTACCGAGTAAACTGTGGTGGTGATAAATATACAGATGAATACGGACAGGTTTGGAATGCAGATGTTGCGAAAGGAACAAGCAAAGGCTGGGGCTCTACTTCATGGGCGGATGATTATAAAGGACTGAATCCTTACCTTGGAAGTCAGCGATTTACTTCAGACCCGATTGAGGGAACAAAAGACTGGAACCTGTTTGGACATTTCCGTTACGGACGTCACAAGCTGGCTTATCATTTCCCTCTTCCAGATGGAGAATACCGTGTGGAATTGTATTTCACTGAACCTTGGCACGGTACTGGTGGCAGCAAAGATTGCGAAGGTCTTCGTGTGTTTGATGTTGCAGTGAATGATTCTACATATATAAAAGACTTGGATGTCTGGGCTGAATCAGGACATGATGTTGCTTACAAGAAAGTGGTGAATGCTACTATTAAGGGTGGTGAACTGAAAATATCTTTTCCTGAAGTGAAAGCTGGCCAGGCTGTAATCTCTGCTATTGCTATTGCTTCACGTAATAAGGACATTCGTCCGGCAGAGGCTGCTCCTTCAAACGGATGGTCATGGGATAATATAGAACGTGTGGTTACTACTCCTGTGGCTTCATTACCGGAAGGAAAAGATTCACGCGTTACTGTTACTTATCAGGCCGAAGATGCTTTGATAAAAGGAAAATCTGAAAAGAAACTTCACAGAAAGCAGACAGGTGTTTGTTTCCTGAAAGGTAATTCAAACAGTATTGAATGGAACATTAATACAGGTATAGCCAATGTGTATGCTCTTCGGTTTAGTTATATGAATATAACTTCGGCTCCAATCAAAGTTCGTGTTCAACTGATTGCTGCCGATGGAAGAATCCTGAAGAATGATGAAATAACCTTTCCGGTTGCTGCAGAAAAATGGAAAACATTGAGTACTACAACTGGTAGTTATATTAATGCCGGCCATTATAAAGTACGCATCATTGCAGATAACATGAATGGCTTATGGTTTAATGCACTGGATGTGCAATAATTAAACTTTTGATTAAATGAAACAACAATTATTCGTTTTATTATTTGGTTTAGGCATTTTATCTCCGGTAGTTGCACAAAACAATGATTGGGAAAACCAGCATGTATTGCAGATAAACCGTGAGCCGGCGCATGCCTCTTATGTTCCTTTTGGCAAGGAGAAGAATGACCGTATGCTTTTGCTGGATGGTACATGGAAATTCAATTGGGTGTCTACTCCTGACCAGCGTCCGGTTAATTTTTATGAGACAAACTTTGATGATTCAAAGTGGGTGGACTTTCCTGTTCCAGCCAATTGGGAGATGCATGGATATGGAACACCTATCTATGTAAGTGCCGGATATCCATTTAAGATAAATCCTCCTTATGTAATGGGGGAACCAAAAGCTACTTATACTACTTATAAGGAACGTAATCCGGTTGGTTCTTATCGTCGCTCGTTTACCTTGCCTGCCGGATGGAATGGCAAAGAGGTGTTTCTTCACTTTGAAGGAGTGCAGAGTGCGTTTTATGTATGGGTTAACGGAAAGAAAGTTGGATATAGTCAGGGTAGTATGGAACCTTCCGAGTTTAATATTACTCCCTATCTGAAACAAGGCGAGAATAAACTGGCGGTTGAGGTCTATCGTTATAGTGACGGAAGCTATCTTGAAGATCAGGACATGTGGCGTTTTGCCGGAATACAGCGTTCTGTATATCTATATTCTACAGAGAATATCCGTATCCGCGACTTTGCGGTACGTACAATTCTGGATGCCGATTATAAGAATGCTTCTTTGCAGATAGAACCTAAACTGGCTGTTTACAATGGACAGAGAGGAGAAGGGTATACTATTCAGGCACAATTGTATGATGAAATAGGAAACCCTGTATTGCCTTCTGCTCTTAAGCAAGATGCAGTTCCGGTTTTGAACCTTGATAATAAAGCTGAGATAATGAACGACCGTAATCCTCAGCGAGGAGCAAGAAAGTTTGCTTGGCTGGAAACAAAGGTTGTCAATCCGAAGATGTGGACAGCGGAAACTCCGAATCTGTATACTCTGCAACTTACACTCAACAATGCTAATAATGAGGTGGTAGAACAGATTACCACCAAAATAGGATTCAGAAGTCTGGAGATAAAGAACGGACTATTTCTTGTTAATGGGAAACCTATACGTTTAAGAGGTGTAAACCGTCATGAACACGATCCGTACACAGGGAAAGTGATGAGTGAAGAACGCATGTTGCAGGATATACTTCTAATGAAGAAAGGAAATATCAATGCAGTGCGTACATGTCATTATCCAAACAATCCACGTTGGTATGAATTATGCGATCAGTATGGTATTTATGTAATGGATGAAGCCGATATTGAAGAACACGGACTTCGCGGAGCGTTGGCCAGTGATCCGGAATGGACTGCTGCTTTCCTTGACAGGGCAAGCCGCATGGCTATTCGTGACAAGAACCATCCGTCGGTAATATTCTGGTCAATGGGTAATGAAGCAGGTTACGGGTTTAACTTTGCTGCAATCTCTGCATGGCTCAAAGATTATGATCCAACTCGTTCTATTCATTACGAAGGAGCGCAGGGAGTTGATAAAGACCCCGAAACAGTGGATGTAATCAGCCGTTTCTATCCACGACTTCAGGAGGAATATCTTAATCCGAATATCCCCGAAGGTGGAGATAAAGAAAGACCCGAAAATGCTCGTTGGGAACGTTTGCTGACAATCGCTCAGAAAACAAATGATAACCGTCCGATAATGACCAGTGAGTACGCTCATGCTATGGGTAATGCACTAGGAAATTTCAAGGAATACTGGGATGAAATGTACAGTAATCCACGACTTTTGGGAGGTTTCATCTGGGAATGGTCCGATCAGGGAATCTTTAAGAAACGTGCTGATGGTAAAACAATGGTTGCCTTTGGTGGCGACTTTGGAGACGTTCCCAATCTGAAGACTTTCTGTCTGAAAGGAATTGTTTCTTCCGACAGAGGCATTACTCCAAAATATCTTGAAGTTAAGAAGGTGTATCAGCCTATTCATATAGAATGGCAGGATAGTTCTGCTTTGAAACTTAAAATAACCAACAGACAACATCATTCCGACTTGTCGGCTTACCGAATGTTGTGTACAATCACTGCTAATGGCAAGGAAGTTGAACGTTCGGAAGTTGCAGTTCCTGTTATCGAACCGGGAGAGTTTGCCACTGTTCAGCTAAAGACTAAGAAAGCATTACCAGCCAAAGGTGATGTCCGCCTTAAAGTAAGCTTTGTGCTGAAGAATGATTGCTCATGGGCTAAAGCCGGATATGAAGTAGCGTGGGAACAACTGTGCATCAGAAACGGTTTTGCGGATAATACCAGCATGCCTGCAACTTTAGGCAATAAGCCGGATGCTCTTCAGACTGTAACGAATGGAGATTTGCTTCTTGTGAAAGGGAAGAACTTTTCCATGCAATGGAATCTGAAAGAAGGAAGTCTGAAGTCTTTGGTATATAACAAACAGGAAATGTTGTCCAATCCAAAAGATATGCCTGCTCAACCAATCTTCCAGGCTTTCCGTGCTCCGGTAGACAATGATAAGAGCTTTGGTAACTGGTTGGCGAAGGACTGGAAAAATGCAGGAATGGATGCACCGAAATATACAGTGGAGTCTGCTGACTGGAAAAAGGATGCTGAGGGCGATATTGTTATTAATACTGTGATCCGTAGTTCTTATATAAAAGGAAGCATTGTTTCACGCGCTCAGTTCACGGTGAAGAAGAGTGGAAGCATTGATGTCGAATATCATTTCTTACCACAAGGTGAGCTTCCCGAACTTCCCCGTCTGGGTATTGCGATGGTCTTTAATAATAATTTTGAACAATATTCCTGGTATGGACGTGGACCTCAGGAAAGTTATCCGGATAGAAAAACCTCAACACGGATTGGCTTATGGCATTCAACAGTCTCCGAAGAGTTGTTTGATTATCCTATTCCTCAGGAAAGTGGAAATAAGGAAGAGGTGCAGTTACTTACTTTGACCAACACAAAAGGGAAAGGCATCACTGTAACTGCTGTTCAGAAGCCTTTTTCAGCTTCGGCATTGCATTATTTCGCTCAGGATTTATATCGGACAGCTCACAGCTGTGATCTTGTGCCTAGAAAAGATGTGATTTTGTCTATCGATGAACAGCAATTAGGATTAGGAAACAGTAGTTGTGGTCCGGCTGTTTTGAAACGTTATGCCATAGAAAAGAAAGAGCATATTTTGCATTTTCGTATAACTCCGGCAGAGCGATTTTTGTCTCCGGGTAAATTTGAGTAGATAGTTTTTGATTTGTTTTTAGTTAAGTGTGCCGTTCGAATATTGAAGAACCAATATTTGAACGGTTTTTTTGTTTTTTGCCCATTTTTCATACCACCTATTATAAAATGTCCAATGGCTTAGTCTCTTTTTTTTTTGAATATTGAATATAATATGTTGTTTATCAGTTGTTTGTTCTAAATAGACCATTTACGAGTTGTCCAACGTTTTTTTTGAATGTTCTACTTTTACTTCCTATTTTTGTAATGTCCACTTAAGGCAAAAATAGCTTCAACGAAGATTATCTGATATAGGAATCTGAATCTATTTTTTAGATGGATAAAACAGATATTATATTTTAAGTCATCTGATAAACTAAACTAGACTAAACTAAACTAACAATGAATTCTAAAATGTTAAATCCGTCAATCTTAGCTATCGGCTTTGCCGGGAAAAGCTACTCAGAAGATTTCTCACAACCAAGCAGAATTCAATTAAGCTGTAAGGCTGACTATGTTAACGCAGAGAAAAAAGTTCTTGAATGCGCAAATTATTTAATATCTAATCCTTTTGATAGGAATAATTTAAATTGGGAGTCTGCTGAAACATTTTTACTACTTTGGATAAACGGAACTTCTGATTTTAAATTTAAAATAAATAAAACAGTTTGCAATATTATCCAATCTAATATGGCCTTAATAAGCATATATTTTGCATATGCTGCCAAGTTTTTATTGGAAAACAGAGATAAGTCAACAAGCGAAAAAGATATATGCGATAATGTTCTTCCTCTTCTGTTGGATTATTGCAAGAATTTACGGAACTAAGTAAAAAAACGATTTTTAAGTTTCAATAATAGGTCTGGTTTTTTATATACACTGTTCAAATGCTGTTTTAATTAGCGTTTGAACGGTGTTCTTTTGTTGTTAGTTACCTATTGACATATTTAGCTCTTATTGGCTTAAAATTCCACAAAATCAGGCTGCTTATAGTCTCTGAGTTTAAGTTCGGAAGTATAGAAGGGTATATAGCCTTTAAAATAAGGACCTAATTGGGTACAAAAATGGCTCTTTTTCGTCCTTTTATATAAAGAATTATAGAAATTATGAAGCATACAGTTCTGAATTTGCGAAAAGCAATTGTTTTTTTATCATTGTTTTTAACTTCCTTTTTATATGCTCAGAAGTCTGAGATGGGTACTCTGGTTCAATACCTCTCAGGTAAAGGCGCCGATGATGCAGTGGCATGGGATTTTTATTGCACTGACGGTCGTAACTCTGGCAAATGGTCAAAAATTATGGTCCCTTCCTGCTGGGAAACACAGGGGTTCGGGCAGTTTCAATATGGTATAACTTTCTATGGCAAACCTTTTCCTGATGGAATAGCTAAAGAACAGGGACAATATAAACATGAGTTTGAAGTACCTTCATCATGGCGAGGAAAAAGAATTCGTTTGGTATTCGAGGCTTCCATGACTGATACTGAAGTTAAGGTGAACGGACGCAAGGCTGGTGAAAAACATCAGGGCGCGTTTTATCGTTTTTCTTACGATGTTACAGATATGTTGAAGTACGGAAAGAAGAACTTACTGGAAGTTACAGTAAGCAAAGAGTCAGAAAATGCCGGAGTAAATCTGGCAGAGCGCAGAGCCGACTACTGGAACTTTGGTGGAATCTTCCGTCCGGTATTCCTGGAAGCAAAGCCTGCAATGAACATTAACCGGATTGCACTTGATGCTAAAGCTGATGGTTCTTTCAAAGCCACTTGTTTCTTAGGTAATGCTACATCGGATAATTTGAGTCTGAAAACAGTGATACTTGATGCTGCCGGTAAAAAAGTGAAAGAAACCACTTCTCCTGTAAAAGAGGGTGGCGACTGGACTACAGTTGCATTAAGTCTTTTTTCTCCTAAACTTTGGTCGGCTGAAACTCCTAATTTATATAAAGCTCAGTTCTCTTTACTTGATAAAGACGGTGCTGTTCTTCATCAGACAGAAGAAAAGTTTGGATTCAGAACTATTGAAGTTCGTGAAAGCGATGGACTTTATATCAATGGTGTAAGAGTAAATATCCGTGGAGTAAACCGTCATAGTTTCCGTCCGGAGACTGGTCGAACACTGGATCGTGCAAAGAACTACGAAGATGTACGCCTGATTAAAGAAATGAATATGAATTCCGTTCGTTTATCTCACTATCCGGCTGATCCTGCTTTCTATGAAGCTTGTGATGAACTAGGATTGTATGTGATGAGTGAACTTGGCGGATGGCACGGACATTACGAAACTCCAACTGGCATTAAACTGGCAGAGGAAATGGTTACCAGAGATGTGAACCATCCTTCTATCATCTGGTGGAGCAATGGTAATGAAAAGGGTTGGAATACAGAATTGGATGGGGAATTCCATAAATGGGATCCTCAACTTCGCCCCGTGATCCACCCACAAGGAAACTTTAGCGGATTTGAAACTATGCACTATCGTTCTTACGGAGAAAGTCAGGAATATATGCGCTTGCCTCAAATCTTTATGCCTACAGAGTTTCTGCATGGTTTGTATGATGGTGGACATGGTGCCGGATTGTATGATTACTGGGAAATGATGCGTAAACATCCTCGTTGTGCGGGTGGCTTTTTATGGGTATTGGCCGATGAAGGAGTGAAACGTGTGGATGAAGACGGACGTATTGATAATCAGGGTAATTTTGCTTGCGATGGAATTGTTGGCCCTCACCATGAAAAGGAAGGAAGCTTCTTTACTATTAAACAAATATGGTGCCCGGTTCAGGTTATGAACACTAAGCTTGATAAGGGTTTTGACGGAACTTTCCAGATTGAAAACAGATATGACTTCACTAATATAAATGAATGCAAATTTGTTTGGAAACAGGTTGCTTTCCCTTCTGTATCTGATGCAAATGGGGCAACAGTATTGAAACAAGGCGAAGTGAAAGGAACCGATATTGTTCCTCATGCAGCCGGCGTACTTAAAACAAATATGCCTGCTATCTCTGATAAAACTGATGCTGTGTTCTTAACTGTTATTGATAAAAATGGTAAGGAATTGTGGCGCTGGAGCTGGAAGATTGAAGGCAAGGCACAGAAAGAAGATTCAAAATCCGGTAAAATAGCTTCTTATAAAGAAAGTGACAGTGCTGTAACTGCTACAGTAGCTGATAAAAGCTATACTTTCAGCAAGAAAGATGGTCAATTGAAAGAGGTTATAAGCAACGGAAAGAAGATTTCATTTGCTAACGGACCGAGATTCATTGGTGCTCGTCGTGCCGACCGTTCATTAGATCAGTTCTATAACCACGATGATCCTAATGCGAAGAGTCTGGACAGAACTTACAAGGAATTTACTGATGCAGCTGTATTTGATAAGTTAGCAGTAAAAGAGCAAGGTAATGATTTAGTGATTACTGCTTCTTATAAACTTGGAAATATGGAAACTGCTCAGTGGACAGTAAGACCCGACGGTTCATTGGTGTTAAACTATACTTATAATTTCAATGGTGTGGTTGATTTGATGGGAGTGAGATTTGATTATCCTGAAGATCAGATGCAAAGCAAACGCTGGTTGGGTAATGGTCCTTACCGTGTATGGCAGAACCGTTTGCACGGAACAACTTATGATGTATGGGAAAATAAGTACAACGATCCTATCCCTGGTGAATCATTTACTTATCCTGAGTTTAAAGGATACTTTGCAAATTGTTCATGGATGAATCTTACAACAACTGAAGGAGTAATTTCAATCACAAATGAAACTCCTAATGTTTATATCGGTGTTTATCAGCCAAGAGACGGACGCGATGCTTTACTTTATACGTTGCCTCAAAGCGGTATCTCTGTCTTGGATGTGATTCCTGCAGTAAGAAACAAAGTGAATGCAACAGATTTGATAGGTCCTTCTTCACAACCTAAATGGGTGAGCGGACAAAAAACCGGTAAATTGATATTCAACTTCAAATAATCAGTTACGTCTGAAAAATTCTTGTGATATGAATAAATATAGAAAAATCCTTCTGTCTCTCTTGATTCTTGGTTGTACCATCTCTAGTGCACAGATACCAACTTTGGCAGAAAGGTTTAATAATCCTCCGGTGGAATCTGCTCCGTGGTCATTCTGGTACTGGATGTACGGAGCCGTATCAAAGGCTGGTATTACTGCTGATATGGAAGCCATGAAGCAAGCCGGACTTGGCGGTGTTTATCTGATGCCTATCAAAGGTACTGCCGAAAATAAATCTTTCTCTCCGGCATATCAGCAGCTCACTCCCGAATGGTGGGAGATGGTCCGCTTTTCTATGCAGGAAGCAGACAGGGTAGGACTAAAACTTGGTATGCATATTTGTGATGGATTCGCCTTGGCTGGTGGACCATGGATTACTCCGGAGAAATCTATTCAGAAAGTTGTTTGGAGTGATACCATTGTTTCAGGTGGAAAGATTAAGAATTTGCACTTGGCCCGACCGGAATCATATAATGGTTTTTACAAGGAAATAGGACTTTATGCTATTCCTGTTCAACAAGAGTTTTCCACTGATATAAATGTTCCGGAAGTTACTTCATCTATTGCAGATGATAAAACGCCTTCTTACTTGGTGAAGAGAAATGAAACAGGCGCTTTCAAAAGCTCTACTCCATGCTGGATTCAATATTCTTTTAAAGAACCATTTACTTGTCGTTCTATAGAACTTGTACTCAACGGAAATAATTATGAAGCTCACCGCCTGAAAGTTTGTGTAAGCGATGACGGTATTAATTTCCGTACAGTTAAACAATTGGTTCCGGCACGACAAGGTTGGCAGAATACGGATGAGAATTCTACTCATATTATTCCGGTTACAACAGCTCGTTATTTCCGTTTCTATTGGGATCCGAAAGGAACAGAGCCAGGAGCGGAAGATATGGATGCTGCAAAGTGGAAACCGAACCTGAAAATCAAGAAACTTATTTTATCAGGTAAGGCTGTAATCAGTCAGTTTGAAGGTAAAGCCGGACTTGTATGGCGAGTAAGTAAAAGAACTCAGGCTGATGAATTGCCGGATAAAGATTGTGTAAAGCAGAATCAGATTATAGATCTTTCTTCATACCTGACTGGTGATGTATTGAACACAGTTCTTCCTGCTGGAAAGTGGAAGATTGTAAGAATGGGACATACTTCTACCGGACATACCAATGCCACCGGTGGAGGTGCTAAAGGTCTTGAATGTGATAAGTTTAGCGAAGAAGCTGTAAAAATACAGTTTGACCATTGGTTTGGAGAGGCTTTCAGAAAGACAGATCCAGCATTGGCAAAGCGTGTTCTGAAGTTTATGCATGTAGATAGCTGGGAATGCGGAAGTCAGAACTGGTCGGACAATTTTATTTCTGAGTTTAAGAGGAAAAGAGGATACGATCTTACTCCATATTTATTGGTGTATACTGGTACTCCGCTTGAAAGTGCTGAAAAGACAGAAAGTGTATTAAGTGATATTCGTCAGACAATATCGGAACTTATTGTTGATGTGTTTTATAAAACTTTGGCTGTTAAAGCAAAGGAATACGATTGCGAATTCTCAGCAGAAAGTGTTGCTCCTACAATGGTGAGCGATGGAATGCTACATTATCAGGCTGTGGACAGACCGATGGGCGAATTCTGGCTGAACAGTCCTACTCACGATAAACCAAATGATATGTTGGATGCCATTTCGGGTGCTCATATTTATGGAAAGAATATTATTCAGGCCGAAGGGTTTACTCAGCTACGCACCATGTGGAATGAGAATCCTGCAATGCTAAAACCTTTGCTCGACAGAAATTATGCCTTAGGCATCAATAAACTATTTTATCATGTTTATGTGCATAATCCTTATGTGGACAAAGCACCGGGCATGACTCTTGACGGTATTGGTATTTTCTTCCAGCGTGATCAGACTTGGTGGAAGCAGGGAAAGGCCTGGGTTGATTACGCCCGTCGTTGTCAGACTCTATTGCAGTTCGGTCATCCTATTGTTGATGTGGCTGTGTTTACTGGCGAAGAAACTCCAAGAAGAGCCATTCTTCCCGACAGACTTGTTCCTTCTCTTCCTGGAATATTCGGAAAAGAGCGTGTGGCAGCTGAAACAAAACGTTTAGCAAATGATGGTCAGCCTGTGAGAGAAATGCCTGTTGGTGTTTTCAACTCTGCAAACATGACTGATATGGGAGATTGGATTGATCCACTTTCTGGCTATGCTTATGATTCATTTAATAAGGATGCATTGGTACGTCTTTCAAGAGCAGAATTTGGTAAGTTAGTTGTGTCTGGTGGAGCTGCGTATAGAATACTAGTGCTGCCCAAACCTCATCCAATGTCTCCTGATGGAAATTATATGAGTCTGGAAGTGGCTAGAAAAATTAAGATGCTTCAGAAGTCGGGAGTTGTTGTCTTGTTAGGTGATAAACCATCAAAGGTACCTGGATTGGGTGATAAAGATTACAATACTAAAGAACTGAATAAAATTGCTGAAGAAATATGGGCGGCTTCTCCTCAATATAAACTTCCTTATACTGATTCTGATTTTGCTCAGTTCGGATTGAAGAAGGATGTTATATTCAAGGATAATGCTAAAGATTTTGCCTGGACTCATCGTGCCGGAGAAGGTACTGATATTTATTTTATAGCTAACCAGAAAAACGAATCTCGTAAAGTAACAGTTTCTTTACGCTGTTCAGGCAGACAACCGGAACTTTGGAATCCTGTAACTGGCGAGATTAAGGATGCAGCTGTATGGTATGAAGCTGACGACAGAACTGAAATATCGTTGGAGTTAGCTGCAAACGAATCTGTCTTTGTTGTTTTCCAGCGTCAGGCTAGCTCTGTTTTCGGTAACGAAAAATCAATTCTTGCTTCTGCTCCGTTGACAGTGAAGGAGTGGACGGTGAACTTTCCGGAAGTATCAAAGTCATTAAAAAGAAATACTTTGTTTGACTGGAGTAAGGAAGAGGATGCTGATATTAAGTATTACTCAGGTACTGCCAATTATCAGACAATGTTCCAATGGAAGAATAAGGTTGGCAAAAAACAAATCTATCTTGATTTGGGTAAAGTCAATGTTATGGCCGAGGTTATTGTTAATGGCGTAAATTGCGGAACAGTGTGGACTGCTCCATATAGGGTTAATATCACCAGCGCAATAAAGAAAGGGAATAACAAATTAGAGATTCAGGTTGTTAATACCTGGATGAATAAGATGAAGGGTGTGCATGATCAAAAGATTAAATCGGGTAATCTTTGGACAAATGCTCCTTACTGGTCTGAAAAGTTGCCTTTACAGGAATCTGGTCTTACAGGACCATTAAACCTGATTTATTAGGGATAGTAATAGATCGTAATAGAGATATTAATAATTTAAACTAGTTTGGGTAGTAGAAACATGTACATGTTTGGATCCAATCATGTACATGATTAAAAGCAAACATGTACAAGATTGGGGACTAAACATGTACATGATTATTTTAAGACTATCTTTGTAATTACTTAATTTATTATCGGATTATACATAGATACTGATTATAAAATACATAGTTAAATGAATAACAAGTTCAGATTTGGAGCATTCGCATTGGCGCTATCGCTCTTTTGCTCGACCGCAATAAAGGCCGAAGTTAAACTTCCAGCTTTTTTCTCAAATGGAATGGTTATACAACAACAAACAAATGCTTCTTTTTGGGGAACTTCAACACCAAATAAGAAACTGACTATTGTTACATCATGGAATAAAAAGAAATATACTGTTGATGTGGACGGAACAGGAAAGTGGAAAGTTGCTATAGCAACTCCTACAGCTGGCGGTCCATATTCCATCACATTCAATGATGGCAAACAAACTCTTCTGCAAGATGTTTTAGTTGGTGAGGTATGGCTTTGTTCTGGTCAGTCGAACATGGAAATGCCAATGAAGGGTTATAAGAACCAACCGGTAGAGAATTCAAATATGGATATCCTGAAATCTGCAAATCCTCAGATTCGTCTATTTACTGTTGGGCATAATTCTGTTATTGATGTTCAGAATGATGTGAAAGGAGACTGGAAGTCTGCTACACCCGAATCAGTAAAAGAGTTTAGTGCTACAGCATATTATTATGGTCGTTTGCTTCAGCAAACTCTGAATGTTCCGGTTGGACTAATTTGCAGCAGCTGGGGTGGTTCATGTGCTGAAGCATGGATGGATAAAGAAATGCTGAAAGGTTTTCCGGAAGTGAAGATTCCAAAGTCACCCGAAGATATAATAGAGAAGAACCGTACTCCGACAACTTTATACCAAGGCATGATAGCTCCGTTGGTTGGCTATACTATCAAAGGTGCAATCTGGTATCAGGGAGAATCTAATTATGACCGTTCTCAATCTTACGCCAATCTTTTCTCTACAATGATACAGTCATGGAGAACCAGATGGAATCAGGGAAACTTCCCATTCTATTACTGCCAGATAGCTCCTTATGATTATTCAATTATTACTCCTGCAGGCAAAGAAGTTATTAATTCAGCTTATCTGCGTGAAGCTCAATGTGCTGCAGAGAATAAAATAGAAAATACAGGTATGGCTGTTTTACTGGATGCCGGATTACAAGAAGGTATTCACCCAAGAAAGAAACAAATTGCAGGTGAACGTCTTGCTCTTCAGGCATTGGTGAAAACTTACAAGATAAATGGAGTTACTGCCGATGGTCCTGTCTATAAGGAAATGAGTGTACAGAATGACACTGTTGTAGTAAGCTTTGACAGAACTCAGATGTGGGTTGCTGCTCCAAAAGGTGAATTGAAAAACTTTAAGGTAGCTGGTGCTGATAAGAAATTTTATCCTGCAAAAGCATGGATTGTTAGAAGTAAAGTGTATGTAAAATCGGATGAAGTTAAGAAACCTGTTGCCGTTCGCTATGCGTTCGAAAACTATGTAGATGGTGATCTTTACGGAACAGAAGGACTGCCTGTTTCTTCTTTCAGAACTGATAATTGGTAATACAAATATGAAGAAAACCTTTGTTGCCATATTATTACTGACTCTCATTACAACCAGTCGGGCAGCATCATCTGCCGACTGGTTGAATGCGTATAGTACCCTGTGGACTTCTCAAAGTAAAGGCTCTCACCAATCTATGCCTTGCGGAGGAGGAGATATAGGTTTGAATGTATGGGTGGAAAACAATGAACTTTTATTTTATATCTCCCGCAGTGGCTCACTTGATGAGAATAATTGTCTTCTCAAATCAGGGCGTGTCCGCATAAAGCTGTCTCCTAATCCTTTTACAAGCAGCAGTTTCCGTCAGGAACTAAAGCTTAAAGACGGATATGTTGAGGTTGAGGCCGGTGGAACTGTTATCCAGTTATGGGTAAATGTATTTAGTCCGGTTATTCATGTCGACGTAAAAAGTAAGCAGAAACTTTCCGCTGAGGTTTGCTATGAAAACTGGCGTTATCAGGATCGTTTGATAAGAAAAGGAGAAGGCAATGCCAATTCCTATAAATGGGCTGTGCCAAAAGGTTTGGTTACAAAAGCATATGTGGTGGAAGCGCAAGGAAACAAACTAACCTTTTACCACAAAAACAGTGAACAGACAGTCTTTGATGTTACAGTTGCCCAGCAAGGCATGGATTCCGTAAAAAAAGAAATGTATAATCCATTGGGTAATCTTACTTTTGGTGGTATGCTTTGGGGAGATAACCTTCAGTTTACAGGCACAAGCCAAGGTGAATATGCCGGAACGGATTACAAGTCCTGGTGCATGAAGAGTGTTAAACCTTCAAGCTCACATCAGATATATGTGGCTTTGTACACGGAACAAGTTGCAGAACTGAACCAATGGAAGCAAGGATTAGCTAAAACAGTTGGACAAATAAATACTAATGCCGACAAGAAAAAGACACGTGCTTGGTGGAATGCTTACTGGAACCGGAGTTCTATCTGTATAAATGAAACAAACCAAGATTCTGAAGCGTGGCGCATTGGACGTAATTATCAGCTTTTTCGCTATATGCTGGGCTGCAATGCTTATGGTAGTTATCCCACAAAGTTCAATGGCGGACTGTTTACCTTTGATCCTTGCCATGTAGACACTTTGCAAAGTTTCACCCCTGATTATCGTAAATGGGGTGGGGGTACAATGACTGCACAGAACCAACGATTGGTTTATTTCCCTATGCTGAAAAGTGGTGACTTTGATATGATGAAGTCTCAGTTTGCTTTCTATATGAGAATCCTGAAAAACGCAGAGCTTCGCAGTAAGGTTTACTGGAATCATAAAGGAGGCTGCTTTCCCGAACAAATAGAAAACTTTGGGTTACCAAATCCAAGTGAATACGGTTGGAAACGCCCGGCTGGTTTCGATAAGGGATTGGAATATAATGCATGGTTGGAATATGAATGGGACACAGTACTTGAGTTCTGCAATATGATTCTGGAAACCAAAGATTATAATAATGAAAAGATAGATGAATATGTTCCTCTGATAGAAAGTGCTCTAACTTTCTTTGATGAACATTATCGGATGCTGGCTACTCAGCGCGGACGCAAGGTTCTTGATGGAGACGGACACCTGGTTCTTTATCCCGGCTCGGCTTGCGAAACATATAAGATGACTTATAATTCCACAACTACCATATCGGCTTTGAGAGTTGTACTGGAAAAAATGATTAAACTACCTGCCGACAGTGCAAAGACTGCACATTGGAAAGAGATGTTATCAACAATTCCACCAATAACTATCAAAGAAGTGAATGGAAAGCAGGTGATTGCTCCGGCTAAATTGTGGGAACGAATAAATAATGTGGAGTCGCCTCAATTATATCCGGTCTTTCCGTGGCGAATTTACGGAGTAGGGCAAAAAGAGTTGGATATTGCTCTAAATACTTATCTTTATGACTCTGATGCCTTAAAGTTCAGAAGCCATATTGGATGGAAGCAAGATAATATTTTTGCAGCTTGTCTGGGCCTGACAAAAGAAGCTCAACGACTGACTTCCCTTAAAATGAAGGATAGTGATTTGCGTTTCCCCGCTTTCTGGGGACCGGGTTATGACTGGACTCCCGATCATAATTGGGGAGGAAGCGGAATGATTGGTCTGCAGGAAATGTTATTGCAGACAAATGGCGACCAGATACTTTTATTTCCATCCTGGCCAGTGGAATGGGATGTGCATTTTAAACTGCACGCTTCGAAGAATACAACAGTGGAAGCGGAGTTGAAAAATGGTAAGGTGGTTAATTTACGTGTTTATCCTACTGAAAGGATGAAAGACGTTGTTGTTATGATTAAGAAATAAATAAAAAAAGATACAGAATAATGAAGAATGTTATTGCAGCACTTTTGCTCTTTTTGATGCCAGTATTTGGATTTGCCGGCTCGTATCGTCCTGAAACATCTGTTGCAGGCTTTATTGATCTGAAAGGCAGTGGAAGAATTGTGTATAATTTTAATCCCGGATGGCGCTTTTATAAAGGAGATGTCAAAAATGGTGGAGTTGTTGGCCTGGATGATTCATCCTGGGAAGTAGTTGCTACACCGCACACTGTGGCGTTAGAACCGGCTGAGGCTAGTGGTTGCCGCAATTATCAGGGACCGGCATGGTACAGAAAACATTTTGTTGTAGACAAATCATTGGCTGGCAAGAATGTTTCTGTGTACTTTGAAGCGGTGATGGGTAAATCTGATGTTTATGTAAACGGAAAACTAGTGAAACAGCATCTCGGAGGATATCTTCCTTTCAGTGTTTCATTAACCGATCTAGGCATTCATGCAGGTGAATCTTGTTTAATTGCTGTTTTTACAGATAATAGTGATGATAAGAACTTTCCTCCCGGGAAGAAACAATATACGCTGGACTTTGCTTATCACGGAGGAATCTACCGTGATGTGTGGATGATTGCGAAATCGCCGGTTGCTATAACAGATGCCATTGAAGCGAATAAAGTTGCTGGTGGTGGGGTCTTTGTTCATTTTGATAATATCAGTGAAAAGAGTGCCGATATTTTTGTTGATACAGACGTTAAGAATGATGGCAAACAAAATAAAACTGTTTATATTGAAACTGAATTATGTGATAAATCAGGAAAAGTAATTGCCAAAGAAAAGACTAAGTTGCTGCTTAAGGCTGGTGCAAGTCAAACTGCCAGACAAAAAATAACTGTATGCAAACCGAATCTTTGGTTCCCTGAAAATCCTTATCTATACAGAGTCAATTCAAGAGTACTTGATGGAAAAGTGGCTTTGGATGGTGGAACTACTCGTATTGGTATTCGTAAAGCTGAGTTCCTTGGTAAAGATGGATTCTTCCTTAATGGCAAGCCTTATGGTCAGCTGATTGGTGCAAACAGACATCAGGATTTTGGTTATGTAGGTAATGCTCTTCCTAATTCTCAGCAATGGCGTGATGCTAAAAAATTACGCGATGCTGGTTGTAAGATAATTCGTTCGGCTCATTATCCACAGGATCCGGCATTTATGGATGCTTGTGATGAGTTGGGATTATTCATCATTGTAGCTACTCCCGGATGGCAGTTCTGGAATAAAGATCCTCATTTCGGAGAGCTGGTAAATGAAAATACTCATCAGATGATTCGCCGTGACCGTAACCATACATCGGTTCTTATCTGGGAACCAATATTGAATGAAACTCGTTATCCACTTGATTTCTCTTTATCTGCATTGAAAGTAACGAAGGATGAATTCCCTTATCCAGGTGCTCCGGTTGCTGCGGGTGATTTGCATTCCGAGGGAGTTGCTGATAACTACGGATTGGTTTATGGATGGCCTACTGACGAAGGAAAGGCTAAACAATGTGTCTTTACCCGGGAATTCGGAGAGAATGTAGACGACTGGTATGCTCATAACAATAATAACCGTGCTTCACGCAGCTGGGGTGAACGTCCACAATTAGTACAGGCTCTTTCATTAGCTGAATCTTATGGCGCGATGTTTAATACAACCGGACAATTTATAGGTGGTGCACAATGGCATCCTTTTGATCACCAACGCGGATATCATCCCGATCCTTATTGGGGAGGAATCTTTGATTGTTTCCGTCAGCCCAAATATGCATATTATATGTTCAAGAGTCAGGTGTCTCCTAAAGTTAGTCATCCTGTTTGTGAAACCGGACCAATGACATATATTGCGAATGAAATCACTCCTTTTTCAGATAGCGATGTCGTAGTGTTCAGTAATTGCGATTCAGTCAGATTAATTGCTTATGAAAAGGATACAATTGTGCAGCCTGTTATTCATCAGAAGAATGGAATTCCTAATACTCCCGTAATATTTAAGAATGTTTATAAGTTCAGGGACATGCGCGAATATACGTATGTACAGAAGAACTGGCAGAAAGTTAGTTTCGTAGCAGAAGGTATTATTGATGGCAAAGTTGTGTGCAGCTTTAAAAGAATGCCATCCCGCCGTTCCACCAAATTAAGATTAACACTCGATCACGAGGGACAGTCATTAGTTGCCGATGGTTCTGATTTTGCAGTTGTAATAGCTGAAGTTACTGATGATAGCGGAAATGTTCGTCGTTTAGCAAAAGAAAATGTAGTATTTAGTGTGGAAGGTGAAGGCTCAATTATTGGTGACTCAAGTATTGGTGCTAATCCACGTGCCGTGGAATTTGGTTCTGCTCCGGTATTAATCCGTGCAACCAATAAGGCTGGTAAGATAAAAGTGAAAGCTCATGTTCAGTATGAAGGTGTTTATTCTCCAACAACTGCTGAGCTAGAGTTTGAAAGTATTCCTGCTGAAAAGCCCTTTTGTTACATGGATCAAGTACAGAAAAAAGTCAGTCAAAGTCAAAAACTTGCTAACGAGGCTAAACAAAGCTTGTCCGAGGAAGAAAAGCGTAAAGTTTTAAATGAAGTTGAGCTTCAGCAGACAGAGTTTGGTGAAAAGCACTTAAAATAGTGATTAATAAGTTTTAAAGTGTTAAGTGTTAGTTGTACATTTGCCTGTCTTTGCTTAACTTTGACACATACTTAAAAAAATAGGCAAAAGAACATGAATAAATATTTAGTGCTGATAATTATGTTATTATCCTGTCGTTTTGCGACAGCAAATAATAACATGATTATTGAGCATTATTCAGTAGAGAATGGCGTCCCTCATGAAATAGTTAATTGTGCAATAAAAGATTCAGACGGTTTTGTCTGGTTTGGCACATGGTACGGGTTATGCAGTTTTGACGGACAAAAGTTTAAGACTTACAATAGCCGGAACGAATACTACACAGATATCCCTCCCAGAAAAATTCAGAAAATAATAGAAGATAAAAGTAGTAATTTATGGGTTAAAACCATTGACCATAAACTCTATCTTTTTGATAAACACAAGGAATGTTTCTATTCCGTATTTAATGAACTGAGGAAAAAATACTCCGTAAATTCCCAGATTATTAAAATTCAGAAAACAGAGGATGGGGAACTTCTATTGTTAACCAAGAATAAAGACTTATTAAAGGCATCCTCTGACCGGAATGGTAAGATAAACATAATCCTTCTTCACGATTCAAAGAACAAAGCTGGCAATACAAAACTAAAAAATAATCTATTATGTGAAAGTAAGGATTATATTAGCTGGATTGGTATGGACTATAAGATCCTGTCTTGTCCTAAAGGCAGGTCATTAAAATCACAGTCTTCCGATTTTATTCTCAGAAAAATTGGACTGGCATATGAAAAAGAGTTGTCATGTGCATACCAGAATAAAGGAGTTTTATGGTTGGGTGATAAGCAAGGAAAAATATATCTGATAACTCTTTATAATGGACGGATAATTCCAATAAGGATATTACAGGGTAAAGGTGTCATCGAAAATATTCAGGTGGAAGACAGAACAAAGATCTATATATCTGTTGCCAACAAGGGTGTTTACCTATACGACCTGAAAAAAAAGACATTTAAATTATTGTTCTCTTCTCAGATTAAAGAACCCGTAGTTAAATCTTTTAGTGACAGTTTTGGTAAAATCTGGTTTGTAATAGGTAATAAAGGTGTGGTTTATTATGACCCTTCAAATAATGAAAATAGACAGTTTGTTTTTCCTAATGGTCTTGTGAATGAAGATATTCAGGAACTGGATGGAAAGGAACATGGTATGTTTTTCATTACTTCATCAGGCGATTTGGCCCGAATAGACCGTAATAAACTTACACTTGACTATTTAAATCATTCTGAAGAATTCCTCAAATTTGAGAAAGGTAACAGACTTTGTAACATATTACTAGACCGTGAGGGCGTTTTGTGGGTTACCTCAATGGATAATGGTATCTATAAAATCAGCTTCCCCAAAAAACAATTTTCTCTTTATTCTCCATGTTCCTTTGAAAATAAGAGTCTGGATGCTGACCTTTGTAAGGTCGGAGTTAAAGCTTTGTTTGAAGCTAAAAATGGAGATATTTGGGTAGGAACCCGGAATTCAGAGGTTTATTGGATGGGAAGAAATGGCGCATTAAAACAAAAGTTCTCTGAAGCTAATTACAATATTGGAAATGTTTATCATATAATGGAAGACAATCGGGGAAATCTCTGGTTCTCAACCAAAGGGAAAGGACTGGTAAAAGCAGAACCGGATAACTCTTCCAGTTTGGGATTCCGCTTTACTCGTTTCGTGAACGATGAAAATAATCCGAACTCAATTAGCAGCAATGAAGTATATTGTTCTTTTTTAGATAGTAAAGGACGTCTTTGGGCTGGCCTTTTCGGGGGAGGATTAAATTTATTGCAGGAAGAGCATGGTAAGGTTATTTTTAAACATAAATATAATTGCTTCAAATATTACCCTTCCAATGGTATGTATATGGAGATTCGAAATATGATCGAAGACTCTGAAGGTCGCATTTGGATTGGTACAAGTGATGGATTGATGTCATTTAACGGTAACTTTAAGAGACCGGATCAAATTAAATTTGAAGTTTATCAGGATGGATCGGATATTGCGGACAATGATATTTACGCATTATATAAAGATAAAAAATCCCAAATATGGGTTAGCGTTTTTGGTGGTGGATTAAACAAGCTTATTCGATATGATCATGAAAACAGAAAGCCTGTATTCCAATCATACGGATTAAAGGAAGGACTGAAAAGTGATGTAATATTGTCTATCGTAGAAGATGGAAAAAGTAATCTTTGGCTAGCTACAGAAATGGGAATTTCTCGTTTTGATTCCAGAACTCAGTCTTTTCGTAATTTTGATAGATATGACGGCTTTATTCCTGTAAAGATGGAGGAAGAGAGTGCTTTACGCTGTGCTTCCGGTCAGCTTTGGTTTGGATGTAAAGATGGAATTTTGAAGTTTAATCCGTTCAGATTGCAGACTTATAATTTTGCATATAAAACTTTCATTGTAGATTTTAAAATATCCAATCAAGATATTAATTCTTTGAATGAAGGTGAGCACCGACAATCAGTCAAGGAGCTGAAAACAATCACTCTAAAGCATAATCAGTCAATGTTTACGATTGAGTTTGCTGCATTGAACTATTACAGTCAGAACCGCATCAGCTATAAATATATACTTCAGGGTTATGAAGAGGAATGGCACTTTAGTGGAAAGAACCGTATTGCTTCATATACGAATGTACCTCCCGGAAAGTATTTGTTCCGGGTTAAAACAATAGATGAAGCGAATCCATCCTTTGTTTCTGAAAAAACAATGGAAATCATCATTCTTCCTCCTTGGTGGAGAACCAACATTGCTTATGCAATTTATGCAATTTTGTTCCTGGCTTTGTTATACGGAGTTGTAAAATTTGTCTTTTTCATGATAAAGATAAAGAATGATATTTATATTGAACAGAAATTAGCCGAGTTGAAGATTAAGTTCTTTACAAATATTTCTCATGAGTTGCGCACTCCTTTGACTTTGATTAAAGGACCTATTCAGGAATTACGTGAAAAAGAAAAGCTATCAGATAAGGGAGTCCGGTATATTGATTTAATGGAAAAAAGCACAGATCAGATGCTTAATCTGGTTAATCAGATTCTTGATTTCAGAAAAATACAGAATGGGAAAATGCGTTTGCATGTCTCTCTGGTAAATTTGAATGCTTTGATTGAGCATTTGAGTGAGGAATTTGTGGTTCTTTCTGAAGAAAATGAGATTAGCTATACTTCACATTTTGAAGAAAGTGATATTTTTGTCTGGGTGGATAAAGAGAAGCTGGAGATTGTGATACGCAACCTTCTTTCTAATGCTTTCAAATTCACTTCTTCTGGCGGAAGTATCTTTTTGACAACCGGACTTCTTGCAGATGGAAAGAGTTGTTTCGTCCGGGTGGAAGATACCGGTACCGGCATTCCTCAGAATAAACTAGCTGAGATTTTTGAGCGTTTCTCACAGGGAGATAATGCAAAAGATGCAACTTATAAGGGTACAGGAATTGGCTTGGCTCTTTCTAAGGAGCTTATGACTATGCATCATGGACAAATTACCGTGGAGAGTGAGCCGTCTAAAGGGTCTGCCTTTACCATCGAGTTGTTATTAGGCAAAGATCATTTTAAACCCTCAGAAGTTGATTTCTATTTTAGCGATCAGGTTGATGAGCTTCCTCATGAAGCTTCCATTTTAGATACGAATAGAAATGAAGAAGATGAGGAATTGGATGAAAATTTGAAAAAAGAAAATTCTGCGTTACCCAGTTTGTTATTAGTTGAAGATAACAAGGATTTATGTAATCTGATAAAGATGCAGCTAGAAGATAAATTCCGTATTTTCATTGCAAATAATGGAGTGGAAGGTTTAAAGAAAGTTCATCTTTATCATCCGGATATTGTTGTGACCGATCAGATGATGCCCGAAATGGATGGTACTGAATTGCTACAACGCATCAGGAAAGATTTTAAGATTAGCCATATTCCGGTAGTTATACTAACTGCAAAAAGTAGTGATGAAGCAAAAACTATGGCTATTAGCCTTGGAGCAAATGCCTATATTACAAAACCTTTCAGTAAAGATTATCTGGTAGCTCGTATAGAGCAGTTATTAAGAGAAAGGAAACTTTTCCAGGAAAGGCTATGGAAAAAGGATAATGATGAGCCTTCGGTTGATTATGAGCAATTCCTGGTTCAGAAAGATGTGCAATTGCTTGATAAGATACATCAGGTTATTGAAGAAAACCTGGATAATAGTGATTTTAATATTGATACCATTGCTTCTAGTATCGGCTTGAGCCGTTCATCTTTCTTTAAAAAACTGAAGAGCCTCACGGGACTTGCTCCTGTTGATTTGGTGAAAGAGATCCGACTGAATAAATCTATTGAAATGATTAAGAATACAGACCAGTCTATCTCTGAGATTGCTTTTGCCGTAGGATTTAAAGATGTAGGGTATTTTGGTAAATGTTTCAGAAAGAAATATGATCAATCTCCCCGTGAATATATGAATACGTATAGAAAGTCGTGAAAGACTGATTACAAAAGCCCTCTTTTATCGTTTTAGAATTATATTCATTAATCTAATAAGCTTAATAAAATGAGGATAATTCGGATTACTGCTTTAAGAAATATTTTTATAGTAGTTTCTTGTGCTATTGCTGTGCAAAGTCTTTTTGCCCAAAAGTATTCTTTGGAACTAAAAAACAGTAAGGTTAAATATAACCTTGATCAACAAAATAATAGGGTTCTTGACTTTTCATATTGTGGATATAGAAGTTCTGATAAAGATATTCCGGCAGTTTCCAATAAAATATTTGTTTCTCATCAGGAAGGTGATTGCTCCGCTATTATTCAGAGAGCAATAAATTACGTTTCTTCTTTGGCTCCGGATAAGAATGGATTTAGAGGTACTGTCTTATTAGATAAAGGAGTATTCTATTTAGATAAATCTCTTTTTATTATTAAGTCGGGCGTTGTTTTACGGGGTACAGATAAAAATCAGACAGTTCTTATTAAGAGAGGTTACGACAGAGGGTTTGTTATATATGTTGAAGGCAAGAATGATATGAAAGTAATTGATACAATAGCAATTACTTCTCCATATGTACCTGTTAATTCTCGTTCAATATCAATTATCCCTGGTCACAATATTAAAAAAGGTGATAGAGTAATGGTTTATCGCCCTTCAACAACAGAATGGATAGCAAGTCTGGGTTGTGACCACTTTGGTGGAGGCATTACTGCTTTGGGATGGAAAGCCGGAGATATAGATTTGTTTTGGGACAGAGTTATTACCAATACAGATAATGATAAAGTAGAACTGGATGTTCCTTTGACAATGGCTCTTGATGCTCAGTGGGGAAAATCTAAACTGCTGGTATATCGCTGGAATAATAGAATCTCTGATTGTGGTGTTGAGAATCTTTCTATTGAATCAAGCTATAATCAAAAATATCTTAAAGATGAAGATCATTGTTGGGGAGGTGTATCAATTGAAAATGCAGAAAACTGCTGGGTACGTAAAGTCTCATTTAAATATCTTGCCGGAAGTGCTGTTTTTGTTCAGCGGACAGCTTCAAAAGTAACTGTAGAAGATTGCATCTCTACTGATCCTGTTTCTGAAACCGGAGGTATGCGTAGAAATACATTCCTGACAATGGGTCAGCAAACTCTTTTCCAACGCTGTTATTCAGAACATGGTATGCACGACTTTGGTGCAGGATTTTGTGCTCCCGGACCAAATGCTTTTGTACAGTGTGAAGCTAAAGAAGCCTTTGGGTTTAGTGGCGCTTTGGAAAGTTGGGCTTGCGGTTTGTTGTTTGATATAGTAAATATTGATGGTAATAATCTTACTTTCAAAAATCTGGGTCAGGATTATTGCGGTGCAGGTTGGGGAACAGCAAACAGTCTTTTCTGGCAATGTACTGCTGCAGAAATAGAATGTTACTCTCCTGCAAAAGATGCAGTAAACAGAGCTTATGGAACATGGGCTCAATTCTCTGGTAATGGCGAATGGAACGAATCAAACAACCATATTCAGCCAAGAAGTTTTTTCTATGCACAATTAGAAGATCGTTTGGGTAAAGATTGTTCGGCAAGAGGGCGTGTATTACCAATGAATACAGAAGCTTCAAGTAGCCCAAGTCTTGAAGTTGCAGCTCTGATGGCTAAACAGTCTTTAACTACTCCTAGATTAACATTATGCCATTGGATTGAACAAGATTCAATGCCTGAAAATATTGTAGCTCATGCAAAACTGAAACTAGCTTCATCTTTAAAGGTCAATAAAGAAAAGGAATCAGCACAAAAGCAAATGGCCGTTGTTGATGGTAAGATTGAGATCAACAACCATCTTTTAACGGGTAACAAATTTGAAGTTCCATGGTGGAACGGTAAACTAAAAACTAGCTTTTTACCTCAGGCAAAACCACATATTACCAGATTTGTTCCAGGTAGAGAAGGAACAGGACTTACCGATCGCATTGATTCTGTCGTTTCATACATGAAGAATCAGAATATCGTAGTATTAGATCATAACTATGGTTTATGGTATGACTTAAGGAGAGATGATCATGAACGTACCCGCCGTAGAACAGGAGATGTATGGGGACCTTTCTATGAACAACCTTTTGCTCGATGTGGCGAAGGTACTGCATGGGACGGATTGTCAAAATATGATTTAAACATGCCAAATGAATGGTACTGGACACGATTGAAGGAGTTTGCGGATGAATCAGACAAAGAAGGATTAGTCCTTTTCCATGAGAATTATTTCCAGCATAATATTATTGAAGCCGGTGCACACTGGGTAGATTGTCCATGGCGTTCTGCAAATAATATTAATGACACAGATTTCCCGGAACCGGTTCCTTTTACCGGCGATAAGAGAATATTTATGGCTGACCGTTTTTATGACATTTCTCATCCTGTTAGAAGAGAACTTCATCGAAAATATATTCGCCAATGTCTGAATAATTTTGCGGATAATAAGAATGTGGTTCAGCTTATAAGTGCAGAATTTACAGGACCTCTTCATTTTGTTGAATTCTGGCTGGATGAGATTGGAACATGGGGAAAGGAAACAGGTAAGCATGCTACTGTGGCACTTAGTACAACGAAAGATGTCCAGGATGCAATTCTGAAAGATCAAAAGCGTGCTGGTTTAGTTGATATTATCGATATCAGATACTGGCATTATAAAAGTGATGGAACTACATATGCTCCCGAAGGTGGAAAGAACTTAGCTCCAAGACAACATGCCCGCCTGATGAAAGTTGGCAAGGTTACTTTCAATGAAGCTTATAAAGCAGTAAGTGAATATAGAGAAAAGTATCCGGAAAAAGCAGTTACCTATTATGCACAGAATTATCCCGATATGGCTTGGGCGGTATTTATGGCCGGAGGATCTTTACCAGTACTTCCTGAAATAAATGATACTTCATTATTAAAGGATGCTTTAAAAATGCATGTGGAAAAAACCGGTACAAACAGTTATTATAAACTGGTAAAAAATGGTCTGGGAACAATTATTTATTGCCAGTCAAAGGGAAATTTTGCTTTGCCGGTAGCTCCAGGGGTATATACATTAAAGAAAATAGATGTAAAAACAGGAAAGGTTTCTGTTGTTGCTAATAAGCTGAAAGTAGTTGATACTTATCAGTTTAATGGTGGTGTGGAAGCTCCGGAAGTTTACTGGTTTCAGGCCTTGTAAGTATAAAAAGAGGGATTAATTAGCAAAAATATGTTATAAAACAGAATTATCAATAGTTTCCATTCTATGACCAAATATTCCCAGAAATATACTCTATTGATCTATAGCTTTGCATTGTCTAGAAAGACAACACATAAAGTTAATAGATATCATGAAGGAACAGAATGAGAATAGAATGGATAGTGTGACTAACGATACTGAGTTATCGCAGTTGCTTTCCCTTTTAGTATCAGGAGATGTGAATGCTTTCTCCAGAATATATGATTTACATGTGAATATGCTTTTTAATTATGGTTGCAGACTAACAACAGATAAAGAACTTTTAAAGGATTGTATTCATGATATTTTTATTAAGATCTATAATAAGCGTAAAGATCTAGGGGAAATAGCTAATTTCAAATCATATCTTTTCATCTCATTGAAAAATAAGCTATGTGATGAAAGCCGTAAAAGAACTAATTTTGATGATTATCCTGTAGAAGAATTGAATCCTGTTGCTACAGAGAATGTAGAGAATGATTATATTAAGCTTGAAATGGAGTCTGTTTCAAATGAGAGAGTGAAGTATCTTTTAAATCAACTTCCTCCACGCCAGAAAGAGGCATTAACTTTATATTATTTAGAAGAGAAGAAATACGAAGATATTTGCATACTTATGGATATGAATTATCAGTCGGTACGCAATTTAATTCATCGTGGAGTACTTAAACTTCGAAGTATTGCTGTTTAAATAGATTTTATTGAAAGAGAATGAGTACAAGTTTTCCCCTTATCCGTTTTTTAAATATATCAATTAATTATATGATAAAGTGGGAAAAGATGAATTTAACAGTATAGAAGACTTTCTGACATATGACATTTACATCTGTTTTGTTCTCGAACAAACTTCTTCGCTGAAGAAATATTGGGATGATTTCTTTAAAAACCATCCCGAAAAGAAATCTTTAGCACAGGAAGCAAGACAAATACTCCTCAATGAATCAGATGTTTCAGGCATTAGTTTTGCAGAAAAAGAAGAGCTGAAAGAGAGAATTCTTTCAACGATTAAGAATATAGAGGTTAAATAGGGTTGATTATGATAGAATGGCCCGATGGCTGAATGCAAATTCAGACATCGGGTCATTTTGCTTTTTTATTTGATGTTACAATCCTTTTTTCTTTGCTTCATTCCAGTATTTGTCCATCTCCTCAAGTGGCATATCTTTCAGATTGAGACCTTGCTTGATGGTGTGTTCTTCCAGGTAATTAAAGCGGCGGATAAATTTATGATTCGTTCGTTCCAGTGCATTATCCGGATTAATTCCATAAAGACGGGCTGCATTGATGATGCTAAAGAAAAGATCACCAAATTCTGCTTCTGCTTTATCTTTATCCATTGAGGATATTTCAGTCTGAAGTTCACCAAATTCTTCTTTTACCTTATCCCAAACCTGCTCTTTTTTCTCCCAATCGAAGCCAACATTCCGTGCTTTATCTTGTATGCGGTAAGCTTTAATCACTGAGGGTAGGGAAGAGGGAACTCCACTTAGCACGGATTTATTGCCTCCTTTTTCTTTCAATTTAAGCTGCTCCCAGTTTTGAGAAACTTGTCCTGCTGTTTCAGCAACTGTATCACCAAATACATGAGGATGACGGAAAATAAGTTTTTCGCACAAATGATCGCAAACGTCTTTAATATCAAAATCATCTTTTTCGGAAGCAATTTTGGAATAAAAAGCAACATGTAGTAATACATCTCCCAGCTCTTTACAGGTGTCTTTTTTATCACCTTTCATCAAAGCGTCACTTAATTCGTATACCTCTTCAATGGTGTTGGCTCTCAGACTCTCGTTTGTTTGTTTCCTGTCCCACGGACATTTCTCGCGAAGCTCATCGAGGATATCCAGAAAATGACCGAAGGCTTCTATTTGTTCTTTTCTTGTATGCATGTTTGTAATTCTTTTAATCAATAGCAAAAGTAGCCATTTCTTTCGCAGTTAATCGCCTTTTTTTATTAATTTTGCGGTCAATATTCAATGAATTAATAAATTATCAGATAAAAACATGGAATTAGCAAGTAAGTATAACCCCGCCGACGTGGAGGATAAGTGGTACCAGTATTGGCTGGATCATAAATTATTTAAGTCAAAACCTGATGGACGCGAGCCATATACAGTAGTGATACCTCCTCCAAATGTGACTGGTGTGCTACATATGGGCCACATGCTGAACAATACCATTCAGGATATCCTTGTCCGCCGTGCCCGTATGGAGGGAAAGAATGCTTGCTGGGTACCGGGAACAGACCATGCTTCTATTGCTACTGAAGCAAAAGTAGTGAATAAACTGGCTGCCGAAGGTATTAAGAAAACTGATTTAACCCGTGATGAGTTCCTGAAACACGCATGGCAGTGGACTGATAAGCACGGTGGCATCATTCTTGAGCAGTTGAAAAAGCTGGGTGCTTCCTGTGACTGGGATCGTACAGCGTTTACTATGGACGAGTCTCGTTCAGAAAGCGTGCTTAAAGTATTTGTTGATCTTTACAAAAAAGGTTTGATCTACCGTGGCGTGCGTATGGTGAACTGGGATCCAAAAGCGCTTACCGCTTTGTCTGATGAGGAAGTTATCTACAAAGAAGAGCACAGCAAATTGTTCTACCTTCGTTATATGATTGAAGGGGAAGATAAATACATTATTGTGGCTACTACCCGTCCTGAAACAATTTTGGGTGATAGTGCTGTTTGTGTGAATCCAAATGATCCACGTTACAGTTACCTGAAAGGAAAGAAAGTAATTGTTCCTTTGGTGAACCGTGCCGTGCCTATCATCATGGACGATTATGTAGACATCGAGTTTGGTACAGGTTGCCTGAAAGTAACTCCTGCTCATGATGTAAACGACTATATGCTTGGAGAGAAATATAATCTTCAGACTATTGATATTTTCAATGCCGACGGAACAATAAGTGAAGCCGGAGGCATGTATGTTGGAATGGATCGTTTCGATGTACGTGAGCAAATAGAGAAAGATCTTAATGCTGCCGGACTGATGGAGAAGGTTGAAGCTTACGATAACAAGGTTGGTTACTCAGAACGTACCAATGTGGTTATTGAACCGAAGCTTTCTATGCAATGGTTCCTTAATATGACCGATTTGGCTAAACCAGCTTTGGATTCGGTTATGAACGATGACATTAAATTCCACCCTGCTAAATTCAAAAATACATACCGTCACTGGATGGAGAATGTGAAGGACTGGTGTATCTCCCGTCAGTTGTGGTGGGGACATCGTATTCCTGCTTATTTCCTTCCTAAAGGTGGCTTCGTTGTAGCTGCTACTGAAGAAGAGGCTTTGCAACTGGCTCGTACAAAGACTGGCGATGCTAACCTGCAACTGTCCGACCTTCGTCAGGATGAAGATTGCCTTGATACCTGGTTCTCTTCATGGTTATGGCCTATCTCTTTGTTCGATGGAATTAATAATCCGGGTAATGAAGAAATTAAATATTACTATCCAACCAGCGATCTTGTAACAGGACCGGATATTATCTTCTTCTGGGTAGCTCGTATGATTATTGCGGGTTATGAATACCAGAATGAATTGCCATTTAAGAATGTTTATTTTACGGGTATTGTTCGC
The DNA here is from genome assembly GCF_963678425.1 of uncultured Bacteroides sp. Lineage (NCBI taxonomy): Bacteria > Pseudomonadati > Bacteroidota > Bacteroidia > Bacteroidales > Bacteroidaceae > Bacteroides > uncultured Bacteroides sp. The sequence continues at coordinate 430,796 of NZ_OY782854.1, forward strand.
GACAAACAAGGACGTAAGATGTCTAAGTCTTTGGGTAATTCACCTGATCCTTTAGATTTGATAGAGAAATTCGGTGCCGATGGTGTTCGTATGGGAATGATGCTTGCTGCTCCGGCAGGAAACGACATCCTGTTTGATGATCAGCTGTGCGAACAAGGACGTAACTTTAATAATAAGATTTGGAATGCTTTCCGCTTGATAAAAGGATGGGAAGTTGACAATACAATAGAACCTTCTGAAGCTGCAACGTTGGCTGCTGAATGGTTTACTAACGTAATGAGCAAGGCAATTGATGAGGTGCAGGATCTGTTCTCTAAATACCGCTTGTCTGAAGCTTTGATGGTTGTTTATAAACTATTCTGGGATGAATTCTCTTCCTGGTATCTGGAATTAATCAAGCCTGCTTATGGTGCGCCTATTGATGGCAAGACTTATGCTGTAACTCTGAAGTTCTTTGATGATCTTCTTAGATTGCTTCACCCATTCATGCCTTTTATTACAGAAGAATTGTGGCAATGTCTTACCGATCGTAAAGATGGTGAAAGCATCATGAGTCAGACTCTTCCTTCTTATAAAGCTGCTAAAGAAGATACACTAAGCTCATTCGAGGCTACTAAAGAAGTTATTGCCGGAGTTCGTACCATCCGTATGCAGAAGAATATTGCTCAGAAGAATCAACTTGAACTGGAAATAATAGGAGAGAACCCTGTTCAATACTGGATTCCTGCCATTTCTAAGATGTGTAACCTTTCTTCTTTGAAGTCGGTAGAAGATAAATCAGCCGGAGCTGCTTCGTTTATTGTAGGTACTACAGAATATGCTGTTCCTCTAGGCGATCTGATTGATGTGGCTGCTGAGATTGAGAAGCTGAAAACCGACCTGAAATATCAGGAAGGATTCTTGAATTCAGTACTTAAGAAACTAAGCAATGAGAGATTTGTGAACAATGCTCCTGCTGCTGTTATCGATATAGAACGCAAGAAACAAGCCGATGCTGAAAGTATCATTAAATCTTTGAAGGAAAGTATCGAAGGATTTCAGAATAAATAACGATATGCGATATATCGGATAATTATAGATTTAGCAAATAATAAAAGAGGATGGCTTTTTAGTCATCCTCTTTTTTACTTTTATAAACCCAGCAATCTGATTGAGATTCGATAATAGTTTTTATCCTGTGGCATGTGACTGGATAGATTTTGTCCATCTAATGTGCAATTGCGGTAGCCTGAAAAAGGGTCATACCATCCGTAACCAATGCCGCAAAACAGTTTTAGAGCTTTATTGTTTTTATTGAAACTGTGGAAAATTCCGGTTTCAAGAAATGCTCCTGGTGTGAACTTTGAAAAGATGTATTTTCCTTTAGAAACATTCTTTGATTCGGCCTGTTTATCAATAGAGATATAATCAAAAGGGATAGGCTCAAAAATAAAAGATCCGCTCCCATATATCCCTGTCTGCTTAAATATGGGGCAAATATATGTGGCGGAAGACACACTGTTAAGGTGAAGGATATTTTCGTCTAAAGAGTACTCTCCCCAACTTTTGTCTAGTTTGGAGTGTACAAGCATTCCTCCGGTTGAAAGTATCAGATTTTTATTAATGAGCCAGTTATATGTGACCGAGGTGCTAAATAGTAACTCTTCATTTGAGTTGAAATACATGCTACCATCGATGCCTAAACCTTTTTTTACTTGCGCTATTGAGTTAGACGGTTGTAGAAGGAATAATATTCCTATAAGAGTTAGAATAAACTCTTTGCTGCTTTTTGCCATTGCTGATATTTATAAGTCAGTTTTATTCTTTGTGGTTGTGAACTTATTTTTTATAAGACCTGCAAATATAATGATTAAATTTGTTATTATTATTTTATCCTGAGCTATTGGTGAATAATTTCAATTTATTCGTCAATAAATAAAATCCATTGAGGAATGGCTGAAAATTATTGGAGAATAATGTTTCAAACTCCCGCCTGCTGTTTTTGAAAGCAGGCGGGAGTTTGCTCAACATCCGGTTACGTTTTAAAAAAAACAGGCGGGATGTTTTTTACATTGTATTTTTGCACGATCTTACAGAAAAAGGTTCTTCGTCACTTTAGTTTCTTCTTTTAGGGGATAGAAGCAAACAAAGGATGCCTGTTGAGCATCCTTTGTTTGAATATCATCGTATAAGAGAATTAGTTTTCTAATAACTTTTTCAGGAAATCATCCAGCTCTTCATCAAGTCCTTTGAGAAGCTCATCATTAACCAGCATTGTATCATCATCCATAAGTAGCAGGTCAGTAATGGTCTCTTTTTCTTCATCTACCAGCACAACTGAGTAGGGCTTCAGAAGGGTAAGATGTTCAAAGATTCCCTCTTCTTTCAGTTTATTGAGTATAGAACGGAGAAAACGCTCTATGTTCTGATAAAAGTCTTCAGTGTCGTTATCTATCCACTCTTCGATTATAACCTTTGCTAATTCCTCCTCATCATCATTGAAGATGCAAAATTCACCTGAATCTTGTTTCGGGAGTAAATGGATGTCGGTAACAATTGTTTGTTCCTCATCCCCGGTAAACTGGTTTACAGCCTCTCTAATGGCCGATTCGATCAGTATATTTGATTGTGCACTTAATTTCATATAGATGATTTTATCTTTTTCGTTATTTTAGTCAAAAGTACAAAAAAAAACTATTTTCCCTACAGATTCTCTTAATTATTGTCATTAAAACGTTTCATTTGCAGATCCAATATTTGTATGTCTTCTTTTCTTTGTGTTAATTGCATTAAATAATTAGCAATTATGAGATAGTCCTGTGAATAGTTTTTGGGAGCTTCGCTTTCAGTTGATTGGGGAGACTTTTCTTTGTTCTCTTTGCTATTGACTATCTGGAATGCTTTTTTTGCCCATTCTATAGCTTTGTCGATCTCGTCATGGGTTTCATAGTACAAGGCAATATTAAAGGCTGTACGCATCTTTATCTTATCGCTTTTCTTGTTGTTGGCTATTAACCATAACTTCAGTGCATCGTTCCAAGAACCTTCCCGAACAAGCACACCGCCATCTCTCAATTCTAAAGAACCGCTGATATAATAAATTCTGTTTTCACTTTTCCAGGTGGGCAATAAATATTTTGTTGGTAGTTCACCGGCAAATTCAGAAACTTCTTTCATTAAAGAATCTTCTTTTATCAAATCGTTTTTTGCATCTTCCGGGGTTATTCCATATCCTTCCCAAAAGATACTATCTTCAGGAGCTGTTGCAATGAACGGCTTACTTCGTGAAGGAGCATAGACTTTTACTATAGGTGAGATTTTTGCATCGATGGTTGAGCGAAAGAGATTGTTTATAAAATCTGTTTTTTCTATTGTCTTTATAGTAACATCTTCCACTGAAAAAATTACGTTTACTCCTAAGTCTGATGTGAGTTGTCTGACTTCTTCCTGGGATAATTCCTGTTGTTCTCTAGGAAAAAGATCATTCCCTCTTAGGACAGAATCACAGATAATGACCTTATCAAAATAGTTGGCTTCAGCAATATTTTTTGCAAATGATTCAGTAGCAGTTTTGCCATCTCCCTGAAAAGCAGACTCAGTACTATGACTCTGATCTGTTTTGTTAATCACGCTCTTTTCTTTTCTGGCAATTATATTATTGACAATACCAACAGTCTTTATCTCCGGTGGAAAAATAACTTTGGCAGGTTGCAAATAATCAATGGATACCAGATCTATAGAAACGCAGGAACTGACCAGCAAAGCCAGGAGTATGCATAGTGTATAGTGATATTTTATCATATCTTTTTCTCTTAAGTTATCTGAACAAAAGTAATATTTTTATCTGCAAATAAAAGTGAAATGCCTATCTTCTTTTTTTATTTTTTCTGAAAGAGAGCCAATTAGAAATAAAAAAAGCGGAAAATTTATGTTTTCCGCCTTTTTTAAATATGAATGTTTCTTTGTTATTTAGAAGAACAGATAACGTGTATCTTTTACATTTGCTTTGATATAAAGATCATTTACAAATCTGCTTACTGCTCTCATAGCTGTGCTTTGAACCTTCATTTCTTCCTGTTTCTGGTTGTATACCTCTTTCAGTCTTTCTTTATTATAAGGCTGGAATACGAATACAGCAGCGTTTCCTTTTACAGGACCACTCAACTTATTCAGTTGTGCTATTGAAGCATAAGCGCTTAATACAGGTTCACTGCTTCTTACAGCAGAAACGTATGCAGGAGCTGCAAATGAAACGTGTTTAACAGAGTCAGTTACAACGTTTGGTATTGTTTGGCACTGTGCAAAGCTTTGTAGTTTCTTGGCTTTGATATCCGCCATAATCTTTTCAGCTTTTTTATCTTTGATTATTTCTGCTTTAAGCTGGTCTTTAACCAGTTCAAGAGGACGATAACCTTCTTTAACGATGTCTGTAAGAGCTATAACTAATAGATGGTCGTTATCGCCGCATTCAAACATTTGAGATACGTCGCCTGCTTTAGCAGCAAAAACCCATTTCATTGCTTCACGAGTACCTTTAATTCCACCTATAACGTGTTCGGCACTGTAAAGGTCTTTTCTTTCCAGTAATTTGTATCCTTTAGCTTCTGCATTAGCATTGATTTTTTCAACTGTTGAATTAGCAGCAACAAACTGACTAAAGTCATTGTAGATCTTGTTATATGTTTCTTTGCTGAAGCTTACCGGTTTTTTGATTACAGCAACTTTATATTTGTCTTTTACTGCTTTCTTATCAAGAACCTGCAGAATAATGTTTGCCTGAGGAAGAGCGATGTTTGCTGTTTCGTTAACTCCCAGACCAAATAATGTAGAGAATAGTTTTACGTTATTGGCATCCAATGTAGCACCTGCATAAGCTTGTGAGGTGATCCATTGTGCTTCAGGATTGCCCTTGTATTTTTTTGCAATTTCAGCAAAATCGCTTCCTGATTTAATAGCATTGTATGCGCTGTCTGCAAGTGCTTTTGCCTTTTCTGGTGTTTCTGCAGAAATCTGAATCTGACGGAACTGAATTGAATCGGCAGCAGACTCTTTAGCTAGAACCTTAAATGAATTGTATGAATTGTCTGCCTGGTTGTAGTAAGGTCCGTAGATCTGACCAATCGCTGCAGAATCAATGTGTGATGCAATGTCTGCAGGGAAAGCAGCTTTTGTGTAGAACAAATCAGCAAAAGGAACTGTAGATTCTGAATTACGGATAACGCTTGTATAATCGCTACCTGTTACGCTTGCCAGTTTTGCTGTGTTATCTTTAACGTCTTTTTCTACTGCAGATTTATCTGTTTTGCTTGGAAGAACCTGAACATCAATGTATTTAATGTTGCGTGATTCAACATATTGTTTAAACTGTTCTTTTTTCTTGTTATACAAGTCTTTCAATTCTGAATCGGAAACTTTGATGCTTGCATCAGGAATAGAAGTGTAAGGAACTGCTGCAATTAAGAAGTCGGCAGTGTTTACTCTAGCTTCGAAAGCAGCTTTAGCCTCAATAGGATTTGAAATCAGAGAACGCGAAACCAGGTTCTGATATTTCTCAGCCAGACGGGTCTGAGCCAGATTCTTTTCAACGAATGTCCAGAACTTGAACATTGATTCGTAGTATTGAGCATATTGAGCAGGCATCTTAGCCTTGTCCATTTTAGCGTAATCTACAAGAAACTTCTTTAGCATGTCTTTATCAAACATTCCTGTTTTCTGATTTTTGAAAGGAGTTTGTTGAAGCACAGGATTTGTACCTTCGTCAATCATTGCCTGGATTTCTGCTTTAGAAACTGTCAGACCTAATTTCTTAGCTTCTGTTTCAATCAATTTGTTGTTTACGTAAGATCTCCAAACTTCGTCTTTAATTTGTGTTGTCTGTTCATCTGTTAAAGCAGTCATCCCACTTGAAAATTTAACAACTTCGGTATATTCATCTACCAGTTTTTGATAATCTTGAGCAGAAAGAGATTCTCCGTTTACTTCACCAACATCGTTTTTCTGATGGGGCTGAAAAATTTTCCAGGCATCACCTGCGATGAAAGCAAACAGAGCAAGACCAATAACTATAACCAATAGAGGTCCTTTTGATCTGATTTTTTGTAACGTTGCCATGTCAATTAATACTTTTTATTTGTTTATTATTTATTTTTTATGATATGTTTAGCGCACGAAGATACAAAAAATGCTAATACGCATCTATTTATTCTTGAAAAAAAACTAATCATCGTGTCACTTTCAACTTAACTAGCTCTATTTTAGTGGTTGTGCGCTTTAAAATTTTAAATTGGAAGTGGTTTATTTTAACTATTTCATGCAGTTTTGGAAAGTTTTGGTAATGATTCAGAATAAATCCTCCAACTGTGAGGTAGTCCTCTGATTCAGGTAAATCAAGATTAAACATTTCATTCACTCGTTCTATCTCCAGCCTGGCTGAAAGAATATATTCATCTTTGTCAGTCTGCTTGGCTATATAAGAGGTTGTGTCATGTTCGTCTTCTATTTCTCCGAAGATTTCTTCTACCAGATCTTCCAGTGAAACAATTCCTGTAGTGCCCCCAAACTCATCTACCACTACAGCTAATGTCTTCTTTTGTTGCATGAAAAGTTTCATCAGTTTATTGGCTCCCATTGTTTCAGGTACAATGGGTATCTCCTGGATATTATTTTTCCAGTTGGCGGCATCCCTGAACATCTCTGAAGAGTGTATGTAACCTACAATATTGTCTATATTATCGTGATAAACAATTATTTTTGAAATGCCTGATTCGATAAACTTTGCTTTTAATTCTTCCAGATCAGTATCAATATCTGTAGCTACGACTTCGGGACGGGGGACGATACAGTCTCGTATTTTAATGGAAGAAAAGTCTAATGCATTTTGGAATATTTTTACTTCTGTTTCTACTTCTTCCCGGTTATCAGCTTTATCAATGCTTGACTGAATAAAGTAATCTAAATCTACTTTACCAAATGCTTTATTCTGCACTTCCTTGTTTATTGTCACTCCAAATAATCTGAGTATAGTGTAGAATAATCCTGAACACAATTTAGAAAAGGGGTACAGAATTATATAGCATATATATAGTGGAATAGCAAAAATGGTAAGGGTTAGATTGGCATTCTGTTTGAACAGTGTTTTTGACATAAACTCGCTTGTCACCAGAATCAGTAAGGTCGCAATTATTATTTGCAGGAAAAGGGATAAAAAATAGTTGCCTGCAAATCCTCTAAGCAGATATCTGTTTAGGAACTGTGCAATTAGAATACCATAAATTACTAATGCAATGCAATTCCCTACTAGCATTGTCGAGATAAGATCGCTTGCATGTCTGAAAAAGAAAGAATGAATGCGAAAGTTTAAACTTTTTTCATTCTTATCCATTTTCAGGCGCAACTTATCGACCGAAATAAATGCTGCTTCCATTCCGGAAAAAAAAGCTGAAAAGAAGAAAGTTGCTAGTATGTAGAAAATAAGGTTCATGGAATTAGTGTTTGACTGTATCCGGAGGAGCTACTTTTTTATCTACAATAGGAATAGCACCTGCTGTTTTGTGAATCTTATAAACCGTCATCTGTTGATTAGACTCAAAACCGTGGCCGGTTATAATTCTGTCAGATTTCTGAATACGGATAAATTTATTAGAATAAACCTTTGCTAGATTCTGATCCCAGAAAAGCTGCTCTGTGCTGAATTTGTCGCCGCGTACATTCTTAATCAGTACATGCCCTTTTAGTTCCCATAGTTTCTTGCTGGAATAGTAATAAGCTGTATCGGCTTTAATGCTGGCATCTACATGATAAGTTGAATCGAACTTTTCCAGAAGCAATCCTTTCTCAAAAGACCAGTATGGCGGATTCTTTCGGTCAAAGATCACCCATTCTTTTGTTGTAATCCTGTAACGGGTAATTCCCGAATCGGAGATCAAGGTGGAGACCCCCAACGTTTTCATTACCGGCAAAGAATCCCGATGCAGGATAGCAGCAGCTAAAGGGCGTTTGCTCTCTGTGCAGGAAGGGAATGTAAGAAGCATAACAACTGCCCAGCAGGCAATAGCTATGCTTGTATTGATAAAAAAGTAATTCTTTCTATATTTTGTTAACATAAGATTCTTTCCGTCTCTTTATTCTACTTTCCATTTTCCAAACCAACGTTCATTAAATGTTAAGCCAATACTAAGCTTAAGATATTTTTCGTTGATCATATTTTCGGTTCTGGCTTCGATTTTTGAGTATTGGGCTGATATGCTTAAAATTGATTTACTGCTAAATACAGGAAGTCCAAGTCCTGCAGATATACCATATTCTTTTGCTCCTTTTGTCCAGTCTGTATTATTAACAGATATATTGTTTGCTACCCTTACGTAAGGGTCAGAGTAGTATGCTCCCATACGGTATTTTATCCGGCTAAAATAATTTCTTTTCAGACGATTAGGTACATATTCAGCACCCAATGAATATTTGGAGCGGTCGCAAAGACTTTTCTCTCCAAAGAAATCTGCTTTCCCCCATTTTTGTAGAGTGTAATCAAATCCAACGGTCAGACTATTATTATAGACATAAGTAAAACCGGCCCCAAAGCTTTGTGGTAAATCAAAACCCTTATTTAGTTGTATTGTGTCACTAACAGATGTTTGGCGAATTTGAGTAGCTTCGGAATTCAATGAATGTCCGGGCGAAAAGACAACACCCAAAGTCACTGCATTCTTCTTTCCCAGATATTTGGTATATTGCAATCCTAAATCCAGTTTATAGTCTCTTATTCTTAAGTTATCAATCTGGTTATAAGGCGTTATATCTGCATTGTTCGGGAAAGTTACACTTAAATACCGATCAATAGACCCAAATAAATAGGAGATGTTTGCACCGACTGATAGACCTTTAAAGGGAGTATAACCGGCTCCTGCAAATACTTGATGTAAACCACCGCTACCATAAGAATTGAAGTATGCATTTTCAGTATTGCCAGAGTTACCTGGATCAGTAATTGTATTGCTTGTACCGAAGTTGTATCCTATATTTGAAAAAGGAAGGAAGCCTGCGCTTATAGCAAAATGCTTACTTGCCCGGAATTGCATTGCGAGATAATCAAAACTGGAGTTCTTGGCATTAATTTTTGTTGCTCCGTCGCTAATATTCGTGTTTTGAAGGGTAAGACCACCATCAAACAGGAAAGTTAATGAATCAATAGCCGTGTATGAGGCCGGGTTTAAAGCATTAATCTGTGAACCATCCCGCAAACCATAGGCTAAACCTCCCATCGCTTTACTATTTCCAAATGACTGGTCGGATAATTGTCCGTAACCATAGCGGGTGTAAGGTGAATTTGTGTTGTTCTGAGCAAATGTGATCCCAGTGAGTGTTGTGAGCAAAAGCGCACTAATAATCTTCTTATATCCTACCATCATTATAGTTTAATATTCTGTTTAAGCCTTTCAATACTAAAAAATCATCTGCAAAGATGAGATTTTTTAAGTTTGTTTCAAAAAGAAATCCGTCTCCCCCTGTTAAAAAAACCAAAAGTCCGGGATAATCTTTTTTTAAAAAATCTATATATCCTTGTATTTCGAATTCCATTCCTCTCAGCACTCCTTCCCGAATAGCTGTTTCTGTATCCTCTCCTAAAGAATGTCGTATACCTTTTTCATCAATTAACGGCAGCTTACCTGTAAATTTATGCATTGCTTTAAATCTCATTGCCTTTCCAGGAGAAATATTGCCTCCCAGATATCTTCCTTTAGCATCAATAAAATCATAAGTTATGCATGTTCCGGCATCAATAACAAGGATGTCCTTTTTCGGACAGATATCATTGGCTCCGATTACAGATGCTAACCGATCATTCCCTAATGTTTCGGGGGTACGATAGAGATTCTTTATAGGCAACTGTGTATCTATATTAAGCCTGGTTACAGGAAAGGACAGTGCTTCTAGCTGCTCAGTAATCTTTTGCGATAAATCAATGACAGATGCCAATATCCCTTGCCTTATCTGAAATTTTGTTAGAACTTCCGGCAGGCAATCGAGATACTGATTTGAGCTACGAAAGACTTCTACTAACGAATTGTCATTGAATATCGCAACCTTTGCTACTGTGTTTCCTATATCTATTACTAAGTTCACTTGTTTCTTTTGGAATGCAAAGTAAACTAAAAAAACAGAACAAAGGCATTTATTTTATATCTAATAACTAAAAAAAAATTTTTTCGTCTTATTTAATAAGAAATAAACGTATTTTTGCACGCAAATCGAAGAGACAATGAAAGCAAAACCGAATGAACGGACACTAGCTTGGAAAAGAAGATTAATACCGTTTCGTGGAGTTATTGTTTTTGTGGCAGTTGTTGTACTGTCTCATTTCTCGTGGAAAATGCTTTTTCATACTGGATTTGATAATCAGGAATATGAAAAGGCTTTGATGGAAAATAGAATACCTTCAGTCTCTTTTAGATTAAAGGAGATCATTTGGAGATGGTCTGGGATTGGGGAAATTGATCGAGACAATAAAGATAGCCGTTACATCTCTTTTTTGAATAAAAATGTGACAGCTTCTTTTGTGCCTTGGGCAGAAAAGAGTGCTGCAGTTAGCTTTTGGGTGGTAAATGTGATTTTCAGGCAACATCTATTTCTCATGGATTATGTCGTGGAATCTGAAGTAGAAAAGGAAACATCTCATACACTTCTTTCTTACGATAAATCACATGGCCCGATGATTAACATTGTTTGGGGATGTACAGGAGTGAAACAACTTTATGTCCTCTTTTTTGTGATCTTTTTCAGCCGCGGAATCTGGTGGAAACGGTTCATTTATTTTTTATGTGGCTGCCTTGTGATGCTATTGTTTAATGTATTACGGATTAGTATTGTGACATTGCTTATTAAACCTTATCCAGGTAGCTTTGAATTGTTGCACGATTGGGTATTCAAATATTTGTTTTATGGATTAATTTTCTTGCTCTGGATGTTGTGGGAAGAAAAGTTTTCCGGAAATAATCTTGTGAAGAAATGATAAAGAAAATGAAAATCGGATGTAGAGCGTTGAGTGTGAAATATGCCTTGTTTATAGTATGTATATGTTTTATATATCCATTTCAGTTAAAGGCGGCTTCCGAAGATTCTGTTCGTATTAGTCTGCTAACTTGTTCCCCGGGTTCAGAAATTTATGCTCTTTTTGGTCACACTGCTTTGCGTTATGAAAATAAGCAAAGTGGAATGGATGTCGTTTTTAATTATGGAATGTTTGATTTTAATGCTCCTCATTTTATTTGGAGGTATATTAAGGGAGAAACCGATTATCAGTTGGGGGTGACTGATTATTTCTACTTTGAAAAGGAGTATGCTAATCGCAATTCCAGTGTTTATCAGCAAACACTAAACCTTCTTCCTCAGGAAAAGGAGTCGCTTTTTAATATACTCAAAAATAATTATCTGCCAGAAAACAGAGTTTACCGCTATAATTTCTTTTTTGATAATTGCTCCACCCGCCCCAGGGATCGTATAGAGGAATGTATTAAGGGAAAAATAAAGTATACAGAAAACAATTCTTCATTATCTTTCAGAGATATTGTGCATCAATTTACAGCATCAAATAAATGGGCAGAGTTTGGAATAGATTTATGTTTGGGAAGTAAAGCGGATGAAATTGCTGACTATAGGTTTAAAATGTTTGCTCCTTATTTTTTGAAAGAAGCATTGAAAGGAGCTAAGATAAAAACAAACGATGGGAAGGAAAGAACTCTGCTGTCTGACGCTAAGGAAATTGTGGCTAGTTCTGCGGAAAAGAAAGAAGCTGAATCTTCATACCCATCTCCTTTATTAACAGCCTGGTCACTGTTTGCTGTTGTGCTGTTAATCACTATTTATGGATATAAAAAGCAGAAAATTTTCTGGGGGATAGATATTATATTGTTTAGTATGGCCGGATTTGCAGGATGTATTATCGCTTTTCTTGTTTGCTTCTCCCAACATCCCACAGTGAGCCCTAATTATATGTTATTTGTTTTCCATCCTCTGCATTTGCTCTATCTGCCTTTAATGGTTTGGAAGGCTAGAAAAAAGAGTAAGGATCCTTATCAACTGGCAAATTTGGCTGTTTTAACATTTTTTATGGTGTTTTTCTACTTACTGCCTCAAAAAATTAATTTTGCAGTTGTACCTTTGGCACTCTGTTTGTGGATTCGTTCCATGAACTATGTTTTTTTGACTTACAAAAGAAATAAATGAAAGGTTTACTCACATCTATAATAACTGTACTTACTTTTACCGGACTACAGGCTCAGCCTCAGGCAGCAATGCCAAAGCTTGTTGTAAGCCTGACCGTTGATCAGTTGCGTACTGATTATATTGATGCTTTTTCTGCTCTTTACGGCGAAAAAGGCTTTAAACGTCTGTGGAAAGACGGAAGGGTATACCGGAATGCTGAGTTTAATTTTTCTAATCCTGACAAAGCTTCGTCAATAGCATCCATTTATACTGGTACATTTCCTACCATCCATGGTATCACTGGTGAACGATGGATGGATATTTCTACCTTACGGGTAAAAAACAGTGTGGATGATCGTGATTTCATGGGCAATTATACCGATGAAATGTCTTCGGCTTCCCAGTTAATGGTTTCTACCCTTGGAGATGAACTGAAAGTTGCTACTCAGGGGAAAGGCTTGGTTTATGCAATTGCTCCTTATCGCGAAGCTGCGGTTTTTGGTGCAGGACATGCAGGTAACGGAGCTTTTTGGCTGAATGATGATACTGGTAAATGGTGCGGAACTACCTATTATAGTGATTTTCCTTGGTTTGTAAGCCAATATAACGATCGGAAAGCGTTGGATTTTCGTATAAACGGAATGGTTTGGACTCCTTTCCGCCCCGTTTCCGAGTATAAGTATCTTAAATCTCAATGGGCACAGGAAACTTTTTCTTATAACTTTGATGAAGCCAGGAAGAATAAGTTCCGGAAATTAAAGTCCAGCCCATATATGAACGAGGAAATTAATTATTTCCTTGAGGATATATTTACGAGCAGTGCTATAGGTCAGGATGAAACTCCTGATTTGCTAGCTTTGACTTACTATGCCGGTAATTATGATCACAAAAGCGTAAAAGAATGTGCTTTAGTGATGCAGGACACCTATGTGCGATTGGATAAAAGCATTGGCGATCTTTTGGATCTTATTGACAGGAAAGTTGGATTAAACAATGTACTGTTTTGCATTACTTCTACCGGATATGTTGATGCTGAAGGACCTGAACCTGAAAGGTTCCGTATCCCCGGAGGTGAATTCTATTTAGATCGTTGTGCGGCTCTTCTTAATATGTACCTGATGGCTGTTTATGGTGAAGGTCAGTATGTGGAAGCACATAATGATTTACAACTGTATTTAAACCATAAACTAATTGAGAAGAAACAACTGGACTTGAATGATGTGCTTGCCAAAGCCTCTGATTTCCTGATTCAGTTTAGTGGAGTGAAGGAAGTGTATACTTCTCATCGCTTGTTACTTGGAGCGTGGACTCCGGAAATTCAAAAGATACGTAATGCATACAATCGTAGCCGTTCTGGTGATTTAACTCTTGATATTCTTCCAGGATGGACTGTTGTAAATGCAGATTCTCAATCAGAAAGTAAGGTTATTCGTAAAGCTTATATCCCTTCTCCGCTGATCTTTTTAGGGGGAAATGTAAAGCCTGAAATTATAAATACTCCGGTCAATGTAGACTGTTTTGCACCAACAGTAGCTCGATTCATGAGAATCAGAGCTCCCAATGGCTGCTCTTCTGCTCCTCTTGCAAATATATTCAGATAAAAAACTTCCGGCTTAAACGAAATAAGTCAGCATTTTGATGTAAATTTGCAACCTAAAAATAAGAATAATAATAAATTAACAATAAAAAGAAAAATGGGATTTAATGAAATTTTAGGCTCTATCTTTGGTAATAAATCCAATCGGGATATGAAAGAGATCCAACCATGGGTAGATAAAATTAAAGCAGCGTATCCTGACGTTGCCCAACTGGATAATGACGGACTTCGTGCTAAAACGCAGGAACTAAAAAAATATATATCAGATTCAGCTGCTGAAGAAAAAGCGAAAATCGAGGAGTTGAAAGCTAGTGTGGAAACATTAGAGCTGGAAGAAAGAGAAGATTTGTTCTTAGAAATAGATAAATTGGAAAAGACTGTTCTCGATAAATATGAAACAGCTCTTGATGAAGTGCTTCCTGTGGCTTTCTCTATCGTGAAAGAAACAGCTAAAAGATTTTCTGAAAATGAAACTCTAGAGGTTACAGCTACTGACTTTGACCGTACATTGGCTACAACTAAAGATTTTGTTCACATTCAAGGTGATAAGGCTATTTATCAGAATCACTGGGTTGCCGGTGGTACTGAAATAATCTGGAATATGATTCATTATGATGTACAGCTCTTTGGTGGAGTGGTTCTTCATAAAGGAAAAATTTCGGAAATGGCTACTGGTGAAGGTAAAACTTTGGTGGCTACCTTACCGGTATTCCTTAATGCTTTGACCGGAAACGGTGTGCATGTGATTACTGTCAATGACTATTTGTCAAAACGTGACTCTGAATGGATGGGACCTCTTTATATGTTCCACGGATTAAGTGTGGATTGTATTGACAGGCATCAGCCTAATTCAGATGCTCGTCGCCAGGCATATCTTGCCGATATTACTTTCGGAACAAATAACGAATTTGGTTTCGACTACCTTCGTGACAACATGGCAGTTAGTCCAAAGGACTTGGTGCAACGCGAACATAACTATGGTATTGTCGATGAGGTTGACTCTGTTTTGATTGATGATGCCCGTACTCCTCTTATTATTTCCGGTCCTATACCAAAGGGTGAAGAACAACTCTTTGAAGAATACCGTCCGGAAGTTGAAAAGCTGGTAAATATACAGAAAGTGTTAGCTACAAAATATTTGTCTGATGCCAAACGATTGATTGCTTCCGAGGATAAAAAGGATCAGGAAGAAGGTTTCCTTGCATTGTTCCGCAGCCACAAAGCTTTGCCTAAGAATAAAGCGCTGATTAAATTCTTAAGTGAACCGGGAATTAAAGCTGGAATGCTGAAGACAGAAGAAATTTATATGGAGCAGAATAACAAGCGTATGCCTGAAGCTGTTGATCCATTATATTTTGTTATCGAAGAAAAAATGAACAGTGTAGATCTTACTGATAAAGGTGTGGATTTAATCACCGGAAACTCTGAAGATCCTAAGTTGTTCGTTTTGCCGGATATCGCTTCTGAACTTTCTGCCCTTGAAAATGAAAATTTGTCTGATGAGGAAAAGCAGGTTAAGAAAGATGAACTGATGACTAACTTTGCTATTAAGTCTGAACGTGTACATACAATCAACCAATTGCTTAAAGCATATACTATGTTTGAAAGGGATGATGAGTATGTAGTTATCGATGGACAAGTGAAGATTGTTGATGAGCAGACTGGACGTATCATGGAGGGCCGTAGATATTCTGATGGTCTTCACCAGGCTCTTGAAGCTAAGGAACGCGTGAAAGTGGAAGCTGCTACACAAACATTTGCTACTATTACTTTACAGAACTACTTCCGTATGTATCACAAGCTTTCGGGTATGACCGGTACTGCCGAAACTGAAGCTGGTGAATTATGGGATATTTATAAACTCGATGTAGTGGTTATTCCAACTAACCGTCAGATTGTTCGTAAAGACCTTAACGACCGCGTATATAAGACTAAACGTGAAAAATATAAAGCAGTAATTGAAGAAATAGAATCTTTGGTTAATGCAGGACGACCAGTATTGGTGGGTACTACATCTGTTGAGATCTCTGAGATGCTGAGCAAGATGCTTACTATGCGTAAGATTGAACACAATGTGTTGAATGCTAAACTTCATCAGAAAGAGGCAGAAATTGTGGCTCAGGCTGGTTTCAAAGGAATAGTAACCATTGCTACCAATATGGCCGGTCGTGGTACGGATATTAAGCTGAGTCCTGAAGTTAAGGCTGCAGGCGGTTTGGCTATTATCGGTACTGAACGTCATGAATCTCGTCGTGTAGACCGTCAGTTGAGAGGTCGTGCAGGACGTCAGGGTGACCCGGGTTCTTCTGTATTCTTTGTTTCTTTGGAAGACGATTTGATGCGTTTGTTCTCATCCGAACGTATTGCCGGAGTGATGGATAAATTAGGATTCAAAGAAGGAGAGATGATTGAACATAAGATGATCTCTAATTCTATTGAACGTGCACAAAAGAAAGTAGAAGAAAACAACTTTGGTATTCGTAAACGTTTGCTGGAATATGATGACGTGATGAATAAACAACGTACTGTGGTTTATACCAAACGTCGCCACGCCTTGATGGGTGAACGTATCGGTATGGATATTGTGAATATGATCTGGGATCGCTGTGCTGATGCAATTGAAGGAAAAGATTACGAAAATTCTAAAATGGAGATACTTCAGACATTTGCAATGGATATTCCTTATACTGAAGAAGAAGCCCGTAATGCAAAAGTTGAAAGATTAGTGGATCGCACGTTTGATGCAGCGATGGCTAGCTTTAAACGGAGAACTGACCGTATGGCTCAGGTTGCCAATCCTGTTATCAGAAAGGTTTATGAGGAACAAGGTCAGCGTTTTGAGAACATTCTTATTCCTATTACAGACGGTAAACATACATATAATATCACTTGTAATCTGAAAGCAGCTTATGAGAATGGAAGTAAAGAGGCCGTAAAAGCGTATGAAAAAACAATCCTTCTTCATAATATTGATGAGTGTTGGAAAGAGAATCTGCGTGAGCTGGACGAACTGAAGCATTCTGTGCAAAATGCCAGCTACGAACAAAAAGATCCGCTGTTGATTTATAAGCTTGAATCTGTGACTCTTTTTGATGATATGGTATCTAAAATAAATAACCAGACTGTTGCTTCTTTGATGCGTGGTAAGATTCCTTTCCAGGAGCCCGAAGAGGTAAAACAAGCTGCTCCTGAAGTACAACAGGATTACAGTAAGTATCGTGCAGAAAAGACGGACTTGACTGATCCTAATCAGCAAGAAGCAGCTGAGAGAGATACTCGTGAAGTTAAAAGAGAGCCGATTCGGGTAGAAAAGACTGTAGGACGTAACGATCTTTGTCCTTGTGGAAGTGGAAAGAAATATAAGAACTGCCACGGACGCGAAGCTTAAATATTAAATAGAAAAAGAAACTCCCCGGAATGAATTTAAAATTCTTTCGGGGAGTTTTTTTTTATCTTATACGAAAGTATACATAAATGTTTTTAGTGCAAAAATCTTGCAGATATGATAAATAAGAATCTTCTTAAAGATCAAAGGAGTTTCTTTTCAGTGAGAATTCAGACTCTTGCTGTAGGCGCTTAACAAGGAAATACAAAACCGGCCTGAATAAAGCTGATTCTTTTTAAATAATTAAGGACGCTGGATGTATATTTTATACCTATATTTATAACCCCACGATTTTGTACTGGCAGACACTGATTATTAAATAGTTACCCATTGAAAATAAAATACCTGGACAAATGATTCAGTTATAAGTAGCCTCTTTTTTGGCAGTGTTTTTTGAATTTTGGTACCTGTTGTCCATTGTATTTATCATTATGATTATTCTTAACCATTTTTTATAAAGCGTTTTAAATAAATAATTGTTATAATTATTTTGTGGGTTTGCTTTTATAAACTGATCATTCATTGTCTTTGCAAACTAAGGTTTAAATGGTCTGAAACTCCTTGCAGGAAGGCTTTAAACGTCTTGACACTTTCTGAAAACATCAAGACTTATTCTTCAATATCACTTGAGGCTTTCAGAGAGATTATCCGGCAACTATTCTTAATCGTCTTTTTTGAAAAAAATAATTGGTGTATCATTCAGATTTATTCTCCAATGATTCTTATTTATAGGAGAGTGATTTTTATTTATTGGCGAATAAAATCAAATAATTCAGCAATTCTGACCTTTACTGGAATGGGTTTCTATGGGAGTGTGAAATGTCTTTCTTCTTTTTCAGGATGCAAAAATAATGATTCTAACATTATCCCCCAAGAATATTGACCGAGCCGTGGTTTGGTTCATTTCAGAAACCGGATAGGAAAAGAGGGATTGAGGAATCTCCAGGATGAGTCAAATAAAAAAGAGGCAGTCCGCTTTTAGGAACTGCCTCTTTTATTTTATAGTCGAATATTTTTTACTTTGCTGGTTGAGCTGGTGTTTGTGCCGGAGCAGCTTCTTTAGGAGCAGCATTACCTGCAGGTGCAGCAGCTGGAGTAGTTCCTGTTTTAGGTGTTTCAAAACCAGCCGGGGTATTCATTGGATTTGTTTTTTCCTCTTTCTGAGCCTCTTCCAGAATTGCAGAACCTTCTGTACTTGTAGTAGTAGGAACAATGTAAGAAGTGACAATACTTAATACTACGATAGCAGCAGCTAATCCCCATGTTGCTTTTTCAAGGAAATCGGTTGTTTTACGAACACCCATGATCTGATTGGAAGAAGAAAAGCCAGAAGAGAGGCCTCCACCTTTCGAATTTTGTATCAAAACAATAAAGCACAATAGTATTGCTGTGATAACAATTAAGATAATTAAAAATAAATACATCTTGTTATTTTGATTTAGCGTTAATAATCAATTTCTCTAAAAATCTAATTTGGTCTGCAAAGTAAGCATTTTTTTTTGGATATTTCAAACTTAATTTTTTAATTATTTCAAGTGCCTTGGAATATCTTTGCTGTTTTACATATATTTTGGCTAAAGTCTCCGTAAAGTAGCTTTCATCGTCCTCATTTTCATCCAAAACGGGTTCTTCCAGTTGGGGCGTTTCTTCATCTCTTTCCTCTGGTATCTGTAATTTTATAGCATTCTCATTTTCAGCTTTTTCAATAAATCCGTCAATTAGTTCCTGCCCACGTAATTTGGGAGTTGGTTGTACTTCTTTTTCGGCTGATTTATCCTGACTGGCTGTACTGTCTTCCTGAAGAAGATAAGATGTATAATCTGATGTTAGGTCAAATTCCATTTTTATTGCATGAGGTTCCTCAGGCATGGATGTAAGAAAAGAGTCTATGAGCGATAATGTCCTGTCTAAATTCGGTTCATCTTTCATTAAAGGAGCAGGCTCCTCTTTTTTCTTTA
Organism: uncultured Bacteroides sp.; assembly: GCF_963678425.1. NCBI lineage: Bacteria > Pseudomonadati > Bacteroidota > Bacteroidia > Bacteroidales > Bacteroidaceae > Bacteroides > uncultured Bacteroides sp. The sequence goes on from NZ_OY782854.1 coordinate 449,913, forward strand.
TTGGTTCGATGAAGAATCTATTCCCTTCAATCATGTTGAAAAGAATGCGACGGTCGGCCACATAAAGAGCCGCTTTACGTAACTCTTGTCCAAAAGCAATATCGTGAAGCAGATATAAGTTCTTCAGATAAAGCAGTCGGGCGGATTGAAAGTATGGATAACGTGCCAGCAATGTTCTCAGCTCGTAAAGTGTTTCTCTATTCAGATTTTCAGGATGAGAAATCCATTGTTGTAGGTTTTGAGCATTCATTGAGATTACCAGTTTGCTGCCGTTGCGTTAAATATCTGTTCTGTTATTTCTTTTGTCATCTCTGCAATTAACTGATCTTGTACAGCTGTCAGCATTTGAGTGGAATCATAATTCCGAAAGGCAGTAAATTGTTGCTCAATATCTTCTGTATGATTTTTATTGTTTACAAAGCGTACGTTGACAGTGATGCGAAGTTCAGTTTCTGATGCAAAACCGTCGGCCTTTACAGTTTTGTTTAATTGTTGGTAGCCGGTTATTTCTCCTTCTATAGTCATGTCACCGGAGCGGGGTACAAGGCGGAGACGTGTTTGGCGTACAAAGATATCTTTCAAGTCATCGTTGAATTTTGTAGCCAAAGGAGCATATACATAGTCGGACTTAATAGGGAAATCAGCAATGCTGATCGTCTTCGTTTTTTCATAGTTAATCGAAGTACCAGTAAACTTGTAAGATACGCTGCATGAATTCACTAGTAATAGCAGTGAAAGTAAAGCTAACAGTTGTTTCGACTTAGTTATCCAATCCATATTCTTTTATTTTTCTGTATAGTGTTCGCTCAGAGATATTTAAATCTTTGGCTGCATTTTTGCGTTTTCCGTGATGTTTATCCAGTGCTTTTCTAATCATTTCTTTTTCAAGATCGTCTAAAGAAAGAGATTCCTCAACATATTCTTCAGTATCCTGAATATCTTCTTCTTCCTGAATAGGATGTGATGTAGGAATGTTATTAGAAGGAAGATTAATAGTCGGTACATTGTTAACCACAGATTGAGGAGTTACTACTGGTTGTTGCTTGTCCGTCATAATCTCATGCACTAGTTTCTTTAATTCCGTTACATCCTGCCGCATATCGAACAGTACCTGATAAAGAATCTCCCGCTCACTTTCAAAAGTTTTGTGTTGCTTATTTCCTCCAAAAATCATAGGTAGTTTTTCTTGCTGCTGATGAGGCAGATATGTTTGGAGTATTGCAGGGGTAATTTCCCGGTTTGTCTCAATGATCGATATTTGTTCAGTAATATTTTTTAGTTGGCGGACATTGCCTGGCCACGGATATGTTACCAATGCTCTTTTAGCTTCTTCTGATAACTGGATGGCGGGCATCCGGTATTTTTCAGCAAAGTCTGAAGCAAATTTACGGAATAAAAGCACAATGTCTTCAGGACGCTCACGTAAGGCAGGAATCTGTATTGGAACAGTGTTTAACCGATAATACAAATCTTCCCGGAATTTTCCGGAAGAAATAGCTTCGCTAAGGTTCACATTTGTTGCCGCAACAATGCGCACATCCGTCTTTTGTACTTTAGATGATCCTACTTTAATAAATTCCCCGCTTTCAAGTACCCGCAACAGGCGCGCCTGTGTAGGAAGAGGAAGTTCGCCTACTTCGTCCAGAAATATAGTTCCACCATCTGCTTCTCCGAAATAACCTTTACGTTCACCGATAGCCCCGGTAAATGCCCCTTTTTCGTGTCCAAAAAGTTCTGAATCAATCGTTCCTTCAGGAATAGCTCCGCAGTTAACAGCGATGTATTGTCCGTGCTTGCGACGGCTATGCTGATGTATAATCTGAGGAAAACTTTCCTTACCAACACCACTTTCTCCGGTGATAAGTACGGATAAGTCGGTAGGTGCCACCTGAATGGCAATATCAATTGCTCTGTTCAGTGTTTCTGTGTTACCGATAATGCCGAATCGTTGCTTTACTTGCTGTATCTCAGATCTAGTCATATTCCTTTAATTATATGACAAAATTACAAATTAGTTTCGACAGAACAAGCAGTTTTGGCAGAAATAAGGTTAAAAAAGAAAGGCAGATAATGCTTGTTCTACACTATCCGCCTTTATTATAATAATCGAATAAATTATTAATCTATGCACTCATCTGCTTCATATCCACCCATTTCTCGAAGATTATTCTTCAAAACAGTGAACTGCTGGAATAAGTCGTGAACCGGTTTGTGCTCAAAATCGTGCATTGGGCTCTTTAAATAGAAAGATAACCAGTCCTGGATTCCGCTGCGTCCTGCACGTTTAGCAAGATCTGAGAAAAGAACCAGGTCAAGCAATAGTGGAGCTGCAAGAATAGAGTCTCTGCAAAGGAAATCCACTTTTATCTGCATTGGATACCCCATCCATCCGAAGAAATCAATGTTATCCCATCCTTCTTTGTTATCGTTGCGAGGAGGATAGTAGTTGATACGTACTTTGTGGAAGATGTTGCTGTAAAGTTCAGGATGTTCTTCACCGTCAAGAATTGTTTCAATAACAGAAAGTTTACTAACTTCTTTTGTTTTGAAAGAAGCAGGATCATCTAATACTTCTCCATCTCTGTTTCCTAAGATGTTTGTTGAGAACCATCCGTTTAGTCCCAACATACGAGTCTTAAACATTGGAGCAAGCACTGTTTTCATCAATGTTTGTCCTGTTTTAAAGTCTTTTCCCGCAATAGGTGCATTCATCTTTTTAGAGAATTCCCACATTGCAGGAGTATCAACACATAAGTTTGGTGCGCCCATAATGAATGGACATCCTTCAGCTACAGCAGCATAAGCATAACACATACTTGGAGCAATCTTTTCTGTATTATTTTCTTTCATTGCTTTTTCTAAAGCAGCAAGAGTCATGTGCTCGTCGCACAAAGGCAGATATACTTCAGTACTTGCAGCCCAGATAACAACAATACGTTCGCAGTTGTTGGCAGCTTTAAAGTTGCGTATATCGGTACGAAGTTGTTCTGTAAGATCCCAGCGGGATGTTCCTTCTTTTATGTTTGTGCCATATAAACGTTTAACGAAGTTTTGGTCAAACACAGCAGGCATAGGTTTGATCGCTTCCAATTCATCCTTTACCGGATTGATATCTTTTTCTTTCAATACTTCAGCGTGAATAGCTGATTCATAAGCGTTTTCAGGAAAAATATCCCATCCACCAAATACGATATCGTTTAGATTAGTTAAAGGAACTACTTCGCTAATTTTCTTATATTGTTTTTCTTTTCCTTTACCTACACGCATTGTAGCTAATTGTGAAAGAGAACCAACTGGCTGACTCAACCCTTTGCGCGTCATTAATGTTCCTACCATAAAAGTGGAAGTAACAGCGCCTAAACCTACACATAATACACCTAGTTTCCCAGTTGCCGGTTTTACATTAACATTTTCCATAATTACAATTCTTTTATAGCTCTAAGGCTATTGGTTATTTATTTTATGTTTTAAATTTATAATAGATCAATTAATTGCGTTAGATCAGTTATAATGGCATCTGGTACAGAATCATCCGTGCTTTCTCCCCAACCTTCTCCTTTTAACCAGATTGTATGACAACCTGCTGTCTTTGCCGGAATTATATCTTTTGAAAAAGAATCGCCAATAACAACCGTTTCATGTGCTTCGATTCCAAGCTCATGAACACCCAGAGTAAAAATAGCCGGATCAGGTTTTCTTACTCCAACAACAGCTGACTCAATCACGCTCTTAAAACTGCAAAGTAAACCAAAGTTTTCTAGTACTTTGTTTATGTTTCCGTAAAAGTTTGAGACTAATACTAATTTATATGTAATAGCCAATCTTTTGACCACAAAAAGAGAATTATTGACCACTTCTTTAGCGAAGTCATAACAACCTTTTGCTATTTCTTCTGGATAACTGTTGGTAAGAACAGAGATTGGCAAAAGTCCTTGTTCGATAAGATACTCAATTTGAATTTTTGCTTTAATCAGCAATACATCATAAAAATCATGTGATGGTTTAATCATTGGATTTAAAGCCAATGTTCTTTCGCCATGTACATATGCCTTTTTAAAATCTTCTTTGCTCACAGGAATATTCAATTCTTTGTATCTACTCCAAAGCACTTCGGCCCAATGTTTACCGTTTGTATCAATTGTACCTCCGTAGTCAAATATTATTCCTTTTATATTTGTAAATTGTTTCATCTACTATTCTTTATTTGAGACTATATTATTTTTATTACCTACTTTCATAAGCAGCATACCTATACCAATCCATATAAGTTCTCTCACTCTGGTTATTAAGCCAACATATATTCCAAAAGCCCCTGTTAAAGCCAATTTTCCCGTAGAAATAGCAAACCCTCCTTCCCGTACTCCAAGTTGCATGGGAAAGAAGAAAAAAATATTAGAAATAAGAGAGGTGAAAGCCATAATGAGAATACAAGTCAGAAAATTAACATCGGGAGTGAGAATCTTCAGAATGAAAAAGACTTCCAGACTTCCTAATATTCTAGTCGTAAATTCCAGAAATAATGTGGTGTAAAAAGTCTTCTTTCTTTGTTTATGTAATTCTGCAATCTGGCTGTCAATTCGTTCCAGCATTTCTTTTTTTTCTTCAGCAAAGTGAGTAGCCCATTTTTTCAGAAAAGGTATCTTTTTGCATAAGCGAAGTGTCTTGACAGCCATTCCATTTTTGTATCCCTTGATAAAAAAATAGATAAGAAATAAGCAAAAGGCTCCTGCAAAAGTCAGGATAATTCCGGTACCTATATTCACTGAATACATAAGAATAAACAGGAAAATGGACGAGAACCAAAAACATAAATGAGCGAAAATATGCATCATCACATATAGAATAACCGAAGAAGTAGCTTTGCTCACTCCTACGTATGGCGTTAGTTCTATTATGCGATAAGGCTCACCACCCATAAAGCCAAATGGAGTGGCATAATTAAGTGCGAATCCTGTGATTGTAAATTTATAGACTTTTAGGTAAGGGACATGATTTTCTTTGTTGTCATGAATAATCATATACCATGAGACTGCATTTATCATGTAAATAAATACCCATAAAAGAACAACTACAGGAAACCAGAATCCAGCTCTTTTTAAGTTATTCAGTAGTTCATCATACTTCATATCAAAAGTAAAGAGCATGATAACAATGGCGATAACCCCAATTAAAAGGAATATGTTACGATAGTTGTTTTTCACGTTGATAAATGATTAAGATAATTGTTTATACAGCTTCTTGCAAAATGATTCGTGACGAATAATCATATATATCAGCAGGATATTGAGTACTGTTATCTCGAAGACAAAGTAAATCCAAGGTATGTTAATGAGAAGACTTATAAAGAGCACGATTACTCGCGTATTGAATGATAATATATTCGTGTACTTCATCAATGGCTTGCTTAGAATACGAAATTCATCCTTTAAATTCTGAGGAATATTATCTCCGTATCTTTCTTTTGCTGCTTTAAAGAATAACTGAAATTTAGGTGTCAGTTTTTCCTGAGATGCAGTGTAGCCTTTATAGAAAAAAATAAAGAGTTTTCTAATGAAATCATTTTTCCATGAAAGTGATTTGTATAATTCAGCTTGTTGATAAGAACTGTCAAGTTCACTTCCAGCTTTCCCTTTCAGGAAAAAAAGATGAATATTGCGGTAATAATCGGCAATGGCAGCTTGTTTACTATGGCAGAATCCTGTAATTGCAGCCAATCCCCAGATCCATATTCCCCATTCCGTGGAAAGACGTAAACAAATACTGGCATAAATTGTGATAAACCAGAAATCGCCGCTTGTTCCGTCAAGGATGCGTCCTAGTTCAGACTTTTGCCCGGTGAGGCGAGCCAGTTGTCCATCAGCACTATCATAAGAATTTGCCCAGATCAGCAGGAAGATACCGCAGAGAGTTATTCTTATATCGTTATAGTAAAACAAAATACCCGCTGCTACTCCCAGAAAGATGCTTGCAATTGTAACTGAGTTGGGAGTAATGCCGAATTGTTTAAAAAGTAGGGCCCAACGATATCCTATAGGGCGATAAAAATAGATATCGATAAATTCTTCTGTGTCGAGAGATTTTAATGATGCTTCCAGCTCTTTTTTCCTATTCTCTTTTTCCATCTTTTATCTTATTTACAATCAGAGTGGCGATAGCTTCTGCTGCTTGCTCACAACAGGGAGCAAAACTGGGCCAGTCATTAAAATCTATAATTCGTATATCTCCGGTGGGAGAAACAATGCAATCTCCACCATAGATAGAAAGTCCCATTTTTTGTGAAGCTTTCTCACAATATGCTTTTAGTTCCTCTTCTGAGAACTTGTATCCTTTAGCTTCTCCATTGATAGCTTCCAGGCCAAATTTGCTGTTAATAGTTGGGGAAGGGTAGTACCAGTAAAAGAAATTGTTTTCAGTTACACCATAGAATTTAATCAGATCTCCTTCCAGATGTTCATTTATCACAGCTAATTTTATTCCTCTGTTGTGAAAGTCCTGCAGTACTGAGGATGCTTCTTGTTCTGTCTGTACAAAACAGACATCTTCTTTCACTTGTGCATGGCCGTCTCCTCGTTTAATCCAATATGGATAAGTTGGAGTATCTTGCTCCTTAACAAGTTTATCTGTAAAAAGGATCATACTAAGCGGAGAAGGAATTTCTGCAGAAAGTAATTGAGTAGTCATCTCTAAACGACCTGTATTCCGGATTCCTTTAGGTGAATTGATTATTAATGCATTTTCCTCTTCTAATATATCCAGAATGTCCAATGCCATGCTACTTCGTGCCATTGTAAATACAACTGGTGCAAACATGGGTTGATCTATAAAATGACGTTCTGTATATGTGCGTACCCGAAAGCCTTTCTTCTCCAGATTTTCTTTCACTTTGTTGAAAATTAGAGCATCACTTTCGGCTTTATTTGGTGAAAACCTGTTTTCCCTGTTTATTCCGACAATAGGAAAAGGCTCTTTCAGAAATGCTTCCGCTTTTGCAATATCATCTGCATGATCCACATCCAGAATTTTGCTGAAAGGATAAGCTTTTAGCTTTTTTCCTTCCTCAACCAATGTCTTTTGAAACTGACGCATTCTTGTCATTCCATTATCCATACAATGTTGTAATGTGTCCAGGCAAGAAGGAGTGAGGCAATAAATTCCTCCTGAAATGTAATTGCAATCGGGAGTCTTTACATCATAATAACCGGTTATATCCAGAGTTTCATTTGCTGCAATGTATAATGGCTTTTCATCATCCACATAATCTGTTACTGCCATAAATCCATCATCTTCCGATGCCTTGAAATTTTCTATATAGGCTGTAAATTCAGCTTCATTAAATATTGTGTCTACTGTGGTCAGGCAAAATTTATCACCTTTAAGTAACGGCATTAATTCATAGAAGCTATGCATTGATCCAGGGGTACTTTTTACAATTACCTCTAACGGATATCTCTTTTTTAGCTTCTCCAAGTGTTCCTTGGTTTGTATGTTCTCATTATTGATTATGATTGCGATGGATGTTGCATCGTTTTTCATAAAAATATCGATGAGCCGATCAATCATGGCTAAGCCGTTAAGAGGTACCAGAGGTTTTGGTAGTCTTACCCCTTCCTGTGCTAATCGGGAACCTTCTCCGGCAGAGATTATGGCAAATTTCATATGTTGTTTATAGATCTTTAAATTTCATCATCAATTGTGTCGAGCTTCAATTTGTCGCTGTCATCACGCTTTTCATAGTATTGTTTACGAAGTGGATTTATATGTATTATCTTTTCAGAACGGCGGTTTCGGAAGACATCTATTGCTACATAAATAGCTTGTCGGAAAGAATCTTCGGAAGCTATTCCTTGTCCGGCGATATCATAAGCTGTTCCATGTGCTGGTGAAGTCCGGATAACTGGTAGTCCGGCAGTGTAATTCACTCCTTCGTCCATAGCGATACATTTAAATGGAGTTAGTCCCTGATCATGATACATGGCCAGTACTCCATCAAAATGAGCAAAATTGCCTGCACCCATAAAACCGTCTGCAGGATAAGGGCCAAAACACTGAATTCCTTTTTCTGTCATCTCTTTTATTGCAGGAATAATAATCTCTTCTTCCTCTTTTCCAATTAGTCCATTGTCTCCAGCATGAGGATTAAGTGCCAGTACAGCAATGCGTGGATTATCTATCCTAAAGTCCTGTTTCAAAGATTGGCTGAATATAGCCAGTTTCTCCATTATATTTTCTTTAGTTACAGATTTAGCTATATCGGCTACTGGAATGTGTCCGGTGACCAGAGCCACGCGAAAATCATCTTTCATCAGAATCATCAGCGACTTATTTCCTTCACCTAATTTCTTTTCGAGGTATTCAGTGTGCCCGGGAAAAGAAAAGTCTGCAGACTGAATGGTGTGCTTGTTAATAGGAGCGGTAACAATGACGTCGATCAATCCCAGTTTATATTCTTCCGTAGCTTTCTCCAGCGCTTCAAAAGCTGCTTTCCCTGCTTCTGGGGTTGGCTTTGTAAACTCCACTTTTATTTCATCGTCAGTGCAATTAACCACACTCAGCTTATTGTGCGGTGCCTCTGCTGCAGAATTGATTATAGTAAAGTTCGTTTGCAGGTCCAAGGCCTTTCGATGATAAGCAGCTACTTTAGGTGATCCATAAATAATAGGGGTGCAAAGTTCCAGCATGACAGGATCAGAAAATGTCTTTAAAATTACTTCGTATCCTACACCGTTGATATCCCCTTGGGTAATACCAATCCGTATTTTATTGTTATCGTCCATTTTTAATCAATGATATTAATTCTATATTTAATTTAAGGAACTAAGGTAGAGTATTAATTTGAATTATTAAAGTTTTTCGCCGTTTTTCTCTTGTTCTTTCGCAGTGGATAACATTCCGCAGGCTGCAAAAATATCTTCTCCTCGTGATGCACGTATTGTTGAGAAAAGTCCGTGAGCAGTAAGATAATCACGAAACTTCACTATGGTTTCCATATCAGCACCCTCCAGTTCAACGTTTGGAATAGAATGAAAACGGATCAGATTCACACGGCAATCCAAACCTTTTAATAGTTTTACCAGTTCTTTTGCATAGATAAGCGAGTCGTTTACGCCTTTAAAAACAATATATTCAAAGGAAAGCCGACGTTGTTTGCTAAAATCATAATTGCGAAGCAAATCAATAATTTCTGTAATTGAAAAAGCTCTTTCTGCTGGCATTAATTCCGCTCTTTGAACAGGAAGAGGCGAATGGATGCTTATGGCTAAATGACAATTGCTTTGTTCTATGAAATATCTTAAACCCTTCCGCAAGCCTACTGAAGATAAAGTAATTCGCTTTGCGCTCCATTTGTATCCATAATCGGAAGTTATAATATCAAGTGCTTTCAATACCTCATCTAAGTTGTCAAGGGGCTCTCCCATACCCATCATTACGATATTGGTCAACTTTTCACTTTCGGGAATGGAATATATCTGATTAATAATTTGATTAGCCGTTAGGTTTGCAGTAAAACCTTGTTTTCCTGTCATGCAAAACTTGCAGTTCATTTTGCATCCTACTTGTGAAGAAACGCAAATAGTAGCACGATCATTGTCGGGTATATATACCGATTCAACAAAATTTCCTTCCGGTGTACGGAATAGATATTTAACGGTTCCATCTATCGAGTGCATTGCTTCTATAGGTTCGCTGGAACCAATTTCATATTCAGCATTAAGCTTATCGCGCTGCTTTAATGAAAGATTTGTCATTTCGTCGATTGAGCCTACTTTCTTTTCATATATCCAGGTGGCTATTTGTTTTGCAGTGAACTTAGGCATCCCAAGATTGCGGGTAATATCCTGAAGCTCACTGAGAGTCATTCCTAAGAGTGCTTGTTTATTCATGATGGTTGTTGTCTTGTTATCTGGTTACAAATTGGTTACAAAGATAATACAATTCATAAATGATTGTTTTTTTTCGAACCTTCCTTTGATTATTATTAGTTTAATATATATAGCGGGAGTTTTTCTTGTTTTTAAAATTAGTTCAGTTGAAACCGTAGATGAGATCCTTAGGCTTTTACAATGATAAGCAAAAATAATCATTTAACATTATCTCTTAAGAATTCAAACAGATATCCAACTGACTTATGATCCATGAGATGCTCTGAATGATCTCATTTGGTTAATCAGGGAAAGCTTGATTTATGTATAAAATAAAAAGAGAATCTAATGACTTAGATTCTCTTTTTGGTGGAGCGGAAGACGGGACTCAAACCCGCGACCCTCAGCTTGGAAGGCTAATGCTCTATCAACTGAGCTACTTCCGCATTAGAAATTTTGTGGGCAAAGAAGGATTCGAACCTCCGAAGTCGAAAGACAGCAGATTTACAGTCTGCCCCATTTGGCCACTCTGGTATTTGCCCCTTATTTCCTATTGCGGTGCAAAGATACAACTATTTATTTAAACTCCAAGCGAAATCGATCATTTTTATTGCAGTAATTGCGCATTCATCGCCTTTGTTCCCTAATTTGCCACCACTACGATCCATAGCTTGCTCCATAGTATTGGTGGTTATCAGACCGTAAATTACTGGTATATCGCCTATTGCGTTTAATTGTGTAGCTCCTTGTGTTACGCCCATGCAGACATAATCAAAATGTGGCGTTTCTCCTTTAATAACGCATCCTAAAATAATAACGGCATCCACATCGCAGTTTTCCAACATTTGGTTTGCACCAAAAGTTAGTTCAAAACTTCCAGGAACGCATTTTACCATTATATTTTCTTTTTTAGCTCCATGCTTTATTAATGTATTTACGGCTCCATCAAGGAGAGCACCAGTAATCTTGCTGTTCCATTCAGAAACAACAATTCCGAATTTCATAGACTCTGCATTGGGTACAGAATTAAAATCGTACTCAGAAAGGTTGTGATAAGCTGTTGCCATACTTTTCTTTTTTTATTAATTAAAAAAGTAGAGACGTTGCCATGCAACGTCTCTACTTTATATATAAGGAATAGTTCTTATTTCTTCAAAGCTGTAGCTCTTTCAATATACTTATCAATATCCATTGCCTGATAAGAATTGAAATATTTATCTTTAATAGAGGTGTAGGCTTCAATAGCATCTGCATATTTGCCTTGTTTCTCCATAATTAAACCAGCCTGTAATAAATAAATAGGGCTCAACGTGTTGTTATCTGCTTTTTTTGCAGCGTCCAATAGAGTTGAAATAGCTTTGTCCAGTTGGTTTAGTTGCGCATAGCAATTTCCTAAAGCTCCCAGGATTGCAGGAGAGACCATTTGGTCGTCACCGTTAAATTCATTCAAGTACTTTTGTGCTTCGTTGTATTTTCCTAATTGTGCATAGCAGATGCCGGCATAAGCTTTAGATAGATTAGCTGTTTTTGTTCCGCTATATTCATTTGCGATTTTAATAAATCCTTTATAACCAATACTGTCACCATTAAGTGCGATTTCATAAGCGTCATTTCCAAAATACTCTTCTCCTTTGAATATTGCAATTTCAGCTTTTTCTTCACGAGGAGCTAAATAAAGATACTTGTAAGCGAAGAAAGCAGCAATAATAATGATAACTGCAACGATACCTCCGATAATACCTTTTTTGTTTTTCATCAAAAACGCTTCAGAGAGGTCAAGCGCATCTCCCATGTTCAGTTTCTGTTCTTTTTTGTCTTGTTCTGCCATTTTATTATGATTCTTTTATTATTAACAATTAAACTTAATTTGGTGAGCAAAAGTAGTTTTTTTATATTTATAAATAAAATTTAGAAGCATATTTTTTTCTTTTCTCTTTTTAAAATTTCTCCTTTAGTTCATTTTTGCTTATAATCCCGAATTTATTTCTAATTTTGCGTTTCTAAATAGAAAGACAACCCGCATGATATTAAAACATATTTCTATACTTAATTACAAGAATCTGGAACAAGTGGAACAGGATTTCTCACTCAAACTGAATTGCTTTTTTGGCTTGAATGGCATGGGGAAAACCAATCTGCTTGATGCGGTATATTATCTTTCATTTTGTAAAAGTGCTGGTAATCCGATTGATTCACAAAACATCTGTCATGATCAGGATTTCTTTATGATTCAAGGTTTTTATGAATTGGTTGATGGCTCATCTGAAGAAATTTATTGCGGACAGAAACGTCATCAAAAGAAACAGTTTAGACGAAATAAAAAGGTATATAGCCGCCTTTCGGATCATATTGGTTTTTTACCTTTAGTGATGGTTTCTCCTTCTGATTCAGAACTAATTGCAGGTGGAAGCGATGAACGCCGCCGCTTTATAGATGTAGTAATATCTCAGTACGATAAAGAATATCTGGATGCTTTGATTCGATACAATAAGGCATTACAGCAACGAAATTCTTTATTGAAAAGCGAATATCCTGTTGATGAGGAACTTTATTTAGTTTGGGAAGAGGTGATGGCTGCTGCAGGTGAAGTTGTTTATCGAAAAAGAGAAGCCTTTATCGAAGAATTTATTCCTATTTTTCAATCTTTTTACTCATTTATTTCACAAGATCAGGAACCGGTTGGATTGTCTTATTCATCTCATGCCAAGGAAAACTCTTTATTAGATGTATTTAAGAGCAATCGTCCGAAAGACCGAATTATGGGATACACACTCAAAGGAATTCATAAAGATGAATTGACCATGTCATTAGGTGATTTTGCCATTAAACGAGAAGGGTCTCAGGGACAAAATAAAACTTATCTGATTGCTTTGAAGCTGGCACAGTTTGATTTTCTGAAACGTACAGGAAATGAAACTCCTTTACTTTTGCTGGATGATATCTTCGATAAGTTGGATGCTTCCCGTGTGGAGCAGATTGTAAAACTAGTGGCTGGTGATAATTTTGGTCAGATCTTTATTACCGATACAAATCGTGAACATTTAGATAAGATTTTGAAGAAGATGAATAGTGATTATAAAATGTTTGAAGTAATTAATGGAAATATTAGCAGTTATAGGAGAGAATAAGCGAAATGAAACGAAATAATGCAGTATCAATAGGCGATGCCATTCGCAAGTTTTTGCGTGAGGAACGTCTGGAATCTCCACTAAATGAGCAGCGGTTAATCGATGCCTGGGCTGTAGTACTTGGACCTGGAATAGCCTCTTATACCGACGGACTATTTGTAAAGAATCAGATTTTGTATGTTCATTTAACTTCCGCCGCATTGCGACAGGAATTAATGATGGGACGTGAATTGCTTGTGAAGAATTTGAATCGTCATGTGGGAGCACAGGTTATCACGAACATTATATTTCGCTAATTACTCCGTCTTCTGTAATAATTAAATCCATTTTAGAATCATGAGGTTCAGTGGGTATCTCTTCAGAGACCTGAAAAGCAAAGCAGATTCCAATCTTGTATGCTTTAACGTCTGGAAGCAGGCGATCATAATATCCTTTTCCCCTTCCAAGTCGATTGCCTTGAGCGTCGAAGGAAATTCCAGGGACGATTGCAAGGTCTATTTTCTCGTAGTCACTAAATATGCTGCCATTTGGCTCTTCAATGCCGTATGCACCGATCATTAAATCAGAGGAGTTCTTATATATTTTAAGTTTCAGATTATCGCCGTCAACAATTGGTAAAAGAATCGTCTTTTCTTCTTTCCATTTTTCTATAAAATCATGGGTTCTTACTTCATCTTTTAAGGAATGATATAACAGAATGACTTTTGCACTTTGAAAAGCGGAAAGAGATTCCAGTTGAAAGAATATTTTTTTTGAGAGAGCTATTGATCGATTTTCTGTCAGTTGCTTTTTTCGTTCTGAAATAATCTTTCGGAGATCTTGTTTCTTGGAATAGTTCATGATTGCATAATTAAAAAAACGCCCCGGTATTTGTTGTTTCTACCGGGGCGTATTTTTATCTTTTTCTCAATAATTTAGAGTTTACCGGTGCTGTAGGGAATGCTTGTCCACTTAGCAATACTTCGATAGCTTTCAAAACGGTTTGGTCCGTTTGGTTGATATATTTAATGTATTCTTCCTGCCCAAGCATATTATAAACAATTCGTCCATATAGTTTCTTTTCTATTAGACTATGTGATATCTGAATTAATAGATTTCTTCTCTTAACTCCATTCTCATCTGCGAATCCAACAAATTGTTCCACTACGTTTTGATTTCTTAGATAGTTAACAAGCGAGTTGGCATCTTTAAATTGCTTAAGTTTATTTCTGTTCTGATCCGTATATCTGAATCCAAACAGAATATCCAGTCCCTTGCTTATTGTGGAAGTGTAGTAAGAGGTTACTCCAGTAGTATCCTGCGGAACAAAAATATCAGGCATAATACCTCCACCACCGTAAACTGGTCTTCCTAAACCAGTTGAATAACGCAGCTTTTTGTCTAGTTTGATGCTATCTTTAGAGAAAAATTCTCCATGATCGTAGCGGTAAAGCCAGTCCATTTCATAATCTTCGTCGTTTCCGTTAACATAAGGTCGTTGAATACATCTTCCGGAAGGAGTATAATAACGCGCAATAGTGAGGCGAATGGCTGATCCATCGCTAAATTCGATAGGCTGCTGAACTAATCCCTTACCAAATGAACGTCTTCCGATAATCATTCCGCGGTCATTGTCCTGAATAGCTCCTGCAAAAATTTCACTGGCGGATGCTGATCCTTCGTCTACCAAAACTACGATTGGCATTTTCTGACAACTTCCTGTTCCGTTTGCGAATTCTTCTGTTCGTGGGTATTTACGTCCTTGTGTGTAAACTATCAGCTTTCCTTCAGGCAAGAATTCATTAACCATTCTAATTGCAGCCTCCATGAATCCACCTGTGTTTCCGCGCAGGTCTATAATAAGCCCTTGGCAGTTTTTCTGGCTCAGCAATGCTAAAGCGTTCAATAATTCCACATGAGTTGTTCTACCGAACTTACTAACATAGACATATCCTACCTTTTTATTAATCATATATGCGGCTTCTACACTGGTTAACGGTATATCTCCCCGAATAATTTTGAATGAAAGCAGATTCTTTTGGCCGAAACGTTTAACGGTTAGTTTTACTTCTGTTCCTTTTTTCCCTTTCAGTTTGCCCATAGCTACATCATTCGTAACTTTTTTGCCTACAAAAAGAGTGTCATTCACTTTTATAATTTGGTCACCTGGCATCAAACCGACTTTTTCTGAAGGGCCGCCTTTAATAACACTGTTTACATGAATGGTATCATTTTGAATACGAAATTGAATGCCAATCCCGCTGAAACTACCTTCAAGTTCAGAATTTGCAGCTTCCAGATCTTTTGCCGGGATATATTTAGAATGTGGATCTAATTCTGCTAATATTTGTGGCATTGCATTCTCCACCAAATCTGTCATGTTCACTGTATCTACATACTGATCATCAATAATCCGGAGCAGTGCGTTTAGTTTATTTGACGAACTGTTTATAATACCCAGCCGGCTTCCAGAATAGTGCTTGGTGTAGAATGTACCGATTAATATTCCGACCACAATACTTACCGCAATAATAATAGGAGTAAAGCGTGAAGATTTATTTGTACTCATGAGTTTTATTTAATTTAAATAGTTCTTTTTAATTGGTTTTGTTCGACAGAGTCTAGGTAAATAACCTCTATATTGGCACGTTTCAATAGATTAATTCCATCTTCCAACCGGTATTTTTCAGAATAGACCACTCGTTTGATACCTGCCTGAATAATCAGTTTTGCGCACTCAATGCATGGAGAAGCAGTGACGTACAGTGTTGCACCGTCGCTACTGTTGTTGGAACGCGCAATTTTTGTAATGGCATTTGCCTCAGCATGCAACACGTATGGCTTGGTCATATTATGTTCATCCTCACAGACATTCTCAAATCCGGAAGGTGTTCCATTGTACCCGTCAGAAATAATCATCTTGTCTTTTACAATCAATGCTCCAACCTGACGCCGGATGCAATATGAATTTTCTGCCCAGATATTAGCCATGCGTATATAACGCTTATCCAGTTCCCGTTGTTTCTGCTCAGCAGCATTCATTGTTTTCTTTTTTATTTTATTTTATGCGAAAGCTCATATATTCTTTTCGTCCACTATAACTATAATGAATGGTTAGAATATTTTCATCAGCTTTATAAGAATTAGCACCACTTACAGCTTTTACAAAATCGCTGGCTATAGCCTGAGAATCATCAGATCCGGCTATTTGGGTAATAGTCATAGAAAAATCATTGGTGCGACCGTTACCTGTCCATGTTCCCGAAAAAGAAGAATTAATGGCTTGTCCTGTGAACGTGTTGTTTTCGTTGAATTTAAGATAAAATCCATTCGGATTGTTTTCTAATATTTTAGTTGCTGTTGGATATCTGTCCAGAATAGCATCACCGCTATTATAATAAAAACAGTCCAAACGCCAGGTCTTTCCTACAATTAGTCCTTTTAAATCCTCCGTGTTGTTACACCCGCCAAGAAAAGGAAGGATTGCTAACAGCAAAAATATTATTTTATTTTTCATTATTCTTTTATTCCATTTCTAATTAACAATGCATCAATAGTTGGTTCTTGTCCACGGAAGCGTTTATATAATTTCATTGGATGCTCTGTGCCTCCTTTAGAGAGAATATTTTCACGGAAAGAAGTGGCTACTTCTTTGTTGAAAATACCCTTTTGTTTAAAGAGGGAGAATGCATCAGCATCAAGAACTTCAGCCCATTTGTAACTGTAATAGCCAGCAGAATAACCGCCTGCAAAAATATGTGAGAATTGCACGCTCATACATCCGTTATCCATAACCGGAAGTAATTGAGTCTTAGTCATAGCTTCCTTTTCATAAGCAATCACGTTTCCATCAAATGGAGCATTTCTTGTGTACCATGCCATATCCAGCAATCCGAAGCTTACCTGGCGAAGACAGGCATAACCTACATTAAAGTTGGATGCATTAACAATCCGTTGAATTAATTCTTGTGGCAATTCTTCCCCTGTTTGATAATGTTTGGCAAATGTATTCAGAAATTCTTTCTCAATGGCAAAGTTTTCCATAATTTGTGAAGGCAATTCAACAAAATCCCAGTAAACATTAGTACCACTAAGACTTTCATAAGTAGAGTTAGCAAACATACCGTGAAGTGAATGTCCAAACTCATGCAGGAATGTTTCGACTTCATTAAAAGTAAGTAAAGCCGGTTTGTTTTCCGTAGGTTTGGTAAAGTTCATCACTAAAGAGACGTGTGGCCGGCTGTCTTTGCCATTATCTTTCCATTGTCCTTTGAATTCTGTCATCCAGGCTCCTGCACGTTTTCCTGCTCTTGGATGAAAGTCTGTATATAACACTGCCAGATATTTTCCGTCTTTATCAAATACTTCATAAGCATCTACGTCCGGGTTATAAACAGGTATTTCATTGTTTTTCTTAAATGTAATTCCATATAATCTGGTAGCCAATCCAAAGATTCCCTCTTTTACTTTACTTAATTCAAAGTATGGCCGAAGCATTTCATCGTTAATATTGAACCTTTGGTCTTTCAGCTTATTTGAATAAAAGCCCCAATCCCAAGGCATTATCTGGAAATCAGGTCCTTGAGTTTGTATAGCCAGATCCTGTACATCTTTCAGTTCTTTCTCCGCTGTAGGCTTGTATGCGTCAACAAGTTGGTTCAGAAGCTTGTATACGGCATTGCTGTTTTCGGCCATTCTTTCTTCAAGGGTATATGCCGCATAATTATTATAACCTAATAATTGTGCTATTTCCAGACGAATATTGGCCAGCTTTTTTACATTCTCAAAGTTATTATACTCATTGTCGTGAGTACATTGCGTATTATAGGCAGTATAAAGTTCTTTTCTCAGGTCACGGTTTTCACAGTAGGTCATGAAAGGAATGTAGCTCGGAGCATTCAGGGTAAATACCCATCCTTCTTTTCCTTTTTCTTTTGCCGTTAGCGCAGCTGCTTCAAGAACACTTTCCGGTAATCCTGTGAGTTTTGCTTTATCCGTAATAGCTAATTCGTAATTATTTGTTTCTTTCAGAATGTTTTGTCCATACTGCAAGGTTAGTTTGCTCAATTCAGATGTTAAAGCACGGTATTTCACTTTTGCTTCACCTTCCAGATTTGCTCCATTGCGGACAAAACTATCGTAGGTTTTTTGCAATAGTCTGTTTTCCTCTTTGCTCAGCTTTAATTTGTTTATTTGACTATAAACAGCCTTAACCCTTTCGAATAGTTTTCTGTTCAGGCTGATATTATTCCCGTGTTCAGTTAAAAGTGGCATCATTTTTTCTGCTACTCCTTGAAGATCGTCATTTGTTTCCGCGCTAAGCAAATTGCTAAAAACACTTTGTACCCGATTAAGTAATGCGCCTGATTTATCAAGTGCCACAATTGTATTTTTAAAACTTGGCGCTTCTGGATTATTAACAATAGCATAAATTTCAGCCATTTGTTTCTTCATTCCTTCTTGAAGAGCCGGTTCAAAATGTTCAGTTTTTATTTTATCGAAAGGGGCAGTGCCGTGAGGCGTAGTATATTTCCCCAGAAAAGGATTCTGTGCTTGGGTTAGGTTCATAATACAAAATAATACGAGCGTTGATGTTAATTTTTTCATTCAAAAGGTTATATAAATAATAATCAACTACAAAAGTGCTAAAAAAAAATATTACTTTATGAAGAATGGTGGAGTTTTTAACAAAGTATATTACTTTTGTGTGAATTTGATTGGAAACGTTGGAAATATAGTTAAGAGAATAATGAAAGAAAGATTTTATTTTTTGCTAAAAACATATGTACTTTTCATATTATTGTTTGTAATTCAGAAGCCTTTATTTATGTTGTACTATCATGATCTGTATCATGGTTGTTCGTTTATGGATTATTTGTCGGTTATGTGGCATGGCTTGCCGCTTGACGCCTCTATATCAGGCTATCTGACTATACTGCCAGGCTTATTTCTTATTGCTTCTTTGTGGTTTAATTCTTCCGTTATAAAATGGACTTTTAAAATATACTACGGGATTGTTGCTATACTCTTGGGACTTATTTTTGTATCAGATATTATTCTTTATAAATACTGGGGATTCAGGCTCGATTCTACACCTCTTTTTTATTTAAAAACACCGAAGGACGCTTTTGCAAGTGCTGATCTGATGACTATATTATTAGGATTGTTTGCAGTGATAGTGGTTATCTCTGTTTTCTTTTTCCTTTTTTATCACTTCTTGCTTAAATCAGGGAAAAAGATAAAGAAGCCATTTCGTCGTAAAAGAACATCTCTAATATTGTTATTACTCACAGGTTTTCTTTTTATTCCCATTAGGGGAGGATTTTCTGTTTCAACCATGAATGTGGGATGGGCCTATTTTAGTGATAAAATAGAATTGAATCATGCTGCTGTTAATCCTTGTTTTAGTTTGATGGAATCACTGTCACGTGAACAGTCTTTTGAAGATCAGTATCGTTTTATGAAAGATAATGAAGCTGCGGCTGAATTTGCGAAGATGAAAGATCAGGCTCAGGCAGATAGCATTCCTTCACTTCTTACCACTAAAAATCCGAATGTTATTTTTATTGTTCTGGAAAGCTTTATGTCGAAAGTAATTCAGCCATTAGGGGGATTGCCTGATGTAACTCCCAGTATGAACCGCTTTTGTAATGAAGGAATATTGTTTACCAATTTCTATGCAAATAGTTTTCGAACTGATCGTGGACTAGTTTCCATCCTAAGTGGTTATCCGGCTCAGCCCACAACTTCCATAATGAAATACCCGCAACGCAGCCAGTCATTGCCCTCTATCTCTAAATCGTTGAAAAAGGCTGGATACAATACTGAGTATTATTATGGAGGAGATGCTGATTTTACTAACATGCGTTCTTATTTGCTCTCACAGGGATATGATCATATTATCTCTGATAAAGATTTTCCTTTAATTGAGAGAATGTCTAAATGGGGAGCTCCGGATCAATATTTGTTTAACCGTGCTTCTTCTGATCTTGCCGGTGTACAGAAAGAACCTTTCTTTAAAACAATTCAAACATCAAGCAGCCATGAGCCGTTTGATGTACCATCTCATAAATTTAAAGAACCATATCTTAACTCTGTATTTTATGTAGATAGCTGTCTTGGAAAGTTTATTGATCAGTATAAGAAAACAAAATACTGGAAAAATACAGTAATTGTTCTGGTGGCCGATCATGCCATGCACTATCCTGCTTCAATAACCAACCATAATGTGGAGCGTTTTCAAATACCGTTGATTATTATGGGAGGAGCAGTTAAAAAACCGTTGAAAGTTGATACTTATGCTTCTCAGATAGATATTGCGGCAACACTATTATATCAGTTGGGATTATCGCACAAAGAATTTACTTTTAGTAAGAATATATTAAATACATCTTCTCCTCACTTTGGCTACTTTACTTATCCAAATGGATTTGGTATGGCAACTCCTCAGAATCAGATGATATTTGATTGTGAAGCTAATAAAGTTGTGCTTGATCTGGGTAAGAAGAAAAGTGCCAATCTGATTCCTGCAAAAGCTTATTTGCAGACTTTGTATGATGATTTGTCAAAGAGATAATGACTACTTAAAATATAAAAGCTATGTTTAAAAAGGAAACTTACATAAAGAGGAGGGAACAGCTCAGGAAAACTGTTGCTTCCGGTATTTTATTATTTCTGGGAAATGACGAGTGTGGAATGAATTATGAGGATAATACTTATCCGTTTCGTCAGGACTCTACATTTCTTTATTTTTTCGGACAACCTTATGCGGGTTTATCTGCTATTATTGATATAGATAACAATAAAGAAATTATTTTTGGCGATGAGCTTACAATTGATCATATTGTGTGGATGGGTACTCAGCCAACGATCAAAGAGAAAAGCGAAAGAGTAGGGATCTCATCTACGCAACCGGCTAAAAGTCTTGAATCTTATTTGAAGAGCGCTCTTGAAAAAGGCCAGAAAGTTCATTTTCTGCCTACTTACCGTGCTGAGCATAAATTGAAGTTAATGAATTTGCTTGGATATTTACCGAAACCAGAGGATGCTTCAGTTCCTTTTATCCGTGCGGTAGTTAACCAACGAAATTATAAATCGGTTGAAGAGATTGAAGAAATAGAGAAAGCTTGCAATGTTACGGCCGATATGCATATAAAAGCAATGCAAATGCTTCGCCCCGGAATGAGAGAAAGTGATGTTGCCGGTGCTTTGGAAGATATTGCCATATCGGCAGGTGGCGGACTTTCGTTTCCTACTATTGCTACAATAGACGGACAAACATTGCACAATCACTATCATGGTAATGTGGTAAAGGAAGGTGATATGTTATTAATAGATGCCGGAGCCGAAACCGCAATGGGGTATGCCGGAGATATGTCTTCCACTATTCCTGCCAGTAAGAAATTTACCAATCGTCAGAAAGAAGTCTACGATATTCAGGTGGCTTCTCATCTTGCCGCTGTTGAGGCCCTTCGTCCGGGAGTTCCATTTAAGGAAGTGTACGAACTTTCATCAAAGGTGATTGTAGAAGGTATGAAATCTCTTGGAATTATGAAGGGAGATGCTGATGAGGCTGTACGTGCCGGAGCTCATGCCATGTTTTTTCCTTGTGGATTAGGACACATGATGGGATTGGATGTTCACGATATGGAGAATCTGGGTGAAGTATATGTGGGCTATGATGGCGAACCAAAAAGCACTCAGTTTGGACGTAAGTCTTTGCGTTTGGGACGTAAACTGGAACCAGGCTTTGTGCTGACCATTGAACCGGGCATTTATTTTATTCCTGAACTGATTGACTTGTGGAAAGGAGAGAAGCGCTTCACAGAATTCATTAACTATGAAAAGCTTGAAACCTACAAAGATTTTGGAGGTATCCGTAATGAAGAAGATTATCTGATTACCGAAAACGGATCAAGGAGACTAGGAAAGAAGATTCCTTTAACAACTGATGAAGTAGAGGCGCTGAGATAATTTTATGGAGAAAAGTTCTAAATCCATAGTTTATGCAAGTGTGGCTGTTTTAAGTTGGTCAACAGTAGCTACAGCTTTTAAAGTTGCTTTAAAAAGTCTGAGCTACTTCGAGCTAATACTGATTGCCAGTTGCACTGCGTTGTTTATTTTTACAATAGTGCTTCTATTTCAGAAAAAGTTTAATCTGGTCCGATCCTTTAGCGGAAAACAATGGCTGCGTTTTGCAGGAATTGGTCTGCTGAATCCGGTAGCATATTATCTTGTTTTATTTAAGGCTTATTCTATGTTACCTGCTCAGATAGCTCAGCCTATCAATTATTCATGGCCTATTCTTTTATTAATAATGCTTGCTGTTTTTACACGCCGGCCCATTCCCATACCCAAATATGTAGGACTGGTTGTCTCTTTGCTGGGAGTCATATTTATTTCAGTAGGAGCAAGTAACTCTGCTATTACCGGAATTTCAATACCCGGAATATTACTATGCGTGGTAAGTGCGGTTTTGTGGGCTAGCTATTGGATGATTAACAATAAGAACAAAGAAATAGATGGTACGGTTTCTCTTTTTATGGGATTCCTTTTTGGGACATTCTATCTATTGTTGGCAGCCTTGTTTATAGGAGTAAATGTGTACAATGCTTCAAGTCTTCTTGCAGGAATGTATGTAGGAGCTTTCGAAATTGGCGTTCCGTTTATTTGCTTTGGAATAGCAATTCGTACAACTAACAATCCGGCACTGGTAAATCAGCTTTGCTATCTGGCTCCCTTTATGTCCTTATTCTTTATAAGTATTGTTTTGGGAGAGCAGATTTATATTTCCACATATATTGGTTTAATGCTGATTGTGGGAGGCATTGTCTTTAATCAGTATTTGGCTGGTAAAGCAACATGGAAGCTCTACAGAGCAATAGTAAAATATCGTATTACTCATAGAGCTTATCCAGGATGAGAATTTAGACAAAAATAGGTTCTTCGTCACTTTTGGTGCAAGCAAACGGTCTCAAATGCTTATTCAATAAAGACTCTACATGCTTTTTAATAAGCCATTTTTTGAATCTGATGAAAAGTCTGCAAAACAATCATAAATAAGTAGCTTAATGCAATAGCTTGCACCTAAAGTGACGAAGAGCCCAAAAATATAAAAAACATCTGCCACCTGCCACTAATTTAAATTAAAAGCCCTGAGAATGGGTTTTTTTTATGTGGCAGATCCAAAAATCATCTGCCACTTATATCTGCTATCTGCCACCTGTGTAACATCAAAGTGCATTTTAGCTTCTGTTTTAAAAAAAAATAAAAGGGAAGGAAATAAAAAGTTTCCTGAATAATTCTGATTCTCTTGTACAAAAGAATATATTGTTCTGTACAAGAGAATTAATTGTTTTGTACAAAGATAGATTAATCCCAGGTTATGTCTTTTTTAAGTAAAGCCTGGGGATTTCATTTATTAACCAGTTCATATTAGCTAAATACTTTTCTGAGAACTGGATTTGACGATGAAGATTGGAATAATGGCAAGCTCCTTTATCTTAGGGCTGCAACAAAGATGAAATAAAAATCATACTTATATATAATATATAATGTAGTGTCAGACTTCTAATCAATATCTATTTTGTTGAATGAGTTAAATATTGGTTAATATTTGATTTATAAAGTGAATCTATTTTTATCTATGAATTTATAACATAGTATTATTAACTATTTGAATTATTCAATTTATTTTTCGTAATTGCACTTTGTTTTATGTTAAATATTGGGTATTTAGTGTGTTATTAAGAAAAAAAATAGATTATATATTTGTTATATAATAAATAATGCATATTTTTGGCAAGGTAATTTAACTGAAAATTATTTTTCATCTTAATCAAGATCCTTAAATAACTGTTGCTATGGATTGTATAAAAATGACTTTTTTTAGTTTTTGCATACATTTCTTTGATTCATGCAAAAGTCAGGTAGATGTTTTTGTTCGTGGAGAAGGTGCCTGCAGGGTGACTGCTGGTATTCAATTTGCACGTGTGGAGATGAATGCTTTAGTACTAAAGAAAAAATCCTGTTTGAGTGGAAATGAAAGTCCTCCTATTTGGGAGCTTCTTTACGTACAGAGTGAATATGGGTAGCTTTGAAACGAATAACAAAAATTAGTCATGTGTTTTTTCCCTTATTATTACTAACAAATTAAATCTTATGAATATGAAAA
Source organism: uncultured Bacteroides sp. (assembly GCF_963678425.1). Lineage (NCBI taxonomy): Bacteria > Pseudomonadati > Bacteroidota > Bacteroidia > Bacteroidales > Bacteroidaceae > Bacteroides > uncultured Bacteroides sp. The sequence continues at coordinate 474,053 of NZ_OY782854.1, forward strand.
GAATAATACTCACATCAATACTTTTTAGCGTTAGTTTTTGTTTTTCTTTTAGTCAAAATAGAGTAGGTTGGTGGAAATTTGATGACGCCACTAATTTCACGAAAGCCGAAGCTGGTAAACCATTAACTCAAGTGGGAACTGGTGTGGAAAAAGTCGATGGTCCGGATGCTTCTAATGGTGCTGTCGTGGTTAAGAAAGGAACCTATTTTGAAGTAGATCATGGTATAGCAGTGAAGGAAAAAGAAACATATGTAAATCAATATTCTGTAGTTATTGATTTTAAGCTCCCTGTTTTAGGTGTTTACTATAATTTCATTCAAACAGATGTAACAAACACCTCTGATGGAGATTGTTTTATAAATAAATCCGGAATTCTTGGTACTTACGCTACAGGTTACGCTCCTGAGCCGCTTTCTCCAGATGTTTGGTATCGGCTTGTCGTTTCTGCAGATTTAGGTAATTCATATAAATATTACCTGAATGGCAGTTTAGTAAAATTATGTGATATGCAAAATAAGGATGAGCGTTTTTCTTTAGATAAGAAGGTACTGTTATTTGCTGATGATGATGGCGAGGATAGTGATATTGATATTGCTGAAGTTTCATTGTATGATGGCGCTTTAACTGATGCACAAGTTGCTGCATTGGGAGCGGCTGGACAAGTCTCAACAGGTTTTGGTAATAGTAAGATGAATAAGGAGGGCAATATTAAAATTGCAAATCCGGTAAATGATTTTGTAACAATAATATGCCCGGACAATCAAACAATTCAAAATGTGATTATTTATGATACTTATGGACATGTAGCATTACAATCGAAGACTAGTGATACTAAAATCAATGTATCAGGACTTGAAAAAGGCATTTATATAGCCAAGGTAAGAATAGACGGGAATGATTATTATTTAAAATGTATTAAAGAGTAATCAATAGGTAGCTTGAAATAAAAAACGATCTCTCCGTTTACTTCTTGAATAGTTGTTGATGGAGAGACGTTTTTAAATATCTTAAATTGAATGAATATGAAGAAACTAATATTTACACTAATACTTTTTTGCGTTAATCTTTGTTTTTCTTTTAGTCAAAACAGGGTAGGGTTGTGGAAATTTGATGATGCTAGTAATTTTTTGAAAGCAGAAGTTGGAAATCCATTAACTCAGGTGGGGGCAGGAATACAGAAAGCTGATGGCCCGGATGCTTCCAATGGTGCCGTTACGGTTAAGAGAGGTACTTATTTTGTGGTTGATCATGGCATTCCTGCTAAAAGTGGAGCAACGAATGTAAATGAATATTCTTTAGTCGTTGATTTTAAAATACCAACTGTAGGTGTATGGTATAATTTCTTTCAAACAGATCCAACAAATACATCTGACGGGGATTGTTTTATTAATACATCAGGTAATATTGGTACGTATACTACCGGCTACAGCTCTTTTGCTGTCTCTTCAAATAAATGGTATCGACTAGTTGTATCTGTAAATTTAGATCACTCATATAAATATTATTTAGATGGAAATTTGATTCAAGTAGGTAATGTTCAATATTCTTCTGATGGCCGTTTCTCTTTGGCAAAAAAAATGCTTTTATTTGCAGATGATAATGGTGAGGACGGTACTTTAGACGTTGCTGAAGTCTCTTTGTATGATGGAGCTTTAAATGATGCACAAGTCGCTGATCTGGGAGGATATGGACACACAGAAAAATACAAATATGATATTCCTGTAGTGAAGCCTTATTTGCAGACTCCGGGTTCTGATTATATGTATGTGTCATGGCAGGATACATCAACAGTAAAAACGCAGGTTAATTACGGTACTACTACGACCTTAACTGATAGTAAAACAGGAACATATGAAACAATAAATAGCTATCCGTATATATGGCACACTGTTAAATTGACAGATTTGCAGCCAAATACTAAGTATTATTATCAAGTGGTTAGCGGTAGTGGAGAATCTCCAATGTATTCATTCAGAACTCAACCAGATAAGTCATATTCGGATGGACATATTCGTTTTTTACTTTTTGGCGATACTCAACAGAATCCTGATAAAACAACAACAATTGTGAATAGTGCTGTCACGCAAATGAAGAACTTGTTTGGTGATGATTATGCTGATAGTTTGAATTTTGTTTTGCATACAGGAGATTGTATCCAGCAAGGAAATAGTATAAGTGCATATACCACTGAATTTCTCCATCCAATGGAACCCCTTAGCTGCAGGTTACCATTTGCTATAGCTCCGGGAAATCATGAAGTAGATAGCCCGCTGTTTTATTCTTATATGAAATTTAATGATATTACTCCATTTAGTACTCCAGAAGGAATTTTTGAACGTTTTTGGTCTTTTAAGGTTGCCAGAACTTTATTTGTAGGTCTAAATTCTAATATCGTATACACATTTGGAGATCAGGAAAAAACTTGGTTTGAACAGCTATTGAAGGATGCAGAAAATGATCCATTGGTAGACAGGGTATTTTGTTTTATTCATCATTGTCCATATAGTGAATTATGGTCCGAAGGAGAAAGTCAATATTCCCGGGATATGTTAGATATTATGCGAAAGTATTCTAAAGCGCAACAATTATCATTTGGTCATACTCATGATTATGAAAATGGTACAATCACTTCTTTGGCTCCTAATTCGACCGGAGATATCAGTTTTGTTTGCGGCGGTGGTGGTGGTGGTGACAGAGATTATTTCTCATCATCAGCTATTGATAGACCTACAATAAACATGTCTTATACTCAGAACTTCTTTATATATGCTGATATTGATGTTAAAAATAAGTCTCATGTATTTAAAGTTTATGGTGTAGGAGATTTGGCTAAGAATCCAACTCCTAATCTTAATCTGATAGATTCCTGGTATCGTAAACTGAATCAGGTAAAACCAGAGACTCCATCATGTGCCTCTGCAGTTTTAAAAAATGATAGTATTCATCTGTTGTCTTCTCCTTTTGTCGGGTTAGATAACTTGATGTCTGTTGAAGTACAAGCTACATCAACTCCTGGTGACTATTCTTCTACTTTGTTAGATGTAACTACCGATTGGAGAAATATTTATGGAATAGATAGTTATGGAAATGCGAGAGATTTAAATAAAGGGATAAATTTGCTTCAACATACTTTTAGTACAGGTACATTGGTTGAAGGAAAAACTTATGCATGGAGAACCCGATATCGCGACCATAATTTAAAATGGAGTGATTGGTCGAACGAACAGTCTTTTAAGTATAGCTCATTAACTGGCATTAATAATGTTGAGGCTGATAATGGGAATATTGTTAAAATTGTGAATCCTATACGTAACTCTATTTCAATGATACTTCCAGGTAATCAAAAAATTCAGAATGTTGTACTTTATGATATTTATGGGCATTTAGTATTACAGTCAACAAATGGTGATACTAATATTAATGCAACAGGACTTGCAGAAGGCGTTTATATCGTTAAAGTAAAAATAGACGGAAAATATTATTACTTGAAATGTGTCAAGAAGTGATTAATATGTAGTGTATGATAAAAACGTGTCTCCATTTATTTCACATTTAGTTATTTATGGAGACACGTTCATTTTAAATTAGTTGTATTATGAAGAAAAAGAGTATTTTATTGATTCTCCTGTTGCTGCCGTTTTGCGCCTTTTCAAAAACAGTATGGCTGGATGAACTTAATGTCGATGTAGTTTACCAGGATTGGGGTACCGCCCAGATAAATAAGTCGGTTCTTGGTTCTCCTCTGATGGTTGGAGGAAAGAAATACCAGCGTGGAATTGGTACACATTCAATCAGTCGTTTTTTATTGAATCTGGATGGCAAGGCTAAGTCAATTTCTGGATTTGTAGGAGCTGATGATAATAATGATTTTAGTGGAAATATGGAATTTATGCTTATAGCAGATAAAAAAACGATCTGGCGTAGTGGTATTATGCACAAAGGAATGTCTGCTAAACATTTCTCACTAAATCTTGAGAACGTTCATAAAGTAGCACTGATTGTTGGTGAAGCAGGGGATGGAATAATGTATGACCATGCTGACTGGTTAAATGTAAAACTTATTACTTCAGGTAATGTAATATCAGAAAGTGTTATTCCTAATAAGAAAATTACAACAGAAAAATATATATTAACGCCAAAAGAAAAAGAAACTCCAAAAATAAACTCACCAAAAGTGTTTGGTGTTCGACCCAACAGTCCTTTTTTATACACTGTTGCAGCTACAGGAAAAAGGCCTATTGTATTTTCTGCTTATCAATTGCCCGATGGTTTATCCATTAATAAGGAAACTGGAATAATAACAGGCTCTTTAAATAAGAAAGGTACATATAATGTAATTGTCAGAGCCGATAATGAGTTAGGTGGTGATTTTAGGATTATTAAAATAGTAGTTGGAGATAAAATAAGCTTAACTCCTCCAATGGGATGGAATAGCTGGAATTGCTGGGGACTTAGTGTAGATGATAAAAAAGTGAAAAGTGCGGCAGACTATATGAGTCGTAAACTTATTAATCATGGTTGGACATATGTTAATATTGATGATGGATGGGAAGCTGAAAAGAGAACTACAAATAATGAACTTATTGGTAACCAGAAATTCCCTGATTTTAAAGATTTAAGCGATTATATTCATTCGAAAGGATTGAAATTTGGTATTTATTCATCTCCAGGTCCGATGACTTGTGGTGGATATTTAGGTAGTTATAAGCATGAAGACCTGGATGCCCAAACCTGGGCAAAGTGGGGCGTAGATTATCTCAAGTATGATTATTGTTTTTATAATCAAGTGGTTCCTGTGCCAACGGAGGAATTAATTAAAGAGCCTTATATTGTTATGAGAAAAGCATTAGATAAGGTTGATCGTGATATAACTTACTGCGTTGGTTTTGGAGCTCCAAACGTTTGGAATTGGGCACAGGAAGCTGGCGGTAACTTATGGAGAACAACAAGAGATATTACTGATGAATGGAATGTGGTAACAGCCATTGGATGTTTTCAGGATGTATGTGCATCGGTAACTAAACCAGGTGGTTATAATGATCCGGATATGCTGGTTGTTGGAACACTTGGAAAGGGTTGGGGCGCAAAAGCTCATGATTCATACTTGACTCCTGACGAACAATATTCTCACATAAGTCTTTGGTGTCTGTTATCTGCTCCATTACTTATTGGGTGCGATATGGATAACATGGATGATTTTACCCTAAATCTGCTAACGAATGATGAAGTTATTGGCGTTGACCAGGATCCTTTGGCTATGCCGGCAAAGAAAATATTAACTAATAACGGGCAGATATGGTATAAACATCTGGAAGATGGTGCTGTTGCGGTTGGTTTTTTCAATATTGATCCGTATGCTATTGTCTGGGATCAGAATGAAAGTGATAAAATTCAAACTATGAAGTATAAAATGACATTGGATTTATCTCAGTTAGGTTTAAAAGGGAAATATATGGTGCATGATTTATGGAGTCAGAAAGACTTGGGTACTGTGGATAACTCTTTTGAAACAGAGATGCCTTATCATGGTGTTTCTTTTGTGAAATTTGTTCCTGTAAAATGAATTAGTTTTATAAATTTGAATGTTTTCAAAGATTATATAATAGAAAATAATATAAAATGAATAGAAGGAATTTTCTACAATTCTTGGGTGTTAGTTCTGCTGCACTTCTCATCCCCGGAGGATTGCAATCTAAATTGCTCAAATCAATGGCGCAAAATCCCAATATAAAACCAATCTCAGGATCTTGGTTTGAGTTTCAACACCTTTTGCCCTCGGAAGGGAGATATTGGGATCCGGCTTTAGCAAAATTTACTGCTGAACAATGGAAAGAGAAAGTAAGGGAGATTAGTGAAATAGGATTTGAATATCTGGTGCTTCAGGAAATCGCTTTAGATGGGAAAGCTATTTATCCGTCTGGATTAGCCCCCCAATATCAGTTAGGTTGTGATGATCCATTAGAAGCTGTTCTTTCAGCGGCAGACGAAGTGGGAATTAAATTTTTTATAAGTAATGATTTCTGGGCAGATTGCCAGAAGGGCGATTTTTTAATGAATGATCCTGGTATTAGGAAACTTCGGGCGAAGGCAATGGAAGAGGTTACTAATAAATATGGTCATCATAAAAGTTTTTATGGCTGGTATTTTCCGAATGAATCTTATCTAATGCCTTATTTTGATGACAAGTTTATTAATTATATGAATGATTGTACCAGAACGGCAAAAATGTTAATGCCGGATAGTGTAAACATGATTGCTCCATATAATATAAAAGCAGAAAAGTCAGATGATTTTTTTGTTAAGCAGTTAGAACGGATGAATATTGATATTATAGCTTATCAGGATGGAGTTGGTGTAAACTCAACTAGACTGGGTGAGCCGGCTAAATATTTTGAGAACTTGTACAAAGCACATCAAAAAGCATCCAGGGCAAGAATTTGGGCTGATATGGAATTATTCTATTTCGAGGAAGGTACCAAAGGAAATCTTTTACCTGCTGATTTTGAGACGCGTATCTTGAAACAGATGGAAGATCTTTCTCCTTTTGTTGACAAGATATTATGTTACCAATATATTGGATGCATGAATAAACCGGGTTCAAAAGCGTATGCCGGACATGAGAACCAGGAATCTGTAAGGTTATACAAACAATACAAAAATTGGTATGATGCTAATATCATTAATAAATAATTAATTTAGGATGAAGAATTATTTTATAGCCTTGATATTTATAATGTGCCCTTTTTTATCTAATCAAGCATCGGCACAAATAAAATTGCGTTTACCATCTATACTAAGTGATCATGCTGTTTTGCAGGGATCATCTGAATGTAAGTTATGGGGATGGGGCCCAGGTGCAGAAACGGTAAAAATTGTTTGTAGCTGGAATGATAAGGATACAATATCTGTTCCTATTGATGCCAGATGTCTTTGGGAGACAACAATTAAAACTCCGAAAGGTACTGGACCATATAAAATAGAATTTATATGTGGAAAACAGTATCTTAAAATACAAGATATACTTGTAGGAGAAGTCTGGCTGTGTTCTGGACAATCTAATATGGAATTTAATTACAAATGGGGCTTGAATGATCCGGAATCTTTAAATACTTGTGAGAATGATTCTATCCGTTTCTTTCAGGTTGAACAGGATTATGATGAATATCCAAGGAGTGATTGTAAGGGCAAATGGGTTTTGTGTAAAAAGAATACAATGCCAGATTTTAGTTCCTTGGGTTATTTCTTTGGTAAAAAGCTCTTCAATGCAATCAATAAACCTGTGGGGTTAGTTGGTGCATATTGGGGAGGTACATGTATACAGGTATGGATGCCTGAAGAATCTTTTGAAAATAATGATATGAAAAGGTTTTTATCAAATATAGAACCATATGGTTGGGCTCCTAAAGGTGGCGCATTATTATATAATTCGATGATAAATCCGATATCAAAATATAATTTTTCCGGAGTTCTTTGGTATCAAGGTGAAGCCAATGTTGCAGATTGTTCTTCTGACTATTCACAGTTGTTATCTTCTATGATTAATATGTGGAGAAATAAATTTGCAAATAATTTCCCTTTTTATGTAGTGCAAATATCGCCATGGAATGGCTATTCTGGGATAAATGCAGCGTTTTTAAGAGAACAACAAGAATTGGTGTCTAAAACTGTCTCCAATGTGGGTTTGGTTTCTGTTGCTGACTTGACTGATGATGTTGCTGATATTCATCCCAGAAATAAAAAAGGAGCAGGTGAAAGGGTTGCTGATTATGTCTTGTCTAAACAATATCATACTCAATCTGTGTTTAATCATCCTGTAATTGAAGCATGGAAGATCGATGGAAATAAAATTGTAATGAATATAAAGTCATTGGATAAGTTAAAAACGAAGGGTAAAGAAGCTTCAGGGTGTTTTCAAATAGCAGGTGAAGATAAATTGTTTTACACAGCTAAGGTTGTGAAAAATGTAAAAAATAAGATTGTTATAGAGTCAAACAACGTAGTTCATCCTATCGCATTTAGGTATTGTTTTACTAATGATGCGATACCAGATCTTTTTGACTCTAATGGTTTGCCTTTGCTTCAATATAGATCAGATAACTGGAAATAATATACTAAGAAAAAATACTATGAAAAGAAAAAAACTATTAGTAGTTGGTAGCGTAAATACTGATATGGTTGTAAAATCGCATAGCTTACCAAAACCAGGTGAAACTGTTTTGGGAGGTACTTTTTTTATGAATGCTGGGGGTAAAGGTGCTAATCAAGCTGTTGCGGCAGCTCGTTTAGGAGCAGATGTTACTTTCATTTGTAAAATAGGGAATGATGCATTTGGTGAAACATCAAAGAAACTATTTGAAAACGAAGGTATTGATACTTCGTACGTTTTGGTTGATCCTGATAATGCTTCTGGTGTGGCTTTAATAACTGTAGATCATAATGCAGAAAATTGCATCGTTGTTGCTCCTGGAGCAAACGCAAATCTTCATGCATCAGATGTTCCAGATTTACCAAGTATAATCGAACAATTTGATTATATATTAATGCAATTGGAAATTCCTTTGGAGACTATACAAACGGTAGCAGATATTGCTTACCAAAAGAATATACCTGTCATACTAAATCCAGCTCCTGCTAAGGCTTTGCCAAACAGCTTGCTGAGTAAATTGTATTTAATTACACCAAATGAAACTGAAGCTGAAATTATTACCGGAATAAAGGTAATTGATGAGGATACCGCTTTGTTGGCTGCAAAGAAAATGCATGAATTGGGCGTTCATTGTGTGATAATTACTTTGGGTGCAAAAGGTGCATTTATATATAAAGATTCTCAGTCCGAAATTATTCCTTCTCTAAAAGTAAAAGCTGTCGATACAACTGCTGCTGGAGATATTTTTAATGGTGCACTAATTGTGGGATTAATGGAGGGTAGATCAATTAAAGAATCTGTTCAGTTTGCATGTAAGGCTTCTGCAATATCAGTCACTCGTATGGGAGCCCAGTCATCTGCACCATATAGAAACGAAATAATTTAAAATAAGATTTATGATAAAGATCAGATTATTTTTAAGTGTTTTCATCTTTTCCATTTCGGTTGATATGTTTTCATGCCCATTATTAAATGGTAAAGGTGATAATGTTTCTGGCGAAAAGGTGTTGACGAAGGCTGTCCTTTTGGATAAAGTAAAAGGGGGATGGGCTGGAAAAACAATAGGATGTACATATGGGGGGCCGGTTGAGTTCCTATATAATGGGACAATGATTCAAGATTATGTTCCTTTAAAATGGAATGACGAGAGTATTAAATGGTATTATGATAATTTCCCGGGACTCTATGATGATGTTTATGTTAACCTGACTTTTGTTGATGTCTTTGATCGTCTAGGAATTAAAGCTCCTGCAGATTCTTTTGCAATAGCTTTTGCCCATGCCAGTTATCCTCTTTGGCATGCAAATCAGGTTGCTCGTAATAATGTTTTAAATGGAATAATGCCTCCGGCTTCAGGTAATTGGCTCAATAATCCGCATGCGGATGATATTGATTTTCAAATAGAAGCTGATTTTGCGGGAATAATGTCTCCGGGCATGCCTAATACTTCTTCTGAAATATCAGACAAAGTGGGACACATTATGACTTATGGCAATGGGTGGTATGGTGGTGTCTTTGTTGCTGCAATGTATTCTTTGGCCTATACATCTAATGACGTTGAATTTATTGTTTCTGAGGCATTGAAAACAATACCAGCTAAGAGTGCATTTTATCAATGTATTAGTGATGTTATAAAATGGCATAAACTATATCCCAATGATTGGAAGCAGACATGGTTTGAATGTGAAAAGAAATGGAGTAGTGATATTGGATGTCCGGATGGCGTTTTTGTTCCGCTTGATATAGATGCATTAATAAATAGTGCTTATGTTACAATAGGTTTATTATATGGACAAGGTGATTTTGGAAAATCAATAGAGATCTCAACTCGTTGTGGATTAGATGCTGATTGTAATCCATCAACAGCAGCAGGTATTTTAGGGGTTATGCTTGGTTATAGTAAGATTCCGGAAGTTTGGAAAAGGCCATTATCTGGAGTAGAAGACAGACTTTTTTCTCATTCAAATTATTCTTTGAACAAAGCTTACAAAGTTAGTTATAATCATGCATTGGCTATGATTCTAGAAAAAGGAGGCAAAGTTGATGATAATAATGTTATAATAAAATGTCAGAAACCTGTAGCTGTTAATTATGAACAATCTTTTGAAGGTCATTTCCCTAAAGAAAAGATTTCTGTTAATAAGTCTTTGAATAAAGAGATGGATGTTGAATTTAATGGGAATGGGGCTGTTTTTAAAGGATATGTGCAATGCTCAGATAGTAATTATGTTGCAGAAGTTGGAGTTATGGTAGATGGCAAAAATATGGAAACAATAAAACTGCCGGTTTCAACTCAGGATTCCAGAAGAGTCGATATATATTGGATATATCAATTAAAAGAAGGGGTGCATAAAGTTGAGTTTAATTGGTTAAATTCAGATTCTAAAGCGCAAGTCTATTTGGGGGATGCTATTATTTATACAAATTCTTCTAATATTGGTCACTTTTAAATAGATAAGGGCTAAAACTGAAATGATTATGAAAAGAATAGAGTTGTTTTGTTTTTTAATGTTGACTCTTCTTTCGGCTAATACGAAAGCTGAATCTCCTGTTAAAAGATACAATCTTGATAGCTATAGAATACCGATAAATGAAAAGGGAGCTTTTGTGGGGCGCTTAATCTCTCAGACTCCAAATAAAATATATGAAGTAAAATTGCTACAGGATACGGCTAACATATTCTATATAAATAAGAAAGGCGTTATTCGCTTAAAGAAAAATGTAGCAATTAAGGAAAGTAGTCCTGTCTTTCGTTATGCAATTAAAGTTGAAGCAGATGGAAGTACGGTTGAATTTGAGCTTGTAAAAGATGAATTTATTAAAAATAAGGTTGTTGCACATAGAGGAGCATGGAAAAATACTAAAGTAGCACAAAATTCTATTCGTTCACTTGAAAATGCGTTCAAACTGGGATGTGCAGGGTCTGAATTTGATGTATGGCTTTCGTCTGACAATGTTGCAGTTATATCTCATGATTCAAAAATTGGAGGATTATCTATAGAGAATTCTACTTATCAGGAATTGTCAAAGGTGGTTTTACCTGCGGGAGATAAGGTTCCGACTTTGAAAGAGTATTTAGCAGAAGGAAAGACTCAAAATAAAACGGCTTTAATTTTAGAAATAAAATCTTCAGGGATAAGTAACGAGAGGACATTAGAACTTACTGATAGTATCATATCAATAGTTCATCAGATGAAAGCTCAAGGTTGGGTAGAATATATAAGTTTTAGCTATGATGCATTAAAACATGGCTATAATTTGGACCCCTCAGCCAAGACTGCCTATCTATCTGGAGACAAATCTGTAAATGAAGTGAAGTCTGATAATATAACAGGAATAGATTATTCATTCTATTCTTATCGTTCCGATCCTGAATTAGTTCATTCAGCACATAAATTAGGCTTGACTACAAATGTATGGACAGTGAATGACAAAGATGATTTTAAAAACTATCTGGAAAGTGGGGTAGATTATATCACAACTGATGAGCCGGAATTGCTTTTGCAAATGATAAAGAACAGGGGTAAATAAAGTCATTGTATATTCTTAATCTATCTGATTAAATTATTAACTAATAAAATAAAATTATGTTTATAGTAGAAAATTATTCGTTAGCAGTATTACTTTGCATAGTTACTATGCTTTGTTGGGGATCCTGGGGAAATACTCAAAAGTTGGCTTCAAAATCATGGCGATACGAACTGTTTTATTGGGATTATGTCATCGGTATCGTCCTTTTATCCATCATTTTTGGTTTCACTTTTGGCAGTAACGGAGAATATGGACGAAGCTTTATTGAAGATTTGTCTCAAGTAAACAGTGGAAATTTCTGGAGCGCCTTCATAGGAGGTATAATTTTCAATGCTTCAAATATTCTGTTATCATCAGCTATTTCTCTTGCAGGTATGTCTGTGGCATTTCCTGTTGGGGTTGGTTTGGCTCTTGTTCTAGGTGTGCTTATTAATTATATTGGAGCACCTAAAGGCGATCCTATGGTCTTGTTTTTGGGAGTAGCGCTTATTGTTGTTGCTATTATATTTAATGGGGTAGCTTCAGGTAAAGTTACAAAGAGTGATGAAGAAAGTAAAACAAAAAAGAAAGGCCTCATTGTTGCTATATGTGCTGGTGTTTTAATGTCTTTTTTCTATCGTTTTGTGGCTTCAGCAATGGATTTAGATCATTTAGAATCACCTACTGCAGGAATGGTTACTCCATATTCAGCTCTGTTCATTTTTTCTTTAGGTATTTTAGCTAGTAATTTTATATTCAACACATTGGTGATGAAGAAGCCTTTTGTTGGTGAACCAGTTAGTTACAGCCAATACTTTAAAGGATGTATGAAAACTCATATAGTTGGTCTTTTGGGAGGAATTATATGGGGACTTGGTACTGCTTGCAGTTATATTGCTGCAGGTAAGGCCGGAGCGGCTATCTCTTATGCTTTAGGACAAGGAGCAACTATGGTTGCTGCTATGTGGGGTGTATTTATCTGGAAAGAATTTAAAGGAGCTTCTAAATCGATTAATATATTATTAACTCTGATGTTTGTCTTATTTATTATGGGGCTAGTCTTGATTATTGTTTCAGGAGGAAATTGAGTATGATTTTTTAGAATGTATAGAATTTGTTGGGAAAGTCCAGGCTTCATTCAATATAGTATTGGTAAAGCCTGGACTTTTTCTGTTTATTCTATTTGTTTTATATATATTAATAAATTTTTTATTTATATAAGGGTGGGTTAGGTTTATCTTTAATCTAAAAGAGTGCTCTATTTATTATTAAATAGCCTATTTGTAATCCTAATATATTTTATTTTTTGGATTTAAATTCTATTAATTGTATAAAATATAGCTTATATTAAAAAAAAATAGATTAAATATTTGTTATATAATAAATATTTGTATATTTGTAGCAGCGAATATTATTTTTATTGATGTTTCATGTTTAACCTAATTCTTTATATTTTTAATAAAATGAAGTTAATTACATTTTTGTTTATCTCTTGAATTAATTTTAGTTTTTAGTCAAGTTTACTGGACGTTGAGAGAGGTAATCATAATTGAATAAGGCTTTGGAATCCGATCCGCTCAAATAAGGATGAACTAATTATCTTAGAAGAAATTAAATGTATTAATATATTATGGAAAGAAATAAACGTAGAGATTTCCTGAAAAAAGCTGCACTTGCAGGTGCTTCAGCAATGGTAATTCCTTCTTTGATGGGATTCAAGGAGGAGGAGAGCATTAGTGGGGCAGGAGGGCTAAAACCTGACAGTTCTGTCGAAAGCAAACTTATTGTGCCCAAAAATAACGGACTGAAGATAACCGGTACATTTCTCGATGAGATTTCACATGACATTCCTCACCAGAATTGGGGCGAAAAAGAATGGGATCTGGATTTCCGCTATATGAAGAGTATGGGTATTGATACCGTTATCCTTATTCGCTCCGGTTACCGTAAGTTTATGACTTATCCATCAAAGTATCTATTAAAGAAAAAAGGATGTTATATGCCTTCTGTTGATTTATTGGATATGTATCTTCGACTTGCAGAGAAGTACGATATGAAGTTTTACTTCGGACTGTATGACTCTGGGAAATATTGGGATACAGGTGATATGTCCTGGGAAGTTGAAGATAATAAATATGTAATAGATGAAGTTTGGAGCAAATATGGTTCCAGATATAAAAGCTTTGGTGGATGGTATATCAGTGGTGAAATAAGCCGTGCTACGAAAGGAGCGATTGGAGCTTTTCATGCAATGGGTAAGCAATGCAAGGATGTTTCAGGTGGACTGCCAACTTTTATTTCTCCATGGATTGATGGAAAAAAAGCAGTTATGGGAATGGCTGGTGCAGGCTTAACCAAAGCAGAAGCAGTATCTGTTGAACAACATGAAAAGGAATGGAATGAGATCTTTGACGGAATCCATGATGTAGTAAATGCCTGTGCTTTTCAGGATGGTCATATTGATTATGATGAACTCGATGCCTTTTTTGCCGTGAATAAGAAACTTGCCGACAAGTATCATATGGAGTGCTGGACCAACGCCGAATCTTTCGATCGTGATATGCCTATTAAGTTTTTTCCGATCAAGTTCGATAAACTTCGTCTAAAATTGGAAGCTGCCAAGCGTGCCGGTTATGACAAAGGAATTACCTTTGAATTCTCTCACTTTATGAGTCCGCAATCAGCCTATGCTCAAGCTGGACATCTTTACGATCGCTATAAAGAATATTTTGAAATAAAATAAAATACAGATGAAATCAACAGTAAATATTGGTTATGTAATTTTCTTGTCTGTCGTAGCTGCATTGGGAGGTTTCCTTTTCGGTTACGATACAGCAGTTATTTCCGGCACGATTGCGCAGGTTACTTCTCTTTTTTCTCTCGATTCCATTCAACAGGGATGGTTTGTAGGTTGTGCACTGGTAGGTTCTATTGCTGGCGTGCTTTGTGCCGGAGTTTTGAGTGACAAATTTGGCAGAAAGAAAACAATGATTCTTTCTGCTATTCTTTTTTCTGTTTCGGGAATTGGTTGTGCTATTTCCTGTAATTTTTATCAATTAGTGATTTACCGTATTATTGGTGGAGTGGGTATTGGAGTGGTATCAATCATTTCTCCGCTTTATATTTCTGAAGTCTCTGTGTCTAAATATAGAGGCCGACTTGTTTCTCTTTATCAATTGGCTGTAACAGTAGGCTTTCTGGGGGCTTATCTTGTAAACTATTGGTTGCTGCAATATTCTCTGGATGGAGCAGCAAAACTTTGTAATCCGGCATTGCTGAAAATTTTTCACACAGAAGCCTGGAGAGGAATGCTGGGAATGGAATCTCTTCCTGCCTTACTTTTCTTCCTTGTCATTTTTTTCATCCCTGAAAGTCCCCGCTGGTTAATTCTTAAGAAAAAAGAACTGTTTGCTCAACGTATTTTGCAACGTATTTACGGAAATGAAAAAGATGTGCAGTTTGAACTGAATGAAACCAGACAAGTATCTCAGTCGGGAACCAAATCAGAATGGAGGTTAATTCTGAAACCGGGAATTCTCAAAGCTGTACTTATTGGAGTAGCAATTGCTATTCTTGGACAGTTTATGGGGGTAAATGCAGTGCTTTATTACGGGCCAACAATCTTTGAGAGCAGTGGACTATCCAATGGCGATTCATTATTCTATCAAGTATTGGTAGGAGTGGTAAATATGCTGACTACAGTTCTGGCAATGACAATCATTGATAAAGTGGGGCGAAAGAAACTTGTTTATTATGGGGTTTCCGGCATGATTATTACCTTATTTTTTATTGCTTTTTACTTTATTAAAGGAGACGAATTTGGAATTCCAAATGTATTCCTTCTTGTCTGCTTTCTTTTATATATTTTCTGTTGTGCTGTTTCTATTTGTGCAGTAATCTGGGTGCTGCTTTCTGAGATGTATCCGATTAAAATTCGTGGATTGGCTATGTCCATTGCCGGATTTTCTTTGTGGGTTGGAACTTATCTTATTGGTCAGCTAACTCCCTGGATGCTTGAAAATCTCACTCCGGCAGGGACATTCATTCTGTTTGCTGTGATGTGTGTGCCTTACATGTTAATCATTTGGAAACTTGTGCCTGAAACTACCGGAAAATCCTTAGAAGAGATCGAAAAGATGTGGGATAAATAAGATCATATTAAAAGGCATATTCTTGTTTAGGCGTACACTTAAATATGATATTTTCTACTCTTATTTCATAAAAACTGTAGACCTTATAATTAAATAGAGTACACTTAATTTTAAATATAACCTGAGAAATTACTTAAAACATAGAATAAAGAACATTAAAAAATAGTATTATGGACTTTAAAAGTTTGGCAAAACAATACAAAGATGAACTCTTGAACAGCGTTCTTCCTTTCTGGCTCGAAAACTCACAGGACAAAGAATTTGGCGGTTATTTTAGTTGTCTTGACAGAGACGGTTCCGTTTTTGATACAGACAAGTTTATATGGCTCCAAGGTCGTGAAGTGTGGATGTTTTCCATGCTGTATAATAAAGTAGAAAAGAAGCAGGAATGGCTTGATTGTGCCGTACAGGGAGGAGAATTTCTGAAAAAATACGGTCACGACGGCAATTATAACTGGTACTTTTCTCTTGATCGACAAGGAAACCCGTTGATTGAACCTTATAATATATTTTCCTATACTTTTGCTACAATGGCTTTTGGACAACTGAGCCTGGCTACTGGTAATAAGGAATATGCCGAGATAGCTAAGAAGACATTTGAGATTATCCTTTCCAAAGTAGATAATCCTAAGGGAAAATGGAATAAGGTACATCCGGGAACCCGTGATCTGAAGAACTTTGCTTTGCCAATGATTCTTTGTAATCTGGCATTGGAAATAGAGCCGTTGCTTGATAAGGATTTTCTGGACAAGACTATTGAAACATGTGTTCACGAAGTGATGGATGTTTTCTACCGTCCTGAATTAGGAGGAATAATTATTGAAAATGTAACCATGGACGGTGAACTCTCTGATTCGTTTGACGGGAGATTAGTTAATCCGGGACATTCCATTGAAGCTATGTGGTTTATCATGGATCTGGGAAAACGCCTCAATCGTCCTGACTTGATCGAGAAAGCAAAGAACATAACCCTTACCATGCTAAACTATGGATGGGATAAAGAATTCGGTGGCATCTATTACTTTATGGATCGTTTGGGATACCCCACTCAGCAATTGGAATGGGACCAGAAACTTTGGTGGGTGCACATCGAGTCTATGATCTCTTTGCTAAAAGGTTACCAGTTAACTGGTTCAAAAGAATGTCTGGAATGGTTTGAGAAAATACACGATTATGTATGGACACACTTTAAAGATTCTGAGTATCCCGAATGGTTTGGTTACCTCAACCGCCGCGGTGAAGTACTTCTTCCTCTCAAAGGTGGAAAATGGAAAGGCTGTTTTCATGTACCACGCGGGTTGTACCAATGCTGGCAGGTATTGGAACAATTGAAATAAAAAACTTTTCTGGCTATGTTTTTACTATTATTCATCCCCTTGTAATCTAGTTGTATCAGTTTGAACATATCAGAATGTTTATTTTGCTGAGATTAAAAAATATATATAATGAAAAGTTTTGATAAAAATAGTCTTATTTTCCGAAAACAATTAATTATTGTCTTTCTACTGATAGTTTATTTTGTTTATCCACAAAATACACTCTCTGTAACTTTATTTAATAATGAAATAAAGGGAGAGTCAGAGCAGCCTATCTTAAAATTTAAAGATGGAAAGTTCAAAATTCTCCAATTTACAGATATCCATTGGGTTAATGGAGACTCATATAGGAAAGGCAATGACAGTACTCTTTTATTAATGAGAAAATTGATAAAGGCAGAACATCCTGATCTTGTTATTATTACTGGAGATGTAGTTGTATCTTGGGGTGCAGCTGAATCTTGGAAAGAAGTAACCCAACCTATGGTTGAAGCGAAGGTTCCTTTTGCTGTAACATTCGGGAATCACGACGCAGAAACAGATATAACTACATCGCAAGTTTTGGAATTATTAAAAACTATACCTTATAATGTTACATACAATTCTAATAACAATATTTCAGGTGTAGGGAACTGTACTCTTCCAATTAAATCATCTGATGGTAACCAAGATAAATGGGTTCTCTATCTTTTTGACTCACATGATTATCCTAAAGATAAAACTTTTGGGTATTACGATTGGATAAAGCATGACCAGATTGATTGGTATCGAAATCAGAGTGATTATTATACGCAGAAAGATGGTAAGATTATTCCTTCTCTTGCATTTTTCCATATACCGTTACCAGAATATGTGCAAGTACAATATATATCATCTTTAATAGGAACTAAAAAGGATGATGTGTGTGCTCCTAATTTAAACAGCGGACTTTTCTCTTCTTTGCTTGAGAAAAGAGATGTATTAGGTGTATTTACCGGACATGATCACAATAATGATTATTTAGTCGACGCAAATGGTGAAATATGTCTTGCATACGGACGGAAAACAGGTTATAATTCAGCGTATAAAGAAGTATTGGAAAGAGGTGCACGTGTAATAAATTTGTATGAAGATGATAGATGTTTTAGTACTTATATTGAAACTTTGTCGGATAAACTAAACAATTATACTTTTGAGAAGAAAGGTCAGACATGTCCATATCCAATAGCAGAAGGGACTTTTATTCAGGAGTCTTTGGTGACAAATTGGGATGATGCCCGTTGGCAGCAAGAATTAGAAATGCTGAAAGGCGTAGGCATGAAATATTTGATTTTTGCACCTTCATTGTTCACTGATAAGAATGGAAAAGATAAATATCTTTATCCTAGTTCATTTAGTAAAAAAAGTGAAAGAACTTCTAATAATCTTATTGATTTATGCCTTCGTAATGCAAAGAAATGTGGGGTAAAAATATTTATCGGGCTAAATTTTAATGATAAATGGTGGTCTGCTAGCTTTACTCCAGATTGGCTTTATCAACAAATGGAGCGTGGAAACAAAATTGCCGACGAATTAATCTCTCTTTACAAAGAAAAATATGGAGATACAATGTATGGATGGTATTGGGTTTGGGAGGTAGATAATTTACATGCAATTACGAATGAAAATCAGGAAATCCTTGCAAATGCTCTTAATATTAATTTAGATCACTTGAATAAAGTAACTCCGGATATGCCTTTTATGCTTTCTCCTTATATGAATCAGAAGGTTGGTACAGCAGATGCAAACCAAAAAATGTGGGAGTCTGTCTTTGCAAAAACTCATTTTAAAAACGGAGATATATTTTCACCTCAGGATGGTGTAGGAGCAGGAGGGCTGGATGTTGATAAACTATCTGAATGGTTTAGTGGTATGCGACAAGCAGTTAATTCAAAACCTGGTCTAAAATTCTGGGCAAATGTAGAAAGTTTTGATCATCGTTTTTGGACTAATGCTCCCCTTTCTCGTTTTAAACAACAAATGGAAGCTGTTAATCCCTATGTTAATAAAATAATAACATTTGCATATAGTCATTACTATAGCCCATTCCAAGTAAATAAACAATATCATGATGCATACCTTGAATACTATAAAACAGGAAAATTATTAAAAGTATCTGTACCTGAACCGGTTTCTGATTTAGTACTCAAAATAAAGAAAAATGAAATGGTTGTTTTGAAATGGAAATCTCCTAAAGATAAAAGTAATCTAATGGGATACTATGTATATAAAGATGGTATACTTGTGGCAAATATTCAAAACAAAAATATTGATGATTCAGATACTGAATTTATTGATAAAAAAGGTTCTCAGAATAATTTGTATGAGGTGTCATCCTATAATGTTAATGGAGAAGAATCAATAAAAGTAAAAACTCACATGTAATTATAATCTAGAGCATTCTTTATTTTTTATGAATTTTATTCTGAAAAGATGAAAATTGTACTTACCTAACGTTCAAAAATTATCACTATGAAAAGAAGAAAAAAATTATTTGGATCTTTCCAACATCTGAAAGTAGGATTACTTCTTATGTTGATGTGTCTCTCTGTGATGACAGCTTATGCTCAATCCGGGACAGTGAAAGGAATCGTTCTTGATGAGACTGACAGTCCTTTTATGGGTGCAAGTGTCTCTGAAAAAGGTACTAAAAATGGAACTATTACTGATATTGATGGTAAATTTACGATTAATGTCAAAAATTTGAAAAGTTCTGTTTTAAAATTCTCTTTTATTGGATGTAAAACAATAGAGGAGTCTGTAAATGGACGTAAGTCTATCACCGTAACATTAGTGACTACTGCTACAACTCTTGATGAAGTTGTTGCTATTGGATATGGTACCGTAAAAAAAAGAGATCTTACAGGTTCTGTATCTTCTGTGAGAAGTGAAGAGTTGTTAAAGACTAATCCATCAAGCATTAACCAGGCATTACAAGGAAAAATTGCTGGTGTTCAGGTTAGTCAGGCTGATGGTGCTCCTGGTGCTGGAATCAGTATTCAGATTCGTGGAGCAAATTCATTCACTACTAGTTCAGAGCCTCTATATGTTATTGATGGAGTACCATTTAACGCAGGTTCAGCTCCTAGTACTGATTATGCCACTAAACAAACTAATAATCCATTGAATCTGATTAATCCGCGCGATGTAAAATCTATTGAAGTGTTGAAAGATGCCTCTTCAACTGCAATATATGGTTCTCGTGGTGCTAATGGCGTTATCTTAATTACGACCAAAAGTGGTTATGAAGGTAAAACTAAAGTTGAATTAAGCGCAAATTATGGGATATCTAAACCTGTAAAGTTAATTGAAGTACTGGATGCTGCATCTTATGCTGAATTTAGAAATGAAGGAACCAGAAATGGTTATATTTACGACGGAAAGGATTTTGTAGATGAGAATAATTTGCCATTTCCTATTCCCGGACGTTATAACTACGTTACAGAAAAAAACCCAGTAACAGGTCAAATATCTAAAGTTGATAGTACTTATATGCCAAGTCCACAAGACTATAGAAATGGCTATATGAATAACGGAACTAATTGGCAAGATCAAATATTTCAAACAGCTCTTACTCAGGATTACAATTTGAGTGTGTCTGGTGGAGATAAGAAAGGACAGTATATGTTTTCCCTTGGTATGTTGGATCAGCAGGGAAATATTGTTAATTCTTATTATAAACGTTACAGCATAAGATCAAATATTAATCGTAAGGTTACGGATTGGTTCGAGTTTGGTAATAATCTTACCGCTTCAAAATCCAAGAATCGTATGGCGCGAACCAATACTGAAACCTTTGGAATTGTTAATGACGCAATATCTTTTAATCCTACAAGAACTATTTTTGATCCGAATAAGCCATCTGGTTACTCAGAAGATTATGCAAACGGATTATCCAATCCTTACCTTTATGTTCATCAAGCAAAAAATTTATTAGAGTCTTTGAACATTTATAATTCATCATATGCTCAGATAACATTTAATAAATATCTTAGTTTCAGACAAAACCTAGGATATGGATATAGCCAGGATAAACGTAATCAGTATTATAACAGATATATTAGCGGAGGTATAACGCCAACCAATGGTTATGCTTCTCAAACTGATTCATATTATGAAAGTGTCACAGCAGAATCAATGTTGACATTTAATAAGGATTTTGCTAAAATACATCATGTTGATGCTGTACTTGGCTGGTCATATGAAAGTGTTAATTGGGGCTCAAAAGGAATGAGCGGACATGGATTTGCGAATGATCTAAATGAAGAATACAACATGGGGGCAGCTCTTACTCAGGATCCCAATACTTCTGATAAAGGAGCGTGTTCTTTAATGTCTTATCTGGGACGTGTAAATTACATTTTAATGGATAAATATTTATTCACAGCATCCTTCCGTAGGGATGGTTCCAGCCGTTTAGCTAATAATCGTTGGTCTAATTTTGCTTCAGCTGCTTTAGCTTGGCGTTTGTCCGAAGAAAAATTTATTAAGAATTTGGGCATTTTTGATGTGCTGAAATTACGTTTGAGTTATGGACAAACAGGAAATCAAGGGATTAATGCTTATGCAACCCGGTCAAGAATGACTATACAGCAGTATCCTAATGATGGATCTCTAACCAATGGTTTTGCTGAAGATAGATGGGGAGGACCAGCAGCTCCAAATTTAAAGTGGGAAAATACGACCCAATATAACGCAGGTCTCGATTTGGGATTCTTTAAGAACCGCGTAAATTTTGTGATTGATGCTTACAGAAAGAAAACATCTGACTTATTACAATATGTATATATACCAATGAGTACCGGATTCTCTTCCATAGCTTCTAACTATGGAAACGTAGAAAATAAAGGTTTAGAAATTGCTGGAAATTTCTTCCTTGTTGACCAAAAAGATTTTAATTGGAAACTGGATGCAAATATCTCTTTTAATAGAAATACCATAAGCGGATTGAATTCTGATCAATTTTCAGATGTTTGCTGGGGATTGGAAAGTATGTTCCTAAGGAGAAACGGAAAGTCTATTGGTGTTATTTATGGTTATCAGGAAGACGGATACTATGATAATGAAGCTGAGGTTAGAGCAGATCCATTATATAAAGACGTAAAGGATGAAAGTAAATTCAAAAAAATGATTGGTCAGGTTAAGTATAAAGATAATAATGGAGATGGAGCTATTGATGCTACTGATAAAGCCATTATAGGAAATACAAATCCTGATTTTACATATGGTTTCACAAATACATTTACATATAAGAATCTCTCATTAAGCTTCTTTTTTCAGGGAACTAAAGGCAATGATATTTTGAATGTAAATTTAAAGGATTACGATATGGCTTCAACAACAAATATGCCAAAATTTGTTTGGGATAACAGGTGGACTGAAGAAAATAGAACTAATGCGCAGTTCCCTCGTGCAGATTTTACATATACTCGAAGCTTGAAAGCATCTGACAGATATGTTGAAGACGGGTCTTATTTACGTTTAAAAAACCTAAGTGTTAATTACCGCTTGATACATCCAATAAAGGAAATTGAAGCAATGAACTTAACTCTTGCTGTTAATAACCTTTTCACGATAACAAAATACCGTTGGTATGATCCAGATGTAAACACCTTTGGTAGTGACACGTCTCGTAGGGGTGTAGATATGGATTCATATCCAAGTGCTAGAACTATTAATCTGGGTATTCAGATTACTTTTTAATGCATATAGTATTCATCTTAATAATAATATAAAATGAAATATAATATTTTAAAATACATAGTAGCAACTTTTATACTCGTAACGGGTAGTTCCTGTTCTGACATGCTTGATGAAAAAGTTTATACTTTTGTTTCAGGTGAAAATTTAGTTGCAGCAAAGAGTTATAATGAATTGGTCTCTGGTGCATTTAATGCATTGAGCTTTGGTTTTGAGTGGGGTAATTACCACAATATTGTCAATTTTGATACAGATTATCAAACCGGACCAACATGGGCCTTTGGAACCTTAGGAGCTGGAAATTTTTATGAAGATGGTTCTAATATTAATTTCTATAAATATTATTACCAATGTATTCATAGGGCTGAATATCATTCTTACTTAATCAATCAGATGGATATTGCTCAGGATGTCAAAGATAATGCATGTGGAGAACTAGCTTTTTTAACAGCATGGTCTTATTTCAATTTGGTTCAGTTTTATGGAGATTTAAGCTTATATAAAACATCTGTATCAGAAGGAGCACCTCTATATATTCCACGTTCTCCTATTAAGGATGTTTATGCGTTTATTATTGAGGAATTAAAATTTGCTGAAAAAGCAATGTATTCTACTAAGGATGCAAAATATGTAAAAGGTCATGTTTCCAGAGGCGCTGCGAAAGCATTACTGGCTAAAGTATATTGTACTATAGGTTCTGCTTCTATGGCAAAAGGGAATAAAATATCCGTAATGGAGGGAGTTCCATTTAAATTTGATGATAATGGAAATAAAGTACGGGTTCCATATCCTTCCAAGCAAACATTCGAAAAAGACCAGGTAGCCGGCTATGAAAGTTTTGATTCTAAAGCTTATTATAAGCTGGCGATGGATAAAGCAAAAGAACTTATTGATTTAGGCGACTTTGATCTCTATCCGTCTCAAAAAGAACTGTGGTCTCCAGCTAGTAAAAATGGAAAGGAATTTATATTCTCTTTACAGACATTGGCAGGTAATTCAACACTAAGTAATTATGTAGCGACTGACTATGCAGGATATATTTACACTGATGGAACTTTATCTTCTGGTTATTATGTACAACGTGATCATTGGTATCAACTTTTTGATGATACAGATGAACGTATTACATGGGGAGTAATTCACCGTTTCCCTTTTAATTATGTTACAGCTACAGGGAAACTTGAATATTGCTATTATCCTGCTAAAGACAGTGTTAAGGTAAGACTAGGACTTGATGGTTATCAACCAACAGATATCTTGAGATATGATGCGCATTTGTATGGGTCTAAATTAATGAAGTTTAGACAAATTACAGTGCCTCTTGATGGAAACAGAACTGATTATAACTGGCCTTTTATGCGTTATGCCGAAGTGCTTTTGCTTTATGCTGAAGCAGATAACGAAGTCAATGGTGGACCATCGAGTGAAGCTATTAAACAGGTTGAGAAACTTAATACACGAAATAAAAGCAAGAAAGTTTCTGAGATTGGTGCTGTAACTCCTTGGACTCAGGAATCATTCCGGTCTTATATTCTTCAGGAAAGAGTTAAAGAGTTTGCTGCAGAAGGCATACGTCGTTTTGATTTGTTGCGTTGGGGTATTTATCTCCAAACGATGAACTCCATTGGTGGGGTTGATGAAAATGAAGTTATTAAAAGGCGTGAGCAGAAACATCTTTTAATGCCATTGCCTGCTGATGAAGTAAATACAAACCCATATATTGAAAAAAATAATCCAGGTTGGTAATTATTAATATTTAAAATAGTTTATATATGAAAACGATAAATATAAAAAAAGACGTAATGCTAATATTATTAACATTACTTACTATTTCGGTCACGTCGTGCAAAAGCGATGATAATAACCTGCCTGATTCACCAAGCTTTAGCAAAGTGACTACAATCAAAGATATGGCAACGCCTATTACGGGCGGAAGTATGGGAGATTGGATTGCAATAAAAGGAGGTAATTTTGAGCAAACAGATTCTATATTGTTTAATGATGTTGCAGTACATTTGAAAGACATCTATTACGAAAATAATGTTTTATATGTACAGGTTCCGATTAAGTTACCATCTAAAGTTACTAATAAAGTTACTGTAAAAACGCAGGGTGGAGAAACGGCTTTTGACTTCAATGTTAATATTCCAAATCTCCAATTAACAAGTATGTTCAATGAATATACTTTACCAGGAGATACAATCAAAATCTATGGAAAATTCTTATCCCTTTATGAAGTAGATAGCTTAAACACTGTTGTTTCATTTGGTGGTAAAGAAAGCCCTGTAATTAAAGCTACAGATAACTATATTACAGCTAAAGTTCCTTTGGATGTTCAGCCAAATGTAAGGGTTAAAGCAATTAATAAGAAGTATAATGCTGAGGCTGTATGTCCGGGTTATTATCAGGATAAGCACCATGTTATTACCACTTTTGACTCAGATTTTCCCTACACTAGTTCAACTGGTCAGCAGTGGGTTGGAGAATGGAAGAATCCTAAACCTACATCAGGCAAATATCTCCGTTTTGAGGTAGACCAGGCTACTTATCCTAGTGGACTAGGTTGGTTCTATTTTTTCACAAGTGATGTGAATTATACTTTGGACATGGTGCAACATCCGGATAAATATACGCTGAAGTTTGAACTCAATATGGCTTTACCAATAAAAACAACTAATTTTTTTGTTTATTATTATTGGGCTGTTGCGCCAACCGCAATGAGCGGAGATTTTTTCAATGTACAGAATTTAGGTATATGGCAAACTGTAAATATTCCGTTAGAAAAAATAATACCATTAAATAATACCGATACCTGGACAGCCTATTCTTTGAATATTCGCGTAGAAGACTTTGCTCCAGTTGAGCAAGTAGCTATGTATTTTGATAACTTCCGTATTTATCAGAAGGAATAATCCATTAAAGTTTTTTGGATTTGTAGTTAATTATGTTTGAAAAAATTGTGCATATTATTGATATCTTAAATTGATGATGCTTAGGCTGTTAAAATAAGATGTCAATATGCATAATTTTAATATTTTATTATTATTTTAAAGAAAAGATGTTCTAGTAAATGACATTATTATTTAATTATAAAAGGAAGAAAATAACAATGAATAGAGTATTATTGTCAATTTTAGCTTTGGTGTTATCAATATGTGCATTCCCTCAGAAATTTGATAACTTAGGTAAAACACCTCAAATGGGATGGAATAGTTGGAATGCATTTGCGACAAAGATTGATGAACAACTAGTGAAAGACATGGCTGATGCATTTGTTAATTTAGGATTAAAAGATGTAGGGTATGAATATATTGTACTTGATGACGGCTGGATGGGGATGCAGCGTGATGCTCAAGGCAATTTTGTTCCCAATCCAGAAAAATTTCCCAACGGAATAAAAGCATTGGCAGATTATGTTCATTCAAAAGGTTTGAAATTTGGATTATATAGTTGTGTCGGTGATAAAACATGCGCAGGTTATCCGGGAAGCAGAGGACATGAATTTCAGGATGCTTTGAAGTTTGCTGAATGGGGAGTTGATTATTTAAAATATGATTGGTGCTATGCAGGATTGATGAATGCACAGGAAGCTTACACAACCATGAGAGATGCCCTTTATGCAGCAAAACGTCCAGTCTATTTTAGCCTTTGTGAATGGGGGGATAATCAACCTTGGAAATGGGCCAAAGAGGTTGGGCATAGCTGGAGAACGACTGGTGATATTAATAATTGCTTTAATGGTTCAAAAGACAGATATGGAGTATTGCAGATATTAAATATGAGAGATCAGGATATGCTTAGAAAAGTAGCAGGTCCTGGCCATTGGAATGACATGGATATGATGGAAATTGGCAATGGTGGACTTACTCATTTTGAAGAAGAAACACATTTTGCACTTTGGGCAATATTAACTTCTCCTTTGATTTTAGGGAATGATCTGAGAACCATATCAAAAGAAACATTGGAAATTGTAAAAAACAAAGATATTATAGCCTTGAGTCAGGACTCTCTTGGAATTCAAGGATTTAAGTATAAAACAGTTCAAGGTAATATTGAAATATGGGTTAAGCCTTTAGTTAATAATGAATGGGCTGTTTGTTTTTTTAATTGCTCGGATAATGCTGCTGAATTGAACTTTGACTGGAATGGGCAAACTATCAAAGACAGTATTTATAATTTTGAAATTTCTTTTTCAAATAAGAATGTCTATAAAATGAAAGATCTGTATACCCATAAAGAAATAGGAAAAACAAATAAGGTATTAAAAAGTAAATTAGAAAAGAATCAATCTTTAGTGCTGAGGTTGCATAAATGATGCAATTATTTTTATTATGACTTACTTAAATAAACATTAGTAGTCATACAGTTTATGTTTTATCGTCAATAGGTATTAGTCTAAATATATGGATATTGAATTTATGAGCGAATTTTTAAAAGAAATAAGAGAACAACCAACAGCTTTGAGAGATACTTTACTTTATTATCTACAAGGTGATGGGGCTGAGAAACTGAAAAGTGTTGTTGATATTTGGAACACAGGTAAATATGATAAAATCATTTTTACAGGAATGGGGAGTTCTTTTTTTATTTCCTATGCCGCTACCTGTTTGTTAAATAAGCACAGCATAACTTCATTTGCTATTAATGCAGGAGAATTATTACATTATCAGCTTTCATTGCTTAACAGTAAAAGCTTATTGGTTTGTATTTCACAGTCAGGAGAAAGTTTTGAAATAGTAAATCTTATTCAAAAGCTACCAAAAGATATAACAATAATTTCTGTATGCAATGAAGAAAAAAGCTTTTTAGCTGAACATACAGAAATTTCCCTTTTGAGCAAAGCGGGCAAAGAAGATATGACATCAACAAAAACTTTTGTTTCTAGTTACTTAGTTATATATATATTGTCATTAGCTTTAGTCAGAGAATTTGATGATAAAATAGTTTCAAAAATTGAAAAGATGATATCTGTCGTAGATTTTCTGATTAATCATAGTTGCCAATGGTTGTCTGATTCTATGACATTGCTTGCTCACACGCCATTTATTCAGTTAATAGGAAGAGGGCCTATATATGCAACGGTAAAGCAAAGTGCTTTGATGTTTATGGAGGCTACAGGTACCCCTTCCTCAGGAACATTAGGTGGTGAATTCCGACATGGTCCAATGGAAATGGTTAAAGACGGTTTTAAAGCTATCGTTTTTGCTCCATCTGGTGAAACTTATGATCAATCTGTATCTATGGCAAAAGATATTTCAAAATATGGAGGCAAAGTTATTTTTATAACTAATATAAGTTCAATGTTTGATGATAAAAATATTTTTAATATTACAATCCCATTTTTAGATAGTGATTTATTTGCTATACCGGCTGTAATTCCATTGCAATTAATTGTTAATCAATGGGCTTTAGAAAACAATATAATACCTGGAGCATTTACTCGCGGAGCAAAAGTAACAGCTATTGAATAACGTTTAATCAAAAATTTACTCAGAGTATGTAATATTATTTTAATAAATAAAAAATGTTTTAAGTACAGGAATATGCATCGCTATTTTGATAGCCCTTTTTTCACCAGAAATAATTTTTCTTGTTATGTCTGTTTTGATTAGCTATTTTATATCATTTTTATTTACTTTTATTTTAGTGAAGCTGTTGAAAATTTTGATAAATGCCATGGAACGATTTCTGAAATCTTGTACACTGCTGTTATAGAAGGTGAATTAGGAGGTCTTTTAGTTGAATTTATTGGAGATAGATTTGTTTAAGAACAACAATGATATTAAATTTCTTAGCTTTTTTATATATGTTTGGTTTGTCTGTTTTTGGAAAGGGAAATGTGATTGGCACTAGATTAATAGGTGCTCTAACATAATATTATTGAATTAGGATAATTGCCTGAAAAATTTGATACTAAAATTGATCATTAAGATGAGAAACTATAAAGTAGCCTAAATAAAAAAATGTATAGATGAAAAGATTCAACTTAATAATTCTGTTGGTGCTGCTTAGCACAATTTTATTTGCCCAAAATACTAAACGTTGGGACTTATCTAGCGATGGAGACATCCGCTGGAATGTAAAAAATAAATTAGCTCATACTGATCATGTTGAAATGAGTGGATTGCAGATTTCTGCTGTTATTCACTATGGTATTTCCGACCAAGGCGAATTGCAATTAAAGAAAAAACTGATATTTCCTATGCTGAGGACTATTCCAAACGACACCCATGCCAGTTTAGTCTTAGATTTTTATCAGGATCATCCCCAACAAATAACGGCTGATAACACCGAATTGCAAGAATATCCGATGTCTTTTAGTTTAAAAGGAAAACTAAGGGTAAACAGTGCTACCAATACTTCATTGGAAGTAACGCGGACCCTGTTCCCGTCTGTAGATAAACCTGCTTTGATTGAAATTATTACCCTGAAGAATAAGGGAAAAATTCCCTGTTCGGTGAAGATTAAAAACAATACGAAATCTATAGAAACCGATCCTACTAAATGTGTTTATGGGAAATACATTATAAGCATGGAGATAAATAAAATAGGTGAGTATTCGATAGCCCCAAATGAAGAATTTACTTTTGCAGCCGTTTATGTAGGAAGGAAGCAATGGGAACAGGCTTATTCTTACTCATCTGAGTTTGAACTCAACAAACGGGACAACTTTGTGAACGGAATATTTAATAATCTGGTGCTCGAAACCCCCAATGATACCATTAACCGTGCGTTCGACTTTGCCAAGATACGTGCTACCGAAAGTATTTACGACACTAAAAGTGGGTTAATGCACGGACCGGGAGGCGAATCCTACTATGCCGCCATCTGGGCCAATGATCAAGCTGAATATGCTAGCCCATTTTTCCCTTTTTTGGGCAATATCAATGGAAATGAATCAGCAATTAACTGTTACCGACTTTTTGCCAAGTATATAAATCCTGAATATAAACCTATACCTAGTTCCATTATTGCTGAAGGAGTAGATATATGGAACGGAGTAGGAGACCGGGGCGATCAGGCTATGATAGCCTATGGGGCATCCCGTTATGCCTTGACTACCGGGAAAAAAGAAATTGCCAAGGAACTGTGGCCGCTCATTACCTGGTGCTTCGAATATTTGGAACGTAAGAAAACTTCCGACAGTGTGATTGCTTCTGATAACGATGAACTCGAAGGTCGCTTTTATGCTGGAGAAGTGAATCTTTCTACCAACTGCTTAGCATATGGTGGCTATTTGACCTCTGCTACTCTGGCCGAAAAATTGGGACATAAAGAAATGGCAGTCTTTTATCGGGAAAAAGCACGAATATTGAGAATTGCAATTGAGAAATACTTCGGAGCCAATGTACAGGGCTTTGACACCTATCGTTATCACATTAATAATGACAAATTGCGGGCATGGATTTGCATTCCATTGGTGATGGGGATTACTGAACGCAAGGATCAAACCATTAATGCTTTGTTTTCCGATTACCTGTGGACGTCGAACGGAATATTGACAGAATCGGGCAGTAAAACATTTTGGGATCGCTCAACGCTCTATGCATTCAGAGGTTTGTTTGTCAGTGGAGCAACGGATAAATGCATGAAATACTTCAGTTACTATTCCGCCACCCGATTGCTGGGTGAACATGTACCATATCCTGTAGAAGCGTGGCCGGAGGGTGATCAACGTCACCTTTCTGCCGAAAGTGCACTTTATTGCCGTGCGGTTACTGAAGGTCTTTTCGGTATCTATCCAACCGGACTGAATAAATTTACTATGACTCCATGGCTACCCCAAGGCTGGAATATGATGGAACTAAGGAATGTTAAAGCTTTTGATCGTAGTTTTAATATTAAAGTTAGTCGTAAAGATTCACTTGAAATCGTAACTATCAAAATGGCAAATGGAATGTCTATTGTCAAGAAGTGGGATAAAAAAGGACCTATAGAGATTGTGTTGCCGTAAAGATTATGAAGAAGTAACAGATATAGGATAACTTTTTATTAATCGTTCATTTAGAGTCTAAAATATGAAGTACTAAAATTGATCAGTAAGATGAAAAATAATAAAGTAGCCATTGGAGTAGATATTGGTGGAACGAAAATAAAAACAGGATTGGTGACTTCAAATGGCCAAATTATTAGAGAACCTTTTACAATCCCTACAGGAGCAAACGAACTGAAAGAAGCGATAGTTACCCGAATAATTGAATCAATAGATTATGCCATTCGGATTGCACGACAAGATGATCTGGATATTCAGGGAATAGGAATGGGTGTTACAGGTCCTTTGGATATTAAGAATGGGAAAATATTACAGTGCCCTAATCTTCCAACAATGGATTTTTATCCCTTAAGAGAAACCATACAGGAATACTTTAGCATTCCTGTATTTATGAACAACGATGCAAATGCAATGATATTAGGAGAGTCTTTATGGGGAGCAGGAAAAGGTTCTGATTGTGTGCTTGGTATAACTTTGGGTACAGGACTAGGATGTGCTATCATTAAACAAAATAAAATATGGATTGGAGCTACGGAAACAGCAGGTGAAATCTGGATCTCACCTTATAAAAAAGGAATTATTGAAGATTATGTATCAGGCAATGCAATTAACCGTATCTTTAAAAAGAGATCAGGGAAAGATTGCTCAGCTATAGAGGTTGCCGATTTTGCAAGAAAAGGTGATGAGCTAGCTATAAAAACATGGAATGAGTTTAGCAAAGCTCTTGCTTATGCACTTGCATGGTCTGTGAATCTTATTGATCCCGATGTGATAGTGATTGGAGGTTCAATTGCCAATTCAATGGATTTATTTCTTTCTCCTGTGGAAAAGATGTTGCGTAAACACATATGTCCTGTTCCTGCAGAAACTATTCGCATTGCAAAAGCTCAATTAGGAGATAATGCCGGATTTGCAGGGGCTGCAGCATTAGTGTTTTCTTAAAACGCCCATTAATAATGGCTATCAATCTATGAAAAAACTTATTATAATTTTTACGTTAATCAGTTCAGTTGTTAATGCACAGGAAATAGTGCTTAAGAATAACTGGTATATTAAAAATTCAATAGAAATTAATACGAAGGATAAAGATGTTTCTTCTCCTGATTTTCAGCAGCAGGACTGGTACAAAACATCTGTACCTTCAACTGTATTAAACACTTTCGTGAAAAACGGAATTTATCCGGACCCAAGAGTGGGGATGAATAATTTTTTGATACCTGATGTTTCCGATTTATTTAATTCTAAACATGGACTTTCAAAATACAGTTACTTAAAAGGTGGACAAAATCCTTGGAAAGATCCTTATTGGTATAGAACAGAAGTCATTCTTCCCAAACAATATAAAGGGAAGAAAATTTGGCTAACATTCAAAGGTATTAATTATAGAGCTGATATTTGGGTTAATGGTTATTTAGTTGCTGACCATAGTCAGGTAGTAGGAATGTTTCGTCGTTTTAAATTTGATATAACTCCATTTGCTGAAGCTGATAAGAAGAATTGTATTGCAGTTAAAATCTATCAGGTAGACAACCCGGGAACTCCTGATCCGGGAACTCAGTTTGAGGTATTCGGAAATACACGAGGACATGCTACTGATATTTTCAAAGATGAAACAATGAAAATGTCTGGTGGATGGGACTGTGCACCTGTGGTCAGAGATCGGAATATGGGCATTTATCAGGATGTAATTATTGATGCTACAGGAGACGTTGCTATTGAAAATCCTTATGTGATAACCACTTTGCCGATGCATAATACATCCAGAGCGGATATACAATTAAAATCAGAAGTCAAAAACACTTCAAATCAAAAGATAGAAGGGATACTAACTGCAAAGATTGATTTACTAACTGATATAGAGTTTCCTTCTTATACAAAACATTTGGGAGGATATATGCCTTCTATAAAGATTTCAAAGAAAGTATCTATTAACCCTGATGAGACAAAAGAAATTGAATTTGATTCTAAAGACTATCAGGCTCTTTCCGTAGAAAATCCTTATTTATGGTACCCCAATGGATATGGAGAGCAATATCTTCATCATTTAAAACTAACTTTTCAGACTGAAGGAAAAGTCTCGGATACAAAAGAACTTAATTTTGGAATTCGTGAAATTACAACTGATTTAAAAAAAATAGGAGATGACTTTGGGCGGATATTCTATGTAAACGGCAAACGTGTTTTCTGTAAAGGAGGATGGCTACAACCAGATGTACTGTTGAATTCTGACAGAAAAAGGATTTTTGACGAGGCACGATTATTGGCAGAAGCTAATGTGAATATTATTGGTAATGAAGATGCACCCTCTCCTTCGGATGAAACGATTGAAAGTTATGATAAATACGGTTTGATGTACTGGGAAGTCTTTTTCCAATGTTGGAGGATGTATCCCGGAACAGAAACGGCTCATTATCCTTTAGACCATAATCTGGCTGTTGAAGAGGTGAAGGATATTATAAAAAGATATCGGAATAGTCCGAGTGCTATAGCATGGTTCACTGCTAATGAGGTCATTGTTGATGAAGATTTATATAACTCTGCAAGAAAGGTTGTTAAATCATTGGATACTACTCGTCCATTCATTCCAACAACAAGTCATGATTGGGATGTTGATAAATTAACTCCATACATTAAAGCTGATTTACCAACAGGCACAACTGACGATGGAGCTCCGGATTACAACTGGAATCCTGCATCTTATTACTTTAATAAAGTAGAGGAGGTCCATTTGCAGATGTTTCGTAATGAATTAGGAGTTCCTTCAATTCCTCTTTATAGCAGCTTACGTAAGTTTATACCTACGGTAGTTTCAGATCCGTTGAGAGATAAGACGAATCCAATATATCCTTTGGATAGTATATGGGCTGAACATGGTGCCTGGGATGGACCGAATTATTGTTTCAGATCCTATGATAATGCTATTCGTACATTATATGGTAATCCTTCTACTGCGCAGGAATATGCTATAAAAGCTCAATATGTGAATGCAGATAGTTACCGGTCTATGTTTGAGGCGGCCAATCACCGGATGTGGGATATCACAAGTGGAGTAATGCTGTGGAAACTGAATTCATGTTGGCCCGATGTGGGCTGGCAGATATATGATTGGTATCTTAATCCTAATGCCTCGTACTTTTTTGCAAAAAAAGCGATGGAACCTATCCATATTCAAATGAATGCAAATAGTTTCAGGCTATCAGTTATTAATGCTACGCATAAATCTCTGCATGGTTTAATTTTGAATGCAAAAGTCATAGATAGTAATATGAATACAAGATGGCTATTTACCGATACGCTTTCTGTTGATCAGAGTAGCTATAAAGAAAGCCAGACTATTCCCAATATTAACAATATTACTCCAATTTATTTTGTTAAACTTGATCTGAAAGATAATTCCGGACGTCTGATATCAGATAATATATATTGGTATTGCTCTCAGCATGAAGATTTCTCCCCGCTCACTGTTTTACCAAAAGTAAGACTGAATCAGAATCTGGATATTAAAGAAACTGATAAGGAATATAAAATAACTCTGAATTTAAATAATAGAACAAAGCAACTTTCGTTCTTTAATCATTTGATTCTTCGTAATCCTATTACTCGCCAGGAGGTGTTACCAGTTTTTTGGAGTGATAACTTTGTTACTCTTTTCCCTGATGAGGAAAAAATTATAACTGCAATAGTTGCAAAAGCGGACATGAATGGTCAGAAACCGACTGTTGATATAGAATAACTAATGAAAATATAGCTATGAATAGACGTGATTTCTTAAAAACCTGCGGACTGACATCTGCATCATTATTAATAGGTAGTGATGCATTTGCCAATCCATTTTCTGATTGGAAAAGGACTCCTCAGATTAAACCTATTATGGGATCTTGGTTTGAATTTACTCACGGATATGCCCCAGAGGGTAAATATTGGAATTCTGTATTACCTCAATTTACAGAAGCACAATGGAAAGCAAAGGTTTGGGAGATTAGTGAAACCGGTATGCAGTATCTAGTCCTGATGGCTGTGGCCAATGCTGGTAAAACATTCTATCCTTCAAAGCTTCAACCGCGTTATGATTATGCTTGTAGTGACCCATTGGAAGCCATTCTATCGGCAGCTGATGAATGTGGCATTAAATTCTTTGTCAGTAATGATTTTTGGGGTAATTGGGAAGATGGGAATAAACTGATGACTGATTCAGACGTTCTTAAGTTACGTGAAACTGCTATGGAGGAGATTGCTGAAAAGTATTCTCATCATAAAAGTTTCTATGGATGGTATTATCCCAATGAATCGGGATTGTGGAATACAATTGACGAGACTACTATAAAATATGTGAACCGGTGTAATAAAGTAGCAAAGGAATTAACTCCTCATTCTGTTAATTTGATAGCTCCGTATGGTACAAAATCAATTCGTTTAGACGATAACTACGTGCGACAACTTGAAAAGCTTGATGTTGATATAATTGCTTATCAAGATGAAATAGGAGTAAAGAAAACCAAAGTGGGATATGCCGGAAAGTATTATGAAGGCTTGTATAAAGCTCATGCTAAAGCTGGCCGGGCCAGATTATGGGCTGATATGGAAATCTTTGAATTTGAATATGACGTGTATAAAAGTGCTTTGATTCCAGCTGATTTTAACAGAATATTAAAACAAATGGAGGATATTTCTCCTTTTGTTGAAAATATATTGGTTTATCAATATATGGGTATAATGAATAAACCGGGATCTTCAGCTTTTGTTGGTCATCCAGGTTCAACTAAGCTATATACCGATTATATGGATTGGCTTAAGGCTCAGGAATAGTCGTAGAACTAATTTAATACGCTAAAAGATGAAAACTAATAGAAAAATATTTTTATTATTATTTTTGTTTGTAACATTCTGTTCTTATTCACAGAATAAATGGACAACTCTGAGAATCTCAGATACATCTTCTCCTAAAAACGATATTAGTGCCATTCAGTTTGATAAAGCTGGCAATATATGGGCTGGAACATGGTGTGGATTATATAAAATGATTGATGGGGAATGGAAATCAGGTGGGTTGCAGAATGCTTATATTCAAACATTTTATATTGATAATCAAAATACAAAATGGGTAGGAGCTTGGGGAGGTGGTCTAAGTAAAAGTGACGATGGGGCATCTTGGACTACAATAAAGGATATTCAACCTGCAGGTGCAATAAATATTGTTACTGCCGACCGGAAAGGAACTGTTTGGTTTGGCGATTGGAACTGTGGAGTGCTTTCTTTAAAAAATAGTAAATGGACTTCATATAAGCCGGAGCAAATTAGTTTGGGAGATAATACGGTGACTTCAATTGCGTGTGATTCTAAAAATAATAAGTGGTTTGGAACCTATCATGGCATTACTGTTTACAATGAACTGACTGGCTCTAAATTATATAACAGAGAAAATAGTAAGTTACCGGCCAATGATGTTTATTCATTATGTGCAGATTCAAAAAATAACATTTGGATTGGCACAACAAATGGTTTAGCCTTGTTTACTGGAAAGAGCTGGATTATATATAAAAAAGAGAATGTAGGCTTACCATCTAATCTTATACTTAGTATAGCAGAAGATCAAAAAGGATTTATATGGGTTGGAACTGATAAAGGAGTTAGCCTTTTCAATGGAAAGAAATGGACCACTTATACAGTTGAGAATAGCTCATTGGTCGATAACAGAGTACAAACTATAAATGTACATCAAAACAAGATTTATATTGGAACGGGTAAAGGTATCTCTATTGTAGAATGTAACTAAACTTTGAGAAGATGATTATAGATAATAGCATATCACAATTTAGTAAAATGAGTTTGTTCAAGCATTTTATAAGTATAAGTACTTTATTAATTGTTTGTTTAATTAGTGTGTCTGCTATTTCTTGTTCATCCCCGAATGATGAAAAAACAGATCCTTCGGTTAATGATTCAATAAACATTCCTGATTCAAAAAAAACAATCATTGATGGAACATTTATTCCTTATTACTTGATTGCGGATTGGGATGATAATCGTTGGGCACTCGAACTAACAAATCTCAGGAAGCTTGGCATGCATTATCTTATTCTTTCACCAACAGTTGTTACAGATAAGAATAATGTAACGCGAACTATTTATCCAAGCGACTATGCCCAGTCTTATTACACAAAAGATGTAGTGGAAAACTGTCTTAGAAATGCATCGAAGTTTGGCTTTAAAGTTTTTGTAGGTTTAAATTCGAATGAAAAATGGTGGTCGTGGTGGTTAGATAACACGGAAGACTGGCTGTTTAAACAAATGGAGTTTGGCAATAAGATAGCAAAAGAATTAGTTGACAAATATAAAAGCCGTTATCCGGATACGTTGTACGGATGGTACTGGGATTGGGAAATTGATAATCTCAATTACACAACTTACAACCGGCAGCTATCGCTTATCAATGCTTTAAACATAAACATAGATTATTTGAATAATCTTACTCCCGAAATGCCCGTTATGCTATCCCCATTTATGAATTACAAGGTAGGGGATAATGCTTATAATTACCGCAAAATGTGGGAGAAAATATTTGCAGGAGTTCATTTCAGGAAAGGAGATGTTTTTTGTCCTCAGGATTGTATGGGAGCCGGTGGATTAACTACTGATAATGCAGGAGAGTGGTTTAGTCAGTTGGCTGAAGCGGTAAAAACCAAATCTGGATTATTATTTTGGTCGAATGCCGAGAACTTTGATCAACGTTTCTGGACATCTGCTACCTTAGATCGTTTCATTAATCAACTTCAGATTGTAAAACCATATGTAAGTAATTGCGTTTCTTTTACATACAGTTATTATTATAGTCCTTATAAGGTTAGTAAGTATTTTGATGAGGCGTACTCATATTATGTAGTAAATGGTTCTTTACCATATATTCCGAGCTCTTCTCCTGTAGAAAATCTCGCGATAAAATTAGATGAATCCAACAAAATTAACCTAAGCTGGAATGCTCCTTACGACAAAGACAATATTGTTGGTTTTCAAATTTTTCGGAATGATGTGCTAATTGCAAATTA
This sequence comes from uncultured Bacteroides sp., assembly GCF_963678425.1. Classification (NCBI taxonomy): domain Bacteria; kingdom Pseudomonadati; phylum Bacteroidota; class Bacteroidia; order Bacteroidales; family Bacteroidaceae; genus Bacteroides; species uncultured Bacteroides sp. The sequence goes on from NZ_OY782854.1 coordinate 511,930, forward strand.
TCAGTATACCATGTCTCAGTATTGCCAGACAACCTACACAGAAACTGAAAAACTAAATGCAGGAGTATACAAGTACAGCGTGTGTTCTTATAATGCTATCGGTGGATGTTCATCAAAAAATAGTGTGCAATATACTTTAAAACCATGATAAAAGTTTGCTTTTAAGGACTTCTTTAATTGATGTTGATCTTATTTTAGATAATATATTATACGATAAATAAAGAATCTATGAGAATGCAGACTGCCCTTGCGGAAATGGAACTTACTCTTTTTTCGAATTCAAAGCTGTTGGTGATGATTGAGACAATCGTAAACAACTAATCCCTGCGGCGAGAATAGCAAATGTTCCTGCAAGTAATAAGCTTGCCTTTGTACTGTTTCCGGGAACAAGTGAAAAGATCATAGCTGTAAGTGTGGCGCCAAGAGTCTGTCCAAGTAGACGGGCAGTCCCCATCATGCCACTTGCTCCTCCACTTCTGTGTTGAGGAACCGAAGAAATGATGGTGCTGTTATTAGGTGACTGAAATAGACCAAATCCTATTCCGCATAATACCATTCTCCAAACTATATCAAATCTAGAAGGATGATCTGGCAGGAACGACATTAAGAATAAACCTATGGCAAATATAGTCAGTCCTATTCCACCAAGAATACCGGCATGAATGTGCTCTACCAACCGGCCAGAGATAGGTGCAACTACAATAATTGCTAAAGGCCAGGGAGTTAGAAGCATTCCTATTTGTGAGCTATCATAACCCAGCGTATTCTGAAAAAAGAAAGGAAGTGAAACTGTTGCCAGCATTTGAGCTGTAAACGAACAAAGGGATGTACTGATGGAGAGTGAAAATATTGGAATACGCAGTAAATCAACTGGCATCAGCGGGTCTTCTTGCTGTAACTGTCTGCGAATAAAAAAGTATCCAATAATAATGAATGCTGAAGCTTCCAGAATGATAAAGTGCAGTTTCTGTTCGTGAGTGATTCCCTCCATGGTAAAAATCAATAATGCAAAAGTAACTGCATTAGCTGCACTGCTAAGAAAATCAAACCTACGTCTGGTAATCTTTACCGGATTTTGCGGAAGATATTTGAATGCGATGTATATTGCTAGTATTCCTATTGGTAAATTAATTGCAAATAGCCAGTTCCAGTGAGCTACAGAGAGGATTGAAGAGGCAACAGTAGGGCCTGCCGCCAGAGAGAAAGCTACGACTAAAGCATTAATTCCCATGCCTCTTCCTATGTTACGCTTTGGATGTATAATACGTAGTAAAGCCGTATTAACACTTGCAATGGCTGCTGCTCCAAATCCTTGTAACACACGAGAGAGTGTCAGAGTAAAGAATGAATTGGATAATGTACATGCCAGTGATGAGAAAGTGAATAGGAGTAGCCCGAAAAGATATACTTTGCGATAACCAAAAATATCTCCAAGTGAAGAAAAAGAGAGTATTGAGATAGTTATTGCTAACTGATAAGCATTGACTACCCAAATAACATTAGAAGGTGAAGTATTTAAATTCTGTGCAATTGTAGGTAATGCTACATTTGCAATAGTGCCGTCCAGCACTGAGACCGACAATCCTAGCGCAATGGCTAAAATAGCCCAATAGCGTATGGGAATAGGGAGCCCGTCACTTCTTCTTTCTAAATCGTCCAAATCTTTAACCATAATACAAAAGAAACAAATATTCTGGGAATATTATCGGGATCTTCGCTAATATAATTAAAAAAGCAATCATCACTTAATTGTGAAAAATGCCATATTCTTGATTTCCTAATCATAGCCTTGGCTAATGAAGAATACAAATTGATTATAATTTTATTTGCTTAATATTATATAAAATTTAATAAAATGTTGCATATGTAGCAAAAGAATAAAGATCTTTTTATTTATGAAGTTTGTTCTTGTATTTATTATTAATGAATAAAATAATGTTTTATATTTATTATCATAAAAATAAAATGAATATAGATATATTATATTCTGTGTTTTATATTAAAAAATAGATTAAATATTTGATATATAATAAAATATTGTATATTTGCAATGGGTGGATATAACATTATAATTATTCTTTGCTAATAAATTTTAATTTAATTCATTGCTATGAAAGTGACAATAACAACTTTTTTTAGTCTTTGCATACTATTTTTAAATTCGTGCAAAAGCTTACCTGAGATTCAGGTAGATGTTCTTGTCATTGGAGGAAGCGCAAGTGGTGTAACTGCTGGAATTCAATCTGCACGAATGGGTGTAAACACCTTGATAGTAGAGGAAACTCCTTGGCTGGGAGGCATGCTAACTTCTGCCGGTGTTAGTGCGGTAGATGGAAATTATAAATTGCCCGCAGGACTTTGGGGAGAATTCAAACAAGCTCTTACTGATTATTATGGTGGATTGGATGCACTAAAGACTGGTTGGGTGAGCAATGTGTTGTTTGAACCTTCCGTGGGAAATAGAATTCTGAATGGAATGACTAACAGGGAACACAACCTTAGAGTTTGGAAAGAAACCATGGTTGAGAATGTAAAAAAGGACGGAAAGAACTGGATAATTACTGTTAAAACAGGAAATGTAGTAAAGCAGATTAAAGCGAAAGTTCTGATTGATGCTACTGAGCTGGGGGATATTTCTAAGTTGTGCGGAGTAAAATATGATATAGGCATGGAAAGCCGCACGGATACTAAAGAATCAATTGCTCCCGAGCAGAAAAACAATATTGTACAAGATATCACTTATGTTGCCATCCTGAAAGATTATGGAAAGGATGTTACAATTCCCCGCCCAGAAGGATATGATTCTACACAATTTGCGTGTTCTTGTGCCAACCCGATTTGCGTTAAACCAAAAGGACCTGACTCTTCCTTGTCTAAGGAAATGATGCTTACTTATGGAAAGCTCCCCAATAATAAGTACATGATTAACTGGCCTACAGAGGGAAATGATTATTATATTAACCTTGTAGAAATGACTCCCGCTGAACGTGTAGAGGCTTTAAAATTGGCAAAATGCAACACCATGTGTTTCCTTTATTTCATGCAAAAGGAGTTAGGTTTAAAAACTTTGGGGCTGGCGGATGATGAATATCCTACTGCTGATAAACTTCCTTTTATATCTTATCATAGGGAATCGAGACGGATTCATGGCGAAGTCCGTTTTATATTGAATGATATCGCCAACCCTTATAGTCAGCTGGATAAATTATACAGAACTTGCATTGCTGTGGGAGATTATCCTGTGGACCATCATCATGCCCGCTATTATAGATATAATGAACTACCTAACCTCTCTTTTTATCCGATTCCTTCCTTTGGATTACCTTTAGGTACCTTAATTCCAAAAGAGGTTGATGGTCTAGTGGTGGCAGAAAAATCTATTTCTGTCTCTAATCTTGTAAATGGCACTACACGTTTGCAGCCTGTTGCGTTACAGATAGGCCAGGCTGCCGGAGCTTTGGCTGCTCTCTCTGTAAAGGAACATAAAAATATTAGAGAAGTTTCTGTTCGCAATGTTCAGAACGTAATTCTGGATGCCGGAGGATACTTGCTTCCTTTTCTGGATGTAGAAGTAAGCAGTCCGTTGTTCAAACCGTATCAGAGAATTGGGTCTACAGGAATTCTTAAGGGAGTGGGTAAACCCGTGGATTGGTCTAACCAAACCTGGTTGCGTGCAGATACCATATTACTCACTTCTGAATTAGATGGCTTAAAGGATGTTTATCCATTGGCTGTTTATAATACAAATAGAAAAACAATGACTTTGCAGGAGACGTTAGATATGATTCAAAGCATTGTTAAGACTGAGAAGATAACCTTAAATGGTGAGTTGATTGATTTGGCTAGAGAAGCTTATTTGGATTGTGGACTAAAAACTTTTGATCTGAATACAGAAATAAAACGTGGAGAAATGGCTGTGCTGATTGACCGGTTGCTAGATCCTTTTAACAAAAAAGATGTTGACCTAAGGGGAAATTACAACTAATCTAATGTATATCAGTTTACACTAAAAATCCCTGCGGACTTTACCAATGTTGGCATGTACTGGAGCGATTAGGATAAATAATGATTCTGATTGCGAACTTAATTATGAAAAACTGTTTTACTTTAAATAACATGATAAGTCAACGTAGAAATTTTTTAAAAGGAATACTGGCTGCATCCTCTTTGCTGGCAGGTCAAAAACTCTTTGCCTCTTGCAATATGGTTGACTCTGTTCAGTCGGCTTTTGAAACTACTGCCAATGATTCTTTTGTCACTGCAAACGTAATGAAGGGAATGCCTATCCGGGCTACCTTCCTGGATGAAATTAGTTGGGATATTCCTCACCAGAACTGGGGAGTAAAGGAATGGGATAAAGACTTTCTTGCTATGAAGAAAATGGGAATAAATACAGTGGTAATGATTCGTTCTGGTTTGGGCAGTTGGATTGCGGCTCCCTTTGAATCAATTCTTAGAGATGAAGATGTGTATTACCCTCCCGTTGATCTTGTTGAAATGTTTCTGACTTTGGCTGATAAGCATGGTATGGCGTTCTATTTTGGAATGTATGATTCCGGAAAATATTGGATAGAAGGTCAGTTTCAAAAAGAAATAGATCTGAACATGCATTTGATTGATGAAGTCTGGAAGAAGTATGGACATCATAACTCTTTTCAAGGTTGGTATCTTTCTCAGGAAATTAGTCGCCGTACAAAGAATATGTCTAAAATATATGCTCAGGTAGGTAAACATGCCAAAGAAGTTTCAGGAAACTTAACCACACTCGTTTCACCGTATATTCATGGAGTGAAGACAGATCAGGTTATGGCTGGCGATAAAGCCATAACAGTAAAAGAACATGAAGAAGAATGGGATGAAATTCTGAGCAACGTGAAAGGTGCAGTAGACATTCTTGCATTTCAGGATGGTCAGGTTGATTATCATGAATTATACGATTATCTAGTAGTCAATAAGAAATTGGCTGATAAATATAGCATGAAATGTTGGACAAACATCGAGTCTTTTGATAGGGATATGCCTATTCGTTTTCTTCCTATTAAGTGGGAGAAACTTTTGTTAAAACTAGAAGCTGTGCGGAAAGCTGGTATGGAAAATGCTATCACATTTGAGTTTTCTCATTTTATGAGCCCTAATTCTGCATACTTGCAAGCCGGCACTTGTACGAACGCTATCGAGAACATTTTCGGATATGAAACAGATTGTAGAGAATTACATTTTTATTTACCTTAACAAATAATTGATATGAAAAGAAAAGTAAAATGGGGAGGGAGGCTACTAGCTTCTTTCATATGCTCGTTATTCTTGATGAGCATGCATGCTCAGGTGAGTGTTTCCGGTACTGTCTTGGACTCTCAGAATGAACCTCTCGTTGGAGCCTCAGTAACAGTTAAAGGCACATCAAATGGAACTGTCACAGATATAGATGGTAAATTTATGTTAAAAGTTCCCAATACAAATGTAACGTTGATTTTTACCTTCATTGGTTATGATAAACAAGAAATTGCTTTAAAAGGAAAAACATCGTTAAAAGCAATTCTAAAAGAGAATGCTACAGCGATAGATGAAGTAGTTGTAGTGGGTTACGGTACTCAGAAGAAGTCTTCGTTGACCGGCTCTGTATCACAAATTAGAGGAGATGAATTGCTTAAAGCTCCATCAACTAATATATCTAGTTTACTGGGTGGTCGTTTACCCGGTATTCAGTCTGTGCAAACTTCTGGTCAGCCCGGGGAAGATCAGGCTAGTTTGACGATCCGTGGTTCAATTTATGGTGCGACTTATATTGTTGATGGAATGCCACGTTCAATTAATGATATAGATCCTAATGATATAGAAACAGTTTCTGTATTGAAAGATGGTGCTTCTGCTGCTGTTTACGGCTTAAAAAGTGCCGGAGGTGTAGTTATTATCACTACAAAGAAAGGGCGCGAAGGTAAATCACAAATAACTTATAGTGGTTCTTACGGTATTTCTCAGAATGCTAATTTTCCTGAATTCCTTGATGGTCCTAGTTTTGCGTACTATTATAATAAGGGATTAGAAATGGATGGAAATCAGCCCATCTTTTCACAAGCAGATATTACAAAAATGACAAATGGTGATGATACTGATGGTTGGGGAAATACGAATTGGATAAAGAAGGTTTTTGGAACAGGACACAACCAGCAGCACAGCATCACCGCTCAGGGTGGAACAGATAGAATAAAGTACTTCACTTCTCTGGGTTATATGGGGCAACAAGGTAATATTAATAATTATCTTTATGATCGTTATAATTTGCGTACAAATATTGATGCTGATATTGCAAATAACTGGAAGTTGACAGTTGGTGTTGCAGGTCAGGTAGGTCGTAAAAATAATCCGGCTTTTTCAGCAGGTGGCTCAGGTGAGGATACAGGCGAAAATGCTGGATATTGGATGTCAATAGCTCAACAAGCCATAGCTAGTCATCCTTACCTTCCGGAAGAGTATAATGGACTTCCTGTAGGAACGCCCAATAATAGTAATCAACCTAATAGCCCGTTGGCTGCTATTAATAATTCCGGTAAGTATAAAACAAATACCCTTGATTTACAAAGTAATGTTACGTTACAATATAATGTGCCTTGGGTGAAGGGCCTGAGTGCTAAGTTTACAGGAGCTTATGATTTTGAGACATCACGCAATAAGAATCTCAGTACTCCATATTATGTAATGATTGCAAAAAAACCGGATACTACAAATCCTAATATTTCTTATCAAAAGGTAATTGATCCGCGTGGTACCACTTATATGACTTTAGGAGAGGGAGATGCTGAATTTACTCAATTAGTTGGCCAGGGAAGTTTAAACTATATTACTACTATTGCAAAAAAACACCATATTGATGCAATGTTGTTGCTTGAACTTCGAGATAAGAAAACTAATAATTTTTCAGCTTATGGAAAAAACCTTAGTTTCGCCGAATTACCAGAGCTGAGTTTTGCTCAGCCAGATAATAGTCCAATTGCAGGATCAAGTGATCATACAAGAAGTGTTGGTTATGTTTTCCGTGCTAAATATGATTATAATGATACATACTTAGCCGAATTTACTGGTCGTTATGATGGCTCATATAAATTCTCGGGCAATGTAAGCAATAAACGTTGGGGTTTCTTCCCTTCTTTTTCTGCTGGTTGGAGAATGTCAAACGAGGATTTTATGAAGGACTTCGAAAATATTGATAATTTGAAATTACGCGCATCTGTTGGTTTGTTAGGAAATGATGAAGTTCCTGCCTATTCATACTTAAGCACTTATAGCAATTCCAGCGCAGTAGTTTTGGGTAATACCCGTCAAAGTTCATTAGCTACAGGTGTCATAGCAAATCCAAATCTAACCTGGGAATGTACTTTATCTTATAATGCAGGATTTGATCTAAACATGTGGAAAGGCATGCTGGGTTTGGAATTCGATTTATTCTATAACTACACATATGACATATTAACACATATGAATACTGGTTATCCACCTTCAATGGGAGGATACTATCCTAGCTATGAGAATTATAGTAAGATTGATGGTAAGGGTATTGAGATATTATTGAGCCATAAGAATCATATTGGTACAGGAAAACGAGCATTTAATTATGGTACAAGCTTAAATATTACTTATGCAAAGAGTCGTTGGTTGCGTTATCCAGATAGCCCTAATGTACCTAATTATCAAAAGGTTACTGGGCAGGCTTATGGTGCTAAGATGGGATGGACTGCATCCGGACTTTTTCAAAGCGAAGAAGAAATAGATAATTCTCCTAGAATTTTTGGTGGTGACAGAGCTCGCCCGGGAGATATCAAATATGTAGATCTCAATGGCGATGGTAACATAGGATATGAAGATCAAGGATATGTTGGTCGTTCGAATCGTCCTGAATTAGTTGGTGGCTTGAACCTTTTTGGTGACTGGCATGGATTAGACTTCAATGCACAATTAACGGGTGGTGCTATCTGTGATGTTTCTTTGACAGGTACTTATTATAATGGATATGACGATAATACAATCTTTACACAAACATTCAAAGAGGGTGGAAATTCACCACGTTATTTAGTTGAGAATGCTTGGAGACCAGACAATACTGGCGGTACTTATCCACGTTTAACTGTGAATGATCCACATAATAACAATGGATTAGGTTCTACATTTTGGTTCCGTGATGGTAAATACATTCGTCTAAAATCTGTTCAGATAGGTTATTCTCTTCCTCAGTCATTAATGAATAGAATTGGAGTAAATAAGTTGAGAGTATTTGTACAAGGATCTAATTTATTCACTTTATCGGGTCTCCCTCAGGGCATTGATCCTGAATCTCCGGGCGTAAATAATGGATATTATCCTCAGCAGAGGACATTTATGACAGGTATAACTCTTACATTCTAATATATTAAAATATGAAACATTTAAATATAAAAGTATTAAGTGCAGTAATTTTAGGTTGCTCACTCTCTTTTGCCGGATGTACTGATTCTCTTGATATAACTCCTACAGATAGGGTATCTAACCAGTTAATATGGAGTAATTCAGATTATGCAAACTTGGCAGTAAATGATTTTTATAAGAACATAGGAATCTACGGAAGTTTTGATTTAGGTCAATCGGTAGATGGTCTTACTGAAGGTTTTACAGAAACGTTAAAGTACGGTTCTATGACTAATTTTACACACATGAATAGATGTAATCTATTTATGTATGCAACTACAATGACTGCAAGTTGGGCTTCATATGATTTAGGTGACTGGAGTAATTTGTATGTACGTATCCGTCTTGTAAATGAGGCAATTAGTAATATGAAGAAATATAGCTCTTTTGATAGTCAGACAACGGCCCATATTGAAGGACAACTACACTTTTTTCGTGGTTTTTTGTACTTTGAATTAGTGAAACGTTATAAAACTGTTATTCTTTATGATGAGAATCTGGATAAGATTCAAAATAACACTCCATTAAGTACAGAAACAGAAGGCTGGAGTATGATAGAAAATGACCTTAAGTTTGCTGGATTAAACCTTCCTAAAGAATGGGCTGATAGTGAATATGGTCGAGTAACAAAAGGGGCAGCGTATGCACTTCTATCACGTGCAATGCTTTATGCTGAAAAATGGGATGTTGCTAAAGTTGCTGCTGATAGTGTAATTAAACTAAATAAATATGAACTGGCCGATAATTATGCTGATGCATTTAAAACGGGTGCCAATAGTGGAAACAAGGAGGCTATTCTTGAATATGACTATAATTTAAATAGCCCTTATCATAATTTTGATGATGAATTTTCTCCAAAAGGTGATCCTGGTGTGTCACAAGGTGGGTTGGGCACTCCTACTCAGGAAATGGTTGAATCTTATGAACTTGCTGCCGGAGGTTTTCCTGATTGGTCTAAATGGCATTCAACTACTGGAACAACAGAGAATCCTCCTTACGCTCAACTTGAACCTCGATTCCAGGCATCTGTTCTGTATAATGGAGCTTCATGGAAAGGACGTTCTATTGAACCGTTTATTGGCGGAACTGATGGGTGGTGTTCTTATAGCGATGACCCGGCTCCGGCAGGACGAACCACCACAGGCTATTATTTAAGAAAACTAGTTGATGAATCACATGATTTATCTGTAAATTCAAAAAGTACACAACCTTGGATATCTATTCGTTATGCAGAAGTCTTACTTAATTATGCTGAAGCTTGCTATCACACTGGAGATGTGGAAAAGGCTAATGATGCAGTCAAACAAATAAGAACAAGAGTAGGCTTGCCATATAATGCTAAAACAGGTGATGAATTGATGGCTGCTATTCGTCAGGAACGTAAAGTTGAACTTTCTTATGAAGGACTCCTTTTTTGGGATATGCGTCGTTGGAAATTGGCACATTCGGCTTATGAAAAATCTCGCGTACATGGATTGAAGATTGAGAAAAATGCCAATGGAACATTTACTTACACTTATGTAGATTGTGATAAGCAAGACCGCCATTTTCCAGAGAAACTTTACCGCATACCACTTCCACAAGGAGAATTGGACAATAATCCTTCGGTTAAGCAATATGAGGAATGGAGATAACCTTTAAAAAGCAAATCATTATGAAAAAGAATATATTTATATTGCTTATCGGAGTTATAAGCACTATGTCTGGTTGCCAATCACCCGATGAATTATCCTCAACTGCACAAGGGGAGGGATTGAACAGTATTACAGCCTATTTCGCTGAAGGTACATATAAAGATGATCAACAAGCTGCATTTAAAACAACTGTAACTGATTTATCTTCAGACATTGTGGTTCAGGTACCTTATTACTATCCCGAAGAAACAGACCTTACTACGACGATAACTAAGATGAGGCTTGTGGGTGAATTTGATAGTAATTGTTCTATAGAACCTAAATTGGGCGTGGTCGATTTAACAAAAAAAAACTACTATACTTTTACCAATGCACGTGGTGAGAAAAAGCAAATCAGTATAACTGGTAAGATTGCATTGCTTACGGGCTGTGATATTACTTATTTTGCAATTCCAGATGACGAAGCTAATGGAATAACAGGAGTCACAGGTGTAATAGATCAGGATAGTCGGACTATTTCTTTAATAACTATTCAAGATCTCTCGTCTGTGAAAGTGAATCTAAAGATATCACCGCACTCAACTATCTCTCCAGACCCTCGTGTAACAGCCTTGAACCTGAATCAGGAGACTAAACTTACAGTTACAGCTCATGATGGAGTTACGAAGAAAGAGTATACTATTACTAAGGCTGCTCCAGAAAAAATTGGTTATGGATTCCGCAGTGGGAGTCAACAAAAACTCTTTGAATTTGACTTTACCAATAATGGTATTGATTGGTTATCAAGTAATAACCCTTCTTTAGCTGCTATAGGTAGTAATTTGATATTGTGTACCGGTAATGGGGTAATCCCAACTTACTTTAACCGCATAACAGGTGCTAAGATAGGACAAATTACTTTAGGATCTGCAAAAGCAGATGGTTGTATTACGAATGATCTTGGTGGTAATCTTTTGATTTGTGATTATGCAGCTACAGGAAATACCTTTAATATTTATCGTACAAATGCTGTTAATAAGGCTCCTGTTTTGTTCTTGTCATATGACAACTCTACAGGTTCTGATTTGGGTGCCAAAGTATCAGTACAAGGCAATATTGATTCCAATGCAATTATTAGCGCAGAACTTGCAAATTGGGGTGGATCCAAGAGTTTTGTACGTTGGATTGTAAAGAATGGTAGCATAGGAAATCCTGAAGTCATTACTATGTCTGGTACTACTGCATGGAGTTCTGGAGTCACTGTCGCTGATCTTGTTTATGCTACAACGAATGTAACCGATGGCTATTTCACCTCTTTCTACGATGCAGATGTATTGCATTATATGGATGGAAGTACAAATGCATCTGTAGCAAATTTACAACCTCAAAGTGATGGTAGTGGATGGGCATATAATAATAATTGTCTTGATGTTAAGCAATTTAATGGTGCCCGTTACCTGGCTTTGGGCTGTATCTCTCATTTTCCACAGTGGGCTATTAATACACAAATTTATTTGTATGATGTAACGAGTACAAGCCAGTTCTCTGGTCCAGTAGATACTTCCGGTGCATTAGTGTTCTCACCAACAGTAACTTCATTCTTAACAGCTGGTGATGGTATTTCTGCAATGGGTGACGTTTTACTGGTTCCATCAGTTGATGGATACAATCTTACTTTATATTATATAGATAATAACTGTAAAGTACTTGGCGCATATCAATTTGATTGTATAAAGAAATAATGTTGAACAGAAATTCCTGTATCCCTTTGAATGAAGGGATACAGGTTCTCTTTATATTTTCACAATATGAAAAAGCAGTTCCTGATTTTTTTTATAGTCTTTGTCATTATAATGCTTGTCTCTACTGTTTCTTCTTGCAGTAAGGAAAATGGTGGTAATACTCCAGCTTGGGAGTGGGACGATCCTGAAACAGATACGTCTAATCCTGATTCTGCGATTATCTCACAAGGGTGGATGTTACAGAAGAGTTTTGGAGACTTACCTTCTTATATCCGAGCATATAAATCTCCGGCTACGTTGCAAGGTAAAAGTACGATTGCATATATTGTCGTTGCCGATATGAGTAAAGGTGCTGTTTTTAGTGTGCTTGGTGAGGCTAAAGGCTATAAAACGCTTTCTGAATTTTATAACGTTGATAAGGCTCCGATTGTTATGAATGGTGGATATTTTTGGGATGGTAGTTCTTTAAGTATGTTGTGTCGTGAAGGGAAGGTGTTTAGCCTTAATAATCAAATTGAGTATCGTTCGAATGCTACAATGCTTTATTATCCTACACGTGGTGCGTTTGGCTTGATGGATGATGGCAGTTATAAAGTTAACTGGATTTATACTAATAAAAATGTGACTTACGCCTATCCTTCACCAGCAAAAAACAAGTCGGGGACATCACCTTTACAAATGCCATCAGCCAGTTTTCCTGAAGGAGCTACTGTATGGAAAGCTAAAACAGCTATTGGTGCTGGTCCTGTTTTAATTAAAGATGGGAAATATGTTAATTCGTATACTGAAGAACTATTTGATAGTGATAGCGGAATTGGTCCGGAATCTAATAACCCTCGAACTGCTGTTGGAATAACCAAAAGTGGTATATTGATCTTCTTTGTCTGTGAAGGACGAAATATGACTCAAGGTGTTTTAGGCATTACTTTAAATGAAGAAACTAAAATTCTCCAGAGTTTGGGGTGTGCAGAGGCCTTGAACTTAGATGGAGGTGGTTCTTCTTGTCTTTTAATTAATGGAAAAGAAACAATTAAGCCCAGCGATGGAAAGCAACGTTCCGTGGTTACGGCAGTTTCACTTAAGTGATTAGTCTACAAATCTATAAAGTATGAGAAAGTTATTGAATGCATCAATGTTTGTTTTGGCTATTTTAACATTGTCTTTCCTTCTGGGTTGTGGCGATAAGAAAGAAACGCCTGAATGGGAATGGCCAGATTCCACCGACGTATCAGTTGATACAATAATTAAGCCTCGTTATATTTGGATTGATGCTGCTGCTAATTTCCCTGATTATGCAAATAGTCAGGATAATATCCGCCGGGATCTGACTAAAGTGAAAAATACTGGTTTTACGGATATTGTTGTTGATGTACGTCCGACCATGGGAGATGTGCTTTTTAAAACCAGCGCTGTAGATCAAGTGAAGAAACTCGATATATGGGAGGGCAGTCAATATAAGTTCAATGAACGTACTGCAAGCTGGGATTACCTTCAGGCATTTATTGATATAGGACACGAATTGGGCTTGAAAGTCCATGCTTCCATTAATACTTTTGTTGGAGGTAATAGATATCTTTATGGCTTAGGTGACCCTCAGGGTTTGCTCTACCGTGATTCGTCAAAGAAAGATTGGGCCACAACACTTAATCTTACTACAGGTATTACCAATATTATGGATACATCGGATGATGCTTATACTACCAAGTTCTTAAATCCAGTGAACGAGGATGTACAGAACTTTATCCTCACTTTATTGGGAGATCTGGCTAAATATAATGTAGACGGAATTTTCCTTGATCGTTGTCGTTTTGATGATTTAACCAGTGACTTCTCTGATTACACCAAGTTGAAGTTTGAACAATATATTGGTGGAAAAGTAACTAATTTTCCTAGTGATGTGGTTGCTCCTGGAACAGGGGCTTACCCTCTTCCTTCTACTCTTCCTAAATATTTTAAACAGTGGCTTGAATTTCGTGCAAAAACAATACATGACTTTGTTGTTAAAGCTCGTAATGCAGTAAAATCAATCAATTCTAAAATTCAGTTTGGAGTGTATGTAGGTGGATGGTATTCCACTTATTACGATTCAGGAGTAAATTGGGCAAGTCCTAAATTTGATACAGCTGCTAAGTATCCTCAATGGGCTACTACCAATTATAAAAACTATGGATATGCAGATCATTTTGATTTTATGTTGATTGGTGCCTATGCTGCTGCAAATCAGATCTATGGAAATGGTGAATGGACTGTACAAGGATTCTGTAAGAATGCTAAACAGATCTTAATGGGAGATGTTAAGTTTGCAGGAGGCCCGGATGTGGGTAACTGGACTGTTCCGGCAGGAACAGACGTGACTACTGCTGTTACTAATACAGTTGATGCTTGCATTAATTCAGGAGATGGATATTTCTTGTTCGACATTATTCATGTAAAACAGCATGAATATTGGCCTTATTTGAAAACAGGTATAGATAAGTATCTAAATTCAGTAGCTAAAAAATAGAATAGCATTCCCAAATATGAGGCGTTAGAAATATTAGAAAAAGGAATAAAAACAAATAGAGATAACAAATGAAAAAGATCTATGCGTTTTTCTTGTTATTGTCTCTATGTCTATTGTCTTCTAATGCAAGCAATAAATATAGAGTAATAACCAGAAAGGAGTTAAAAGATAAAGTTGCAGGAGGTTGGGCCGGAAAGATGATAGGAGTGACATGTGGTCATGAGATGGAGTTCAAAGCTGTAGGGAGAATGTTTGACGGAGAAATTCCATGGAAACCTGAGATGGTTGAAGAATCACTTCTGGAAGATGATATTTACGGCCAGCTTAACTTTATGATGATTATGGAGAAATATGGCCAGAATGTGTCGACTGAGAAGCTATCAGAAGGCTTAGCCAATGCAAAGTTTCCTCTTTGTCATGCAAATTTGCAGGGAAGAAAGAATTTCATGGATGGAATTATGCCACCTTTGTCTGGTACTCCAATGTATAACATGCATGCCGACGATATTGATTTTCAGATTGAATCTGATTTTATTGGATTTATAAATCCCGGGATGTCTTCTTCATCCGCAAAGATGTGTAATAGAGTGGGGCGTATTATGGCTTATGGAGATGGGTTGTATGGAGGTATATTTTTGTCGACCATGCATACCTTAGCATATTTTGACAATAATCTGGAAAGAATAGTAACAGACGCACTGAAAGCTATTCCTGCCAGAAGTACTTATGCTTTGTGTATAAAAGATGTTATTAACGGATACAAAAAACATCCGGATGATTGGCGTAAAACATGGCAGGAGATACAAGATAAATGGGGCAGAACGGATATTTGTATTCCATATCATGATTTTAATATAGATGCAAAGCTTAATGGTGCATTTGTTATCATTGGATTACTTTATGGGCATGGAGATTTTGAAAGAACAATGCAGATAACTATTCGCTGTGGTCAGGATACTATTGCAATTCATCTAATGTTGCTGCCGTATTAGGAATAACTAAAGGTTATTCAAATATTCCAGATAAGTTTAAATCTAATATTTCTACTATAGCAGACAAGCCTTTTCTTCATACTGATTACTCGTATAAAAAAGCAGTTACCCAATCATTGACTTTTATTAAAGAGAATATTTTGGCTAATGGAGGTCATATTAATGGTGATATTTATAAGATAAAAACACAGCAACCTTCTTTTATAGGAAAATTTGAGCAATCTTTTCCACATATGTCTATGAGTTATCAGGTTCAAGTAAGAGATTCTTCAATGTGGACTTTTAAAGGAAAATGGAATGATTTTGTTTATGGTGATGGAGATCCTGATTTATATAAGATGGCTATGCAAACTGGAGCTTCTCTTGAAATACCATTTCAAGGAACAGGAGTTTCTCTTTTAGGTAGTTGGAATGTAGATGGTGGAAGAGCTAATGTTTATGTTGACGGTAAATTTGTCAGAAAGATAGATACATACTATAGAGAAGAAGCGGGCAAATATGACGTAAATCGTGCTCATCTATTTCATATTTTAAATTTGAAACAAGAAAATCATGTATTGATTTTAGTAGTGACGGAAGATAAAAATCCAAAATCTACAGGACATAAAATTGGGGTGGAGAGAATTGTTGTCTATACTACTCAAAAATAATTGATAATTGTGTATTCTTAATTATTTGATAAAAAATATTTGTAGCAATATGAAATAGATTAGGAATTATATCGTAAATAAACGGGGTATATTTATTACACATAAAAGATAGTATTGAATGTAAATAAATAGATAAACATGAAAAGAACTTTTAGAATCATCTTATATATATTATTGTTTATTTTTCCATCGTTACAGGCTAAAGTTATTTTACCTTCTATTTTGGGAGATAATATGGTACTTCAGCAACAATCACAAGTGTATTTTCATGGAAAAGCGACAGCAAGGAAGAATGTCTCTTTGACTGTTTCATGGGGAAAAAAGAAAGTAATAGTAAAAAGTAATAACGCAGGAGAATGGAAAGCAATAATTCATACACCTTCTGCTGGAGGTCCTTATGCTATTTTTATATCTGATGGAGAAACATTAACATTAAAAAATATCCTTATTGGAGAAGTGTGGTTTTGCTCAGGCCAGTCAAATATGGAGATGCCGGTAAAAGGTTTTAGCGGTCAACCCGTTTATGGTTCGCATCCTTATATTGTTGCAGCTGATTTTCATCGTTCTCTACGTTTGTTTACTGTAAAGAATGATTGGAGCACTACTCCTAAAGAAGATGTAGAAGGTCATTGGGCCGAAAGTTCTCCAAAGGAAGTGTCTACATTTAGTGCTGCAGCTTATTTTTTTGGAGAGCAATTACAGAAAACGCTAGGTATTCCTGTAGGTTTGGTTCATTGTTCGTGGAGTGCATCCAAAATTGAAGCATGGATGGACAAAGAAACTCTTTCCCGTTTTCCAGAAGTCGACTTGTCTGTTTTAAAGAACAAGGAATTTGGTTATCCCAATGGCACACCTACATTGCTTCATAATGCAATGGTAAAACCATTGGAGGGATTTTCTGTAAAAGGTGTTATCTGGTATCAGGGGGAAGCAAATAGTGATAATCCAGTTTTGTACAAAAAGTTATTTCCGGCCTTGGTGTCTCAATGGAGAACATTTTTTAATTCACCTAACCTTCCATTCTATTATGTGCAAATAGCTCCTTGGCAATCTGGTGGAAATGATCAACTAGATTGGGCATGGTTTAGACAATGCCAGTTAGAACTGATGAAGGAAGTTCCGAATGTAGGGATGGTAACTACCACAGATGTAGGGAGTGAGAAGTTTATTCATCCACCTTATAAAATAAAAGTAGGGCAACGGTTAGCTTATTGGGCACTAGCTAAAACTTATGGCATAGAAGGAATCGCTTATAGTGGACCAATATACAATAATTGCATATTGAAAGATAAAGTTGTAGAAGTGCAATTTGATTATGGAGAAGATGGCCTGATTCCAGAAAACGAGGAACTTAAAGGTTTCGAAATAGCTGGACAGGATGGTATTTTTCTTCCTGCTCATGCAGAAATAATCAATGGATCATCTATTGTAAAAGTTTGGAATAATAAAATATCTTCTCCCAAAGAAGTTCGCTATTGCTTCCGAAACTATATAGAAGGAAATCTTTTTAATAATGCTGAACTGCCTGCATCTCCTTTCAGGGCAGTAATTAAACAATAAAGTAATAATACTATGAAGAAAATATCCTTTTTAATCCTGATGTTCTTTGCTGTAGGAATGGTAACTTCCGGGGCGAATAAGAAAAAAGTAATAAATAGCAAACCAGCTCTAATGTGGTTTGATGCTGAGGCCAATTTTGCCCGTTTCAGTCATTCCGACTCTATTGATTTTTATTTAAAGAAAATAAAATCACTGGGCTTTACTCATGCTATCGTGGATATTCGTCCTATCACAGGGGAAGTTCTTTACGAAAGTGCTTATGCTCCCCGTATGGAAGAGTGGCATGGAGCCAAGAAAGGTAATTTCGATTATCTGGCACATTTTATTAAAAAAGCGCACAAACTGGGCATAGAGGTACATGCTGCGTTAAATGTATTTTCTGCCGGGCACAATTATTTTGATTGTGGTCCTATCTACTCTAATCATCCTGAATGGGCTTCCATGGTTTATACCCCTGACAAAGGAATTATTCCTATTACTCAGCAGAAAGAAAAATATGCTGCTATGGTAAATCCGATTAACTTAGATTTTCAAAAAAACATTCTTAATATACTCAAAGAGGTAGTGAAAAAATATCCTGAACTAGATGGGATAATGCTCGATAGGGTGCGTTATGATGGTATTTGTGCTGATTTCTCGGATTTATCTCGTACTAAATTTGAAGCATATATTGGTGAAAAAATAGTTCATTTCCCTAATGATATTTTTGAATGGAAGAAAAATGCAGAAGGGAAAAACTATCCAGAGAAAGGAAAGTATTTTATGAAATGGATTGAATGGCGGACTAAAAATATTTATGATTTCATGACCCTTGCCCGCAAAGAGGTGAAATCTGTGAATAAGAACATATCTTTTGGTACTTATACCGGAGCATGGTATCCTTCATATTATGAAGTAGGTGTGAACTTCGCTAGTAAGAAGTATGATCCGAGTAAGGATTTCAAATGGGCTACACCTCTCTATAAGAATTATGCTTATGGAGATATAATCGATTTGTATGCTACAGGCAATTATTATACAGACATTACAAAGGAAGAGTATAAAAAGAATAATCATAGTGTATGGAATGAAACCGATAGTCAGGCTCAATCCGGAACATGGTACTGTGTTGAAGGTTCTTGTGAAAAACTAAAGGGAGTTTTAAAAGGTAATAAATTTATGGGTGGAATTCTAGTTGATCAGTTCTATGCGAATCCATCTAAACTCTCTAAGGCTATAGAGATGAACTTGAAAGCCTCTGATGGTTTAATGGTATTTGATATTGTACATATTATCAATAAGAATCTTTGGAAAGAAGTAGAAGATGGAATGAGAGCTGGTGGAACTTTAAAATAGTAAACTAATAATTAAAGATATGAATCAAAGAGCTTATGCCTTAGATGCCCTTCGGGGATATGCAATTATTACAATGGTGCTTTCTGCAACCGTTGCTTCAGGGATTCTTCCTGCTTGGATGTATCATGCTCAGGAGCCACCTCCTAGCCATATATACAATCCAGCTTTGGCAGGACTTACCTGGGTTGACTTAGTATTCCCTTTTTTCCTTTTTGCTATGGGAGCGGCTTTTCCTTTTTCCATTGGTAAAAGGATTGAAAAAGGAGAAAATCTAATCCGCTTAGTTTGGGATGCTGTTAAAAGAGGACTACAGCTCACTTTCTTTGCGATCTTTATACAGCACTTCTATCCTTATGTACTAAGTTCACCTCAGGATACTCGTTCCTGGGGATTGGCTCTTCTTTGTTTTGCATTGCTTTTTCCAATGTTTATGCGTATACCTTTGAAGATGCCCGCCTGGGCACATACTGGCATTAAACTTTTGGCATATTTACTGGCTTTTGTATTGATGATTACTGTGAAGTATGCGGATGGCAGAACATGGGATCCCGGTTTTAGTAATATCATTATTTTATTATTAGCCAATATGGCTGTATTTGGTTCAATAGTTTACATTTTCACACGGAGAAATCGTTGGGCAAGAGTTGCTGTCCTTATTTGTTTAATGGCAATTTATTTATCTGCAGGTATCTCTGGTTCTTGGGCTCAGGCTGTGTACGATTTTACACCATTTCCATGGATGTATAAATTTACTTATTTGAAATATCTTTTCATAGTAATACCAGGTAGTATTGCAGGTGAGTATCTGAAGGAATGGATGGTCCGTAGAAATAAGGAATCTGTTTTGCCTATTGAAACAGATCGCCGATTTTCATTCTTTTTCTTAGCATTGACAATAAGTGTTATTATATTAAATCTCTGTTTCTTGCAGTCTCGTTTAGTGGAAATGAATTTGGTCTTTACCAGCGTTCTTCTAGTATTTGGTTGTTTTTTATTGAGAAAAGCAGATAGTAATTATCAAAAACTATGGAAAGACCTTTTTTATGCAGGTGCTTATCTTTTAATTTTGGGATTATTCTTTGAGTCTTATGAAGGAGGGATTAAAAAGGATCCTCCATCATACAGCTATTATTTTGTAACTTCCGGTCTGGCTTTTATGGCTCTTTTAGCACTTAATATCATATGTGATTTTTATGGATATGTTCGAGGAACTAAGTTTCTGGTAATGTCTGGACAAAATCCAATGATTGCTTATGCCGCTGGCGACTTGCTTATTATGCCAGTTTTTAGCCTTGTTGGAATAACTCCACTATTATCATATCTGAGTGCCAATCCTTGGTTGGGATTTCTAAGAGGAGTAATAATTACTACGATAGCTGTATTAATAACTATGCTTTTTACAAGAATAAAATGGTTCTGGAGAACTTGATTTTTTATTGCAATTAAGAGCTAAGGTTGTTCCTTCGATTGGTTCTTAGTTTTTTGAGGTATAAAAAAAGGCCTTCCTGAGTGTTTCACACTGGGAAAGCCTACCTATTATTAAACTACTCTCTAATGTCTGTGTTATGCTTCTGCTTCCGCTTGTTTCTTTATTAGCTTTTGCAGTTTAGCATTTAAGGTTTGGCACATTACACCTTTACCTGCAGCTTGGTACCTTTTAATCTGATACTGAAGCATTGAAATTTCATCAATTCTTTTTTTCATAATTTGTTCATCTTTTGTGCTTACCACGTTTTGATAAGCGGTTTTACTTTTACTTTCTTATTACGTTGCAAAGATACGGGCTTTAATTGAATAATGTGTTTTATAACATATAAAAAGTGTAAATCTGCTCTTTATTTAACAATTATTTGTGTTTATATAGAAATATAAAGGACTCCTGTTACTTATAAATACCCATATCTGTATCAAATCATTTTTGTCGGTTTCTGCATGCTTATAATGATAAGTAAGAGCGGATACTTTTAGGATATACTGTAGTTATATTTAAAATAATCGTATACCTTTGTAAGACTATAATTGACCGTGTTATACCAAATATCTGTTTTCATGAAAAAATCCAGGTAATAAGTGTTTGGCTTGAATAAAAAAAAGAGGCTGTTCAAATATAACTTTTGAACAACCTCTTTTTTAATCAGCTCATTTTATAACTTTACAGTAACTTTTTTCCCGTTATATGAAATTTTCTTTGTTATTTTAGTAGATTTATCTTCGCTTCCATTAATAAAAACGATATTGAACTTGCGGCTCTTTAGCATGCCGTTGAACGTTCCCTGACGTTCGCCAATAATAAGCGTACCAGCTTGCTCATTCCATTTCATAGGAATTATTGAGAAAGCTCCTTTTTCGTAATTGTAGCTGTCTTTTTCATCCTCGTAAAGAGTAAACTCGCCATTGGCTCCTGCGTAAACGCGTAGTTCCAGATTATCCCATTTCTTTTCGGAGGTATATTGTACTTTCGGACCGAAGGGAATAATACTTCCTGCTTTTACGTAAAGCGGCATAATGTCGATTGGAGTCTCTCTGCTAATCTCTTTACCACCTTGAAGTTGTTCATTGGTCCAGAAATCATACCATGTTGTGCCGGCAGGGAGATAAACAGATTGTGTCTTTGCTCCCTTTTCGGTAACAGGAGATACAAGGATGCTACGTCCAAACATGTACTCATTATCAATATTGAGAGCCTTCTTATCTTTTGCAAAATCCATAACCAAAGCACGCATAAAAGAGCCAGCATTATGAGATACATCCCAAGCCGTAGAATAGTTGTAAGGCAATAATGAATAGCGCAAGTTAATAAACTTTTCTTGTACATCAAATGCCCATTCACCTCTCTTTCCAAACTGATAAATCTCTCTTGGAATATCTGTTCCATGAGAACGCATCATAGGAGTAAAGGTGGCAAACTGCATCCAACGTGCATAAAGTTCCTGAAAATCAGGATTCCTAGCTCCACCATTCTTTACATATCTTCCGGCAAAGAAGCCTCCAATATCAGTATTCCAGTAAGGAATGCTACAAAGAGCGAAATTCAATCCTCCCACTATTTGTTTCTTGAGGACTCCCCAATCAGAAACAACATCACCACTCCAGGTATTAGCTGCATATCTTTGCTGTCCGGCAAAAGCAGAGCGAGTCAGAATTACTACACGTTTGTTAGAAGTCTCAGCACGCTGATGATCGTAAACACCGCCCACAGTCATCAATGGGAAAGCATTATGAACGCTGCGGAAAGTACCTAGATGAGTCAGTTGGTCGTAATCTTTTTCTTCTACATTGATATGATCCGGTTCGGTAGAGTCCAGCCACCATCCATCAAATCCTTTTGAAAACACACCCTTATTTAAATATCTCCAATAAATATCTCTTGCTTCCGGATTATAAACGTCATAAGGCTTAGTTCCTGATTCCGGTGGCCATGTATCAAAGTTTATCAGCATATTTTTTTCTTTGAGTTCTTTATACTGTGGAGTTAAAGGACCAAATCCCGGCCATGCAACAATCATCATTTTTGCATTCATTTTATGAACTTTGTCTACCATACCCTGAGGATCCGGATAAGTGTTGTGATCAAAAGCCATAGCATTCCAAAGACTGTCTTTGCCCCAATATTGCCAATCCTGAATGATACAATCAATAGGAACACCCAATTCACGATATTTTGCTACAACAGCTACAGGTTCTTCTTGTGTTTTGTAACGTTCACGACTTTGAAAGAATCCGTAAGCCCATAATGGCAACATAGGAGACTGACCTGTTAAGTCGCGCATTTTAGCAATTACGCCATCTGCATTTCCGCCATACATGAAGTAGTAGTCAGCACAAGTACCAACAGATTCCATTGACATCTCTTGCGGATTATCTACAAAATCAGAGATGGAATATTGATCCCAGAAAATACCATAACCTTTCTCTGACTGAATCATAGGAATACATACTTTCATATTCCAGTTCTGAAGAGGAAGAATCTGATTTCGTTGATTCATTTTCCCTGTTTGTTGCTGACCGAGTCCATAAATAGCTTCTTCTTTATCTAATAAGAATGCTTGGCGCACTTTATAACTATCGTTCGGTCCATCTTTAATAGCCGAGAACTGTGTACCATAATCCTTCTCAGTCAACAAAGGATTCTTTTGCTTGTCAGTGAATGAAACTTTCCCAGTAACGGTATTCAAAGCCACATTGATACAATCCGTTGTCAAACAAACCACATCACCTTGGGTAGATAACTGGTACTTTACTTCTTCGGGATGTTTCACTACAGAGAGACTCTGCTTCTTGAGCTCGGTGAGCTCGGGATTCTTCATCACCCGAACTACGGAAGGAGTATAGAACTGAACTTCTATTTTCATACCCTCCGTTTGGGCTTTTACTCCATTCTGCGTCTTTTCATAATTTTGCGCAGAGAGGGATAGTGTTGCCAGGAAGGCAAATGCAAACAACAATTTCTTTTTCATAAAATAGTAATTTAATAAAGAGGTTGTCTAAAAAGATAAACTGACTATTCTTTGTGACAATCTCTTTTTTATTTAAGATTAATAACTTGAACTCTGTTTTAATTTCGATACGCCATAAACCTAAGCATCCGGCGTGGCTGCACTATTAGTTATGCAAATCGAATCAAAAGCAAAATTATTAAATGCAGAGTTTGAAATGCTATTTTTATGTTGTTTAAAACTGGTCAATTTGTTGCAAATTGCAGATGTTTTATAGTTTGTTGCATAAAATGTCACCTGTTATTAGGCTCTATTATATGATTCTCTTCATTAGTTTACTTAGCTCCATATTGAGATGGGAGAACTCCAAAAGCTTCTTTGAAATATTTGGTAAAGTACTTTGGGGTAGCAAAACCTACCATACCGGCAACCTCGGTAACATTATATTTGTGTGACTCCAATAACTGGGCAGCTCGCTTCAGACGGATAGTCCGGATAAATTCGGAGGGTGGTAGTCCGGCCACAGACTGTAACTTACGATAGAGCACCGTTCGTTCCATATTCATATCCGAACTGAAAAGTTCCACTGTATATTCCGTATTGTTCATATTCCGTTCCACACAGACAATGGCTTTTTGTATCAGTTCTTCATCCAAAGAAGTAATGGTTAGTTCACTGGGTTTTACTTCTATTTTTTTGGCAAACAATTCCTTTCGAGCATCCTGTTCCCTGATAAGCTTTTGAATTTTCAACAAAAGAATATCCATGCTGAATGGTTTGCTAATAAATTCATCAGCACCAGACTTATAACCAAACAATTCTTTCTCATTCGAGGTGTATGCCGTGAGCAAAATAATAGGAATATGAGACGTTCTTACATCTTCTTTCAGATCTCTGCAAAGTTCAAGTCCATCTTTGCGTGGCATCATTACATCACTGATAATTAAATCTGGAGAGTAGGAGAGAGCCATATCTTCCCCTTCTACACCATCGGAAGCAATGATAATCCGGTAATTACCTTCCAGCTGTTCCTTCATAAAATGGAGAAACTCATCATTGTCCTCTACTAAGAGAATTGTATGCATATGTGGTTGTACACTATTGTTTTGTTTATCCGTTGTATCTGATAATACCGGTAACTCCATAGAAAGTTGATCAACAAAAGGTTTAAGCATTGTTGGAAGCATCATGGAAAATGTTGTTCCCTTTTGCCATTCACTCTGCACAGATATTTCACCACCATGCAATGAAACATACTCTTTCACCAGATGAAGACCTATTCCGCTGCCTAGATAATATTTGCTGTCACCAGTCTGATAGAAGCGCCCAAAGATATGAGGAATATCCTCCTTCTTAATACCACAACCTGTATCGCTTACAATAATGGACAGTGCCGGAGCTTTACCTTCTGATTTTACAGGCACAGCTATCAACTTTATTTCGCCGCCAGTCTCCGTAAACTTGAAGGAATTGGAAAGCAGATTATTTAAAATTTTCCGTATTTTATCTTTGTCAAAGTAAGCATAAAGCTGCGGTACATCACATTTCCATGTGAACTGAATTCCCTTTTCTGCAGCCAGTGGCTGGAACGATTGATAAACATTGTTCAGCATCTGAACTATATCACCATAAGTCAGATTCAGGCTTTCACCTTTTGCTTCGAGCTTTCTGAAGTCAAGCAACTGGTTAATCAGTGTCAGAAGTTCCTGTGCATTCTTATAAATAGAAGCCAGCTTCAACTTCAGCTTCTCATCCGTAATATCTTTTATCAAGGCTCCAAGCGGTGTTAAAATTAAAGTCAGTGGTGTGCGGAATTCATGACTAATATTGGTGAAGAAACGATATTTCATTTCATCCAGTTTCTCCTTTTGCTGGTGCATCATCTGTTGCTTTTTCCATTTTGAATAATAATAAAGCGCTGCAAACAGAATAATCAAAATCAGGACTATATATATGAAACAGGCAAAAGGAGTAGCCCACCACGGATGGCGGACAGTGATGATCATGGAAACCATTTTCCCGTTCTCCCAGTTTTTACCGTTATAGGAAGCACAAACATAAAAATGGTAGGTTCCAGGAGATAAATTGGTATAAGAGGCGCGGCCAAGTCCATCCTTTGTATTGATCTCACGCCAGTCATTGTCAACCCCCTCCAGTTTATAGCGATAACGAGTATGTGTAGAATTTATATAATTCAGTGCACAGAACTCCAGTGTGATGAAATTTTGGTCATAATTAAGCGTAATTTCCTCCGCTGTTGTGATTGACTGTTCCAATATTCGGTTGCCATCATACAAAGAATCACATTTTACAAACTTGTCATTCACCTTCAAACCCACAAAAAGCGGAGTGAGTCCCGGTAAAGTCATAGAATGAAGATGGTTCAGATTTACCCTGTTAAAACCATCGATTCCACCAATAAACAGCTCACCGGAAGGAGTTATGAAATGGGAGTCTGGTAAAAACTCGCCTTGAATAATTCCATCGTAATGGTTGTAGTTCTCTATCGCATAATGTAGAAAGTCATTGGAAACAGTAAGTTGTGACATACCATTGGCTGTAGTCACCCACATTGTGTGGCGTGCATCCTCAAAAACACTTTGTACACTGTTGTTTACTAAACCATCTTCCGTATGAATATTTACCATCTGATTATTCTTCGGATTCCATACCTGCAAACCATCTTGTGTAGCCAGCCAGATCCATCCCCGGTGATCAACGCAAATACTATTGTAACGTGAAAAGTTGGCTGCCCTATACTTTTCACTCATCCCTTTTACTAAGGAGAGAGTACCCTTCGTCCAATCATATATAAACAAACCCTCTGCATCCAGACCCAGTAAAAGGTTATTTTTCAATTTTACAAGCTGTTTGGCTCCTATTATTTTCAACCCGTTTTTTGATTTTACAGGACTAATTTTCCCTGTGAAGGGATTAAACGCACACACACCTTGAGATAGACAAAGAGCCAGTTGTCCATCCGGTAATTCAAAAACAGAATTGATCGTTTTCCCCGGGAGTTCATAATGCCTGATCAGACCATTTTGTATAGAAAAAAATCCTCTGTCACTGGTACACACCCAAACCTTGCTGCCTTTGCCTTGTACCAAAGAAATGCAATTGGTAAGTGGGAAACCAGATAGAGGCGAGAGTTCCGACTTCTTTAAACTGTATTTAAACAGACCTTGATTCGTAGCCACCAGCATATTATCAGCATCAGCCATTGCAAAGCCTTGCACATTTATACCTTTCAGTCCTCTTTCTCTGAATAAAGTTTTTCCAAAATTCTTAAAAAGATATCGTTTCGGATGAGAGTAGAGTAATCCTCTATCTAATGTGCCAATCCAGCTTCCACCTTCGCTATCCTGATAAATAGTACTGATTTCCGTTGCTATATTTGTTCCTTCCACTGTCTTGAGGTTCGATTCAAATCGTTTATCCTTTAAATTAGGACTGATATTCCAAAGTCCTTTTTTGCAGCACACTTTGATAGAACCATCTACATCGAAATCCAGAGTGTTGAGCCAATAATTGGTTTGCAGTACTACTTTCCATTTGTGCGTATTCAGTTGATAATTCAAAAGAATACCTTTATCTAATGGGCCATTTTGCATTTGCAGAAAAGAATGTTTGCAAGGTATTATGTAAACTGTGCGGTCATAATTTCCTGAAATGAGATTTGCCATTGAAGTATCTACATATATTTTTCGTTTTGTAGCATAATTATAACAGACATGGGTTCCCGACTTATAGAAAAAAAGAAGTTTTCCGTCTATCAATGCAATATCTTTTAACTGATCTTTCTTATTACCCTGAAAGGAAGCTTGGGTAAGGAATAGATTTGTCTTTTTCCTTTTTACGTCATAAACATACAATTTATCGTCCCGGGTAACAAACCATAGGTTTTTTGAATTATCAATGAAGAAATCCGCAATGGCATAGTTAAATCCTAACTCCTTTAATACTTTATTCAAGTTAGATTCCACTTTGTCTTTCTGAAAATCAATTAATATCAGTCCGTGAGAAATCTTCAGCCACATTCTGCCAGACTCGTCCAAGTAGCTATGATGAAACCCGTCGTAGGATTTCAATGGATAAATGTCGCTTTCCTTAAAGTGCATATAGCTGAAATTCGTACCGTTATAAATATTAATCAGTCCATTGGTAGTAATCACCATGCGTCCGTCGGGCAATTGAGTAATGTTACGCACATTATTTTCCGAAAGTCCGTCATCAGTATTTATAGAAAAATATTCCTGAGCCTGAACTATGTAGGAACAAAATAGAACAAGGCATAATGCAATGATATGTTTCATAGATATTTAAGTCATATATAGGATTCTAATGGAACTCTATTCCTGAATAGTTTCATTTACTATTCCTTAAATCATTTATTCATTTAATTAAAGTTATTTTTCAAAAGTACGAAATAATCCAATTCCCCTTCAATTCATAACCTCTTTTTTGATAAAAGGCTTATCTCTGTTAATGAGTTTTTATTTAGGAAAAGTAATCCTCTTAATAGTTTAATTTTAATTACAATATTTATTCTATAAATAAATACCATATTTTTATTTGACACGCTTATAATTCCAAGATTTATTTGTAAGTTTGTACAAAAGACAAATATTATGTACCAGATAAAATTAGAGAAGGAAGACTACTTAAGATTTCTGCTTTTTACAGCTTCGAAATCTAAACGGATGAGAACCAAAAGGATTCGGAGCTGGATTCTAACTACATTGATGTTTCTATGTATAGGGTTAATGTTTTCTCTAAAAGTGGATAAATTTTTAGCTTACTATTTTCTGATTTCATCTGCAATCTGTTTGTTATTTTATCCATTTTACTATAGATGGAGGTATAAAAGGTTTTATGAGAAATATATTCAGGAAAGCTACAAAAGGAGGATAGGGATTATAACTGAAGTTGGATTTGAAGATGGATTTATAACTTCAAAAGATAGTTATGGAGAAGAAAAAATCAGGCTGGCCGAGATTGAGTTTATTTATGAGATAAAGGATGATCTATTTATAAGGATAAAGAATGGTGAGACCGTGGTGATTCCTTCCAAGACTCCTGATTATACTGAATTTAAGAACGACCTCACTGTGTTGACAAAAGATCTGGGTATTGTATGGGAAACTGAGTTAGACTGGAAATGGAGATAAAATAATCATCAACTGATTTTGTTTTATAGATAGCCAGTCAACTGGAATCAGTTTAATACAGTCTGTTTGGTGCTTCGAAACAAGCCTATTACAAGCATGGTGATGCCGGAATGGAAAAAGCCGCCATGGTTCGTTTTATAGTTGAATATGTGAAAAGTGTCCGTGAGATAGACAAAGGTATCGGCGGTGAGAAGCTGTGGCATATGTATACAAATTACTTTGGTGCAAGTTATAGTATCGGTCGTGATGCTTTTATGAATATTATCCGGCAATATAATTTAAATTTAAGAAGGCCCCGAAAAGGATGTCGTACCACAAATTCAGAGCATGATTATCCGCTCTATCCTGATTTGATAAAGCACCTGAATGTAAACAGGGCTAATCAAGTATGGGTTAGCGATATAACCTATATCCGTGTATTAGATAACTTTTGTTTTTTATCTCTTGTGACAGATTCTTACAACCGTGAGATAGTCGGTGCATACGTTGGTCCTACACTCGAGACTAAGCATACGATTGAAGCGCTTCGGCAAGCCTACCAGAAACTGAATCCTGAAGAAAGAACAGATTTGATTCATCATTCTGACAGAGGAGTTCAATATGCCAGTTTTATGTATACTGATGAGCTCAAATCTAAAGGGATAAGAATTAGTATGACCGAAAACGGAGATCCTAAAGATAACGCCATAGCAGAACGTGTCAATGGTATACTGAAACAGGAATTCTTAAATCATTATGAATTTAAGACTATTGATGAAGTTCAGCAGGCTGTCAGACAAGCTGTAGAATTCTACAATACTCAGAGACCACACAGGAGTCTGGATATGCTCACCCCGGAACAGGCTTCTAAAAAAGCGGGGTATCTGAAAAAACATTGGGTAAGCTATAAAGATAAATATACAAACACATATTTGTAACAAACTAAAAAAGGACTATATTTGCTTTTAAAACAAGAACTTGTTAAATGAAGAACTTCTATAGAAATTTAATGAAGCTTTTATCTATATCAACTTGTTCATATGTTTTATCCTGCAAAAAGAAAGTCAACCTCTTTTGGACTTTAAACCTTAAGAGGTCAACCTGTCTAAGAGTTAATTAATTAGTAGGTCAACTGATTATAGGCTTAGGAATATTAGTAGTCAACTGGAATCAGTTTAATACATAAGCTCATAATAATTAATGTTTTATTGGTTAATAATGGGTGCAAACATGTACAAGTTTGAACCTAATCATGTACAAGTTTAGGGGGTAAACATGTACATGTTTGGGTTGATGATTCCTATTGTTTTTGCTAATTTGTTTAGTTTTCTTCTTTAATTTATCTATATCTTTGGTTTAGAGCTTTGTAGCAGAATATAATTATGCTTATTGGTGGCAGGAGTGGCAGGAAAAAAGAGTGTTTTTCGGTTTCAGAAGTCTTTTTTTGAAAAAAACGCAAATTACAGAATTCTTGAAATTTAATTTTCAGAACGGCAAAAAGGTTATTTTTCCTGCCACTCCTGCCACCAAACGGACGATCTATTCTTTTAGAACAACAAGATAAACAGTGTATCAATTTATCCTTTTCCATGGAAAACAAAGTATTGTGTTATACCTTAGTACTTTATGATTAGCCGGCAATAGGCTAAACCTATTTGCTGGATTTTTCTGCAATCAGCAGAAATACTGGATATTCACGTAATACATTTCCTGTAGCTTTTTTCATCACAAAGCATTGCTCGGAAACAATAGGAGTGAAGCCTGCTTTTCTTAAACTATCACTGAGCAGTTCCACATCAAAACCATTATGACCGGTAAAGCTTTCACCGTGAAAGGAGCCATCCTCAAGATATAAATCAGCTATAACAAGGTATCCCCCAGGATTGAGTATTTGATAAAACCTGTTAAGTAGTAGTTCAATATTGAATACGTGATGCAATACCATCTGTGTGAATATGCAGTCAAACGAATCAGAGCGAAACTCCGCTTGCTCAAGATTAAAAAGCAAAGGCTTTAGGTTCGTTGATTTACTTTTGGCTACTTTCTCTTGAATTACATTTATCATTTCCTGAGAGTTGTCCATCAGCGTGATTTCCTCAAAAGTATCCGATAATAGAAAGCTTAATATTCCGGTTCCGGCTCCGTATTCCAATGCTTTCATATTGAATTTGATGGGAATCATTCTTAAAATTCCTTCTGCTATTGCTTTTGAACGATCCCAATGAACGGACTCTTTATCCCATTCACGTGCTTTGTTATCAAATTCATTCATATTTATTAGGCTTATATGTTCAGATGATTTTTTCTTAAGAATGCAATATTACAAAATTAAGCTGAGAAACTGAGGCAGTCATAGCTGTTTATTATAGCTATTCTGAGTATTGACCATCGTATGTTTTATAAGTGACTGGCAGCGCACCGGATTCTTATCGGTAATTACTCTTTTAGAACAACGGTGTAAAGTAAACTTTTGAGTAATAAAAAAGAGGATGTATCATTTTTTTTTTGATGCACCCTCTTTCCATTTAATGTTAAGTATCTTATATGCTAATGCATATCAACCTAAAGAGATCATGTTATTTCTTAATTATCTTTTGTTTGTAGTCACCTGCCTTAGTTTGTATCTTTATCAGATATAATCCTTTCTGCAAATTGCTTACATTAAGTTCTGCATGGGTAGAGCCCGCTTTTTCCAGAATTATTGATCTGCCATTCATGTCGTAAATATCTATTTGTAAGATCTCTTCATCCTGTGAATCAATTATCAGTTTGTCTGTTATAGGATTAGGGTACAAACGAATATTTATTCCTTTAGTGACATTCATCTCTCCTGTATTTAGCACAACTAATTTATACTGTTCGGGAGCAGGTGTAGTAAAACTATTATCAGCTTTAGGTAAAGCCCATACGCCTAATCTCTCTGAAGTATTAGAAATTACATAAACATTACCGCTACGGTCTATCGAAAGTCCGGCAGAGTTAGCTCCCATTGCAGGTTTTATTGAATGAAGCTTTGTTAAGGTAGGTATCCCTTTATCAGAGAATGACACATTGAAGATCTTTACTTCGTCTTTGCAACCCATAGCTAATGTTTTTCCATCATAGCTTACAGCCATACCACCTGAAACAGAATTTTCAACTAATAAGGGATTTATGCCTGAATTAAAATCTACCATACCATCAACTCCCACATGGATCAAAGAGGGGATGGTTGCGGCATCTTCAGCCCGATATTGAGAAATCCACCAACCTTCACGTCCATCAGGAGCTATACAGGAATTCATGTTTTGTTGCAAGTTACCATTCAAAGCATCGTCATACACCACTTTGCTTGGAGCTTGTTGCCATGGGGTACTCAAGGTTCCGATGTTATATTGTAAAAGGTTACCTACACTTGTGGCTGTTGCATCTATATAATCTTCGTCGAAAGTATAAAGTTTAGTATCTTCTTTCGTTCCTGTTACCCAGCAATGAACAATGGAACCATGTACATTTACACCATCTTTTGATGAAAGTCCGGATGCAGCTTTTGTAAGTCCTGAAAATACAGGAATAAATGTAGAAGAAGGATTTGCAGGATCCATTATCCAAACTCCCGGATGTGCATCACTCCAGTCGTTAATGAAAACTCTTCCATCTTCTGCTACAGATAAACGCATAGGACTGCTTGACGCTCCCCATGTTACTCCGCCGGCATAACTGGCAGCACCTTGACTGGTAACATCTTCCAAAGCTGCATTTAAAATATACACTCCATCTTTGGTAGCTCTGTTGGTTACTGTTCCTGGTGCAGTTTCTGTAGCATATACTCTTCCGAAGAATGGGCTGTTAAAGGAATTATCAACAGCAACGCCTCTTGGAGAGTAGAATTGCATTTGTGATTTTGAGTTATCCGAGATTTTCACTGGGCGATCTACAGGATCAGCTACAGCCTTTATGCTCCAAGAATAAGTTCCTTGCGGCAAATCAGATTTAGCAACAGATATGGATTGTGCACCTTTACTCATTGCACCTGCATTAATAGTCTTAAGAACGCCTTCATTATTAGAAATTATAGCCTCAACGTTTGTTGCATTCTCATTTAAAGTAAATTTTAGTGAATATCCATTTTCATTTGTAGAAGATGAAAGTTCTGAGGCGTAAATATCAGCTATGGCTCCGGTTGCGACAGTTGTCATACGAGTCATTCCTTGCTTTTCTGCTAATACCATCATAGACAGATCATATCCGGTGGCATAACCACTAGCTGCCATGTATGTAGCAGGAGTAGTGCCTAATCCATCTCCCGGCAAGAAATCAGATACTTTTACTGCGTTGTTCAGTCCATTTGTTACATCAAATAGAACACATCCTACTGCAGTAGAGTCCGACTTACAATTTGGCGCAACCATATAAACATGCCCGGCACTTCTGAAGAAAGAGTTCCCTGTTGCCAGAGGATTCAGATTATAACCGGATTTTTCAGCAAATACGCCTTTATTGATCATTGCTGAACGATCTGCAAGTGTCCAGTCAAATTTATACTCAGTAGGTAGCATGTTTTCGCCGTCTACTATAATGTAGTCTCCTCCGGAAGGAGAAATTGTGAATTTCATATTCTTTCCCCACAGAGCTTCTGAATATTTAGTATCTAGCATAAATTTAGACCCAAGAGGAGCTCCCTCTTCATATATGAAACCGGTAACACGAATGCCTTTAGCAACACCAGTTGTAACAGAAGGAACATATATTGTACATTTTTTAGCTGGGCCGCTTACTGCAAAGGTTTCTCCCATAATGCCGTTGAACCAATAACCTTGCTCCTGAGTTTTAAATAATAACGATGGGGCTATTGTGTCATTATCCCATACGTATACTTTGAAATATCTGCCTTTTTCTTCAGGTGATGATATTGTATCTTTATTACATGCCAGTAATTTACCATCAGCTGAAAAGTTTATATCGCTTAGAGTCAGAGCTCCACCTGTTACTCCGTCTAGTTTCATTTCCCTGATCAGCTGAGTTGTTTTTGCATCTACCACCAATATCTTAGGATCTTTGGTTAATACATACAATTTCTCATTTCTGTAAAGTACCTTTTTGATATTACCGGTCTGCAACCAATCGGGACTTGCAGCTTCGCCTGCATTGAATTTATAGTGATTCATTGCTACCATTCCAGCTTCCTGAACTGGGGTAGGATAATTTTCATAAACAACTTCTTCTACAGGAAGAGTTGGGTTTACAAGCCACATTTTTGTATAAGTTGTGGTTGCAGCAGTAACTGTTACAGTGGTATCTTTTGCTTCATGATTTACAGCTTCAACGTGTAGTTTATAAGATCCTGGTTGCAAGTTATAGAATGCAAAAATACCATTATAGAGTGTATCTACCTGGCATAAATCAAGAGAGTCGCCTGCTGCATTCATTAATTTTACTTTTGCTCCGTTTAATGGTAACCACTGGTCGTCAGTACCTACTTTATAAACATATTTAGAATTTTTAATTCTTTCATTAAATCCTTTTATTGAACCTGCAATAACTCCGGTTGAAGGTAGATCCACCTGAAAATAATCACAGAAATAACGGTGTAAGCTTACCGCATCCAGCTTCTTATAATCTTTGCTTAGCAAACGATGCGCTTCCGGTCCATAATCATGAAATGAACATTCTGCCAAAAAACCAGGGACTGTAAGAGGACGTAATACGCCCAGGCCTGAAGTGTTTCCATAAAAAGAAAAATCACCCCTGATGTTTGAAGATGTTGTATAAGCTGTCCATGGTGTCAACTGATTTGCTATCAATCTGGGCCATGCTGCCTGAGCCATTGGTATACTTGCGGCTACAGTAGGTTCTGTATCAGTTCCATGAAACAATAAAAGAGGATAATTAGTACCGGTATTTGTTCCTACAGCGTTGCTGTGAATAGACAAAAATGCATCTACATTATTCGCATTTGCCTCTTCAGCAATTTCAGAAAGAGACCGGTCGTCTACATCTCTGTTAAGTGTTCTGGACATTATCACAGTAGCACCATTAGCCTGAAGCAAATCTCTTAGTGCCAGACCTTTTTGCAGATTGCTGTAAGATTCCCAGAAACCAAGAGTGTCGTTTAATGCATATGGTATAGTAACTACATTACGATCATTAGACCCATCATAACCTCCATGTCCCGGATTTACATATATTTTTATTCCTTGAAAATCTTTCGCTTGCAACGAGAAGGAAACAATTGCAATTAACAGAAAAATAATTCTTCTTTTCATTTTTATTCCTCCTCTTATTCAGTAAGCAAATCTATTACAAACAATTCTCCATTCTCTGTATTGAAAGCAACACGTTTCCCATCTGCTGAAGCAGCAGGATACATGGCCATTTTACCTTCCGGCGCTTCTATCGTTTGACGAACTTTGCCATCTGCAGTTGCAGCTACCAAAGTAGATGAAATTAATTTTTCACCATTATCTTTATCATCCATACCCACAACCCATTGGTTGTCTAACCATACCGGTGCACTTAATTTTCCTAAGGATGCAATATCATTCCCCAGAATATCACATACAAATGTTCCCTTTGAGGCTACCGTATATACTATATGTTTTTGATCAGGAGATACTGAGGGCCAAATATAACTTGCATCTTCACCATTCGGAGTTAAAATTGTCTTTTCGCCATCAACATACAATGCCATTTTTCTGTCTTCCACGCAAATAACCATTACTTTTTGCCGGGCATTCTTTATAGACTTTGATTTTATCATCTTATTTCCCTTGACATAAACAAGTGCTCCTCCTTTTAAGTTAACTGTCAAAGGTTTGCGTGTAGGAGCAACTATTTCTTTTGCTATATCTGTCTTTTTAGAATAAGAGATTAAAGAAGTGTACCGCAGATTTTTTTTCAGTTCACTCTTTTTATAAAAAATGGTATTTCCATCTTCACTTATCTGTGTTCCATATCCTGCGCCTGGATCTTCAGTGATTGTCTTTAATCCACTATCTGCAAAGGAATACATCTTTAGTCCGGAATAATTAACTTTCGAAGTCAATAAATAATCTCCATTAGGACTAAACCTAGGATGGTAAAAGCCCCCTTGTGCAGTTGCTTTTATCATCTCTACAGATTTTACCTGTAGCTTTTGAGCAAACCCTAGCTGGGATGCTAGCGCCATTAGTAATAAAATTTTTCTCATAGTTTATATAATTTTAGAAATTAGTTACACAAATATAGAATTAAATAATTTAATATCATATATATTTATTCATTAAATTTTCATCTCAAAAACATAGTTTAACAATACATAGGTTGCAAATCTTATTCTTTTCATAAAAATGATAATATTGTTGAGAGTCATTCTGTTATCTATATCTATTGTTAACAATAGATGCCTAGTGAGAGATCGGTATTCCGCTTGCAGTTGCTACTATTTGTATATAATCAGTATTTATATAATATTTGTCTAGCTATACGGAATACGAGTAAATATGCAGCATACACTCTATGAATGTTACAAATAAGCAGCCGTATTCTAGAAAAAAATGCTGAAAGTAGTGGCGTTTACTATAGGAGAGATTGACAATAATCTACTGATGTGTGAACTTCTCTGAAAACTGCTCTAGTGGTTGGCACTTTTTACTCGAAATGCACGGCTTAACGCTTATATCAAGGGTAACTACTGCAATGCAAAGTAGTAATAGAAATAGCTCATCACTTCATAAAAATACCCTAAAAGTAGAGAAAATGATTGCCGGCATTTATTAAACTTATAATTTGGCTATTTGTAAAATGAAGATTGTTATTCGCAATTTGCTATTTTAGTTTGCCTTAAAAATACTACTTTTACATTAAGAAAAACAAAATTAGTTAGCTACAAAATGAAAAAGAATCTGATATTAATTTTATTGAGCGTATTTACCTTCTTAGGAGGGGTTGATGCTCAGCAACTTCGTTTTCACAAAGACGGAACATTTAAGATAGTACAATTCACTGATACTCATGTAGTGCCTGGCAAAACCGAATCACAGAATGCTATTAAGTTGATTAATGAAACGCTGGACAAAGAACAACCTGATTTAATAGTCTTTACAGGTGATGTAGTGACAGGTAAACCAGCTCGTAAGGGATGGGAAATGGTGTTGAACCCGTTGGCTCGAAAAGGTATTCCATTTTGTATAGTAATGGGGAACCATGATGCTGAGCAGGATTTAACCCGCTCTGAAATAGCTGATATTGTAACTGCTACGCCTCACAGCCTGAATAAGAAAGACGACAAAGGGCTATCTGATATTGCATTGGAGATACAATCTGTCAAAAACGGGAGCACTTCCGCAGTGCTTTATTGCATGGATTCGAATGATTATTCAAAGGTAGACACTGTAAAAGGGTATGGCTGGTTTTCTTTCGACCAGATACAGTGGTATCGTCACACCAGTGCACGGTTTACTCAGATAAACGGTGGAAAGCCTCTTCCTGCTTTGGCTTTTTTCCATATTGCTTTACCAGAATATAAAGAAGCATACAAGAATGAACGGAACAATCCGGTAGGCATTCGTCTGGAAGATGAGTGCCCTGCATCAGTCAACTCTGGGATGTTTACTGCTATGTTGGAAAGTAAAGATGTGATGGGCGTTTTCGTGGGTCATGACCACAATAACGATTATCTGGCTTCCCTCTATGGCATTGCTCTTGGTTATGGAAGGTTTTCCGGTGGAAAAACAACCTACATTGATATTCAGAATGGCGCCCGCATCATTACCCTGAAAGAAGGTGAACGAGATTTTTCTACTTTTATACGTTTGCAGGATGGAAGTGAAATATGTAAAATCTCTTTTCCCGGAATCTTTAAGTAGAAGACTTAAAATTTAGTGCTATTGTTAATAACTCTTTCGTGTTACTTTTTAACTCTAATCTTATAGCAGTATGAATATTAAGAAGATAGGATCTATTTTATCTTTTGTGGTTTCGTTTTTCTTTTTGATTCCAATGGAGGCTCAAACGTTGGTATATACCCCTGAAAAGAATGTTCATTCTCACAATGACTATATGCAGAATGTACCCTTCTATACGGCCTATTCTGCAAGATGCGCTTCAATAGAAGCCGATATATTTCTTAGGAATGGAGAATTGTTGGTGGCTCATGAGGAGAAAGATATCAAAAATATCAGAACTTTAAAAGCTCTTTATCTGGATCCTATTAGAAAGGAGATGTCATTGAATGGTGGAAGTGGTTATCCTGATGGAAATGGATTTCAGCTTATGATCGATTTTAAGGATGATACAAAGTCTACCCTTAAGGTTCTGGTAAAACAGTTATCGGAATATCAGAAATGTTTTGATGTGTCTAAGAATCCCGCCGCAGTGCGGGTGGTTATCAGTGGATATGTACTCAATCCTGATGAATTCAAAAACTATCCATCCTTTATTTCTTTTGATGGCTTTCCCAATGTTTGTTATACTGAAGAGCAAAGTAAAAGGGTTCCCCAAATAAGTCTTTCTTTTGAAGATCTGAGCCATTGGAACGGAGTGGGGGAATTGCCTCATGCTGATTATTTAAAAGTAAAGGTAACAGTTGATTCTATTCATGCTTTAGGTAAGGCTGCTCGTTTTTGGGAAACTCCTGATACAGAAGATGCCTGGCGGACATTTATCCAACTCGGAGTGGACTTCTTAAATACTGACCATCCCAATAAGATTGCTGATTTCTTATTAAACTTATAATTTAATTATTCGTGAAATGAAGATTGTTATTCGCAATTTGCAATTTCAGATTCCATTAAACGCTCTATTTTTACAAAAAAGAAAAAAACCTATTTTTTGTTAATTATACTTGTTGCCTATGAAATACAATATTTAATCTCTCCTTGAGTGCTTGATTGAGCGTTGCACTTAATAGCTGACTAACAGTATAATTACAGCGCTTGTATGTTTGTCCTATAAAAACGACTTTGTTTGAGAATTCAGAAATAAAAAGTATTTTGAAACATAAGTTTAACCTTTTTGACATTATGGCAAAAGATCTAATGATGACTTTTGCCAAAGTTTAAAATTTAATATTTGAAACCAAAAAACTATTTGTATGTGCATTAAAACGAGAAAAACAATGAAGAAAACGCAACGATGGTACCTGATTTGGGGTGCTTTGGCAATCGGCGTATTGCCTTTGAGAGCAGAAATTAAGGGCAGTCCGTCTAACCCGGAACAAATCCTGTCGTCTGTTCTTATGTCATCACGAAGTGAGGGAGCTCAGAATTCAAATGCCGTTCAGCAACAACGTAAAATCGTTGGTACGGTAAAAGACGAAAAAGGAGTAGGAATTCCCAGTGTAAACATTAAGGTTAAAGGAACAAATTACAATACAGTTTCTGATTTTGATGGTAACTTCTCTGTAACTGTTGATAAAAATGCTACTTTGATATTCACTTATGTAGGATTTAATAATCAGGAAGTCGTTGTAGGTAGTAAAAGTAAGCTAGACGTCATCTTAAAAGAAGACTCAAAGACATTGAATGAGATTGTTGTAATTGGTTATGGTAAGATGAAGAAAGGTGACCTTTCTGCAGCTGTATCTACGGTCTCAAATGTAAGCAAGTTGCAGGAACGTCCTGTTTCAAATGCGGCAGAAATGTTGCAGGGCCAAATCCCGGGTGTCTCTGTAGTATCCAATGGTGGTCACACCGGATCAACTCCAACTATTACCATTCGTGGTATGGGATCAAGAAGCGGTGAAACTCCATTGTATGTTGTAGATGGTGTTCCCGGTGCTCCATTCAACTTTAGTGATGTAACTTCTATTACTGTATTAAAAGATGCTGCTTCAGCTGCTATTTACGGTGCTTATGCCGGATCGGCAGGCGTTATATTAGTTACAACTAAACAGGCTACTTCAGGTAAACCATCATTTGAATATAGTGTGGTAAGTGGTTTATCTGCTTCACAGAATTTGCCACAATCTTTGACTATTGAAGAGGAGAGAAAGGTGCGGGCTGCTGCATTAGGCGGTGAGCAATATTTACCTGATGGCTGGGATGTAACTAAGAATCCTTATATTGGAACTACCCGTACTGACTGGGTTGATGCTATTTTCAGAACAGCTCTTTATCAGCGTCATAATTTTGCTGTATCGGGTGGAACAGATGATTTCTCAAATCGTTTGTCATTGGAATATAATGATAAACAGGGAACTTTGTTAAATACCTATAATAAGGAAATTACTGCCCGCTTCAATTCTCAGTTTAAGTTTAATAAATATGTTCGTTTACGTGAAGACTTAAGCTGGCAACAGTCAAGCCCCAGAGATGTAAATACAAGCAGTGCTGAGTCTGGAGTTCTGGTTAGTGCTCTTGAAATGCCTAGAAATGCCGAAGTTTATACAGCTGATGGCTCATTTGGAGGAACAGCTCCGCAGGATGCTGCTTATATCGCGAAATATGGTAGTAATTATTCTGATATTCACGGTGATGCAATTAACCCTGTGAGAACATT
Organism: uncultured Bacteroides sp.; assembly: GCF_963678425.1. Lineage (NCBI taxonomy): Bacteria > Pseudomonadati > Bacteroidota > Bacteroidia > Bacteroidales > Bacteroidaceae > Bacteroides > uncultured Bacteroides sp. Next base: position 551,804 of record NZ_OY782854.1, read on the forward strand.
GACTGCAAATTTTATAGATTATAATTTGTCGAAGGTTACTTCTTCTACTTTTCTTGATATTATGGAACCTATCAGAGGGTTGAACTTTACATCACGTTTTACGTATAAAACTAACAACTCTTTCGAAAAGGATTTTTCTCCAAGACGTTTGGAACCAGGTAAACCAATGAATAGAAATAGTCTTTATTATGGCAGTTCCCGCTCATACGAATGGAATATTGAGAATACACTGACTTCTGATCGTGTTATCAATCGCCACAATATAGGGCTGATGGCATCTTCAACGACTACAGAATATAAGTATCGTGATTTTTCAGCTTCAGCTAATGATTTTCAAAGTGAGGAGGAAGCATTGATGTATTTCGGAAATGCCGGGACATACCTTAATCCAAGCGATTCTTATGCATTTGACAGAAATTTATCTATTGTAGGTAGAGCTTCATATAGCTGGGCCGATCGTTATTTTATGACAGCATCTATGCGTCGTGACTATGCCGGTCGTCTTCCTCAAGGTCATAAATATGGTGATTTCCCTTCAGCTACTCTAGCATGGAAGTTAACTTCTGAACCTTTTATGCCGAAAAGTGATGTACTGAATCTGCTTAAATTGCGTGCCAGTTGGGGACGTATCGGTAACGTAGGATCAATTGCCTATGGATATGGTTATCCTACTTATTCTAATTATGTATTTGGTAGCGGTGATGTTGGTCAGCAAGCAGGTATTAATGCTCCTGTAGCTATCGGTAAATATAAAGCAAACGGTTACAATGCAAAACTAACCTGGGAAACCTCAGAACAATTAGATTTAGGTGTTGATATTGCTATGTTTAATAACCGATTGAATGTGGTAGCCGATTATTATAATAAAAAAACAATGGGTTTGATCAGACAGCAGGATGCAGGATGGACATCAAGCATTGGATTAGGAGCTATGTATATCAATGATGGCGAAATTCATAATAGTGGTTTCGAGTTTGCTGCAACCTGGAAAGATAAAATCGGAGCTGTTGATTATTGGGTAAGCGGAAACTTTGCAACCCTGAAAAATGTAGTGTATAACATTGGTGCTGCCGATGCAACTGGTAACAAACCTGTATGGACAGATGGCGGAACATTTAAAGATTTGAACCCTTATCGTACGGAAGAGGGAAAACCTTTGTATTCTTTCTATTTGGTGAAAAACGATGGCGTTTTTAAAACTCAATCGGAAATTGATAATTACAAGAATGCAGATGGAAAATTAATTCAACCAAAAGCACAAGTAGGCGATTTGAAATTCATTGATAAAAATGGAAATGGCTCAATAGATAGTGGTGATAAGGAATTTATGGGTAATGCCATGCCTAAACTAACTTATGCATTTTCAACTGGTTTTAACTGGAAGAAGCTAAGCTTTAGCATGATGTTGCAAGGTGTTGCCAATACTAAGATTTTCAATGCTTACAAATTCCTTACATTGAATGAATCAGTAAGTAACTTTAACCGTTCACGCGAAATTCTGAAAGCTCTGAATGGTCCAAATAACGCTGTACCTCGTATTTCTGCTTCTGATCCTAATGGTAACTTCTCAACAGTTTCCGATTATTATCTGGAAAATGGAAGTTACTTGAGAGTTAAGAACGTTACTGTTGGATACTCACTAACCAGTCTGCTTCAGAAATGGAACTATTTAGCTTCACGCAACAGTTCATTGGATTTAACGTTTAGCGTTGATAACCTTGCTACAATCACATCTTATTCAGGAATTGACCCTGAAGTAGGTGGAGTAGGTCTTGATGGCGGACAATATCCTATTGCCAGAACATTCTCATTAGGATTGAAATTGAAATTTTAATAACCCAGTTAAAAGTTTAAAAGATGAAATTTAAAACTATATCAATATTACTACTGTCATCACTCTCTTTAGCATCGTGTAGTGATTGGCTGGATGTAAAATCAGAAGGAACTGCCACTGAAGCAAGTTTCTGGAAATCAGATAAGGACTTTAGTGATGCCTTGGTTGCTGTCTATTCAAATTTGGAGTTGGAAGAAACCTGGGGACGAAACCTGTTCTGGGAACAAGGTGCATCAGATGATGTGTTCTTTTCACGTGCAAGAGGTAACGCTCAAATGAACCTGGCTAACCTGAATATGGATGGTTCTACGGAAAGTAGCATTAAGGATTTTTATAATTATATGTATCAAATGATGGCTCGTTCGAACAACATCATTTATAATGGATTAAAATTACAAAGTCCTTCTACTGCCATTAGCCGTCATATTGGTGAAGCTTATTTCTTGCGTGCTTTCTCTCATTTCATGATAGCCTATCGTTATGGAAGGGCTGACAATGGTGTTCCCTTTGTAAGATATGAGGATTATAATCCTTATGATGACAGTACCATTCCTCCACAAAGAGCTACTGTGATGGAAAATTACGATCTGATTATTCAGGATCTGGATAAAGCGATAGAAAGATTGCCTTGGTTTAATGAATATACAGCGGACGATTATGGACGTGCCACGAAAGATGCTGCAATTGCCTTGAAGGTAAAAACCTATGCTTACTGGGCACAACATGACAAAACAAAGTGGGCACAAATTCCTGCCTTGGTTGATAAACTGGAAACAGAAGGCGGACGTGGTTTGCTTGATAACTTCTCAGATGTATTTACTGTTGCAAACGAATGGAGTAAAGAGTCTATCTGGGCTATTAACTCAACAGGTGCAACAATAGCAGGAAGTATTTTCCCGGGTATCTGTCTTGACAATAAAGGATGGGGACGCTATAACGGTTGGGGTAACTTTAAACCAACATTGGAGTTATGGGCTGAATATAACCAGAATGATTTACGCCGTCCGGTTACAATGATGCAGTATGGAGATGAATTTACGTTCTTTGGTGAAAAACGCAAATTCTATTCTTCAACCGACCTTGAATGCGGATTTATGTTTAATAAATACATGGATCCTTATAAATATGGTTCAGTTAATGAAAAAGGTGCGGGCGTTTCTTCTTATGTATCTAGTAATGGTGACCGCCCAACAACCGATCTGAATGTACCGGTTATGCGTTTTGCAGAGATGCTATTGTTTAAGGCCGAAGCTTTGATAGAACAAGGTCATAGTCCCGAAGCAGCTCCTGTGCTAAACAGAATAGCTAAACGTGCAGGTATGGGTGAACCTTATACAAATCCTACAATTTATAATTTGATGCACGAACGTCGTTGTGAGTTGGCTGGTGAATATACTGATCGTGTAATGGATCTTAAACGTTGGACAGCTGAAGGTTATACTGATGCAAAAACTCGTTTGGAGTCTGCAAAACATGGCTTGAAGTATCTAAATCGTTCAGACCCTGCATCTGCTCTGGATACTACTAATGGTGCTGAAATGACTATTAATGGAAAGACCTACAAAGGGGTTATTCAGATTATGGCAGCCAAAACTTATGATGCAACAAAAGGTTGTGTGTTGCCCTATGCGGTTAATGAAGTGATAAAAGCGAAGGGTGCTTTGAAACAAAATAATGGATATCCTTCAAAATAATTTATTTTATCAAATAATATGAATCAATGAAAGGGGATGGAGGAGATCTTCATCCCTTTTCTTATTTTTCGCAATAAAAAAGAAATTAATGAAGTCCGTATTTAAATTATTAGCATTGTTGTTCTTATTTTCCGGATGTAATCAACAGAAAATAGAATTGGCGAGATATGTTGACCCTTTTATTGGCACTGGAGGACATGGACATACTTATCCCGGAGCTACTCAGCCGTTGGGCGCAGTTCAGCTAAGTCCGGATACTCGTTTTGGTAACTGGGATGCTTGTGCGGGTTACTATTATAATGATTCTACCATTAACGGATTTTCGCATACTCATTTAAGTGGAACCGGATGCATTGATTTGGGTGATGTTTTATTTCGTCCTTTGGCCAAAAGCACAGAGTCTGTTTCTTTAAATGATATTTTGCAACCTTCGCCCTTTTCTCATAAAGATGAAAAGGCATATCCCGGATATTATTCAGTTATCCTGAAAGACGGGAATATAAAGACGGAACTCACGTCGACTATTTATACAGGTGTTCATCGTTATACCTTCTCTAAGGGAACACCAAAATCTATTGCCATTGATTTAGCTCATTCATTGGACAATGAATTTATTTACGAGAGCGAGATCGCAAAAACAGGAATTAATGAAATTTCGGGTATGCGCCGTACCCGCGGATGGGTAGATAATCAATATGTATATTTTGTGGCACAATTTTCTCAACCTATTCAGTCGCTCTCTTTTTTTAATGAGGGAAAAAAAGTTCTAGATAATACAACCCTAAAGGGGAAAAATATTCAGGCAGTTGCCGGGTTTAATTCAAATGACAAGAAGCCAATTGTGGTTAAAGTCGGTTTATCTATTGTAAGCAGAGAAAATGCAAGGGAAAATCTGCAACACGATGTTTCAGGGTTTGATTTTGAGGCTGTACGTAACACTTCTTTTAATGAATGGGATAAAGCACTGGCTGCTTTTCAGGTTACTGGCGGACGACAAGATGATATAAAGAATTTCTATACTGCTTTGTACCATACGTTGGTGGTACCCAATATTGTTAGTGATGTGAATGGCGATTATCGCCGTCAGGATTTGTCAGTTGGTCATTTGCCAAAAGATAAAAAACAATATTCCACTTTCTCAATCTGGGATACGTTCCGTGCATGGAATCCATTAATGACACTTACCGATACAACATTGGTGAAGAATACGATAAATTCTTTTCTCAACATTTATGATGAATCGGGAGAATTGCCCATTTGGCCTTTATCGGCAGGAGAAACGGGTACTATGATTGGTTACCATTCGGTAGCAGTTATTTCGGATGCTTATTTAAAAGGCATACGCAGTTTTGATGCAGAAAAGGCATTGAAGGCGATGGTGGCATCCTCTGAAAAAAATAAAAAAGGAGCGGATTATTACATTAAATGCGGATTCATTCCCTCTAATATAAAAAAGGAATCTATCTCTTGTCTTCTGGAATTTGCTTATGACGACTGGGCTATAGCACAAATGGCTAAAGCAATGGGTAAAGATGAAATATACAATACGTATATAAAACGTTCCCGGAATTACTTGAATGTATTCGATGGATACACAGGCTTTTTCCGTGGCAAAAGATTAGACGGTAATTGGGATACTCCTTTTAATCCTTACGAAATTAGTCGCAATTACACTGAAGCCAATGCCTGGCAGTATCGTTTCTTTGTTCCTCATGACATTAACGGATTGGTTAGCCTTATGGGCGGGAAAGACAACTTTATCAATGCCCTTGATTCATTGTTCACAACTAATTCTCCGCTGGTGGGAGATTTGGTTGATGTGTCCGGACTGGTTGGTCAATATGCTCATGGCAATGAGCCTAGTCATCACATGGCCTATTTGTATAATTATGTTGGTCGGCCCTGGAAAACCCAGCAGATGGTTCGCAGATTGCTAAGGGAAATGTATCATCCTGCTCCCGATGGTATAAGTGGCAATGAAGATTGCGGTCAGATGTCGGCCTGGTATGTGCTTAGCAGTTTAGGACTTTATCCTGTGTGTCCCGGTTCAAATGAATTTAATCTTACCTCTCCTCTGTTCGGAAAAGCTGTAATCACTTTAGCAAACGGGAAGAAGCTAGCTATTGTCTCAAATAATCCGGAGGAAAATACTTATATTGAAAAGGTTGAATTAAACGGAACCGTTATTGATAAAAACTATATAACCTATAATCAACTGATGGAAGGAGGTACTTTAAAATTTACTTTGTGCCCCGAACCCAATTATAAGCGAGGTTACTCAGAGAATGCTTCCCCATATTCTTATACAAAGAAACCATTTGCGTCAATTCCTTATATTGAAAAAGACCTGGATTTTTTTCCAGGTCAGGTAGAGATCACTATGGGATCTGCTACTCCCGATTGTGATATAAAATATACGCTTAATGGAGAAGAACCAACTGAACAATCACCCAATTATGATGATCCTTTTATAATTGATAAATCAACAGAGATAAGAGCCAAAGCTTATAAAAACGGTTTGGAACCTAGCCCCACTATGATAATTAGTGCAACGAAGGCTGTTCTTGATGAGGCTTTGAATGTAGTGCCATCTGAGCATGGAACTTCCTATCAATATTACGAAGGACAGTTCAATAAAGTATCTGATATCTCTTTGTCGAAAGTTAAAGAAAGTGGTACTTTAGCAGAACCATCTATTTCCTGGGCTAAACAACCGGATCATTTTGCTTTTGTATTTCAGGGATTGATTTATGCTCTGGAAGATGGTGTGTTTGAGTTCCAGACAAAATCAGATGATGGCAGTATGCTTTATATCAATGGAAAAGAAGTGGTAAACAATGATGGTTCACATGCAGCTATTTCAGCCAGTGGAAAGATTGGCTTGAAGAAAGGATACCATTTTTATAAATTACTCTATTTTGAAGATTACGAAGGTGAGAGTTTAGAATGGGCCTGGAAAACGCCCCAATCAAAAGGATTTACCCCGATTCCTGCGACAAACCTGTTTATTAAATGAAAGTTTTAAATTATATAGTTATGAAAAAGTTTGTTTTTATACTGTTGCTGCCTTTTCTTGTTTCCTGGACTACTCCGAAACAAGATGCGGAAGTAAACGGGATTAATGTGATGACATTCAATATCAGGTATGATAACCCTGAAGACAGCCTGAATAATTGGAGCTACAGAAAAGAGAATGCAGCTAATGCTATCCGTTTTTATGATGTGGATATTTTAGGAACTCAGGAAGTCCTTCACAATCAGCTTACCGATCTGAAGAGTCTTCTGCCGGGTTATGAGGCTTTGGGCGTAGGTCGCAAAGATGGTAAGGAAAAAGGAGAATATAGCGCTCTTTGGTTTAAGAAGAATCGCTTCAGTTTGGTTAAATCAGGCTATTTCTGGTTGAGCCAGACTCCTGAAATCGCAGGTTCGTTAGGGTGGGATGGTGCTTGTGAACGCATTGCAACCTGGGCTATTCTGAAAGACAAGAGAACCAATAAACGTGTATTTGTACTCAATACCCATTTTGACCATATTGGAACAGTAGCCCGCAGAGAAAGCGTAAAGCTTATTCTGAACCGTATTTATAAGATTAGCCAGGGTCTTCCTGTTATTGTAACTGGTGATTTTAATTCCGAACCATCATCAAGTGTTGTTAAATCTCTGACTGATTCTGGCAATTCCAGGCATTTAACAGATTCACGCGCTGTATCTCCTCTTATTTACGGTCCGGCATGGAGTTTTCACGATTTTGGAAAGATCCCTTTGAAAGAACGCTCGTTGATTGATTATATTTTCGTGCGTAACGAAGTAAAAGTTTTAAAATATGGAGTATTGGCTGAAACGAACAATTCTACATTTCTGTCAGATCATGCTCCGGTATTGATTCGTATAGCCATTAAATAATTAATAATCATTTAGAATAATAGAGATGAAAAAGATATTTGTAAATGTAGCATTTTTAGTTCTGGCTTTGGCTATGCTACCTTTAGCATCACAGGCTCAAAGCCGCAAAGATAAAGAACAGACTGTTACTATTGATCAGACTTATGACGTAGTTAAACTGCAAGCTCCGAAAGGTAAGAAGATTAAAAATGTAATCTTTATGGTTGGTGATGGAATGAGTCTGATGCATATGTATTCCGCATGGACTGTCAATAAGGGAAAGCTTAACCTGGATAATGCACAGGCGGTAGGTCTTTCAAAGACATATTGTGCCAATAAACTGATTACTGATTCCGGCGCCGGAGGTACAGCTTTTGCAACCGGACATAAAACAAACTATCACATGGTGGGAACAGATGTGAATGGGAAGCCTCTTCCTTCACTGACGGACTTTGCCAATGCGAAGAAACTCTCTACCGGTGTAGTAGTTACTTGTCGCCTGAATGATGCTACTCCGGCTGATTTTTGTTGTAACAACGTTGATCGTGATAAAAGTTACGAGGTTGCAGCAGATTATACCACTTGTGATGTGGATTACATCTTTGGAGGTGGTTCCAAGTATTTCGAGAACAGACCCGATGGAAGAGATCTTTTTAAGGAAATGGAGAAGAAAGGTTATCAAACTCCCCGTAAATGGGACGATCTTGCAGCCATTAAGTCTGGAAAAGTACTGGCTGTATTCGATACACTTGATTTACAGGTACCTAAAGTGCGTGGCAATATTCTGGAGAAGTCTTCAATGAAAGCCATTGATTTGTTATCTCAGAACAAAAAAGGTTTTTTTCTGATGATTGAAGGTTCACAGATGGATGATTATGGTCACTCTAATGATCTGGATATGTTAATGCAGGAAGTGATTGACTTTGACAAAACGGTCGGAAAAGTATTCGAATGGGCTGCTAAAAATGGAGAAACGCTGGTCGTTGTAACTGCCGACCATGAGACAGGTGGCCTGACATTAGTGGACGGAGATCTTAAAAAAGGGGAAATTGTAGGTAAATTCTCTACTGACGAACATAGCGGTGTAATGGTGCCGGTGTATGCTTTTGGTCCGGGTGCCGAAAACTTTACCGGAATTTACGAAAATACAGCCTTGTTTGACAAAATAAAGAAGTTATTAAAAATGTAATCATATAAACTTCGTTGTCTGATTTAACGACGAAACAGTAAACTGTAGGATACTAATCAATTAATTAGAATATTATGAAAATTGCAATAGATTTAGGAGGAACAAATATACGTGTGGGGTTGATTGATGAAGGCAAGGTGGTGAGAAAAATAAGCAAGCCATGTCCTTCAAAAGGAAGTGAAGAAGAGGTGCTGTTCTTCTTAATAAAACTCATTGAAGAGGAGATTTCACAGCAACTCGATGGAATAGGTATCGGTGTTCCTTCAGTAGTGGATACGGAGCGCGGCATTGTATATAATGTGGCGAATATACCTTCCTGGAAAGAAGTTCATCTGAAAGAGATCCTTCAGCAGAAATTTAATGTCCCCGTTTTCGTTAATAATGATTCAAACTGTTTTGCATTGGGCGAGAAACTCTTTGGTGAAGGTGTTCCTTACTCTGATATGATTGGTATCACGTTAGGAACCGGAGTTGGTGCCGGAGTTATTATTGATGGAAAGTTATATAACGGTTCCAATACAGGAGCCGGAGAAATTGGATCATTAGCTTATCTGGATAGTGATTATGAGCATTATTGCAGCAGTGATTTTTTTGTAAACTATTATAATACCACAGGTAAAGAAGCTTATGAAAAAGCTTGTGCAGGAGATTCAGGAGCATTAGCTATCTGGCATGAAATTGGAATTCACCTGGGTAATCTGATGAAGGCTGTTCTATATACTTATGATCCGGAGGCTATTGTTTTAGGTGGTGGAGTTGCTACTGCTTATCCGTTTTTCTCTGAAAGCATGCTGGCAACAATGTCTGATTTCCCTTATAAAAAGACAGTGGATGGCATTAAGATATTAATATCAAAGAAAGAGGATATTAGTTTATTGGGAGCCTCGGCTTTGATTGTCTGAATTAACTTTTAATGCTGTTTGCAAGGAAGAATAGTTTTAAAAGCTTATCTTAACCGTCCTTTTTGGGAAGATAAGTATAATTATTAAACGATGAATAACATGAAATTGATTTTAAGACTGACTTTGGGCTCGGCTATCTTTTGTTTCTCGTTGAGTTCTTTAGCTCAGAATCAGGATAGTACAGTGCTGAATAAATATAAATTGCCGTATAAGGACACTTATGTAAAAGATGCTCTGGTGGCAGAGAATGAGTTTCGTGTGATGAAGCCCGAGATTATTAAACATGGCACTTTTGAGGAAGCAAAGAATATTTTACCTAATCCAATTTGGGCCGGTCATGAAAAAGAGATAGAAATGTATTGGCATGCCTGGCAAATAGCAATAGGCAATATTAAAGATCCGATTCCAGGGTCAGGATTTGTAGCAAGTTATCTGGATACAGCTTACAATGGCAATATCTTTATGTGGGATACCTCCTTTATGATGCTGTTTGCCCGTTACGGTGCCCGCTTCTTTCCTTTTCAGCATACACTTGATAACTTTTATGCAAAGCAGCATCCGGATGGTTTTATCTGCAGAGAGATAAGGGCCGATGGATCCGACTGTTTTGAACGTTACGACCCAACGAGTACAGGGCCCAACCTTATTCCATGGGTGGAGATGGCTTATTATAAGGAATTTGGCGACACGGACCGTCTGAATAAGGTATTTCCCGTATTGTGTTCCTATTATAAATGGTTGAGACTGAATCGTACCTGGCAAAACGGAACCTACTGGTCCAGTGGTTGGGGCACAGGTATGGACAACATGCCACGTGTGCAATCAAAGTATAACCCTATTTACAGCAATGGGCATATGACATGGCTGGATACCAACCTGCAACAGTTGTTTATTGCGAATACTCTTCTTCAAATGGGATTTTATCTGGAAAGATGGCAAGAGATAGAAGACTTTGAAGATGAGGTTAAAATGCTGAAAGAGTATGTGCGCAAGAATCTATGGGATGAAAAGACCGGTTTTCTTTATGATCAGTATGCGGATGGTTCGTTAGGTACCACAAAAGGAATCGGAGCTTACTGGGCACTCTATTCTGATGTTCTTGATAAGAAACAATTAGATAGGATGGTTTCAGAACTGAATAATCCTAAAACTTTCAACCGGAAATATCGTGTGCCTTCATTGTCAGCCGATCATCCTAAGTATAAAGAAGACGGACGTTACTGGCAGGGAGGTATCTGGCCGGGAACCAACTATATGGTAATGAATGGCTTGGCCGATAAAGGTTACCGGAATCTGGCACGCGAAATAGCGTTGAATCATTACAATCAGGTATTCGAGGTGTATAAAAAAACTGGAACTTTCTTTGAATATTATGCTCCGGAGAGTTGTGAACCGGGATTTATGGCGAGAAGAGATTTTGTGGGATGGACCGGACTTCCACCTATTGCCGAGTTTATAGAATTTATCATTGGTATTCGTTCTGATTATTCAAATAAAACGGTAACCTGGGATCTGAATCTGACCGAAAGAAATGGTATTGATCGCTTTCCTTTCGGTCCTAAAGGGATGATTTCCTTTACTGTGGATCCACGCAAGTCTGCAAGTGAAACGCCACATATCACTATTGATACCAATGAACCGTTTGAACTGGTAGTAAGATATGGAGCAAATAAAGAAAAGAAGATCTCAGTTGAGGCTGGTAAACATATATATTAACTTGCTGTTTAGATTATAATAAAAGGGTTATAAATAAAAAAATGTGCATATTGATTCAGGTTTTAGTGGTAACGAAGCTATTAAAAATATACATATATTTATAACCCCACGATTTTGTACTGGCATGCGCTGATTATTAAATAGTTACCTGTTGCAAATAAAATACCTGGACAAATGATTCAGTTATAAGTTACCTCTTTTTTGGCAGTGTTTTTTGCATTTTGGTGCCTGTTGTCCATTGTATTTACTATTAGGATAACTCTCAAACTATTTTTATTAATCGTTTTAAGCTAATGCTTGTTACAATTATTTTGTGGGTTTGCTTTTATAAACTGATCATTCATTGTCTTTCCAAACTAAGGTCTAAATGGTCTGAAACTCCTTGCTGACAGGCTTTAAACGTCCTGACACTTTTTGAAAACATCAAGACTTATTCTTCAATATCACTTGAGACTTTCAAAGAGATTATCCGGCACATATTCTTAATAGTCTTTTTGGAAAAATAATTGGTGAATCATTCAGATTTATTCTCCTATAGATTTTATTTATTGGAGAATTATTTTTGTTTATTGGTGAATAAAACCAAATAATTCAGCAATTTCTGACCTTTCCTGGAATGGGTTTCAAATTTCGATACTGTAAGTTATTCATATAATATTAAAAATTGGGTCGTATCTATTAAATCAAGCGCTTTCCTGGAATAACTGCTTTCTAATAAATGGTCATAATGGAAATTTAACTGTATAAACTGATAAAATATAACCACAATCCGCCATAATATATTAAATTTGCCGGATACTATGATTGGAAATTAATTTGTGTCCTCATTATGTGGTACGCAATTATCTGTAACAGTAAGGTTTAATAAATTATGAAAATATACGATCTTTTATTTTATGCCACTTATAAAGTGATGCAAAAGTCCGGGAATTTTGACGATACGCCTATATTTGGTGGTATTATTTTTGTCGCGCCATGCCTTATTTTTAATATTTATACGATCTATTTTATATTACATGGTTTTGATTTATTGACAATAAATTCTCCTAAAGGAAAATATACATTTGGCTATATTTCATTTGTAGTTTCAATATTCGTTTTTTTACTTATTTATTATAAACGAAATAATCGATACAAAAAGATTCTTTCAAAATATGAGAATAAGAAACTCATAAATTCCTGGTTAATAATTATAATTTACTATATTAGTGTATTTGCTATTTTGCACATTTCGGCATTATTCATGAAAAAAGCCTGGATTTTTGGGTAATATAAGAGAATAGTTTCTAATATTAAACTTAAATTAATCTGTAGCTTATAGTAGAGTCGTTTATTTCAGCAGGAATGGGTTTTGCAGATGCGGAATGGGGAGACGGATTATATAATTATTTGGAAGAACAACTTGGAAATTAATAAATTATGAAAATATACGATCTTTTATTTTATGTAACTTATAAAGTGATGCAAAAGTCTGGAAATTTTGACGATACGCCTGTATTAGGAGGTGTTATTTTTGTTGGATTATGTCTTGTGTTTAATATTTATACTATTTACTTTATATTACGTGGTTTTGATATAATAAATGCATATTCTTCTAAAGGAGTATATACATTTGGCAATATTTCATTTGGGGTTTCAATTCTAGTTTTTTCAATTCTTTATTATAAACGAAATAATCGATATAAAAAGATTCTTTCAAAATATGATAAAAAGAAACTCATAAATTCCTGGTTAATAATTGTAATTTACTATGCTTCTACTGTCGCTATTGCACTCATTGCAGGACTATTTATGAAAAAAGCTTGGATTTTTGGATAATATAAGAGAATCGTTTTTCTATTAAACTTAAGTTAATTATTCTTGGGGGTATGTTCTTTTCTGTATTCCAGTGGAGAACATCCCTCTATTGTTTTAAACTGCCGCGACAGGTTTTTCATATCTGTAATACCCAGAGCATTTACATGGCCTGTAATTTTACATGGAAGTGCTGCTATGGTAGCTCCTAAATGAGCTGATTTACAGTTTCTGTCCATTAGCAGAATTGAAGTTTTGGATAACCGGGCATGCCTATTGCTTATAATCCAATGAGATATTGAGATATATTGAACTGTGAAATTTATTGCAGGACCATTTATCTCAGCCGGAATGGGTTTTGCAGATGCGGAATGGGGAGACGGATTATATGATTATTTGGAAGAACAACTTGGAAATTAATAAATTATGAAAATATACGATCTTTTATTTTATGCAACTTATAAAGTGATGCAAAAGTCTGGGAATTTTAACGACACGCCTGTATTAGGAGGTGTTATTTTTGTTGGATTATGTCTTGTATTAAATGTTTATACTGTTTACTTTATATTACGTGGTTTTGATATAATAACTGCATATTCTTTTAAAAGAGTATATACATTTGGCAATATTTCATTTGGGGTATCAATTCTAGTTTTTTCAATTCTTTATTATAAACGAAATAATCGATATAAAAAGATTCTTTCAAAATATGAGAATAAGAGACTCGTAAATTCCTGGTTAATAATTACAATTTACTATACTATTATTTCTGCTATTCTGCTAATTTCCATGATGTTTGCGAATGGATATTGGATTTTTGGATAAAAATAAGAAGATAGTTTCCTGTGTCAAACTTAAATTAATTATTCTTGGGGGGTATGTTCTTTTCTGTATTCCAGTGGAGAACATACCTCATTATTTTAAACTGTCAAGGTAGCTTTCATATCTGTTATACCCAGAGCATTTACATGGCCTGTAATTTTACATAGGAATGCTGCTATGGTAGCTCCTAAATGAGATAATTTATAGCTTTTGCCCATTAGCAGAATTGAAGCATTGGATAACCGGGCATGCCTATTGCTTATAATCCAATGAGATATTGAGATATATTGAACTGTGAATTTATTGCAGGGCCATTTATTTCAGCAGGAATGGGTTTTGCAGATGCAGAATGGGGAGACGGATTATATAATTATTTGGAATAACAACTTGGAAATTAATAAATTATGAAAATATACGATCTTTTATTTTATGCAACTTATAAAGTGATGCAAAAGTCTGGGAATTTCAACGATACACCTGTATTAGGTAGTATTATATTTGTCGAAACATGCATTATTTTTAATATTTATACGATTTATTTTATATTACATGGTTTTGATTTATTGACAATAAATTCTTCTAAAGGAAAATATACATTTGGCAATATTACATTTGTAGTTTCAATTATGGTTTTTTTACTTATTTATTATAAACGAAATAATCGATATAAAAAGATTCTTTCAAAATATGATAAAAAGAAACTCATAAATTCCTGGTTGATAATTATAATTTACTATATTAGTGTATTTGCAATTATGCATATTTCGGCATTGTTTATGAATAAAGCCTGGATTTTCGGGTAATATAAGAGAAAAGTTTCTTATATTAAACTTAAATTAATTATTCTTGGGGGTATGTTCTTTTCTGTATTCCAGTGGGGAACATCCCTCTATTGTTTTAAACTGCCGCGACAGGTTTTTCATATCTGTAATTCCCAGCTGGGCTGCAATTTCAGTAACTGGCGCCTTACTCTCTATCAATAGTTGTGCAAAACTATCCATCTTTTTCTTCATGATGTACTGGTAAACAGACATTTTAGTGAATTGCTTGAACCTTATTTCCAGCAAACGTCTTGAAAGTGCAACCTTTTTAACAACATCCTCAACATTTATCTTTTCCAAAGTACATTCGTCAATGAATTTTAAGGCCTTTGCTATTTCCTTATCCTGAATAGGGTAGATGTTGGTAGACTGGCGCTGAACTATATAAGAAGTGCTGATGTAAATATCATGGTAGGAACCAAAGCTTTTCGATTTAACCATTGAATCAATGAGCTCTGCAGAATCATACCCTCCTTTTTCAACATCAAGTAGCACACTTGATAGGGAAGGGTCGGAGAGATTGCAGGTCATCTCGTCATTGTCAACTCCCATTACAGCAATGTCTTCGGGAATTCTTATATTATTCAGTTTACAGATTTCGGTAATCTTTTGTCCTTGTGTGTCATCACATGTCATCAAAGCAATGGGCTTAGGTAAGGACTTTAACCATTTTGAAAGAGGATGCTGTTTGTAGAACCATAACTCTTCAAGTTTCTGATTATGAAATGCATAAAAGTTATCTTTAAAACCGAACTTCGATACTTCTTCTTTAAAACCTTCGCATCGTTCCTGTGACCAGCAAGCATTCTTGTAACCGAAAAATGCAAAGTTCTTGAATCCTCTTTGAAGAAAGAAATCGGCAACCATCTTGCCGGTTAGTTTATAATTACTGGTAATGTTTGGTATTGTAGAAAATCTCGACTTGTAGTCCTGAGCCAGCGCCACAATACCATTTTCCTTAAATAAATCCACATTATCCACATTGTCAAACTGGGCTATAATGGCATCGGCTTTCCATCTTTTTGCCCAATTCAGAATTCCTTCAATTCCGTATTGTTGCTTAAATGCCGGTGGCATGCGGCACAGTACCCAAGGCTCGTGTTTTTTGGAGTAAGCCATTATCCCCTTTAATAGGTTATGTGCGTAAGATTCTGTAAAGTCTGTAAGTAAAATGAGTCGGATCATTTTGCCGGTATGTTTAGAACTTGGTTTAAAAATCAAATTATAAAAATGTAAGAGTGTTTTTCCTTATAGCAGGTAAAATCTTTATTAAAGCTACTAAAAGCAGGTTTCCACGAAAACAACGGCAATTTACAAAGAATGTACTGCATATACAAATAAGAATGTGAAAATATGCTTGTAGATCCTGATGACATCTGTCTGTAGATAAGTGCGCGGGCAACTATGCCATTTTAAATTATTATATAAAAAAACATAATATCTTTTTGAGTTGTTAAACTATAAGGATCATAAAGTGTCATACTAAACAAATTGTGTCTGGGTAAGTTATTTTTTATCTTATAATTGATTAAAGAATAAAAGAATGTTCTTAGAAAACTTTTTTGAAAATTCATTGCTTCTATATCCTTGTTCAATCGCTGTTGAAGAAGGAGATACCCAATATACTTATGTTGAAGTAGATAAGATGGCTAATAAGTTAGCCCATTTTCTTAAATCGAAAGACATTGGTCCCGAGGATAAGGTTGTTATTTTATTGCCACGAATGGTTCAGGTACCTATTGTGATGCTTGCTGTATTAAAATCAGGAGCTGCCTATATACCTCTTGATCCTGAGATTCCGGCAGAAAGAGTGAACTTTATTATGCAGGATGCCGATGCAAAACTACTGATTACTTCCAATACAATTCTTGACCGGATTGGTGATCAGCTGAATTCTCAGCCAATATTTAATATTGATAAGCAGCTTTCTGAAACGGATGCATATCCTGATACCAAACCTGAAGTGCTGAATCGATCATCAAGCAATTTGTGCTATATTATCTATACTTCGGGAACTACGGGGCAGCCAAAAGGAGTGTTACTGGAACACAAAAATGTGGCAAACTATATTTCTGCGGCACGGAAGATTTATCCTATAGACGATACTGACCGCGTATTGCAAGGTTTCTCAGTTTCCTTTGATGCATCGGTGGAAGAAATATGGGTTACATTCTCGGCAGGTGCCACCCTGGTAATAGGCACATTTGAGATTATGCGCTCGGGCGATAGGTTTGCTTCGATACTCAATAGTCTTAACATTACGTTTCTTTCGTGTGCCCCTACGCTGCTTTCAATGGTAAAGGAAGATATACCTGAATTGAAAGTCTTGATATTCGGCGGTGAAGTCTGTTCAAAAGATATTGCTACCCGATGGTGCAAGCCTGGGCGGGTTGTATTTAATACCTATGGACCAACAGAAGCTACCGTTATTGCAACATATTCGGTATTGAAACCATTTGAAGAGGTAACAATAGGCAAACCATTGCAGGGATATGATGTGCTATTGGTCAACGAACAACTAGAACCTATAGCAGACGGTGAAGAAGGAGAGATTCTGATTGGTGGTGAAAGTGTGGCTCGTGGATATTTGAACAGAGAAGAGTTATCTGCCAGGAAATTTGTTGTTACCGACAAGTTCAAGGGAGTTAAAGAAAGATATTACCGCACAGGAGACCTGGCAAAGTATTCCCCCAATGGAGAGATTATTTTTCTGGGAAGAGAAGATGCGCAGGTAAAAGTCCGTGGTTTCAGAGTTGAACTGGCCGAAATTGAGAGCCTGCTTACAAAATGTGAAGGAGTTCAGGCATCAGCAGTGGCACTTGATTCTAAAACACAGCAACTGGCTGCGTATGTTGTATTGCGCAAAGGGGAAGAAATTAACCGGGATGGTATAGCAAAATTATTGCGCCAGACTCTTCCCTATTATATGGTTCCTTCAACATTGGATATTATTGAAACATTGCCTGTTACATCAAGTCAAAAGATAGACCGGAACAGGTTACCCGCTCCTCAATTGCCACTGACGTTTTCTTCTGATAAGACTATTATTCCACCTTCAACACCGCTTGAATCAGAGATGGTGAAGATAATAGCCCGGAATATTCAAAGAGATGATATTTCGATGAGTGATAATTTCTTTGATGATTTGGGAGGACATTCATTGCTTGCGGCTATTGTTGTTTCAGAAATGCGTGAGTTGAAGATGTTTGAGAATATGTCTGTGGTCGATGTTTATAAATATCCCATACTATCTGATCTGGCACGTGAGCTTGAAAAGAAAGTGTCAAAAGAAGACACTGGCTCTCCAAAGGAACGTGATATCTATACACCCACAAAATTGGCCTATTATACATGTACCTTTTTTCAGGGAATATCCCTTCTGTTCCTTATCCTGCTTTTCGGACTGGAATGGCTGGGCCCATTTATTGTTTATTCCTATTATTATCAGGCAGAAAGTGGGGTGGTTTATTCTTTGTTTATGAGCTTAGCAATGTATTTTGCAATACTACCGGTACTTTCAGCGTTTGCAATAGGCTTTAAATGGGTGGTTCTTGGAAAGATTAAGGCTGGGAAATACAAGCTGTGGGGGAGTTATTATTTCAGATTCTGGATTGTTGATAAAGTGATAGCTATCTGCCCGACAACTTATTTTACTGGAACTTATGTGATAAATGTATTTTATCGGTTATTGGGTGCTAAGATTGGTAAGAACACTTATATAAATACATCAGCCGTATCCATTTTTGATTTGCTGAGTGTGGGCGATAATGTAAGTATATGTACAGATTCTCATTTACGGGGTTATTCTATTGCTCATGGATATCTGAATATAGGAACCATTGAAATAGAGGACGATGCTTTTATCGGTACAAGGTGTTGCATTGCTCATAACACGAAGATGGGTAAAAACAGTTCTCTTGAAGATCTTTCACTTATCCCCGAAGGTTGTACAATTCCTGATAACGAGCACTGGGCCGGATCACCCGCCTCAAAGAACGGGATAAATCAACATCAGGAGTCCATTAAACTTTGGTCACGGAAGTTCACATTCCTCTCATTGATAGGCGTTTTTATCATTCCGCTTTTAACAATGGTAGCATATTTCCCGGGAATGATGCTGATCACGCATCTTGATTATTTGTCTGAGAAATATCATTTCCTTTGGATAACCATTCTTGTGGGCCTTTCTTTTGTAGCGCTACTAACATTGATTATAACCATACTTAAATGGGTATTGCTGGGAAATATGAAAGACGGCAAACATCCTGTCAATAGTTTCTTTTATTATAAAAAATGGTTTTTCGATCAGCTAATGAAGCTGAGTCTTCAGGTAATAGGTACTCTTTACACTACACTTTATCTGCAAATCTGGTTTAAAATGCTGGGAGTGAAGATGGGTAAGCGGGTAGAAATATCTACTGTAGAATTTATTTCGCCAGACCTCTTAGTTACAGGTGATGAATGCTTCCTTGCCGATTCAGTATCTATTGGTGCATCGCATGTAAGAAACGGATATATTGATATAGCCAAAACTTATATCGGGAATCGTACGTTCGTGGGAAATAGTGCAGTGATTAGTCCCAATACTCATTTGGGAAACGATGTGTTGGTTGGCGTTCTTTCCAATATGAGTGAAAAAGACTTACCGGCAAAAGATGGTACCTCATGGTTCGGCTCTCCGGCAGTATTTTTGCCCAGACGAGACATAAACCATGATTTCCCGGCCGAACGTACCTATAAACCTACCAAAAAACTATTTATCCAACGCTACACGATTGAGTTTTTCCGTGTAATTTTGCCGGCAACACTTTTCATTCTTTTTGCAGCGTTAATTACAAATGCTATTTCCTATATGCAGGTAGAAAAAGATCTGGATCAATTGTTCCTTATTTTCCCCGTCCTCTATCTTGGTGCAGGGATTCTGGCAACTATTTTAACGGCTTTGTTTAAATGGATTATTATTGGTAAATATATACCCGCCAAGAAGCCACTCTGGAGTAATTATGTTTGGAGAAGCGAACTTGTAACAGGTGTTTATGAAAACTTTTTAGTGCTTTTCTTCCTGAATGTGCTTACCGGAACTCCCTTTATAAAATATCCGTTGCGTTTGCTGGGATGTAAACTGGGAAAAAGAGTTTGTCTCTTTACCACTCAGATTACCGAGTTCGATTTAATAAAGATAGACGATGATTCAGTGTGCAATGACAATTGCACACTGCAAACCCATCTCTTTGAAGATCGTGTAATGAAAATGTCGTATATAAATATAGGTAAAGAGTGTAGTGTGGGAGGTATGGCAGTAGTACTTTATGATTCAAAGATGGAAAACCGTTCCACTCTGGAACCATTGTCCGTACTGATGAAAAATGAAACACTGCCGGCAAACAACTGTTTTGTGGGAGCTCCGGCAATGAAAACTCAAGGTTAGTGCCGGAGGCAGGATACGAAAGAACAAATTAGATACATGGTACACAAATTTGAAAAATAGAATATGAAGAATCTTTTAAAAGTAGTTTTGCTATTCCTGCTGTTGATAGTTACTACAACAAGTACATTTGCAGGAGATCTGTTAAAAAAAGGAGCAGATGAGAAAACAAAAATCAGTTATAGTGTTGAACGAGCCAACGATAAGCTGAAAGTTACATTGGAATTTGGTGATAAAATGCAACTTGCAAGAGTTGTAAGGAGCGGTTTTTCTCTATTTATTGATGAAAAAGGAAAGAATAAGCAAGACAAAGGGCTTATTGTAGAAGGTGTTGTTCTTCAAAAGACGGAAGAACCAGACGATCTGCGTGCAGGATTCTTTAGAGACGGAACCTGGAAAGATGGCTCAAAGGAAACTTTAGTTGATCTGTTTCTGGCAACTCCACCATTCTCCGCAGTTTATCAATCAGATTCTCTTAAATCAACCTGTACGGTGAAAATCCCTATAGAATATGTCAGTACCAAAGATATTAAAGACATAAAGAATCTATCCATTGGCTTTATATCTACTCATAAAAGACCGGCCTGGGATAAAGGGCAAAGTGAAGATAATGGTTCAGGCGCAGGATTTGGCAGAGGAGGCAGACATGGCGAAGGCGGCGGTATGAGAAGCGGCAATATGGGTGGCGGTATGAGAGGTAACAGAGGTGGCGATATGAAAGGCAATGGTGCTAATTCAATGAATAGAGGACCTATTGAATTATGGATTGAGATTGAAAATAAATAATTTTGTTACAGTTTAAGTGCGCGGGCAACTATGCCATTTTTTTGTTTTCTAAGGGGGTGAGATAAAATTGCCCGCGCCTAATAACCAGTGTGTTATCTTTAAAAGTATGACGTAAACATACTTATATCCTGCTATTTCTGATTTGTACTAGATTTTAAAGGCTCGTCATAACTTAAATTACATACCTTGATTTGTGTACCAATTAAATCTCCATTTTTTAGTATTGCATACCCTATATATTGTTGAGATACAGTGCTTGAATTGCTTTTTGTAGTAATAGTGGTAAATACTGTTCCATTTTCGGGAGTAGCAGGATATCTTATTTTATCAACTATAAATCCACATTCAGCAATATCTTCTGCATCAATAACTATCATTGAAGGCATCCAGTCGAATTCGTATTTAT
Organism: uncultured Bacteroides sp.; assembly: GCF_963678425.1. Lineage (NCBI taxonomy): Bacteria > Pseudomonadati > Bacteroidota > Bacteroidia > Bacteroidales > Bacteroidaceae > Bacteroides > uncultured Bacteroides sp. Next base: position 573,075 of record NZ_OY782854.1, read on the forward strand.
GATCTCCTGTTTCTAAGTATCTTTTAGCTATTTGGCAAGCTCCAAGATCTTTTAAACAGACCACATAGTCCAGCGTTTTGAATGATAATACATTTCCATAAATACGATTTTTATATATATCTTCTACATATGCTTTAGAATAATAAGTTGTATTTTTTGTCAGATCGTAGGCTTTTACGTACTGTGAATTATATCCTTTCAGATCAATAGGGTTATCAAATGAAGGTGTGGTTGATAATATAACCCCTGAATTTCCTTTAAAATCGGGTGATGATATACTGTAATTTATATATGCGAAATTGTGCTCAATGCCAGAAGTACTCTTTGTCTTTACATAATAAGGACAAGCTTCAGGATCATTCTCATTTGAATTACAACTTATGAAAGTAAGTGCTATTAAAAAAATGATATAATATTTAATCTTTTTCATACTTATATTATTAAAATTTTAATCCTACGGCAATATTGGCTTCAGAATGAGATGTCTTATTTAAATTTGTACTAATGCCTCCTGAAATTACAAACTTTTTAACGGATAGTAGCAGCCCTACTTCAGACTCAATGCCTTTATATGAATAATCCGTTCGCTTAATGTTTTGGTTCTCTACTGTTCCCCATTCAACCCATCTTTTTCCATAGCCTAAACCTCCATATGCCATTAATGAACCATTCATATTAAATATTGTTCCGATTGTAGCAGAATAACGCCCTTTTTTTACTTTTCCATTCCAGAAAGCATTACTGTTATCTGATGTTTCGTACGAATAGTCTTCATTAAGATTGAAGTTTGTTTTTAATTTACCATACCATCCCCATTTCTTAACATAGCCATACATTAATGTGCATGCATTTTGACTGGAATTAAGAGAGGTACCAATCATAATAACTGATTGTGGAGTATATTCTTGTTTTAATTTTATATGTTGGCTTTCATCACTTGCACTTAAACCGGCTTGTGCAAATCCACTTACGCTGAAACAAATCATTATAGCTGATATAAATATTTTTTTCATCCAATTTTTTGATTTATAAAGGAAAATTCATTCCTTAAATATACTGTATTTGTTTTTTATAATAATATATAGTAATTAAAAATATGATCTTGTTCTTTTAGTTACAATAATAGATTGTTCTGTTGTAAAGATTGAAAATATAATAATCTGATATTCAAAATATTGTTTATGCTATTGATATTTAATATTTTACTATTGAATAAATAATTTAAGTATAAACACAATATGCATAATTGAAGTGCAATATTATATATAATATCTTACATACTAAAATATTTTAGTAATAATTTGTATATTAAAATAAAAATATTTTTCGTGATGGGATGGTTCTTTAACTTTCAGATTTAAAAGTAGTAGCATTAAGTCTGGTTCGGAAGCTTTTGGTATAGGTAATTATTTAAAAAGGATTAGTTGAAAGTAAAGTGCGCGGGCAACTATGCCATTTTTTTGTTTTCTAAGGGGGTGAGATATAATTGCCCGCGCCTAATAACCAGTGTGTTATCTTCAAAAATAAAATAGTAAGACAGAGAATAACCTTATATTTTGTCTTTTTTGATATTGAAAATGAGTTAAAAAGTGTTTAATGCTTCTTCCTCAGGAGTTTAATTTGGTCAAAATCATGTCCGCGGACTGTTTCTACCTCATACCAGTGCTTAATTTCTGTACTCGATATAGATTTATTAACAAATAGCCCTTTTCTCTTGTAAGCCTGTGTAAGTATGGCACTTATCTCGTTTTTTGAGTACAGCGTGTTTTCATCGAACAATCGATAAATAGCCTGTTTCATCGGTCCCGAATTCTTTATCACATTATCCTTTACCTTGTCAATGGAGCGTTCCATTGCTTTCAGGTTGAAATCCAGCTTCTCACGGATAAAGCTGCTACCCATTTTCTGGTAACATTCATAAAGCGTACGGTCGTCCTGTCCGGTTATTAAGCGTGACAGCAAGTGCGTATATTTTGTCTGAGACTTTTCGTTGGGATTCATGCGTAATTTCTCGAGCGCTTCAAAACGCATCAAAAGCAGAGCAAAACGCCCTTTGCGTGTTCGCTGCCTATGCAGAGCCAATCGATCATCATCACTGAAAAGATGTTGTTCCTGCGTGTGTTCCACATCAAAGAACCGTGTACTTCGGTAAGCCTCATATAGATTGGAAGGGTAAGTGTAGAGCGACTTCACCTTTTCCGCCTCATACAGATTGGCAATCAGAAAAGGATCCGGCTTTCCTTTCTCGTCAAGATAAGGAAGATAACTGTTATTGAGCATCGCCTCCCTTAGCAATGTACGTTCACCATCGTTAGATGATTTTTTCAAAGTCTGCCTCCAACCGTTATAAACTTGCCCGGCACCTTCCAGCCAACTGTCAATCTCCCTCTCTTTCTTGTATTCGAGGGTGGGACGAATACTGCTGATGTGCGTAATGCTTCGCACCCCTTTTCTGAACCGGCCATATATCTGAATGGCCTCAGTTTTTGGATCTACTGCTGATTGAGGTGCTCCGTACATATCCGAGATAATAATTACGTGAGGTGCCACATCCGATATGATATCCACTGCAGAGAAGAAACGGCTGGTAAAGAAGTTGAACGGCATCAGTTTGTCTATAAGAGTGGACTTTTTCCTTTTCCCCGCCTTCCATAGTTTAAACGTACTTTCTTCGCTGCAAAAGGTATAAGAATCTTGTATGTCGGGTATATCAATGAAAATTGAGTCTATGGTATCAATTGAATTAACGAAAATGCAGACACGGGATCTCTTGTTGAGTTTCAGTCGGGTAAGCAAATCGGCAAGAGATTCACAAATATTGTTGGTGGTGATAAGCTGCATCTTCTTCTTGTATGAGTAAGTGGGCTCAACACGAAGAATACGGAATCCCTGATCCTCAAATCTCGGATCGTCAGCAATGATTGGAGTAGCCGAAACCATTGCCTTTGTCTCAAAGAGAAAGAAATCGTTCATCGGTTCGCGTATTGAGTTGCGGTAATCCACATCCTGTACCAGCTTTTCGCACTCATCGAACAGCATAAAACACTCGTTGTGCATATTAATTTTCTGATCGTCCATAGCCTCCTTCACTTTCTGGAAACTCTCCGGAGTAGTGAGAATTTTGTAATGCTGGTTCCTGTTCTTTTCCAGAAAATCCGCCACATGTTGCACCATCACCCCCTTGTGAACAGCCAGCGTATGCTTGTGCTTTTTCGCTTTATCCACAATAACCGGCACATTAGGCTCAATGATGATAGATTTTCTGGGGGAAGTAAGTTCGCAGTAAGTAGCCCCCAGTCCGGGAAGCATTTTGTTGATCACACAATTGGTCGGCAGAGCTGCAAAACCTTCACGCTTCAAAGCGTCGGACAGATATTCCTTTTCGTGAATCTTGATAATTCTTTCTCGTAGCATTAAATTTATTTTGGTTAATAAAGGACGTGAAGATAACTTTATTTATCGGGATTTATACTATAAGTTTTAAAAACATATAAGGTCGTTTTGGTTGATTTGTCTAGTCGTTTTTTTATTTATTGGCGGGAGATTTTTGGAGGGTGGGGTTTGTTCCGCTCGGGGGGAGGGGAATTTTATTTTAAATGATGAAAATGATTTGTCATAAAATGATAGACTAAGTTTTTAATATTAGAAATTAGTTTATTTATTTTATAAGAAAAGCTTAATTACAAATTAGTTGTTATTCTATTTGAATATAAGTAATAAAAGATATATCTTTGAGGTATATCATAGTTACAATAAGATGGAATCCAATAACGTACAATCCAATGAAGTAATAAAGTTTCCAAAATCAAAAGATTATCTGCTCTTGAAAGATATAGGGCAAGGTGGTACTGGAAATACAAAGTTGCTTTATGATGAAACTATAAATGAAAATTTCGTGTGTAAGAAATATTCTCCCTTCTATCCGGAGGATAAAGCTTTATATTATAATAACTTTGTAGATGAAATAAAGATATTATATAAGATTAATCACATTAATATAGTCCGGGTATTTAATTATTATTTATATCCAAAAAGTATGACAGGCTATATTATTATGGAATATATTGACGGCGTGGATATAGAAAATTATATCTCATCAAATTCAGATAGTATAAATGATATTTTTATTCAAACAGTTGAAGGTTTTAGATATCTTGAGGAAAAAGGTATATTGCATAGGGATATTCGTCCAGCTAATATATTAGTTTCTAATGATGGTTGTGTGAAAATAATTGATTTTGGTTTTGGCAAGAATATTAATTCATTTAAGGATTATAAAAAAAGTATAACATTAAATTGGGCCTATTCATTACCAGATGAATTTGAAAAATCAATATATGATTTTAGAACTGAAGTTTATTTTATTGGAAAATTATTCGAACAAATAATTAAAAGAAATAACTTAATTTTTACTTTTAAATATTTTGATTTACTTTCTAACATGATTAATGTTGATTATAATAGTAGAATACCCTCTTTTTTTAAAGTCTCAAGAGACATTACAACAAATGATTCTTTAGATGTTGCATTTAGTGAATATGAAAACAAAACCTATTTAGATTTAGCTAATTCTTTTACAGAAACATGTGTGAAGATGCAATACTCGACAATATACATAAAAGACTTTGATGAAATAAAAAGAAAATTGGAAGATCTTTATCAAAATTCCATGCTAGAGAAATTTATACAAAATAATAGTCATTTTGTATCTTGTTTCATAGAACCACCGTATAGGTATAAAAAAACTTCCAATGTACCAGTTTCTGTTATAAAAGAATTTCTAAGAAGTATTGATACACTTTCTTCAAATAAGAAAAAGATAATTCTTAATAATCTTTGGCAAAGATTTGATAATATTAACAGAGAGATAGTTGATAATTTGCCATTCTAGATATTTAAAAGTGAAATGTATCAAAATGCATAATGTAATTGACAAAATTGGTGAAGAAGTTTTTGATAATTAATAGATTCATAATATAGTTCAGATAGGATAATAATGTATTAGTTATATCTAATTAAACAATAAAAATAGAACTTTTTGTGATTTATATTGAATAAACTTCTTTATTTACATAAATTCATTAGATATAACTAATGAAAAATTATATTATAGAAAGATCCTAATAATCGGAAAAATACATCTCTATCTGAAAGGGGCTAACAGATAATGATTTATCCTAAAAATAATTGAAAGTATAGTAAAATAGTGAATATTTAAATATAAAGTATTCATATTATTACTATATTTGCATTGTAATTAAGTCGCAAAAGTTATGAGTTACAAATCAGTGAAAGACGTTGTAACTATGTTGCAAGAAAACGGTTTTGTTTTAAAGAGCCAGAAAGGTAGCCATCTGAAGTTTGAAAAAGGCGACAAAATGGTTATTGTACCAAATCATAATAGCAAAGGCGTTGAGAAAGGCACTTATTACAGCATTTTGAGGCAAGCGGGGCTTAAATAGCCCCCTTCCTCTCTTGTTTTAAAATATAGGAGGTAATATGAAAACAGTAGAAGTGATTGTAGAACATGCAGGAAAGAATTTTAGTGCTTATATCGAAGGTGTCCCTGTTATTACTGTAGGTAATGATATGAGAGAGATTGAAGATAATATGAGCGAAGCTATCCAACTGTATTTGGAAGATAATCCAAATCCTGTAGAATTATTGGTTGGAGAATTTGAGCTTAAGTTCAAGATTGATGCTGCTACCTTTATTAATTACTACAGTAATATATTTACGAAAGCTGCATTGAGCAGAATTACCGGAATTAATGAACGCCAGCTATGGCATTATGCCGCAGGAGTGCATAAACCTCGTAAAACTCAGCTTGAAAAGATTCAAAATGGCATTAAGGCATTAACAAAAGAGCTTCAGGCTATTAGTCTGATGTAGCTTAATCTTTTGTCCATTTTTAGTTGGCAATACCAGTTACTGGGAAAGAGTACAGGCTGTTGCGAAGTTAAGCAAGAAGTAATTATTGGATGTCTTGTGATTTATATCTAATAAAAGTGTTCATTTGCATAAATCTATTAGATATAAATCATGAAATAAACTATCACAGAAAGATTTTATAATACAGAGAAGAGATGTCTATATAATATAGGTTGATTGATTTTAAATAATCTAATAGATTGTTACTTATTAATAATAAGTTATTTCGTAACGGAGAAATTATGTACCTTGCACTTCCTAAAATTTAAATATAGCGATTAGGCATATAATTGAAACAAATTTAAAATCAGCAATAATGAAACGTTCTATTTTTTCGTTGTCATTTCTGACAGTATGTATATTGTTTACAAGTTGTGTAAGCAAAAAGCAGTTTGTAGGTTTGCAGTCCGATTATAATAAACTACAGACCGAAAATAGTGATTTAAAAAAATCTTTCCAGGATACTCAGGTTCAGTTGGTGGAAAGTCGTGCAAATGGTAAAAGTCTGGAAGACCGTTTGGCTGAAGCCAGAAAAAATAATGAAGAGTTGCGCTCGTCTTATTCTGCTTTGCAGGGCTCACTCGACAAGAGTCTTCAGCAAAATTCCCAGGGGAATGTAAATATCTCTAAGTTGGTGGACGAAATCAATGCTTCCAATCGTTTTATCAAACAACTTGTTGAAACCAAGAGCAAGTCTGATTCTCTGAATCTGGTTTTGAGTAATAACCTGACACGCTCATTGAGCCGCGAAGAACTTAAGGAAGTGGACATTCAGGTACTGAAAGGTGTTGTGTATATTTCGCTGGCAGACAATATGCTTTACAAATCGGGCAGCTATGAGGTAAATGAAAGGGCCGGAGAAACTTTAAGCAAGATTGCTAAAATCATAATGGATTATAAAGATTATGACGTGCTTGTTGAAGGTAATACTGATCCTGATCCTATTATTCGTGCAAATATCCGTAACAACTGGGATTTGAGTGCTTTACGTGCTTCGTCTGTTGTACAGGTATTGCAAAACAATTATGGAGTTGATCCAAAACGTATGACAGCTGCAGGCCGTGGCGAATACAATCCAATTGCAGACAATGCATCTGCTATTGGAAAACAACGTAACCGTAGAACCCAGATTATTGTAACTCCTAAGCTTGATCAGTTTATGGAACTTATTGATAAAGCACCGGAATCGTCAAATAAGAAGTAATTTAAATATAAATAAAAGACAGAATTGTTTATACGGAAATTGTAATAACAAAGGAGTTGTCAGTAAAACCTGGCAACTCCTTTGTTATTTTTATTCCTGCCTTAGAAGAAATACAGATTATTCATTTACGGAAATTCTTAATAAAGGAATAATGCCATAAGTAATTCTTTGTGGCTTTTATTCTTTATATTTAGGTTTATTATGTTGATTATTAGTTTACTTAAGATCTGATGGTATCATCTTATACCATTGGAAATGTATATGGTTTAACAATTTGTTGTTTATAAAAAGTGAAATATATTATCCTTTTTTGTTTTTAATAAAGTATGTCATGGCTTGTTTTAGAATTAGCAAAGTTATCTGTTGTTTTATGGTTAATTTTTAAAATAGTTTTAAAATAATTATTAAAAATAGAGAGTCGATAAAAAACTATTATGTGATGTAATATGTTGATATAGAATGATTTTATACGTGTTTGTGACAGGTGTATCTATTTGATTAATAAAAATAGTTTTAAATTGTAAACTTAGTTCTGTACTTTTGGGTAAAGAAGCAGTGGGATGTGATTGCTTTATGATGCTCTTTATCTCAATGACTTAATGATTCAGTAATTAAACTGTAAAAAATAATTAGTATGGGCGATTTTCGCATCTTTAAACTAGTATTGATTCTCTTGATCCTATGTGTAAAAGCAGAAGCTGCTTCATCAAATAATTATATATTAGTCCTTAATTCATATACTGAAAGAAATGAATGGGCAGAAAATATTCAGGATGTTGTAGCAAAGTCAGAATATGGACTAAAGAATACTACTATAAATATTGAATCACTAAGTGATTTTGAATTTTCTTCAGTGAAGGATGCAAATAATAAAATGGATAGTTTATACCGCAATTATCCCCAAAAGCCCAAAGCTATAGTTATTATTGGAAACAAAGGATGGATTCTTTATCGCAGTACCATGCCGCAATCATGGAAAGGGATTCCTGTTGTACTGACTTTGATTAACCATCATACTCTATCATTGCAGGACTTTATTTCAAAAAAGAGAATAACTTCGGATAAACTGATATCTAATAAAGAGGCTGTTAAAGGATTTAATGTAACGGGAGTATATAACTTAGTCTATATAAAAGAGACTATTCAGTTAATGAAAAAGTTGATGCCTGAGATGAAAGGAGTTGCATTTATAACCTATTCACAATACGGCAGCACCTATAGTATAGGCAGTTTTAATAGCACAATGAAGAAAAACTTTCCTGAGCTTACAAAAGTTTGTTTATGCCAAAAAAAACTTGGAACAAAAGATTTGCTGGATTCACTTTCTAAATTGGATAAGCATACGGGAATACTGTTTTACGGATGGAATAAAGATGCTGATACCTATACATCAAAGGGGTATCTGTCTGCTAAAAGTGTGAAAAGGGCTATCAGTAGCTTTGCCAATACTCCGGTGTTTAGTTTGTTTGATTCTAAAACGGATCATGTAACATTAGCTGGTGGCTTTTACTCTACCATTGATAATTATAGTACAAAAGTAGCAGATGTTTTACACCAGATTATTGCAGGAAAGGATGCGAAAGATATTCCTTTTCAATATGCTAACGAGGCTTGTGTGCGTCTGAATTATGACTACTTAATGAGCTTTGGGATAAATAAAAAACTACTTCCCAAAGATGCTGTTTATTATAATAAACCTCTCAGTTTTATTGAAAAACACATTCATTTGGTTGTTGTGGTGGCTATATGCTTCCTCTTTTTGCTATTTATAATCATATCAAGAATGAGGGCTTATAAAAAAACAAAAAAACTGAAGGATAAAGAGATTGCTCTTCTTACTAAATTCAAGGAGCGATATACTAATTTGCCTATTCCTTATGTGAAACTGGATTTACTATACGATGAGAATAAAGAGTTGAAAGATTTTCTCTTAATGGAAATAAATTCATCTTTAGAAAAAGAATTCAGAGTAAAGCAATGTGATATTGTGGGAAAAACTTGCAATGATTTGGGTTATATAATTCCATTGGATGTTTTAAACCTTTTTCAAAAGTCTATTGAACAAAATAGATCTTTCTATTTGCCGCATTATCGTAAACCTTCAGACCGTTATTATACAATTTTGATATACCCAAATATTGAAGAAAGTACTTTTGAATTATTCCTGACAGACAAAACGGAAGAACATAAAGCAAATGCTGCCAAGGATGAATTAAGATTGTTACTTGATTCTATTCTTGACAATATTTCTGTTCCGGTTTATGTAAAAGAAATAGGAGAGGATATTCGTTATTCTTATTGGAATAAAAAGGCCGAAGAACTTACCGGAATTAAATCGGAGGATGCAATAGGGAAAACGGATATTGAAGTGTTCGGTGAGAAATTGGGTGAAAAGTTTCAGGAAGATAATGATTACCTAATAAAAAATGGAGGAACTCTTTGTTATGAAGGTAAATTTCCCAGTGTAAATAATAAAGTCTGTACAACTAATGTGATGAAAACAATAGTTCGAAGAAAAGATAATTCAGCCTATATATTGGTTATAAGATTTGATATCACGGAACTTGTTGCAGTCCAGAATCAACTGGAACTCAGGAATCGTCAGCTTGGATTGTCTTTTAATGCCGGAGAAATTATTCCCTGGACATTTAACGTGCAGGACAAAATTCTTATTTATGACAATAAATCCTTAAATCTTAAGTATACTAACCCCGAGAATGAACTTTTTGTTAAAAAGCTTGATCAAATACTTTTTATGGTGCATCCTGATGATAAGGAATGGGTCAAAGCATTGGTTGCTGATTTGATAAATGGTAAAGTTGACAAGATGGAAGCTGATGCAAGGTGTGATATCTATGGAACAGGAAAAGGATATGATTGGTTTTCATTACAGGCTATAGTGAGTGAATTTGATTATGATGGGAATCCTGCTATTATTTCCGGGGTTACAATAAATATATCAAAAAGGAAGCTGGAAGAGCAGGCTTTGATTGAGGCGAAAGAGAAAGCTGAAGAATCTGACCGGATGAAATCGGCCTTTGTTTCGAACATGAGCCATGAAATACGTACTCCGTTGAATTCAATAGTGGGATTTTCTAGGATTCTGGTTTCGGACCCTGATTTGGATAATGAGAGTAAAAAGCAATTCTCTGATATTATTGAAAGCAATAATCAACTATTGTTGCAATTAATAAATAATGTTCTTGATCTGTCGAAAATAGAAGCCGGAACATTGGATTTTGTATATACAGATACTGATATTAATATTCTGCTCAGTGAAATTGAGCAATCAATGAGGCTGAAAATAGATAAGAATATTATTAAAATATCATTCAAAGAGAAACTTCCGGAATGTGTTGTTCATACAGACAGAAACCGGGTGGCACAGGTTATTTATAATTTAATGTATAATGCAATTAAGTTTACTAGTCAGGGGAAAATTATATTTGGTTATCACATGAAGGAGACTCAGCTGTATTTTTATGTGAAAGATACCGGATGTGGTATTCCTAAAGATAAACTAAGTTCCATTTTTGATCGTTTTACTAAATTGGATTCTTTTATACAGGGTGCGGGACTTGGATTGTCAATCAGTGCATCAATTGTGTACAAGTTGGGTGGAAAGATTGGGGTTGATTCTGAAGAAGGGGTAGGATCTACTTTCTGGTTTACCATACCATATGTTCCTGCTGTTGTAAATTAGAAAGATTATAAAATACAGAAATCTACAGTAAATATACATCTTGCGTAGATTTTATTAGGCACCGGAATAATCACATAAGTAATAATTCAAATGTAATAGAAGACCGAATAATCTATTACGTAATTTATAATAACAAAGGAGTTGTCAGGTTTACCGGCAACTCCTTTGTTAGTTCGCCCAGCACGAACTATTTACTTTAGGGTGCAAGTCCCGAACATGCCATTATAGCTGGAAGTGTTAGCTTACGGCAAGGGTGTCCATTGTGAAGTGGAATCTGAAGGAAGCCTGCGGCAAATTCCCGGTCTGACGAACAGAAATCGGATATAAGGCTCAAAATACATGGATGAGTTTGCTAGCTCAAACAAAGTCCTGTGCTATATAGATGTATGCGAGTAAATCCGGCAGATATATGGGAAGAAAGTATTAGTTAATAACTGGGGATATCTCACGGACGTGTGGATGTTTTTTTTCAGAAACACGGATAACAATTGCTGTGAGAAGTCAGCCGAGGACATAGTACCCGATTTAAATCGACTACTCGGGGAAGGTCTGAACCTTATCTAAGTGAGAAGTAAATGAATGTAACCTTATGAAGGGAAGAATGCAGAAAATATCAGCAACGAATGATAGCTGCCCGCAAAAGAATAGGACGGAATCCGAAGGCTATGCGGGAGTGCAGACTTTTATAGGGATTACTGAAAACAACCTCACGGAAGTGCATTTTACAAAAGATGATTTACTGGAACGTATATTGTCGCCTGCCAATTTGAACAAGGCTTATAAACAGGTCGTATCGAATGGTGGCAGTGGAGGTGTCGATAAAATGGAAACGGAAGAACTTCTTCCGTTTCTGAAACTCCATAAAGATGAACTGGTAACATCTTTAATGGATGGTAATTACCATCCTAATCCTGTCCGCAGGGTAGAAATTCCTAAGGAGAATGGCAAGAAGCGTCAGCTTGGTATCCCTACTGTAGTTGACCGTCTTATCCAGCAAGCCATATCACAAGTTTTGTCTCCGATTTATGAACGGGAGTTCAGCAACAGCAGCTTCGGTTTTCGCCCGAAACGCAGTGCGCATAAAGCGCTGCGAACAGCCCAGAACTATATTAATGCAGGCAATAAATATGCGGTTGATTTAGATCTGGAGCAGTTTTTCGACACAGTCAACCAAAGCAGGCTGATAGAAATTCTTTCCCGCAGGATAAAAGATGGGAGAGTGATTTCACTTATCCATAAATATCTCCGCGCGGGAGTTATAATTGGTCATAAATTTGAGGAAAGCAGTCGGGGAGTTCCTCAAGGCGGTCCCCTTAGTCCGCTACTGAGCAATATAATGCTCAATGAACTGGATAAAGAACTGGAACGCCGAGGACATCCATTTGTCCGCTATGCAGATGATTGCATGATATTTTGCAAAAGTAAACGATCAGCCACTCGTACGATGAAGCACATCATTTGTTTTATCGAAGAAACCCTCTTTCTGAGGGTAAACCGAGAGAAAACGAAAGCAGGATATGTGCGGGGCATGAAGTTCTTAGGCTATTCCTTTTATAACAGCAAAGTAGGATTTCGCTTATCTGTACACTCCAAAAGTTATGCAAAACTGAAAGCCCGATTGAAAGAGCTGACAGGTCGCAGTAATGGCATGGGATACAATAAACGCAAATACGAACTTCATCAATTCATTCGTGGCTGGATTGAATACTTCAAACTTGCAGATATGCAAAATCATCTGAAAAGGATAGATCAATGGCTCCGTCGCCGGCTTCGTATGTGTATATGGAAAAGTTGGAAGAATGTCAGTACTCGTATAACCAATCTATTGCGTTGCGGTATTGATAGATGGCATGCTCAGAAATGGGGATATGTGAAAGGTTACTGGCGAATAGCTGGCAGCCCGATTCTTAGCTGTGCAATTGATACAGATAAATTGCGAAACGCAGGTTATCCAATGATGTTGGATTATTACAGTAAAATGTATCGTAAATAAGGAACCGCCGTATGCGGAACCGCACGTACGGTGGTGTGAGAGGTCGGAAAATGAAGTAGGAGGAAAACTATTTCATTTTCCTCCTACTCGATTTTAGATGCTTGTGTATATCTATCAAAGAAAGATTATAATTATATTTGCTGCATGAATAATAATTTCAGCAATAAATGGAATAATCCTGTATAAGCAAAGGTATTTCAGAATATTTGCTGTATTTATAAAAACACGCTAATTAAAATCTGCTATATGAAAAAATATATTGCATTGTTTCTTATTCTGATAGGAGCTACCTTTCCGTTTCTGAATGCGCAAAGTTTTAAGTTCAAGACTCCTTTGTATGGGGCAGCGTATTATAGTGAATATACTCCGACTGACCGGTTGGATGAAGACATTCGTTTGATGAAAGAGGCACACCTTTCTGTAGTTCGCGTTGGAGAATCCACATGGTCTTTATTTGAACCTCGCGAAGGTGTTTTTCAGTTTGAATGGATGGATCGTATTCTCGATCATTTGAATAAGGCCGGCATTAAAGTGATTCTGGGAACTCCGACCTATTCTATTCCGGCGTGGATGGCAGAACGTTATCCCGAAGTATTATCTCAAAGAACAAGCGGAACACAAAGTTATTACGGTATCCGTCAGAATATGGATATCACGAATCCCACCTATTTGTTTTATTGTGAGCGTATCATCCGGAAGATGATGGAGCATTTTGCCAAACATCCGGCTATTATCGGTTATCAGGTGGATAATGAAGTAGAACCACGCGGCATCAATAACCATGATTATTTTGTTGGTTTCCGCAATTACATAAAAAAGCAGTTCAACAATGATTTAGATTCACTGAACCGTGCATGGGGATTGAACTATTGGGGGATGAATATCAATACCTGGGAGGATTTTTATCCGCGTGATGGGGTTACGAATCCTTCTTACAAAGTGGCCTGGGAACGCTGGAATCGTAAATCAACAGCCGATTTCTTAAATTGGCAAATAGATATTGTGAAACAATACAAGCGGAATGATCAGTTTGTTACCCATTGCTTTATGCCATATTTCAGGAATATTGATCAGGTGGAAGCATTCCGGCAAATGGAATATCCTGCTATCAATGTTTATTATACCATGCAGGATGCGCAGGATGGACAATGGATTGGTTATGCCAGTGATTATATGCGTAAGGTTTGTAAAAACGGGAATTTCCTTGTAACTGAAACAAATGCGCAGGGTACAGGGTGGGATAGCAAGGATCAGTATCCGCCTTATGACGGTCAGCTACGACAAAATATGTATAGCTTCCTTGCCGGTGGTGCAAATATGGTGGAATATTGGCATTGGAGTACATTGCATTACGGACAGGAAACATATTGGCGTGGTATCCTTGGACACGATATGCAGCCTAATCGCGTGTACTGGGAGTTTCAAAAAGGTGCAAAAGAGCTCGATAAAATAGGAAGCAAGCTGGTTAATCTGAAAAAGAAAAATAAAGTTGCTATACTATACAGCCACGATTCCGGGCAAGGCTTGCAGTTTATGCCTTATACCAACGGAGACAATTACAAGGATTATATGCTTTATGAGTCTTTGTACCGTCAGAACATAGAGTGCGATATTATCCCTTGCGACAAGATAACAGATTTTAGTGGCTATGATATGTTAGTGATACCTCCTTTATATGTGGCAGCTGACAGTTTGCTTAATAAGATTTCGGACTTTGTGAAAAGAGGGGGTGAGGTAGTTATGCTTTATAAGAGTGGTTACTGCAACGAACATTCTGCTGTACGTCCCACATTGGCTCCCGGACCACTGAAAGATGTATGCGGATTTACTTATCAGGAATTTTCAACTATTAATAAACTAAACCTGAAAGCGAACGAGTTAGGGGCTAATGATAATACAGTAAATACCTGGTTTGAATTCCTTCAGCCCACTACGGCCAAACCTTTGGCATACATTGATCATCCTTTCTTCGGGAAATGGCCTTGTATTACTGAAAACTCTTATGGAAAAGGACATCTTATTTATTTAGCTACAGTCCCTTCACAGGATTTGCTGCAGAAGATTGTAGCTCGTGCTGCCACTCGTATCGGTCAGCTACCTTTCAATGGAAAATATGGTTATCCGATTATTATGCGTTCGGGCGTTAATAGTAACAAGAAGAATATTCATTATATCTTTAATTATTCGGCAGAAGAAAAGAGTATTGAATATCCTTATGCAGATAGTCAGTCTTTACTTGACAACCAGTCATTAAAAAAAGGTAGTCAGATTACCGTTGAGCCATGGGGAGTGGTTATTGCCGAGGAATAACTGAACCATCTTATTTTTATTTATAGTAAACTTTTGGGGTATTTCATCCTGTTCAGCCGGCTACAACACTGCTTCATCCGACAAGCGTTGTGGCTGGCGGGTAGTTGTTATGGGCATGGTGTTTCATAATCTCAGTTAGTGCACCTATGATCTTTGTCTGATTTAATCATGTTCAAATAAACTACGTATTGAACTGACGTTAAATAGAATAAACAAAGATTATAATTTGTAGCAAGACTAAACATGGTGCGATGATAAGGTGTTTATATTAATGTAATAAACACTCTTAAATTCTTAATTATGAAAAAGAAAGTTTTACTCACTGCACTTATTGCATTGGTAACATCGTTTGCTTTCGGGCAAATTATAGTACCTAAAAGCAATGAAACTTTTGTGAGATCAAAAGTTGAACAGCAATTAAAAGGATTGGAGCAAAATGATTATCTGCAGAAGCTTACTATCCTGTTCCAGGGAAAAGGAGTTCCTTTTCAAAGCCCAGGTTTGAAATCTTCATCTATTAAACAAAAACTTGACAGTACGGTAAACCGGAGCTTTGATAAAAGCACTACTGAGTGGCTTAAATCTTCAAAAGATGAATACACTTATGATACCAATGGCAGGTGGACAAAGATCGCTTTTTATGACTGGAACGCCACTACTAAACAGTGGGTTGGAAATAATAAAGATGAATATACCTATGATGTCAACGGCAGGTGGGCAACGGATATTAATTATAAATGGAACACCTCTACCAGCCAGTGGGTTGCTAATTCGAAAACTGAATTTACCTACAATGCCCAAGGTTACAGTGCGCAACTCCTTTTTTATAATTGGGAAGCCACTACCAGCCAATGGGTTGCTGATATGAAATATGAATTCACTTACGATGTCAATGGCAACTGTACACAATATCTTATTAGTAACTGGAATGTCATTACCAACCAGTGGGTTGCTATGATAAAATATGAATTCACATATGATACCGGCAAATGTACACAAATCCTTGTTAGTAGCTGGGATGAGGGTACTAATAAGTGGGGTGTTAGTATGAAATATGAATTTACATATGATGCCAACGGTAAAATTACAGTGGCTCTTAATTCAATTTGGTTCGATGAATCTAGCATGTGGTTTCCTTATATGAAACATGAATATTTTTATGATGCCAACGGTAAGCTAACAACGGAAATTCTTTCTAACATGGACTTTATGACTTTCCAGTTGGTTCCTAATTCGAAAGATGAATATACCTACGATACTAATGGTAATAATTCACAATATATTGTTTCTAAATGGAATACAACAACAAGCCAGTGGGATCTTTATTCGAAAGAAATCAGCACCTATGATTTATTATACAAACTTTCTGATTTGATTTTTCCTTCCGGTTTTCCAATGATGAATTTTCTTTATGTAATTCCAACAGCAAATGTAAATAACAAGCTTCTGGAGGAACAGGATTACCTTTGGAATAATACAGGTTGGGACGATAGTTCTAAAACGACTTATTATTATTCAGAACTAAACGGCAGTGGGATAAATGAACTAAATGCTGATGAATTAATTATTTATCCTAATCCTGTTTCGGATGGATTCCGCCTAAATACTTCTGAAAAGAATGTACAGGTTTCCATTTACGATTTAAGCGGCAGTATCCTCCTCACAAAACAGTTATCTGGTAACGAATATATCGATGTTAGTAACTTGTCGAAGGGCATCTATCTGGTAAGAGTAACTACTGAAAAAGGTTTGACGACTAAAAAGTTTATAAAGAAATAGCATATTTATATCGGACTTCTGATATTAAAGACAAATATTTAAAATAAACTAATCCTGCGGTAAACTGCATATCACCATGCAAGTTTATCGCAGGATTTTTATTGTCATAATTTAGATTTAAGACCTAATGAGAAGTTGTGATTCTGAACAGTCCTTGTTCATTAATGAACAATAGGTTTATATAAAATATTGAATATCAATTCTATAAATTTCTGGTATAATCATTGCAACTTTTTTAGTGAATGATCCGTCTAACATAAAGAGAGTATGGAAGAGGAAAATATTAAAGGATGCATAAACTCTTTTCTTAAAGTGGTTGAAAAATGACTAATCTTCATAGAATAACAAAATTAAATTTTCTAATTATGAAAAAGATTGTATCAAGTATCAGTACATTAGTAATTAGTATTACTATTTGTTTATTGTTTGTATGTAACCCAGCTGCAAATGCCCGGAAATCTCAAGGTTTTGTCTATGACAAAAGTAAAGATAAGGAAACTGTATTTTTATATGACTCAGTTTCATGTGTTCTTACCCCTCATTTGAAATATGAATTTTCTTATACTGATAACAATCAGTTAAAAAGTAAAAAAGCTTATCGTTGGAATACTTCCACTGAGCAATGGATCCCTTATTATTTGTTTACTATGACTACTGCAGGAGAATTCCAAGTTCAGGAATTTGCTAGGTGGAACAATCAAAAAAAGGACTTCTCTCTTGATAAACAAAAATCTATTTTCCACAAAGAAGCAGGTACCGACAATGTAAACTATATCTCTTTTAAGTGGAATGGAAGAAATGATAAATGGGAAGTTATCGACGGTGACCGATTTGAGAATGACATTGCATTGCTAATTAATCGTTCTACTAAATTGCAATAAAATAATTATCTCTGATGATAAAGCAGAGTATAAAAAGAAGCAGACTTCTTATATTCTAATATCTAAAAAAGGCCGTCTATTTAAATTTAGACAGCCTTTGCTGATTAAGAAAATTAATGATTTGTAAAAGATGATTGAATAATATTAAAAGTTACTGCCTTTTTGCGCTTAACACCCATAATTAATTTATTGTTGTATGGGATTGAGAAAAACTTGAAGCCGTATAGACTCAAATCTCCTTTTAAAGAACGGCTTTTAGAGCTAATGGATCTAAACTCAAAGGCAGTACTGATTATGTTTACATAATCGGATCGTTTTTCTTTTGGCAAATTACTAACAATCTTGTTTAGTAAATTAGAAACATCTTCTTCGGATAGTTTCAATACATTTTCTGATGTTAATTCTTCCAAAGAAATTTTTTCTTTTTCCATAATACTTCATTTATATTATTTGTTTCTCTATATTTTTTCTTAATATATTCTACTCTTATATCTATTCACGATGTGAATTTAGAAAATAAAACAATAGATTGTGACTTTAAGAATACTTATATTTAATATATATTAACTATTTGTCAGGGTCACAACTTATTGATAATTACTCTACCTTTGTCTCGGTTTTAAGCCTCGTCTAAGGGACGATCAAAATTATATATGAAAACTACATTGAACACATCTTCATTAATGTATAAAAATAAGTTGCACAAATTCCATTCCTGGGGGGTAGAAGCAACTTGTTGATTTTTAGATAGCTTTTCGTAGAGAATATCCAATTATTTTTTAATAAATCACTTATTTATGAGTAAAACAGTAGAACTCATAATGGCCTTTTGTGTGTCGTTATGTGTCCAACAATTGTATGCCCAGGATAGCTCTCGCTATACCTTAGGCATCGATGAAATGTTTCGTTTGGCCGACGAAAATAGTAAGAGTATCCGTACTTTCAATACGGGCATTGAACAGACTAAGGAAGGAATAAAGGTAGCTAAGAACAATCTGTTACCAAGTATTGATGTGGGCCTTTCGTTCAGTTATCTGGGCAATGCCTACATTACGGATCGTGACTTTTCTAATGGTGCCAAAGCTGATATGCCTCACTATGGCAATAACTTCTCAATAGAAGCATCGCAGGTTATTTATTCCGGGGGAGCTATATCTGGTGGAATTGCCATAGCTGAGCTTCAGCAAAAGATGGCGGAACTGGAAAAAACGAATAACCAGCAGGATATCCGTTTTCTTCTGACAGGTTATTATCTGGAGTTGTATAAATTAGGTAATCATGCAAGAGTGTATCAGAAGAACATTGAGCAAACCCAAAAGTTGGTGCATGACATTCAAGCCAAGCAGAAAGAGGGTACGGCCTTGCAAAACGACATTACACGTTATGAGTTACAATTAAAGAATCTGGAGTTGGCACTTACCAAAGTAAAGAATAATCAATCTATCATCAATCATCAACTGATTACTGTGCTGGGATTACCGAAAAAAACAATAATTGTTCCTGATACGGCTATATTGCAAAAAGAATTTGCAGTATCCAGTGAAGGCGATTGGCAACAAATGGCATCTTCTTTCTCACCTGCATTGCAGCAGTTGGCATTAGGTATAGATATCAGTAAGCAACAAGAGAAGATTGTAAAATCAGAAAAATTGCCACATATAGCTTTTGTGGCTGCCAATCATTTCGACGGACCAATTACTTTTGAGGTGCCACCCATCAACAAAAACCTAAATTATTGGTATGTAGGTGTTGGCGTGAAATATAATCTTGCTTCCCTTTACAAGACAAATAAGAAATGTAAGCAGGCTCAACTTGCAACCCGCCAAGCTCAGGAACAATTGTCATTAGTCAAGGATAGAACAGAAAATGAAGTACAGGCTGCCTATACGTATTACCTGGAGTCATTTACTGAACTTGACACACAGGTGAAAAGCCTGGAATTGGCTAGCCAAAACTATGAGGTGATCAATAATCGTTATCTCAATGATTTGGCACTGATTACAGACATGCTGGATGCCAGTAATTCGAAACTTAGCGCAGAGTTGCAGGTTGCAAATGCCCGGATTAATATTCTTTTCAATTTTTATAAATTGAAAAAGGCGTCAGGAAATTTATAAATAAACAATTAAACATCATAGAACAATGGATCATAAAAGAAAAAAGCTAATCAATAATATTGTTATCGTACTTGTACTTGTTTGCGGAGTTACTTGGGTATGTTCACGATTCGTTCATCTTGGAAATGTAGAGTATACAGACAATGCACAGGTGAAACAATTGATTGTACCAGTAAACTCACGCGTTCAAGGGTTTATTAAGAAAATTTGTTTTGAAGAAAATCAATACGTTCATAAAGGTGATACTTTGGTTTTAATTGAAGATACTGAATTCCGTTTCAGAGTAGCACAGGCTGAGGCTGACTATCAAAATGCTATATCTGGTAAAACGGTCATGTCTTCAAGTATTAACACTACACAAAACAATATCTCTGTATCAGATGCCGGTATTCAGGAAGCTAAAATCCGTTTGGATAACGCCGAACGTGAATATAATCGTTATAAGAATCTGTTAGGACAAGGTGCGGTTACCAAACAGCAATATGATAACATCAAAACAGATTACGACGCGTCGAAAGCACGATATGAATTATTAGTTCGTGAAAAGCAATCTACAACTTTGGTTAAACAGGAGCAAACACATCGGTTAGGTCAAAACACAGCAGGGATCAAACTTGCCGAAGCAGCATTGGGACTGGCAAAACTAAATCTTTCCTATACGGTTATCACAGCTCCATGTGACGGAACAACCGGACGAAAGAATATACAGGAAGGAATGCTGATTCAGCCGGGACAAGCTTTAGTGGATTTGGTTGATGAAAACGACAAGTGGATTATTGCTAATTACAAAGAGACGCAAACCGCAAATATACACGATGGTCAAAAAGTTGAAATTGAAGTTGATGCTATTCCTAATGTTGTTTTTAAAGGTACTGTAGAGTCTCTTGCGCAAGCTACAGGGGCAAGTTTTTCTCTTTTCCCACAAGATAATTCAGCAGGTAACTTCGTAAAAGTTGAACAACGGATACCTATACGTATTAAATTCTCTCACGCGAATAGACCCGACGATTTGAAACGTCTTCGCGCTGGTATGAATGTTGAATGTGAAGTAAACTATTAATCTATGCATGATATAGGTCCTTTTTCTATCCCGGCTATGCGGTCTTTCGTTCCCGAAAAACTCAGACCGTGGATAATGGTTGTTTTTGTCATTATTTTCCAGCTTTCAGGAGGTGTCTATCTAGCTGCGGTAAATGAAATAGTAGGTTCTACGTCTTTGATGCAGGAAGATATTACGATGGCCGGTGCTGCTTCTCTGGTAGGTCTGGCTTTGGTCTTTACAATCATGTTCCGGTTGAAATTCCGTTTTCCGTCCAAACCAACCCTACTAACTTGCTGTATCTTCATTATTGCATGTAATTTGATTTGCATGCATACAGATAGTGTTCCTGTACTTGTTGCAACCTGCTTTGTTGCCGGTGTTTTCAGAATGTGGGCAACATTTGAGTGTAACTCAACTATCCAGTTATGGATTACACCTAAAAGAGATCTCTCGATCTTTTTCTGCTACATTAACTTGTTAGTGCAGGGGATGCTTCAGTTTACTGGATTGACAGCTATTTATACTTCATATTTGTCAAAATGGGAATATATGCACTGGATAGTTGTAGCTTTACTGCTATTGGTGATGATTGCTACAACAATTCTGTTCCGAACTTATCGTTCTATGAAAAAGTTACCACTTTTTGGAATAGATTGGTTAGGCGCTCTTTTGTGGGCATTAACAATATTATCTGTTATTTTCCTATCTGTGTATGGTGAACATTACGATTGGTATGAATCTCAATACATTCAAATAGCAACAGTATTTGCTGTTGTATTGCTGCTAATCAATTTATGGCGTGCAAAAACTATACGGCATCCGTATATTAGTTTGCATACATGGAAATTCAGAACGGTGTATCTGACTTTTTTTATATACCTCGTGGTTTTCATCTTGATTTCACCCATGCATGTGATAGAGCATGCCTATATGGAGCACATACTCGGTTACGATTCACTGAATCTTATTTCAACCAATTGGATAGCCATTTTAGGAATTGCTACGGCAAGCATCTTTATGTACCGAACATTTGCTCTTAAAAAATGGAGTTACAAAAGAGCTACAGTTATTGGTTTTTCAGCTATTGTAGCATATTTGTTGATATTCTATTTTATGATAGATTATAACTTGCCTAAAGAAGCATTGATATTGCCTATATTTTTGCGAAACTTTGGATATTTAGTGATTTCGATTACCTTTATTACTGCATTGACACGAGTTCCATTTCAGTACTTTTGGGAGGCATTGACCATACAAGCCTTTGTAGATGCTTGTTTTGGAGAATTCTTTGGAGCGGCGGTACTTGGACATGCAATGAAATTTGTGATGGCAAAAAATGTAATGTTATTAGGCGCGAATTTAGATCATGTAAATGTTGCTGCTAATCAAATGCCTATGGAACGACTTTATGGAGCATTGCAACAACAAGCTTTGATTGTCTCAATGAAAGAATTGCTTGGCTGGCTTCTTATATTAGGTATATTTTGTCTCGTTGCATTTATGTTGAAAGAAAGTTCAATTACTCCTCGATTAGCAGTACATCCCAAATTCAGAACTATTCGCAGATATATTAAGCATGAATTGCGTGAGAGAATAAATTAAAGTTTGGCCGGTCTATAAAAAGTATAACCAATGGAATTCTATTTTCCATTGGTTATACTTTTAAAGATTTTCAATACAGGCTTATCTTTAGTTTCTCTTAAAGAGCTCCTTTAACCGGACTGTTTTATTATCGATTAATGGTCTGGCCCAAACTCCGATGCTTGTAATGTAAAAAATGAATATTAAAATAAACAGCATTCCTACACGTAAATTCGTAATATCTGCAATTGCACTGACTATGATAGGTCCCCCTGCACCTCCTACAATGCCGGAGCAAAGAATTCCCGCAAAAGAACCATGATTCATTGATACAGAATTAAGTGCCAACGAGAATACGATAGAGTACATAACTGATATACAGAATCCGGTTGTTGGGAAAGCAACTATAGAAATGCTGGTACTGCCAAATAGTGCCAGCAAAAGAAAAATTGTCGAAAGAATTCCGGAGCCAAGAAGAACTTTCCGACAATCATACAGTTTTAGTAATATCATCCCAACTATACAGCCCACTGTCATTAATCCCCAAAAATGGCTGACTGCTGTTGCACCCTCTAGCTGAGGATCCACATTGTGATATTTCTCTAAAAAAGTTGTCATAAAGTTTGCTATACCTTGCTCGGTGCTCACATAAGAAAATATTCCTAAAAAGAACAGCCATACTTTCCCCTTTTTAAATAGTTTGATATATGATGATGTTGAACCTGCTTTTTCTTCTCCGGTAAGCTTAATACGTGGCACGCGTATAAATAGTACTGTAAACAACATCAGTAGCAAGATTATAGCAAAAAGCCAATACAATGAAACCCATGGCAGTTGAGGCGGAGTCAGTTTTGCCAGGAAGTCGATAAACAGGTTATTTCCCTTAATGTAAGTTTTAGGATTTAGCTCTTTAACTAAATAGATATAGACTAATGGACTTATAAATGAGGCTATCCCAAATACGAACTGTGCTAGCTCGGCAACAAATGCATAATTTTCTTCGCCTCCGGCAACGCGTTGCAAAGGGTTTAGTACTGTTTGAAGCATTGCCATACCCAATCCAATGATAAAGCATGAAGTTAATAACATCCCATAAGATGGGAAACTGGCAAACAGGATTGTTCCGCAAAAAGGCATTAAGAATCCTATAAACAATACCTTTTTATCTCCTATCTTGTCTATCATAATACCTGCCGGTATAGACATAATAGCGTATGCTAAGAAAAAGGAGGTGGGAATAAACCCTGCCATAGCCAAATGATCAAGGTTGAAGTTCTTAATAATATCCGGAATTAAAGGTCCCAAAATGTTTGTAATAAATGATATTACAAACCAAAAAACCATGATAAAAGCGAGAAGTGTGAAGTTCTTTTTCATTTCTTTATTAATTGAAGTAAAACCCAATAAACTGCATCTATGCTTTTTATTATTGCCCAGAACAGCAGCTATAATTCTTGTAATCAAAACTAAATTTTATCGGCAACCAGAATGCAGTGAAAATGGAACTTTTGATTGTAATGAATATGAAAGTCTACAATACTGCAGTAAACTGATTTCCAAAAATAGTGTTTTTTTTTATATTTTGTTAAAATCAGTTTGTATTCTTGAGACTGAAGTATAAAAGTATATACCGTTTTAGGTGGAAATGGTTTAAGAATGCATTGCTAGAATTCTGTATTAACAGAATAAATTGTAAGTAATAAAGTTACTTTAGTTATACAATTTACTATAATATGTTTGTATTCAAAAGATGAATAGCTTAAGCCTGAAAACACAAAATAGGGGAGAGGCTGTTTTAGGGGGGAGCATTTATATATTGAGACATTTTCAGAGTTCTATTTTTTCAGTTCCTCAGTCTTTTGAAATGGTCCTTCTGGAACTTTTCTTAAAAAAAATAACCAACGGAATTTAAATTTCCATTGGTTATATTCTTATAGATTTTCAGAATAGGCTTATCTTTTATAAACAGCCTGCATTCCGCAATATTTGGTACACTTTCCGCATTCAATACATTTTCCGGAATCAATAACCGGAAGGCTGTGTCCGTCCTGAGAGATTGCACCTACGGGGCATACTCTGAGAAGCGGGCATCGGTCTTTGTCAATCGTAAGTGCCATATTAGTTAGTTTTTAAGTAACACGCTGTCAATAGCTTCCTTGAATGCTGATTTAGGCATTGCTCCCTGTGCCATTTGTGGCTTGCCATTCATTGGGATGAAGAGCAATGAAGGAATGCTGCGAATGCCAAATGCTGCTGCCAGTTCTTCTTCTTCCTCTGTGTTGATTTTATATATGTAAATCTTATCGCCATATTCGGCTGCCAGTTCTTCAAGAATTGGAGCGATGGTTTTACATGGACCACACCAGGATGCGTAAAAGTCTACAATGGCAGGTTTGTCACCTAAGTATTTCCACTCGTTAGGGTTCGCTTCATAATTAGCCACTTTCTTTAGAAATTCTGCTTTTGTTAAATGGATTGTTTTCATCTTATTCTCTGTTTTTAATTTGTTATCATTTTGTTTAGCTGCTTGTTGTCCGTTGCACGAGGTGAATATCAGTCCCGTCATTAGCAAGATTAATGTTAGCTTTTTCATTATTTCTCCGGTTTATACTGTTTAATTTCTCCTTTAAATACTTCCTTTTGACTATTGTTGGTACTGGATGAACATCCTCCTGCTCCACAACAAGATATATTTAGTATGGCTTGTAGGAACAAGAATCCTGCCAGAAATAGAAATGAATATTCTTTTTCTGTAATAGCATAAATACTAATACCTATACCAGCAATAAGTTTTATAATACGGGAAAAATCCCAATTTTTTAATATGTTATTCATCGTTCCTTTTTTCTGTTTTAAACATACTAAATAGTAATCCTCCCATGACTGCTCCCCACAATGAACTCATTAATGGCGAGGATGTAATTGGACAACTGCCGCTTTCGCACCCTACATAGCGCCAATACAGGTAGCCTCCTAATGCTCCGATAACCACTCCCGGTAACGTGAGCCAATATTTATTTAATTTCATCTTTATCATTGTGATATGGTTTATATTAATTCTTCTAGTAATATTCCTTTGGAAATTTGTTCCGATAGAAATAACGATGCAAAGATATGTATATTTTCTAATAAAACAAATTTCCTATGGAAAATAAATAGATAAAAATATTAAAATGATGAATACTGTAGGTTGGTGCTCAGAATAATGCAAGCAAACTTATTGATCTTTAATATAGCCATATCGGAAATATCGCTGTCCATATTCATTCTTCAAAACATAGATGGATCAGCGGATATGAATTTTGCTTTAACTGTTTGCTCTCTTTTTCTATGAAGAAAGATCAGCTGTTGCTGTTTAAAAGTGTTCTGTAGATATCATCTCAATAGGGTGGAACTTAAATAATATTTGTCCGTTAAAAAGCAATAGTTGCTTCTAAATATTATTTCTTTGGAAGAAAATGTGATGAAAAATATAGACAGACAAAAGGGAGGACAAAAAAAATGGTTGTCTCACGACAACCAATCTTTGTTAACCTTAAATCTAATACTATGAAAAACACATTGCAAAGGTAGTGCTTTAAATTTAATCTGCAAATAATAGAACTGAAAGTGCATGTTTTACAACATAAATTAAGAAATATTTGTTTCGATTAAATAAATACACACTTAAATTTTCCCATTCTTCTTTTGGGAGCCCTGTTTTCTTAAAATAGTAGTTACGTTTTCTACTGTAATTAGACATCCACAGGATAGATAATCAAACCATGGGAGAATTTTTTCTATAAAATCATCTATTTTCTTTGAGTCATCTATAATTTCTACGACAATGGGCAGTTTCTCTGTAAGCTCCCAGAACTTAACTGAACGAATTACACTGCTTGAACCAAATCCCATTATTCCTTTTGTAGCGGTTGCACCGGCAAGTCCGTATCGCTTGGCCGCAAAAATAATAGTCTCATAAAGAAGAGAATGTTTAAACTTGTCTGTATTGCTAGTAAATATCCGCAATATCTTTGCTTCACTATTTGCTTCCATACTCAAAATATTTTAGTGATTAGATTACCTAAATAAGTGGCTGTTAATCCCAGAAATAAACTAAAACCGGCATAAAGTGAAAAGTAAAAGAAATTGCCGTCTCTTAACAGAGAGATATTTTCATTAGCAAAAGTGGAAAATGTTGTGAATCCACCACAGAAACCAACTGTGAGGAACATTCGCCATTCGTTGTTGATAAGATTTCCCCGTTCGGAAAGCCCGTAAAAGAGGCCAATAAGGAAACAACCAAGAATATTAACTATAAACGTTCCGAATGGAAATGATGAAATAATGCTGTTTTGCATAGATCTTGAAAGAAGGTAACGTGAAATGCCACCTAAAAAACTTCC